>DASRDZ010000066.1:0-19047 GCA_035652335.1 Candidatus Dormiibacterota bacterium
CCCGAGGGCGAGCTGGGCGCCTCCGACGACCCCGACGCCGGCGACCTCCCCTACGACGACCGCGAGCACCGCCACCATCACGGCGACATCCCCGCCCCCGACGGCTTCGAGTCCCTGCTGGAGCGCGTCGACGACGCCGAAGCCACCCGGCCCATCGGCGCCGACGACATGGGCAAGGTCTTCGACCCCGACGCCGCCGGCGGCCCGCCCGAGCACGAGATCGACGTCAACGACGAGGACAACGAGGCGGGCTGGTCGCGCACCCGCGTCTGACCTCGGCCGGCCCGCGCTCTGCGGCATACTGTGGCGTCCATCGCAGCGGGGGCGTGGCGACGTAGCCAAGTGGTAAGGCACGGGTCTGCAAAACCCTGATCGTGGGTTCGATTCCCACCGTCGCCTCCAACCGCCCGCCGCCCTGTAGGCTTGGCGGCGCAGCATGACCACCACCGACGCGACCGACCTCGCCTCCCGCGCCGACCAGGTGCTCGGCGGCGGCGCGACGCATGCGGTCCGCTCCTACTCCCCGTCGATCCACGTGGCGCGCGCGCAGGGTGCGCGCAAGTGGCTGGTCGACGGGCGCGAGCTGGTCGACTACACCATGGGCCATGGCGCGCTGCTGCTCGGGCACGCGCATCCCGCCGTGGTCGAGGCGGTGCAGCAGCAGGTCGCGCGCGGCACGCACTACGGCGCCTCGCATCCGCTGGAGATCGAGTGGGCGGAACAGATCTGCCGCCTCGTCGACTCCGTGGCGCAGGTGCGCTTCACCGCGTCCGGGACCGAGGCCGGCATGCTGGCCGCACGGCTGGCCCGCGCCGCCACCGGTCGCGACCTCGTGCTCAAGCTCGACGACCACTTCCACGGCTGGTACGACTCGCTTGCGGTCAACCTTGGCAACAACGGTCGGGTCGAGGCGCCGCCCGGCGTGCCCGCGGCGGTGGCGTCGGCGACGCGCGTGGTGCCGAGCGGCGACATCGCCGCG
Organism: Candidatus Dormiibacterota bacterium; assembly: GCA_035652335.1. Taxonomy (GTDB): domain Bacteria; phylum Chloroflexota; class Dormibacteria; order Aeolococcales; family Aeolococcaceae; genus DASRDZ01. The sequence goes on from DASRDZ010000066.1 coordinate 980, forward strand.
TTGGGTGAGGCCCTGGCGGACGGCGCGGTGGCCGCGATGTTCATCGAGGCGTCCGGTGCGCACTACGGCAAGGAGCAGCTCTCCCCGCAGTACGTGCGCGACGCGGCGGCGCTGTGCAGGGAGCACGGCACGCTGTTCGTGGTCGACGAGGTGGTCACCGGCTTCCGCGTCTCGCCCGGCGGCATCCAGGCCACCATCGGCGTGCGTCCCGACCTCTCGACCTTCGGCAAGATCATGGCCGGCGGCCTGCCCGGCGGGGCGGTGGGCGGGCGGCACGACGTGATGGAGCTGCTGCGGCTCAGCCTGACCGCGGATGCCACGCCGTCCGGGCCGCCGCACATCACCCATCCCGGAACCTTCAACGCCAACCCGCTGACCGCCTCGGCCGGCATCGCCACGCTGCGGCTCGTCGCCGACGGCTCGGCGCAGCGCACCGCGGACGCCTACGCCATGCGGCTGGAATCGGTGCTGCGCGAGGGGCTGAGCGCGGCGGGAGTCCCGGGACGCGTGTGGCGGCTGAGCAGCATGGTGCACTGCGAGCTCGACGACCCCGCCCGGCAGGCGCGCCTCTCCACGGCGATGCGCGACGAGGGCGTCGACCTGCTTCGCACCTCCGCCTTCTGCTCTGTGGCGCACGGCGACGCCGAGCTGGAGTGGACGCGAGCCGCCTTCGACCGCGCCCTCCAGGGCCTGCGGCGCTGATCGAGCTGCCCCTGGGCAGCGCGCGCGCCGAGGTCGGCCCGCTGCTCGAGGTCGGCGGCGAGATGCGCACCCTCCCCGATGCCGCGGCGCGCGTGGTGCGACGCGGCGCGGGGCTCGACGCATCGTGGCCCGACGGCCTCCGCGTGCGCTTGCGCGCGCGCCGCGAGGGACGCTCGCACATCCTGGACTGCTCGGTCAGCAGCGACCGCGACGTGCGCGTCGGCGCCATCGGCGTGCGCGTGCTGGGACTGCCGGCGACGCGCATGCTGGTCGACGGCTTCCACTCCTGGGACTGGGCGGGCGTCCGCGACGCGGCCTCCGGTCGCGGTTGGTGGGGCGGCGTGTGGGGCACGCCCGGCGGCGTGCAGACGGCGATCGGCCCGCACGCGCCTCCGCGGCTTGGACCCCTCCTCCTGCGGTGGAACAACGGCCGCTCGGTGGGGGCGATGAGCGTGGGTGCGCCGGCGCAGCTGCACCACGGCACCGGCGAGCCGCCGCTGCTCGGCGTCGACCTGCGCGCCGGCAGGACGCTGCGCGGCGACCCGATCCGCATCGCCCCGCTCGACCGGCGCTCGCCGTGGGGCGTGGGCCTCCCCCGCCTCACCGCGCGCGACCATATGCCGCTGCCGCGCATCGCCGGATGGATGAGCTGGAACTGCCTCGGCCCCTCCGCCACCGCAGGCGACGTCGTCGACGCCGCCGCCTCGCTGGTGCCACCCGGCGGCCTGGCGCTGCTCGACGACGGCTGGATGCCGCACTGGGGCGACTGGCATGAGCGCGAGGACTTCGACAGCACCCTGCACGACCTCGCCGAGGCGGTGCACGCCACCGGGCGCCGCTTCGGGCTGTGGCTTGCACCCTTCCTCGTCGATCCCGCGTCCGCCGCAGCCTCCGCGCATGCCGCGCTGCTCCTTCGCGATGCGTCGGGCGCCCCGGTGGAGAACGTCCGCGCCCCGCGCCCGCAGCACGTCCTCGACGCGTCGCTGCGCGCCACCCGCGCCCGCCTCGCCGCGCTGGGACGCCGCCTCGGACGCTGCGGCGTCGACGCCCTGAAGCTCGACTTCCTCTTCGCCGGCGCCTTGCCCGGCATGCGCCACGCGGGCGTCAGCGACATCGCCGCACTGCGCGGCGGCGCCGCCGCGCTCATCCGCGCGTACCTCGCCACGGCACCGCGCGGCGCGCGCGTCCTCGCCTGCGGCGCACCCGCCGCACCGCTGGTCGGCCTGGTCGACGCCTGCCGCAGCGGCGACGACTCGGTGCTCAACGTCCCCGCCGCGCACGTCGCGACACCGCCGCATCCACACTTCGTCCACGGCGAGGCGCTGCTCCGCGCCCAGATGCGCAACGCTGCCGCCCGCGCCTGGCTGTGGGGCGCCACCGTGCCCCAGGACGTCGACGCCGTCACCCTCGCCGCGGTCGGCGACTCCCCTGCGCCGGAGCTGAGTTACGTCCGCAGATGGCTGCAACTCGCGCGCCACTCCGGCGGCCCGCTGCTCGACGCCGACGCCCCCGACGGGCGCGTGCCCGCCGACCGCCTGCGCCTTCTGCGCCGCGCCCAGCGCGAGGTCCACGGCACTCCGCCGCGCGCGCTGCACCGCGACGACGCTCTCGCCGGCAGCGCGGTCGCCCACGACGACGCGGGCTATCAGGAGTGGCCCGAGGAGCTCCCCTCCGGCGGCTGAGCCCGCCGGCGTCGCGCCAGCTCGTCACGCATCGCCCGCAGCCGCTCGCCCATGCGCGCCTCGACGCCGCGGTCGGTGGGCTCGTAGTACCGCTGCCCCGCAAGCGAATCCGGCAGGTGCTGCTGCTCGACGATTCCGCCCTCGTGGTCGTGGGCGTAGCGGTAGCCGTCGCCGAAGCCCATCGACCGGCCCAGCCCGGTGACCGGGTTGCGCAGGTGCAGCGGCACCGGCTGGTGCAGGGTTCTGCGCACGTCCTCCAGCGCGGCGCCGTAGGCGCGATACGCGGAGTTGCTCTTCGGCGCCACCGCCAGGTAGATCGCCGCCTCCGCCAGCGGCAGGAACGCCTCCGGCATGCCGATGCTGTGCACCGCCTGCTGCGCGGCGACGGCGAGCGGCAGCGCGTGCGGATCGGCGAGCCCGACGTCCTCCGCCGCCGACAGGACGAGACGCCGCGCCACGAACATGGGATCCTCGCCCGCCTCCAGCATCCGCGCCACCCAGTAGATGGCCGCGTCCGGATCGCTGCCGCGCACCGACTTGATCATCGCCGAGGCCAGCCAGTAGTGCTGGTCGCCGGCTCGGTCGTAGAGGAGCGAGGGGTGCTGCATCGCGCCGTCGACGGCCTCGACGTCGACGCGCCGCGTCCCGTCCGGCGCCGCATGCGCGCCGTGCGCGGCCAGCTCCAGCGCGTCCAGCGCGACGCGCGCGTCACCACCGCTCAGCGAGACGAGTCGCGCCTCGGCGTCGTCGTCGAGGCGCACGTCGAGGCGCCCGAGCCCGCGCTCCGCGTCGGCGATCGCGCGCCGCACCAGCACGCGCAGGTCGTCGTCCCCGAGGGCTTCGAGCCGCACCACGCGCGCCCGTGAGAGCAGCGCGGCGTTGACCTCGAAGGACGGGTTCTCCGTCGTCGCACCCAGCAGCCGCACCAGGCCGCTCTCCACGTGGGGAAGGATGGCGTCCTGCTGCGCCTTGTTGAAGCGGTGGATCTCGTCGATGAAGAGCAGCGTGCGGCGCTGCAGGCGCTGGCGGTCGCGGGCCCGCTCCACCACCTTGCGCAGGTCGGCAACCCCGGCGGATACAGCGCTGACGGACTCGAACGCCGACTGCGTCATGGTGGCGACGATGCGGGCCAGCGTCGTCTTGCCGCTGCCAGGCGGCCCCCAGAGGATCAGCGAGGGGAGCTGGTCGGACTCCAGCGCCCTGCGCAGCACCGTCCCCTGGCCGACGGCGCCGGTCTGGCCGACGAACTCGTCGAGCGAGCGCGGGCGCATGCGCCAGGAGAGCGGGGCGCTCCCGTCCGCAGGCGACTGCGCAGCGTCGACGGCGTCGACGCCGTCCGAGCCGCCCGCGTCGCCGAACAGACCCTGCTGGCCCGTCAGGACCCCTCCGCCTCCGCGGCCATGCCGGAGATCACCGAGCGCAGCGCCTGCGCCGCGCCGAGGATGCCCGCCGTCTCGATGGGCACCACCAGCTTGGAGTTCGGCGAGTCGGCGAAGCGCGCCAGGGTGTCGAGCTGCAGGATGGCGACGAGGGTGGGATCCGGCGCCGAGCCCTTGATGGCGGCGTACACGGTGTTGATCGCCTGGGCGCGTCCCTCGGCTTCGAGGATGGCCGCCTGCCGGGTCCCCTCGGCACGCAGGATGGCGGCCTGCTTCTGGCCCTCCGCCTGCTTGATGGCCGCCTGCCGCTGCCCGTCGGCGACGTTGACCTGGCTCTGCTGCTGGCCCTCCGACTGCAGGATGGCGGCGCGCTTCTCCTGGTCGGCCGTCTTCTGCAGGGCCATCGCCTGGAGGATCTGCGCCGGCGGGGTGATGTCGACGATCTCGATCCGGTTGATCCTGATGCCCCACTTGTCGGTGACCGCCTCCATCTGCTCCTGCAGCACCGCGTTGATGCGCTCGCGCTGCGACAGCGCCTCGTCCAGCGTCAACGAGCCGAACACCGCGCGCAGCGTGGTGCGCGAGAGCTGGTCGATGGCCACGTAGTAGTTGGAGACGCTGAACAGCGCCAGCTTGGAGTCGACGACCTGGGAGAAGATGGTGGCGTTGACGGTGACGGTGACGTTGTCGCGGGTGATCACCTCCTGGCGGTCACCGGTCCGCGGCGTCTCCCGGATGTCGACGCGCTGCAGCTCGTCGATGAACGGCAGGATGAAGGTGAGCCCGGGCTCGCGGATGGCGCGGAACTGGCCGAGGCGCTTGACCACGCCGACGTAGCCCTGCTGGATGACCTTGACGGTCTGGGCGACCACGATGACGCCGACGACGGCGACGACGATGAGTGCGATGACGAGCGGGTCCACTGCTCCCTCCGAGTCAGCCTTCCATTGCGGCGCGCACGACGAGGGTCGTGCCCCGCACCGCGGCGATGGTCACCGGCACGTCCGGCTCCAGCTCCTGCCCCGAGTCGGTCACGGCCAGCCAGCGCTCGCCCGCCAGCATGGCGTGCCCGGGATGCAGCTCGTCGCCGACCACGTCGACGGTGACGGCGCGCTGCCCCACCAGGCCTTGCACGCCGGGGAGGGCAGTGTCGTGGCTGCGGTCGTGGACCAGCCGCATCAGCGGCGGCCGGCCGATGACGATGCCGAGCAGCGACACGCCGACGAAGAGGATCACCTGCAGCCAGGTGTCGGCCCCCGAGCCGCCGGCGATGCAGGCGGCGAAGGCGCCCAGGGCGACGAACAGGGCGAAGAAGACGGTGGTCAGCGCCTCGATGCCGAGCAGCAGGACCCCGGCGACCAGCCAGAAGATCGTCACGCCGCGAAGTGTACGGCCCTGCCTACATTCCCATTCCCGCAGGCATGCCGCCGGGCACGCTGAGGCCGGGCAGCAGGTGCGGCGATGCCGCCAGCAGGACGGCGATGGCCAGCAGCACGGCGGCCGTGGCCCCGGTGACGGCCCGGCGCCCGGGGACGGTCTTCTCCAGGGTGATCAGGACGGCGACGACCGCCATCCAGGTCAGGCTCATCACCCCCAGGGCGAAGAGCGCCGCCATCAGCGCCCAGCAGCAGCCGACGCACCAGGCCGCATGGCGCGCGCCCATGCGCAGGGCGCCCGCGGTGCCGTCGCGCCAGGAGCCGAGCAGGAAGCCCAGCGGGCTGCGGCAGCGCGCCAGGCAGACGTTCTTGAGCGGCGTGAGCTCGTAGACGGCGGCGACGGCCACCACCGACGCGGCCAGCCAGTGGCCGCCCATCTCCCAGGCCAGCGACGGGCCGGCCAGGTGGCGGACCAGCGCGTCGACTCCGTAGGCGGCGACGCCGGCGACGGACCACACCAGCAGGTAGGCGGCGGCGAAGGCGAGCGGGCGCCGCAGGCCGCGGCGGCGGGTCATGCGCGCGTACAGGGCGACCGTCGGCGACACCGCCGGGAACATCATCGCCGCCATCATCAGCGCCCAGGTGGCGACGAACCAGCCCAGGGTCCCCAGCTCGGCCCCCGGGCTCGCGGCCATGCCGGACATGCGGGCGACGGTCGCCCACCAGCACAGCCCGGCCAGGAGGGCGAGGAGTGCGACCAGGCCCAGCCGGGTGCGCACCGCCGTCGCCACGCCGGCGAGGTCGCCCTCGCGGCGCTGGGCGGGAGCCGCGGCCTCGAGTGCCGCCTCGGTCATGCGGCCCAGGAGAAGTCGGCCACGGAGAAGGCGGACCGGCCGGTGTAGGCGATGCCGAAGGCGTCGACGCGACCGCGGGTCGCGCGCGCCACGGTCAGCTCGCTGCCGGCCGGGTGGAAGACGCCGGTGAGCCGGGCGGGCTTGCCGGTGTCGACGCCGAAGGGCACCACGTCCTCGATCTCGACGTCGACGGAGTCGCCGATGCGCACGGAGTGCTTCAGCCCGTCCTCGTGCACCTCGATGCGCTCGCGGCGGACGCCGAGGTTCTCGCCGATGAGCGGGCCGAGCGCCTCCATCGGGCCGCCCAGGGCACCGGAGAAGACGCCGCCGAGCTTCTCCGCCTGCTCGTCGGTGGCGGCGGCGTCGATGAACACGCCGAGGCGCCAGTTGCCGTCGGTCATCACCTTCGGCGTCTCGGCCACGGCGGCGACGGTGAGGCCGCCGACGTCGACCCCCTCGACGTTGCCCTGGTGGACGTTGAACACCAGGACCACGCGGCAGTAGTCGTGTGTCGCGCCCAGCGCCAGCGACGCGGTGCAGGGACAGACGACGTCACATGAGCACGTCTCGAAGTACGACCCGGCGATCTTCCACGACACGGGCTGGTCCTCCTGCGACCGATGAGCTGCGGCAGGATTGTGGACTCCGTGCAGCGGCCCGGTCAACGGCGGCATCGACTTGCCAAGCCGCCCGAGCCGAGCTACCGTGCGGCCAAGCCTCCTGCTCACGTCCCACCCCACGCCGCACCCTGGAGGAGCCAGCGCCGTGACCGCCCAGCCGACCAGCGTCGTCAGCGACGCCGACCGCGCGCTGGTGGGCGTCGACACCGAGCCCGGCTACCACCTGGTCGAGGCCGGCGCGGTGCGGCGCTTCTGCGAGGCGGTGGGCCTCGGCGATCCCATCTACGTCGACGCCGCGGCGGCGCACGCCGCCGGCTATCCGGAGCGGCCGGTTCCCGCCGCGTTCTGGTGCGCGATGCAGGTGCCGGGGAGCGAGCTGCGACGGCCCGAGCTGGGCGGCTTCGGCACCCGCAGCATGAACGCGGGAACCGAGTTCGAGTACCACAAGCCCGCCTACGTCGGGCAGACGGTGGCCTGCACGGCGCGCATCGCCGACATCCGCGAGCGCGACGGCCGCGCAGGGCACATGGTGATCACCGTACTGGAGTACACATGGCGCGACGAAGCCGGGGACGTGGTGACCAGGGCAAGGCTGACGGGGGTGCGGCTCTAGCCGAGCGGCCGCCCGTCCTGCCGCCGCGCTGGGACGAGGTGGAGGTCGGCACCGCGCTTCCCGAGCTGCGCAAGGTGGTGACGCCGCGCACCCTGGTGCGCTTCGCCGGAGCCACCGGCGACTTCTTCGAGCTGCACTACGATCGCGACGCCGCCACCGGCGCCGGCCTCGAGGACGTGATCCTCCAGGGCTATCTCAAGAAGGCGTTTCTGGCCGAGGCGGTCGTCAACTGGGCGGGCAGCCCGCAGAAGCTGCGCCGCCTCTCGGCGTCGTACCGCGGCGTCGACATGCCGAGCCGGGCGGCGGCACCACGCTCCTTCACGGTGCGCGGCGCGGTCACCCGCAAGTGGGAGGAGGGCGGCGAGAAGCTGGTGGAGGTCACCCTGGAGGGCGTCGACCACACCGGCGCGGTGACCACGCCGGGTCGCGCCGTGGTCGCCCTGGGCTGACGCTCAGCCGCCCGTCGCCTCCAGGCGGCCGGTGGCGAGACGGGCCACGGCGAGGACCGCCAGCGCGCCGAGGGTGCCCCAGCCGAGCAGGCTGATCCAGGTGCGGCTGAAGTCGCTGCCGGCCAGCTGGGCGTGGACCAGGAAGATGGCGAACATCGGGTACGAGGCGCGGTGCACGAGGCGGAAGGCGCGCGGCGACATGCGCCGGCGCAGCGCGCTGCTGACGCCGACCAGGACGAGCAGGAGGAGTCCGACGGTGCCGAGGCCGATGGGCACCTGGGCGTAGGGCGCGCGGAAGGGGATCACCGCGTCGAGGGGGCTGAGCTGGGAGGTGCCGTCGAGGATCAGCGCGGTGACGTGGACGGCGACGAGCGGCACCCAGAACCAGCTCAGGAAGCTGTGCAGGGCGAGCACCGCCGGGCTGCGGGCCAGCCCGCCGAGCAGCGACGTGCGGACCGCCATGCCGGTGAGCAGCGCCAGGGCCAGCACGGCGAAAGCCGCAAGTGCTGCGGCGCGCGCCGCTTCCCAGAGGACGATTCCCGTGTTCATGCCGCGGGTGACCGCAACTCGGCGTCGTCCGCGGTGCGCAGCGACCAGCGGGCGGCGCCGCGAGTGCGCAGCCACTCCGGTGCCCGTGCGGAGCCGAGGAGGATGGCCGACTTGCTGAGCGCCTCGGCCGTGGCCGCATCCGCGGCGACCACGCTGCATTCCAGCACGTCGGTCTGCGCCGGACGCCCGCTGCGGGGGTCGATGAGGTGGTGGCCGCCCGCCCAGCGGCGCGCGGTCGTGCCGCTGGTCGCGACGCCGCCGCGCCGCAGCGCCACCGCCCAGCGGTCGCAGAGGCCGACGCTCCAGCCGCCGCCCTCGGGGCCGTCGCCGCGCACCGCGACGTCGCCGCCGAGGTTCACCGCGGCGTTGTCGAGCCGCTCGGCGAGGCGGTCGGCGAGCCAGCCCTTGCCGATGCCACCGAGGTCGACGGCGCAGCCGGGGGCGAGGCGAGCCCACGCGTCACCGACGTCGAGCACCTGAGGGAGGGCCGGTGCGGGCCGGGCGTCGCGCGTCGCCGGGCGTGGTGTGCGCCCGGCCTCGCGGCGGCGCACCTGCTCGATGCTGCGGTCGTAGCCCGCGGCCACGAGCGCGGGCAGCACGGCGGCGTTGACCAGCCCGTCCGTCAGGACGTACGCGTCGAGGGTGGCGCGCAGCAGCGCGCCGAGTAGTGGCGACACGGAGACGCGCGCACCCGCCGCCGCGTTGAAGCGGCTCAGCTCGCTGTCGGGGCGGAAGCGGGTGAGCCGCGACTCGAAGGCGTACACCTCGGCGACGCACGCCGACACGTCGTCGACGGTGGCGCCGACCGAGTGGACCGCGCACTGCGCGCCGCCGAACGCCGTGAAGCTGCGCGAGTCGAGCTGCGGTGCCGTGATCATGAGACGTAGGAGTTGGTGATCGGCATCGCCGTGGGCGCGGCGTCGACCACGTCGGGCTGGACGGTGGGCAGCGGCTCCGCCACCTGCGACCCGCTCGCGCACTGCCGCAGCAACGCCGTCACCTGCTGGCGCTGATCCGCGGTGAGACCGCGCAGCGCGACGCGGCGCTCGGCCGGGCTGGAGGCTGCACGAAACGCATCGAGCGCCTGCGCGACCATCGGGTCGCCGGTCGCATCGCATGGAGGCGCCGGCGTGGCCGCTGCGGTCGCCCGCGCCTGCACCACCGGCGGATTCAGCGGCGCGCCACTCGGCTTGGGACTCGCCGCCACCGCGACTCCCGCACCGGCGCAGGCCGCCACGCCGCTGATGGCGCCAATGGTGCGCAGGTGCGCCCTGCCCATGCGTCGCATGGCGGCTCAGGCCAGCAGCGGCAGCGTCGGGAAGCTGCCGCCCAGCACCGACGACGCATCCGCACCCAGCCAGTCCTGGATCATCGCCTGGTAGACGCTGCGGAAGTCGGTGGTGTGCTTGAGGTTGCCGTTGTCGAGGTCGGTGAGCGACGGGGCCGACCCGTACAGCCCGCCCTTGACCGGCTTGCCGACGACGAACACCGGCGCGGCGCTGCCATGGTCGGTGCCCTTGCTGCCGTTCTCCTTGACGCGGCGGCCGAACTCCGACCACGTCATCAGCACCACGCGGTCGGACACGCCGTGGGCGTCGAGGTCCTGCATGAAGGCGCTGACCGCCTTGTCGACGTCGGTGAGCAGGGCGGTCTGTCGGACGTCCTCCTGCTGGTGGGTGTCGAAGCCGCCGAGGACGACGTGGCACACCTTGACGCCGGGCTGGGTGACGATCATCTGCGCGGTGAGCTGCAGCGCCGAGGCGATGCTGTTCTTCGACCCGTACACCGTGGCGGTGTCCTGGTACGTCGCCGCCGGGGTGTAGCTGCTCGCCTTCTTCAGCGAGGCGATGCCGGACTCCGCGGTGGCGAGCGCCTGGTCGAAGAGCGCGCCGTAGATGCCCGGCGTGCGCCGGTACAGCGCCGGCGCGGCGGCCTGCCGGACCGCCCCGCCCTGCACGTCGTAGGAGGCCACGGTGTCGATCACCGTCACGGTGGCGCCCTGGGCGCGCAGCTCGGCGGGAACGCTCGCCTGTCCCAGGGCGCAGGCGGCCAGCGCGTTCGCCGGCGCGCCGGCCTGCGCCGCCATCAGGCGCCCCAGCCAGCCGTCGGTGGCGCGCCGCTGCGGGTCGGCGTACTCCCAGACCTGCAGCGCCTCGAAGTGCGAATAGGTGGGGTTGTCGTAGCCGGTGCCCTGGACGATGGCCACCCGGCCGGCGTCGTACAGGGACTTGATGCCCGCGAGCGCGGGGTTGAGCCCGACGCTCCCGTCGAGGTGGAGCACCTTGTCGGGGCTGACGCCGATGGTGGGACGGCTGTCGTGGTAGGCGGGGTCGGCATAGGGCACCACGGTGTTGAGGCCGTCGTTGCCGCCGCCCAGCTGCAGCACCACAAGCACGTGGTCGTTGTGGATGCCGTCGCTGGTCGCGGCCAGCACACCCTTGGCCAGCACCGGGGGGACCACCAGGCCGGCGCCCGTCGCCAGCAGGCCGCTGGCCAGGAAGTCGCGTCGTGTCAGGCTCATCGGAGTTGCTGCCTACTTGAGCTGGAACTCGGGGCTGGAGAGGAGCGCGTACCAGCGGTCGGCGTCGCTCGCCGACGCGTTGAGCACGGCGGCCGTGTCGGGGCCGACAACGCCGTCGAGCTGCGACCGCACCGCGGCGCTGACGTCGGGCAGGGCCGCGCCGCGCTGCGCCACCGCCGTCTCGGCGAAGTTGACCCGGGCCAGCCAGGCGCTGGACGACACCCAGCCGGCGTTGACCGGCCAGCCCGCCACCGTCGGCGGGTCGTAGAGGACCTGGTCCATCGTCGACCCGGCCGCCGCCGCCTGCTGGGCGAGCTGCGGGCGGCCCAGCGCGCGCATCGCGGCCACGGTGTAGTCGGCGGGCGAGCGCACCAGCGAGCGGTAGTTGCCGGGGTCGGTGAACTCGCCGCTGGTGAAGATGGCGCGCAGCAGCGTCTTGAGGTCGTACCTGGAGCTGCGGAACTGCGCGGCGATGCGCGTCACCGTGTCCTTGCTCGGCGACGGCATGCAGAAGGAGGTGAGGGCCTTGGTGGTGATGAACGGCGCGCACGCATCCTGGGCGAGCAGGACGTCGACGACGTCGTCGGGCCCGAGGTTGCCGGTGCGGCCGAGGTACGTCTTGACGCCGCTGTCGTGGACGCGCGGAACCAGGCGTCCGGCGAACGTGGCGCCCTGGTCGACGAGCTGGGCGAGATGCTGCGCGTACTGCTGCACGGTCATCCCGTTGCGTCGGGGAAGCTGCATCGGCGCCCCCGAGCTGTCGACCAGGGCGATGCGGATGCCGCTCAGCGCCCGCGCGCCCTCGCGCACGTCGCTCTCGGTGTAGTTGCCGGCGCCGAGCGTGTACAGCTCCATCACCTCGCGCGCGAAGTTCTCGTTGGGCGCGGTCGCGCTGCTCTGGTCGAGGTCGAGGTAGCGGACCATCAGCGGGTCGTAGGTGACCGCGCGCAGCAGCGTGTGCAGGTCCGAGGTGCCGAGCCTGCGGTAGAGCTGGTTCTGCTGGTACACGAGCGGCAGGCCGTTGGCCTTGCGGAAGTCGCTGGTGAAGTGGCCGTGCCAGAAGAGGGCCATCCGCTCGGGAAGCGGAGCGGTGGTGGTGGCCATGTGGGCGAGCCACCAGCGCGACACCTGCTGGTAGTTGAAGCGCTGCTGCGCGGGGAGGTCCTGCGGCTGTTGCGGCGCCGCGCTGACCAGCTTGTCGACGAGGTCGGAGTAGGAGAGCCTGGCGGCGTCGTCCAGCTCCGCCTCGGAGTAGCCGAGGCCGGCGCGGCGCAGCAGGTGGGCGGCAAGGGCGCGGGAGTTGCCCAGCGGGCTGGCCCAGGCGCCGTTCGCCCCTGCGGCGGAGGCGGTCGCGGAAGCGGAGCCGTTCGACCAGGGATGGAGCGTGGCCAGGCGGACCCCCGCGGCGCCGAGCGCACCTCCGGCGGCGAGGCCGAGGGCCTGCCGGCGGGTGAGCCGCACACCGAGGGGAGAGGTCGTGCTCATGTCCGGCGAGTCTGGGCCGCCAAGCTGAGAAATGAGCGAGGCCGCGGCGCCCCGGGGCGCTTCTCAGGCTTTTCTCAGCCGGGAGCCTCGGCCAGCGGGCGGATCTCGACTCCCGCCTTCTCCAGCGCGGTGCGCACCGCGCGCGCCGCCTCCACCGCGCGGGGCGTGTCGCCGTGCACGCAGACCGAGTCGGCCTGCAGCCGGACTCGCTTGCCGCCCACGCTCTCGATGCCGCCCTCGGTGACCATCCACACCGCCCGGTTGGCGCAGGCCCGCGGATCGCTGATCACCGCGCCCGGGACGCTGCGGCTGACCAGCGTGCCGTCGGCCTCGTAGGCGCGGTCCGCGAAGACCTCCTGGGCCACCCGCAGCCCGGCCTGCTCGCCCGCCGCCACCATGGCGCTGCCCGAGGGCACGAGCCAGATCAGGTCGGGCGCGACGCCCCGGATGACGGCCGCCACAGCGCCGGCCAGTGCCGCGTCCACGGCGGCACGACCGCTCAGCGAACCGTGCAGCTTCACCGAGGTGACGCGCGCGCCCTCCTGCGCCGCCACCGCCTGCAGCGCACCCAGCTGGTAGGCGACAAGGGTGGCCAGATCTCCCACCGGCTCGTGGCTCAGGTCGCGGCGGCCGAAGCCCCAGAGGTCGTTGGGCCCGGGATGGGCGCCGATGCCGACGCCGCGCTCGCGCGCCGCCCGCACGGTGCGCGCCATGATCAGCGGATCGCCCGCATGGAGCCCGCAGGCGACGTTGACGGTGGTGACCACGTCGAGCAGGGACTCGTCGTCGCCCATGCGCCATGGGCCCCAGCCCTCGCCGGCGTCGCAGTTGAGGTCGACCCGTGCCATCGGCGTGGATGATAGGCGGCGTGACCCCGCGCCTCCGCGCCGCCGGCGACACCGCGCTGCTCGTGGAGCTGGGCGACGCGGTGTCGGAGGCGACCAGCCGCGCCGTCGCCGCGCTCGACGCGGCCATCGCCGCCGCGCCGCCGGCGGGCGTCGTCGAGGTGATCCCGGCGCTGCGCTCGCTGCTGGTGGAGTACGACCCGCTGCGCACGTCGCATGCGCGACTCTGCGGTGACGTGACGGCGCTGCTGTCGCCGTCGCACGACGTCGTGCCCACGCCGGCCGCGGCCCGGGAGCACGCCGTCGACGTGGTGTACGACGGCGCCGACCTCGACGCGGTGGCGCGCGCCTGCGGGCTCTCCACCGCCGAGGTGGTGCGCATCCACACGGCGCCGGCGTATCGCGTGGCGATGATCGGCAACCTGCCGGGACTGCCGTACCTGCTCGGGCTCGATCCGCGGCTCCGGGTGCCGCGCCGCGCGGACCCGCGCGACTCGGTGCCGGCGGGATCGGTCGCCGTGGCCGGAGAGCTGTCCTGCATCTACCCCGCCGCCGGCCCAGGAGGATGGAACCTGCTGGGCCGCACCGACGCCATCCTCTTCGACGCGCACCGCGACCCGCCCGCGCTGCTCGCGCCCGGCGACACGGTGCGCTTCGTTGCACGGGACTCGCTGCACACGTACCGCATGCTCATGTCCGCCGGACCGCAGCGCATGCCTGCACTGTTCGTCGAGAACGGCGGCCTCCTCACCACCGTGCAGGACGGCGGACGGCACGGGTGGCAGCGCATCGGCGTCCCCGTGTGCGGCGCGCTCGACCGCGAGCTGCTGCACGTCGCCAACCTGCTGGTGGGCAACCGGCCCGACGAGGCGGCGCTGGAGATCACCCACGCAGGACCGGCGCTGCAGGTGCTCGCGCCCAGCGTGCGGTTCGCCATCGCCGGCGACGTGGACGCACAACGCATCGCCGCCGACGGCACGCGCAGCGCCGTCGAGCCCTGGCGCAGCGTCGTCCTGCGGGATCGCGAACGCCTGCGCGTCGGACGCGTGCGCAGCGGCCTCCGCGCAATGCTGGCCGTCGAGGGCGGCTTCGACCTCGCGCCGGTGCTGGGCAGCCGCTCCACCTGCCTGCGCTCGCACTTCGGTGGCGCCGGCGGCCGCGCCCTGCAGCGCGGCTGGCTCCCGCTGCAGCGGGAGTACGCCGGGCACCACCCCGACATGTGTCTCGACCGCGACACGCTGCACGACGCGCAGCTCACCGTGCCCGCCGGCAACGCGCCCTTCCGCACCGTCGTCGGTCCGCAGGACGAAGCGGTGACACGCGAGAGCCTCGACGCCATGCTGCACACCGCGCTGCATGTCTCGCACCGCAGCGACCGCAGCGGCCTGCGCCTCGACGGCGTGACCCTCCGTCATCGCGGCGCACCCGAGATCGTCTCCGACGGCTGCGCCGCAGGCTCGGTGCAGGCGCCCGGCAGCGGGCAGCCCATCGTCCTGCTCGCCGACCGCGGCACCACCGGGGGGTACCCCAAGGTGGCCACCGTCGCATCCGTCGACCTGCCGCGGCTGGCGCGCCTGCGCCCGGGCGACCGGCTGCGGCTGGAAGCGGTCGACGTGGGCACGGCGGAGGCCCTGCGCCGCCGGCGCGAGGCGACCCTGCGCGACCTCGCCGAGGCCCTCCGCCCGGCGGCCCCGTCCTGAGCGGCACAATGGCGGCCCATGCGTGCCGTCGTCGTCGACCAGCCCGGCGGCCCCGAGGCGCTGCACATCGCCGAGGTGCCCGAGCCCGAGCCCCAGGCGGGCGAGGTGCTGCTGCGCGTCACCGCCACGGCCGTCAACCGCGCCGACACCCTGCAACGCCAGGGGTTCTACCCTCCCCCACCGGGCGCGTCGCAGATCATCGGGCTGGAGGCGGCCGGCGTGGTCGAGGCGGTGGGCTCGGCGGTGCTCGACTGGTCGCCGGGCGACCGGGCCATGGCCCTGCTGTCGGGCGGCGGCTACGCCGAGAAGGTGGCCGTGCCCGCGGGCCAGCTCATGCCCACTCCCGAGAGCATCGACGACATCTCGGCCGGCGCCATCCCCGAGGTCTTCTTCACCGCGCACGACAACCTGCTCACCCGCGGCCGCCTGCAGCGCGGCGAGACGGTGCTCATCCACGGCGGGGCCAGCGGCGTCGGCACCGCGGCCATCCAGATCGCGCGTCTGGCGGGCGCGCGCGTGGTGGTCACCGCTCGGTCGGCGGAGCGGCTGGAGCGCTGCCACGAGCTGGGCGCCCACCACGGCATCGACCACACCGCCGAGGACTTCGTGGCCCGCGTCAAGGAGATCACCGACGGGCGCGGCGCCGACGTCATCCTCGACATCATCGGCGCCGCCTACCTGGAGCGGAACCTCGACGCCCTGGCCACCGACGGCCGGCTGGTGATCATCGGCCTGCAGGGCGGGGTTCGTGCCGAGATCGGCCTCAACACGATGATCTCGCGGCGGCTCACGGTGATGGCGGCCTCGCTGCGGCAGCGCCCCGCCGACCAGAAGGCGCTGGTGGTGCACCGGGCCACCGAGGACCTCCTGCCCGCCCTCGCCGACGGCACCCTGCGACCGGTGATCGACCGCGTCCTCCCCCTCGACCAGGCGTCCGAGGCCCATCGCGCCCTGGAGGCCGGCGAGGTGGTGGGCAAGGTCGTCCTCGCCGTCTGAGCCCCTCCCGGCGTCACCTCACGACGAATCACTAGACTGACGGGCGCGACGGGCGCGGCGGGCGCGACACAGGCTGCCACTCCCGGAGGTTTGCGATTTGACACCCGACGACATCTTCACGGAAATCAACAACCGGCTCCAGAACGACCCCTCCAAGGCCGCCGGCAACAACGCCGCCTACCAGTTCGACCTCACCGGCGACAACGGGGGCCAGTACCACATCGTCTTCGCCAACGGCAAGGGCGACGCGGGATCCGGCGCGGCGGAGAACCCCAACATCACCATCACCATGGCGGCCAACGACATGGTGGACATGGTGTCGGGCAAGCTCGACCCCACCATGGCGTTCATGAGCGGCAAGATCAAGATCAAGGGCGACATGGGGCTGGCCATGAAGCTGCAGAGCATTCTTCAATAGCGCGGCTGAGCGCCGCGCAAGAGGGGCGGGCAGATCCCGCCCCTGGCGGCTGGAGCGCCGCCACCCCACCCTCGGCGCATGCCACGCGCTGAAACGCGCGTGTGATGCGCCGATTGCGCCTTTGGCGCTACGGCTAGAAGCCCAGAAAGCCTCGCCCGCGCCGGTTCTGCATGTCGTAGTACATGCGCTCCAGCTTCTGCGCCTCCTCCGGCAGCAGCGCCGGCTCACCCGCGCGCAGGGCGAGGAGGTAGATGTGCGCCAGGCGGTCGGCGGCGGCGCAGACGTCGATGGCCTGCTGCACGTCGCGACCGCAGCCGAGCATGCCGTGGTGGGCGAGGATCACCGCGCGACGATCGGCGAGATGCTCGACGACCGTGGCGGCGAGCGCCTCGCTGCCCGGCAGCATGTGCGGGCAGAGCGACACCTCGCCGCCGAGCAGCCCGACCTGCTCGTCCATGATCGGCGGGATGCCGCGGCCCACCAGCGAGAGCGCGGTGGTGTGCATCGTGTGCGCGTGGATCACGGCGCCGGCGTCGGGGCGGGCGCGCAGCACGGCGAGGTGCATCAGCAGCTCGCTGGTGGGGTTGCGGTCACCCTCGACCTGATCTCCACTCTCCAGATCGACGGTGCAGACGTCGCCCACCGACATCGTCTCGTAGCGCACGCTGCTGGGCGACACCACCACCAGCGACGTGCCGGGGACGCGCGCGCTGACGTTGCCCGACGTCCCCGCGGTGAGACCGAGTCGCACCAGCTCCAGGCAGGCGTCGATGACCTGCTGCTTGAGCTCGTGGTGGGCCACCGTCGCGCCCGGCTCGCTCACAGCGACTCCAGCCGCGCGTACTGCGCGCGCCAGCGGCGGTGCGCCGCGGCGTAGTCGGACACCAGCTGCGGCTCCGGCTCGACGGCGACGTCGACATGGCCCAGCGCGTCCGCGGCGGCGTCCAGATCGCCGTGCACGCCGCCGGCCACCGCCGCGCAGGCCGCGGCGCCGAGCATCGTCGCGTCGCCCTGCGCGGTATGGACCGGGCGGTCCAGGAGCGCGGCCACCATGCGCAGGAAGAGACGGCTGCGGGCCATCCCGCCCGCCACCGCCAGCCGCGCAGCGCCGCCGCCGGCCACTCCCTCCACCTGCTCCGCGTTGGCGCGCGCCGCGTGGGCCACGGACTCCAACGACGCGCGCAGCACCTCGGCCGCGCCGAGCTCCGGCTCCA
This sequence comes from Candidatus Dormiibacterota bacterium, assembly GCA_035652335.1. Taxonomy (GTDB): domain Bacteria; phylum Chloroflexota; class Dormibacteria; order Aeolococcales; family Aeolococcaceae; genus DASRDZ01. Next base: position 18,383 of record DASRDZ010000066.1, read on the forward strand.
GCACCGCGGTGGGCCACAGGAGCGCGCTGGTGTGGGAGAGGAAGGTCGCCGGGTGCGTGGCGTTGAGCACGCCCGCCCCGCCGCCGTAGAACAGCGCCTCGCGCGATCCCGGCGGCGCCGTCGCGGCGAGACGCTCGGCGTGGGCGTACGCGGCGTCGCCCTCCAGCCGCGACACCGTGCCGACCAGCTGCTCCGCGGTCCAGGCCCAGCCGTAGCCGGCGGTCCCGCCGTTGCTCTCCACCACCCCGCGCCCGGCGACGGCATGCGGCCCGACCCACACGCGCCCGGCGTCGTCGGCCGCAACCCCCTCGGTCGCCGCCAGCACGGGCATCGTCGAGCCGGCCAGGACCAGCGTCGTCCCGGGCCGTGCCGCACCGGCGCCGAGCATGGCGCACGACGAGTCCGGCCCGGCGACCGCGACGGACGTGCCCTCGGGCAGTCCGGTCTGCACGGCGGCCGGCGCCACCACGCCGCCGAGGCGCTCCCCGACGGCTCGCAGCGGAGGAAGCCAGTCGGGATCCAGACCGCAGCCCGACCAGAGCTGCTCCCAGTAGCCGCCGGTGCGCACGTCGAGCGCGAGCAGGTCCGCCGCCGCCGCCGCCGAGGTCGCCGCCTCGCCGCAGAGCTGCAGCGACAGCCAGTCGCCCAGCCCGAGCACCCGGCGG
>DASRDZ010000067.1:0-35975 GCA_035652335.1 Candidatus Dormiibacterota bacterium
GAAGCGCCGCGTAGATGTCCTCCGGCCGCGTGTCGCTGCCCGCTGCGAGGACGGTGGCGCCCACGGCGCGAGCGGTCCTGGCGATCGGGTCGACGTGGACCCCATACCCGGTGAGGTCGCCGGGATGGCCGTCGGGGTCGCCGACGAAGACGAGGTCCGGGTTGCCCCAGCGGACGAGTCGGCCGTTGTCGTCGACCTCCGCCGGGCGCCGGTCGACGCCGACGATGTCGAGAAGCTGGTCCTCCGTGCGGTGGATGCCCTCGACGGTGAGCGCCATCTTCAGCGCCGCGACCTCGCAGCTCGCCGAGTAGTCCTGGTGATCGAAGGCGACCGGCAGCTCCACCGTCTCGGGGACGGCGAGCCACGACGGCCTCTTCCACTCGACCTGGGGCAGGCCGGCCGGCTGGAACCCTCGGATGGATGCGCTGCTGATCCATCCCCTGCCGCCGGCGAGACGGAACCAGTCACGGCTCCAGGGCTCGAGGCGGCCGGTGACGGCGTCGGCGATCGGCGGGCTGTCCGTGCGCCGGTACCAGCCGTCGAAGTCCTCGACGGTGCCCGCCGCATCGACGCGGACGGCCGGCGCGTCGGTCCCGGGCTGGCTCCGAACCGTCGCGCCGTCCGCGCGCCACACCGTCCCGGTGAACTGCACCGCGGACGGCGTGCTCGGCGGAGTCACGGAAGCCGGTGTCGGGGAGGAGGCGGGGGAAGGTGTTGCAGGCGACGTGGCCGTCGCTGGTGCCGCCGGAGTCGGCGCGGGGACGGCGGTGTCCCGCGCTGTGCCGCAGGACGTCAGGACCACCGCGAGAGCCGCCATCGCCATCCGGGGCCGCCCGACACAGGGAACGGCACCAACCATGCACCCCAGAGTCCACGCGTGGGTGCGGCTCCACCAGAGGCGAACGGCCCGGGCCACCCGGTGCGAGCGGCGAGACGCGAGCCCCGTGTGGTACCACCGCCGTCGATGCGCAGAGTCCTCGTCGCCGGCAGCATCAACATCGACGTCGTGGCGCGCACCGAGCGGCATCCCGAGGCGGGGGAGACGGTGCACGGGACGGCGCTCGACACGCTGCCCGGCGGCAAGGGTGCGAACCAGGCTGTCGCGGCAGCCCGCGCCGGCGCCGCGACGCTCATGGCGGGGCGCGTCGGCGGCGACGACTTCGGGCGGCGGATGCGCGACGGCCTGGCGCGCGAGGGCGTCGACGTCGAGCGCGTGCGCGTGGAGCCGAGCGCGGCCACCGGCACGGCGCTGGTCGTTGTGGACAACCACGGCGAGAACAGGATCGTCGTGGTGCCCGGTGCCAACGCCATGGTCGGGCCTGACGACGTCGCCGCCCTGGCCGCGGGCGAGGGCGACCTCGTGCTGGCGCAGATGGAGGTCCCCCTGGCCGCCGTGCGTGCGGCCATCGCCATGGGACGGGCGGCGGGAGCGATCACGGTGCTCAACGCTGCTCCGGCCGGGGCGTTGCCCGACGACGTCCTCGCCGGCGTCGACGTGCTGCTGGTCAACCTGCGCGAGCTGGCGGCGTTGAGCCATGCACCGATCGGGGACGACGCCCAGGTGCTGCACGCCGCCGGCCTGCTGCGCGCCCGCTGCCGCCGGGCCGTGGTCGTCACGCTCGGCGCCCGCGGCGCGCTGATGGTCGCCGGCGGCACGCCGCTGCGCATCGACGGCCACGCGGTCCCGGTGGTCGACACCACCGGGGCCGGCGACTGCTTCGCCGGGGCGATGGCCGCGCGGCTGGTGGCAGGCGACGGCCTCGACCCTGCGCTGCGCTTCGCCACCGCGGCGGCCGCGCTGTCCGTCCAGCGCCCCGGCGCCGGGCGCTCGGCGCCGCACGCCGCCGAGGTGGAGGCGTTCCTCCGCGGCTGAGCCGCACCGGGGGCTCCTGTTCCTAAACCCGATTGCGCATGGCTGCCGCCGGACGGCGGGTTGCGCTCGTGATCCTCCAGCCACTATAGTCAAGCGGCTTTCGGAACCCAAGGGAGGGTCTCGTGCACTCCGTGCCTCTCGCGGCGCCGCGCCGGCGCGCCGCTCTGCTGGCGGCGAGCCTGGCCGTGCTGGCGACGGCGCTGATGCCGGCCGCCCCCGGCGCGGCCGCCGCCGAGCCGGACGGCGCCACCGTCCTCGCCCAGCCCACCTCCCTCGACGAGGCGGATGTCATCGACGCCCAGGCCCCTCAGCACCTCTTCTGGGGCCAGGTCCTCGGCATCGACGTCGACGGCTCGGGGAACGTGGTCGGCACCAGCGGCCAGGGGGACAGCGCCATCTGGACCGGCCACTACCTCGCCTCCCAGGCCTTCCGCTACGCGGTGGCGCGCGCCCACCTGCACGGCCCCAACCTCAGCGGGCCGCCCGACTGGGAGCAGCGCTTCGCCGACGCCAAGGCGCGCATCGCCGACGCCGTCGCGGGACTGCACCGCCTCATCAACATCGCGCAGGACTGGCACGGCGGGTCGCCGAGCGCCACCGGGGGCTGCACCGACCGGTATCCGCCACCTCCGTCCGGAACCTGCCCGACCGTCGGCGGCGTCTTCCAGGGGGAGAGCGGCCTGCTGATGCGCTTCTGCGCGCCGAAGGGAACGCCCGACTACATCCTCGGCAACCAGGGACCCGGCGTCACGCCGGGCATCCCATGGGAGGACGGGCAGACCTGGTACTGCAAGGCGCAGATCTCGCGCGACCAGTACATGGGGGCGATGCTCGGCGAGCTGGCCGCCTTCGACACCGCCGGCGCCGACGACCCCGCGCTGCAGGCCGAGCTGGAGCACGACATCACCGCCATGACCGGCTACCTGGTGCGCCACGGCTGGTCGGTGGAGTACCCCAACGGCGACGTCGCCGTGCCCGACACCTCGCAGGGCTTCGTCAACCCGCTGTTCGACATCAACCCCCTGGAGCGGCTGCACATGGTGCAGGGCGCGCGGCACGCCGCCGACGTCGCCGGCACGCTCCAGGAGAAGGCGTTCTGGGAGGGCGTCTGGGCCGAGGAGCTGGCCACGTCGCTGCCCGAGCTGCACGTCGAGTACGCGCTGGCCATCGACGACCCGAAGAACAGCTACTACAAGTTCAACCTCGACTACATCGCCAACTTCGACGTCATCCGCCTGGAGACCGACCCGGCGACGCGCACCCTGCTGAAGCAGGCGTTCAGCGAGCTCGACGCCAGCATGTCCGACGACCGCAACGCCCACTTCGAGGCGATCAGCTACGCGCTGACCGGTGACCGCTGGCGCCTCGACGACGCCGTCACCGACACCCTCGACTGGATCGCCTACCGCAATCGCATGGTGACCTCGGTGCACAACAGCGCCCGCTGCGGGCGGGACCTGAAGTGCGTCCCCGACGACTACGTGCAGCTCGACCAAGGGACGCCCGCCGGCACGGTGCAGGTGGCCACGGCGAGCTCGTCGTCGATGCGCGCGCTCGACCCGCTGCCCGTGGACCAGCGTCCCGAGAGCGACTTCATCTGGCAGCGCGACCCGTACACCCTCGACGGCTCGTGGAGCGCCGGCCACATCGACCCCGGCGTCGACTACCTGCTTCCCTACTGGATGATCCGCTACTACACCGAGGTGAACCCGCCCGTGCACGAACCGCTGCCGCCGTACCCGGGACCGACGGGCGGCAACGACGTCCCCGGCGCCACCGGCGTCACCCTGCCGCTGCCGCAGTCGAGCACCATCGCCGACTGCATCACCGGCGTCACCCGCGGCAGCGCGGCGAGCTGCGTGGCGCTGCTCGACTCCATCATCAGCGTCGTGCCGCCGATCCCGGGCGCGCCATGACGGCCGTCGACCGCCGCGGACCCGGCTGGGCCGTCGCCCCCGTCGACGACGGCGTGTCGCTGGAGTACGAGATCGCGGGTGAGGGACCGCAGCTCGTCTGGTGCCACGGACTCGGCGGCTGCCTGGAGACGGAGCGGCGCACCATGGAGCTGCTCGCACGCGACTTCCAGGTGCTGTGGTTCTCGTCGCGCGGGCACGGGCGCTCGACGCCCATCGTCGATCGCGAGCGCTACGCATACTCGCTGTTCGCGCGCGACCTGTCACGCCTGCTCGACCACGCCGGGTGGGAAAACCCGCTCTGCGCCGGCGGCTCGCACGGCGCCAACACCCTGCTGCGCCACCAGGCGACCCATCCTGGACGGGCGCGCGCGCTCTGCCTCATCGCTCCCGGAGGCAACGCGCTGCGCCGCCCCGAGCCGCAGGTGCTGGAGGGCATCGGGACGCTGATCGCCATGGCCAGCGCCGCGGGACGCGACGGGATGGTGCAGGCGGCGACGGGGCAGATCCCCGGTGCACCGGGCGCCGACCAGGTGCTGATCGACGCCGTCGACTCCTGCGACCTCGAGTCGCTGGCCGCGGCGATGTCCCTGGTGCCCGACCAGAACGCCGTCGACGCCGGGGCCCTGCCGTCCTTCGACCTCCCGGTCCACGTCATCGCCTGGGACGGCGACCCCATCATCCATCCCATCGCGGTGGCCCGCGAGCTGGTGTCGCTGATCCCCGGCGCGACCTTCCAGGAGATCGAGCGCATCCTCACGCTGACGGGCGAGGAGGTGGCGCGGCTGGGCGCGGAGGTGATGGGCACGTGGGCCCGCGGCGTGCTCGCCGCAACCCCGACCGCGTGATGCGCGCGTCGCTCGCGGCGCTGGGCGCGGCGCTCGCCGCAACGGCGGTGGGCTCCATGCCGTGGCTCGGTGTGCGCGCCGCAGGGGGGGTGGTGCTGCCCACCGGACAGACGGTCGAGCCCGCCGGCCGGATCACGCCGCTGCAGGTGTTCCCCACCGGCGCGGCGGTGTCACCCGACGGCCGCACCGTGCTGGCCATCGCCGGGCGCCCCGCCACTGTGAAGAACGTGCCGGCGGCGCAGGTCGTGGCCGTCGACGCCGCCACCGGCGCGATCCGCCAGACGCTGCGCGTCAACGACGCCTTCCAGTCGGTGCTCTACACGCCCGACGGCGCCCACGCCTACGTCGCCGGCGGCTCCGACCAGGTGGTCCACGCCTTCGACGTCGACGCCGCGGGAGTCCTCACCGCGGCGCCGGACGTGGCCGTGCCGGGCTGCAACTTCGTGTCGGGGCTGGCCAGAACGGGCGACGGCGCGGCGCTGTGGGCGGCCTGCCCGCAGTCCGGCGTGGTGGTGCGGGTGCCGCTGGGCGGCGGCGCCACGAGCGCCGTGGCCGTGCCCAACCCCGACATGCTGGCGCTGTCGCCCGACTCGCGGACCCTCTACGCCAGCAACTGGCGCGGCAGCAGCGTCGCCGCGGTCGACACCGCGACGCTGGCGGTGACCGAGTACACCGTCGGCGACCATCCCACCGCGCTGGCCGCGCTGCCCGACGGCCGCGTCGCCGTCGCCGACGCCAACGACGCGACGCTGGCCACCATCGACCCGGCGGCGGGCACGGTGGCCCTCACCGATCTCGCCCAGGTCGGGCGTGGCAGTGACTCGCCCAACGGCCTCGCGGTGGCGCCGGACGGCCGACTCTACGTGACCCTCGGCGCCGACAACGCCGTCGCCGTGCTGGCGCCGCGCCACGCCGCGGTCGACGACATCCGTCCGGGCCACGCGGTGGCGCCGTGGCATGTCGTGGGGCTCGTTCCCACCGGCTGGTACCCGACCGCGGTCGCTCTCAGCCCCGACGGCGGCACCGTGCACGTCGTCACGGCGCGCGGGCTGGCCCAGAGCGCGGCGGCGACGGCGCCGTACGTCACCCCCGACCCCGCGGCCGCGGGCATCGACGGCGCCTACTTCACCGTCGGGACGCTGGAGACGCTGGCGGCGCCCGACGCGCGCACCCTGCAGGCGCAGACCGCGACCGTCCGAGACGGCATCGCCCTGCGCACGCCCGCGGGTGACGATGGCGGCAACCCGGTGCTGCTCGGACCTGCAGGACCGATCAAGCACGTCATCTACGTGACCCGTGAGAACAAGACGTACGACGCCGACCTCGGCGACCTCCATCCGGGCGCCGGCAACGGCCTGGTGCTCTTCGGCCAGTCGGTGACGCCCAACCTGCACGCGCTGGAGCGCGGTTTCTCCGAGGCGCAGCAGTTCTTCTATCCGGGCCATGCCAGCGACGTCGGCCACATGTGGGAGGACGCCGGCGGGGTGGCCGACATCATGGAGCGCGGCGTCGAGCAGGAGGGCCTCGACTCCGACTGGACCACGGCGACCAACTACCCGAGCACCGGGTTGCTGGTCGAGCAGGCCTGGCGCCAGGGGCTGTCGGTGCGCACCTACAACGAGGAGCTGGCCCAGCAGTCGGGCCTGCTGCCGCAGCAGTACCAGGCCGACCCGTCCGTGTACCCCGACTACGACCTCCACTACCCGGACGCGGCGCGCGAGCAGGGCTGGGAGACGGAGTTCTCGCAGTTCGAGCGCCACAGCTGCGGCGGTGCACTTGCGGCCACGTATGGCAGCAACTGCCAGCTTCCCGCCCTGGAGTACGTGTACCTCGGCGGTGACCACACCACGGTGGTCGACGAGCCCGGCTATCCCACCGTCGAGGCCCAGGTCGCCGACAACGACTACGCCACCGGCCGCCTGATCGACGCCGTGTCGCACAGCGCCGACTGGGCGTCGACGCTGGTGGTCGTGGTCGAGGACGACCCCCAGGGCACCGGCGACCACCTCAGCGCCTACCACGGCTTCGTCGCCGTGGCCAGCCCCTACATCCGGCGCGGCTACGTCAGCACCGTGCACTACGAGCTGCCCTCGATCGTCGGCGCCATCGACCGCATCCTCGGCCTGGTGCCGCTCACCGACTTCGCCGCGGAGTCGCGCCCGCTCGACGACATTTTCACGCCGCACGCCGACCTGACCCCGTTCAGCGCCGACGCCTCCGGGGTGCAGCTCTACCCGTTCACGCCGTTGCCCGGCGTGCCGCCCAGTGCAGACCCCACCCACGGTGTGCTCTCCTTCGCCCGTCCCGACGCCACCGTGCCCGCGGTCACCAACGACGCCACCTGGCTGCAGCTGCGCGGCATGACAGAGCAGCAGTACCTCGCCACCCGCACCGTGCCCATCCCCACCCAGTGATCCCCTCGCCCGACTTCCTCCGCCGCCGCCTCCTCGGCGCCGTCGAGGCGCGCGTCGAGCAGGGTGCCGACCCGGGCACGCTGCGCGAGGAGATCCGGCGCAGCGACCACGTCGAGGAGCTGGCCGCGCTGGGCAGGCGCATCCGCACGCTGCCGCTGCGGCACGACTGGCCGTACGTCGAGCCGGAGACCTTCGAGGACATCCTCGCCGAGTGCGACGTGGATGCTCTGCCCGCCGCCGCGGACGCCGTCGCTGCTGACGACGCCGCGCAGCGCGCACGGACCGCCTTCCTCGGCTCGGTGTGCGGGTGCACCCTGGGCAAGCCGCTCGAGGTGATGGCGTCGCATGCCGAGGTGCGCGCGGCGCTGGAGGCGGCGGGGGAGTGGCCGCTGCGCGACTACGTCGGCGAGCCGGTGCTGGAGGCGCTGGGGCGGCGCGGCGACTGGAAGACGACGGTGCGCGGCCGCATCGGCCACGTTCCCCTCGACGACGACATCAACTACCGCGTCGTCGCCACCGTGCTGCTGGAGCGGCACGGCGACGCCTTCACCCAGGACGACCTGCGCACCGTGTGGCTGGAGAACCTGCCGGTGCACGCCACCTTCGGGCCCGAGCGAACCCGCATCGCCTTCGAGTCGCTGATCGCGCTCGACGGGCGGCGCGAGAGCTGGTCGCTGCTGCCCGACGAGCACGAGGAGTGGTGCGGCGCCATGATCCGCACCGACGCCTACGGCTGGGCCTGCCCGGGCCGTCCGCTGCTGGCTGCCGAGCTCGCCTGGCGCGACGCGTCGTGGACCCACCGGGCCACCGGCGTCTATGCCGCCATGTTCGTCGCCGCCGCGCTCGCGGTGGCGCCGCTGGCGGCCGAGCCGCTGGACATGGTCGAGGTGGGGCTCGCCGTGGTGCCGCGGCGCAGCCGCCTGCACGAGACCATCACCTATGCGCTGCGCGAGGTGCGCCGGGCGAGCGACTGGCTGGACGGCTGCGCGCGAATCGCCCAGCGCTACGGCGAGTACGGGCACTGCCGCATCCACCAGGAGATCGGCACGCTGGTCAACACGCTGCGCTTCGCCCGCGACGCCGGCGACGGCATCTGCATCCAGGTGATGCAGGGCAACGACACCGACAGCTACGGCGCCACTGCGGGCTCGCTGCTGGGTGCCTTTCACGGCCCTGGTGGCCTGGATCCCCGCTGGCTGGAGCCGTTCAACGACGACTTCCACGTCGCCATGGCCCGCGTCCACGAGCCGTCGCTGTCGCGGATGGCGGATCGGGTCGCCGCGCTGCCGGCGCGGCTCAGGGGGTGAAGACGAGCGACTGAAGCCAGGCGGGGAGCTGCAGCGACTGCGCCGCGCCGGTGCTCGCTGATGGAGCGCCCGGGACTCCGGGCAGCGCGGTGGGCGCCGGCGGCGGCTCGACGGGCAGCGGTGAGGGGCAGACGGTCAGCGGCACCACCAGGCAGAGCTGGTCGAGGATGCTCGGCGAGGGCGACGGGGGAGGGGTGGGATCGTCGTACTGCGGCGGCGGCGTCGGCGCGAACGTCGGCACCGGCACGTCGGTGGGCACCGAGCCCGGGAGCACAGCGATCACGGGCAGAGCCGGCAAGGCGAAGGACGCCGCCGGCGAGGAGGGGAAGGCCGGCTGCTGTGCGGGTGCGGTTGCGCTCGGCGGCTGCAGCGGCGCGGCGGCCGCTTCGGGTGCGGCCTCGCCGGGTGTCGACACGAAGCGCGCGAGCAGGACGCAGGCGGCGGCGAGCAGCACTGCCGCCGCGGCACCGGTGCGCTGCGCCCACGACACACCGCGGCGCAGCCTGATGGCGCCGCCGCGCGGCGCCGCCGGGATGCGGCCAGGATCGGCAGCAACCGCCGGGGGCGGGGAGGGCGCCGCCTCGCCGCGGCCGGAGCGGTTGACGGTCGCCGGGTCGCCGCCGAGATAGGCCGCGATCACGCGGGCATCGTGCAGGACGGCGCGCGGCGGCCCGGCGGTGATGGTGCGTCCCGCCTCGAGCGCGATGATGGCGTCGCTGATCGAGCTGATCAGCGGCATGTCGTGCTCGATGACCAGGATGGTGCAGCGGAGCTGCTCGCGGATGCGCCGGATGAGCGGCGCCAGCGCCTCGGTCTCGCGCTGCGCGATCCCCGACGACGGCTCGTCGAGCAGCAGCACCTCGGGACGGTGGGCCAGCACCATGGCCAGGTCGACGACGCGGCGGCTTCCCGTCGACAGCTCCGACGCGAACTTGTCGCGGAACGCGGCGATGCCGAGCAGGTCGATGAGCTCCTCGGCCTGCACGTCGATGCGCGCCTCCTCGTCGCGCTGGGCGACGATGCCGCCCGCCACGGCGACCGGCGAGCCCACCACGGTGTGCCGCGCGAAGGCCACCTGCAGGTTCTGCTTGACGGTGAGCGAGGGGAAGAGGCGCGCGTCCTGGAACGACCGTCCCAGGCCCAGCCGGGCCCGCCGCTCCGGGGCCAGCCCGGTGACGTCGACGTCGCCGAGGAGGATGCGTCCCGAGGTCGGGCGCACGAAGCCGGAGACGACGTCGAACAGCGTCGTCTTGCCCGCTCCGTTGGGGCCGATGAAGCCGAGGACCTCGCCGCGACGGGCGACGAAGGAGACGTCGTCGAGCGCCACCACGCCGCCGTAGCGCACACCGCAGGATTCGACGCGCAGCGCCTCGTCGCTCATCGCACCCCCGCCCCGCCGAGACCGGCCACGGCACCCTCGATGAACACGCTGTGGAGCACGTCGTCGCGCGAGAGCAGCTGCGCGGTGGGACCGTCGAAGCGCACCTCGCCCTTCTCCAGGAACACCGCGCGCGGCGCCAGGGTGAGGGCGACGTTGACCGACTGCTCGACCAGCACCACCGCGGTGCCCTGCGCGTGGATGGCGCGGACGATGCCGAGCAGCTGCTCGACGATCACCGGCGCCAGGCCGAGGGACAGCTCGTCGATGAGCAGCAGGCGCGGCCGGGCGACGAACGCCTGGCTCAGCGAGAGCATCTGCTGCTCGCCGCCGCTCAGGTTGCCCGCCCGCTGGTTCCAGCGCGCCCGCAGCGCGGGGAAGAAGTCGAGCACCTGCTCGGTCGACTCGCGCACCCGCTGCGGCTCGCCCGAGTACAGCCACGTCGCCATGCGCATGTTCTCGGCGACCGTCAGCGAGGGGAAGACGCCGCGGCCTCCCGGCATCAGCACGATGCCGTGGCGCGCCGCCTGGGCCGGCTCCGTGGCGGTGATGTCGTCGCCGTCGAAGATGATCGCGCCGCCGCTCGCCGGGGTGAGCCCGCAGATGGCGCGCAGCAGCGTCGACTTGCCGGCGCCGTTGGTGCCGAGCAGGGCGACCATCTCGCCGTCGGCGACCTCGAAGTCGACGCCGAAGAGGACGCGCACGCCCTCGTACCCCACGTCGACTCCGCGGCAGATGAGCAGCTTGCTGCGCCCCTCGCTGCGCGCCCGCGCCGCCTCCGCCTGCGCCAGCGTGCTGGTGCGGACGCGCGCGATGTCGCCGTCGACCAGCGCGCCCGCGGTGGAGATGATGAACGAGCCGATGGCGTAGACCGGCGCCACCACCAGGGCGAGCGCCACGCGGATGCCGTAGTGGTCCGAGATGCCGCCCACGACGGGGAGGAGCAGGAAGCCGGGGATCAGCCAGAGGAAGCAGTAGGCGAAGCCGAGCGCCCGCGCGCGCGGCGGTGTGACCAGGGAGATCACCGAGTACAGCGAGGGCATCAGCAGCGCCGCCGGGACGGCCAGCGAGACGTGCATCAGAACCGCCAGCCCCAGCGACGGCATGCCGGCCAGCACCGCGACCCCGGCCCCGACGACGACGCCGAGCAGGGCGATGAGCCGCAGGCCCGCGTTGCCGCCGCGCTGCACGAAGCGCTGGGCGAGCGGCGTGCCCAGCAGCAGCCCGACCATGGTGGCCGCCGACGCGCCGCTCAGGATGGCGCCGCGCACGCCCGCGTTGGCGTGGAAGTTGTGGTCGTAGTACAGCGAGATCAGCGAATTGAAGGCGTACGTCGACACGCCGTAGAAGGGCAGCGCGTACCAGATGCGGCGCAGCGCGCGCACGTTCCAGAGCAGCCGCCCCGCCTCGCCGAACGTCGGCGGGCGCTCGGCGACGGCGGCCAGCTCCTCGCCCGCGCCCGCGGCGAGGCGCTCCTGGCGCCCGCGCACCGGCTCGCGCAGGCGCAGCGCGACCAGGGCCATGACCCACGCGGGGATGGCGAAGAGCATGAACGGCGTGCGCCAGGAGAAGGCCACGGCCAGCGTCCCGGCCAGCAGCGGCGCGATGAAGAGGCCGAAGTTGAGGGCCAGCTCGTAGGCGCTGTAGACGTTGGCCCGCACCGTCACCGGGTAGAGGTCGGCGATCAGCGAGCGGTGGGTCGGCTCGTTGACCGCCTTGGCGATGCCCGACCCGGCGCGCGCGCCGAACAGCGCCCAGATGTTCCACGCCCAGCCGGTGAACATCGAGAACGCGCCCCAGACGACCGCGCCGGCGGCGGCCATGCGCAGGCGGTTGCGGCGATCGGCGACGTAGGCGATCGGCACCACCGCGACGAGCGGCAGGAACGCCGCCGCCGACGCCACCGAGAGCACCTCGGCGTTGCTGAGGTGGAAGGAGCGCGCGATGTCGGGCACCAGGGTGTTGAACGCCTGGGCGTCGAGGTCGTCCGCGATGCGCAGGCCGAAGAGCACCAGCAGCGGGAGGAACGGCGCACCGGCGAGGAGGGCACGGCGGTCGAACAGCGCGCGGATGCCGGTCACCGGCGCGGTCTCCTCGGCGTGCTGCACGTCGATCTCGCTCACGACACGACGCTCCCCGCGGCCGTCACCGCGCCGGCGGGGACGACCTCGCCGAGCACGCGGCGCTCCAGCCGCTCCGAGAGGTCGGCGTCCATGTTGAGCGCCGGCACCACCAGGTTGCGCCGCGCCGCAATGCGGCGAAGGAAGGCGTCCCGGGCGCCGTAGAGGAGGCTGCCCAGGCCGCCGGGCAGCCACAGCAGCACCGCGAGCAGCCCGGCGCCGGTGACCAGCAGCTGCAGCGGCCCGGTCACGTAGATCTGCGCGATGCGCACGTAGGCGGCACCGAAGATGGCACCGGGGATCGAGCCCAGGCCGCCGATCACCACCATGACGAAGAGCGACAGCGAGGTGTCGCCGCCGAAGAAGCCGGCCGGAACCGACTGGATGTCGAAGGCGAAGAGCGACCCGCCGAACGCCGCCAGCATGCCGGAGCAGGCGAAGGCCAGCATCTTGGCGCGGGTGGGGTCGATGCCGAGCGCGCGCGCGGCCCGCTCGTTGTCGCGCACCGCGATCCAGGAGCGCCCCACCTGCGAGCTACGCAGCCGCAGCGACACGCCCACCGCCAGCGCCGCCGCCGCCAGGCACACGTAGTAGAAGTTCGACTCGACGGAGAGGTCGATGCGCTGGAAGAGAACCGGCCGCTGCAGCGTTCCCGTTGGGGCCAGCCACGGCACGAACTGGGGCTGCAGGAAGACCGTACCGGTGGCCACCGCCAGGGCCAGCGTGGTGGCGCCGAGGAAGAGCCCGCGGATGCGCAGCGCGGGGATGCCCACCACCAGCGCCAGCACCCCGCCGGTCAGGGTCCCGGCGATCACCGACCGCACCATGTCGACGCCGAAGCTCTGGTAGAGCTGGCCCGCCACCGCGGCGCCGAGCCCTGCCAGGGCCATGTTGCCGAGCGAGAGCTGGCCGGTCCATCCGGTGAGCACCACCAGCGAGCAGGCGACGATCGCGTAGATGAGCACGCCGCTCGACAGCGAGAGGGTCGCCGCCGAGAGCACGTGGGGCACCACCAGGAGGAAGGCGAGCAGCACCGCGCCCATGCCCCACATCGCCAGGCGCACCTCGGGCAGCCGGCGCAGCTCCGCGGGAACCGGCCGCACCTCGCTGATGGCGCGCCACGACGACGCCGCCAGGTCGGCGACGCGGTCGCGCCCGCCGCGCTGCACCAGCAGCGCCACGATCACCGCGGCGAGCAGCGCGGGGTCGACGAAGTCGGCGTGGTGGAAGTTCCACACCATCGCCTGCTCGACGACGCCGAGTCCCAGCGATGCGAACAGCGTGACGCCGAGCGACTCCATCCGCCCGATCACCGCCGGCGCCAGGGCGCGGAGCAGCAGCGACGAGCCTGACAGGCCGGCGATGCCGGTGCCCACCACCGGCGCGCGCAGCGTCACCGCCAGCGCCGAGAGCAGCGCCGCGATCACCCAGACGATGGTGCCGAGCCGCTTCACCGGGATGCCCAGCAGCGCCGCCCGCTCCGCGTTCTCGGCGCTGCCGCGCACCGCGACGCCGATCCGCGAGCGGCGGAAGAACAGCACCAGGCCGAGCAGGACCAGCGGCACCGCCACCATGGCCACCAGCTCGTCGCCGGTGATCACCGTGGGCGCCACGCTGAGGCTCACCCCGCTGAACGGCGTGGTGAACATGCTGAACCGGTTGGGCGCGTGGAAGAGGTTGGGCATGCCCAGCTCCAGCGCGCCGAAGAGCTGCTGCAGCCCGATGGTGGCGACGGTGAGGATCAGCCGTGGCGAGCGGAAGAAGCGGCGGATGACCAGGAACTCGGTGAGGCCGCCGAGCAGCGCCGCGGCAGCCAGGCCGCACAGCACCGCGGGCACGTACCCCCAGCCGAGCACCACGACCAGCTCGATGGCCAGCACCGCGCCGACGCCGCCGACGTCGGCCTGGGCGAAGTTGATGGCGCGCTGGGCGCGGTGCACCAGCACCATGCCGAGGGCGGTGAGCCCGTTCAGCGATCCCATCACCACGCCGAGCAGGACGATGCCGAAGGGGATGCCGCGCGGCGCCGCCGCCGCGGTGAGACGCGACACTCCGGGAAGCGCGTCGAGGTGATGGTCCAGCAGCAGCCAGAGGAAGAGCAGCCCCGCCGACCAGAACGCGCTCTGCCGCGCCGCGCGCGGCAGGGCGCGCCAGGCTGTCCGCCCGCGCTGCACGGCGGCGCTGGAGAACGTCATGCCGTTACGGGAACGGGTCCCCGCTGGGCCAGTCCGCGCCGGTCCAGCGCTTGCCGCCGTCGATCTCGACGTAGCAGCCGACCACGCCGTCGGCGCCGACGGCGGTGTTGCTCCAGTACACCAGCCGCATGTCGTGGGTGACCATGTGGTTGTGCGGCCCGAAGTACATGGTGCCGTACTCGCCGAAGCTCTTGGGGAAGTAGTAGATCCCCTGCTGCATGGTCTGCGGCGTGAGGTCGGGTCCCGCCATCTGCAGCATGTTGGCGAAGTGGTCGATGGCTCGGAAGTAGCCCTCCGCCGAGTAGGCGTAGCCGTTCGCCGAGCCGGTGGCCGCGATGTACGCGGCGCGCCCGTCGGCGGTGTTCTTGTTCTGCGCCTTCTCGGTGAGGATGGACGGGCCCAGGGCGTGCGCCCACTGGTCCTTCTGGTAGGCCCGGCCGATCATGTCGACGTCGACGTTGGCGATGCCCGAGATGAGCCACTCCGGGTACCACTGCGCCTTGTCGGCGTTCTGGGTCATGAAGGCGGGGGTGAAGTCGTCGGTGAGCAGGATCAGCGAGGTGACCCCGTCCTGCTTGAAGGTGGCCACGTAGTTCTGCGTCTGCGCCGAGGCGGTGGCCAGGTTGAGCTGGTAGTTGATGCGGTCGGTGAGGGTGATGCCGTAGCGCTGCTGCAGGTACTGCTGGAGGAGGTCGCCGCAGTGCGCGTAGCTGGGCAGGTCGGGCACCAGCAGGCCGAACTTGCGCGGCGACTGCTGGTACACGGGGTCGCCGGCATGCCGCGCGTTGCCCTTGCCCAGGTTGCGGCCGATGAAGTTGGCCTCGATGTCGACCACGTTGTTGCAGTCCATGCCCATGTCCCAGGCGTAGGGCGAGACGCCGTCGTACCACTCGGTGGGGTCGTAGTTCGGTCCCGCAACCGACATCAGCGGCTGCGGGGTGAGGTTGCGCAGCGCGTCGGTGTAGACCTCCGACTCGGCGCCGGCGGCGAGCTCGGCGAAGCCGCCCTTGTCGCGGCACTCCAGGGCGTCGGCGCGGGCGTTGTCCTGGCCGCCGCCGGTGGTCTCGTCGCTGTAGCTGCCGTGGCCGGTGTGGCGGATGAGCACGATCTGCCGGCCGTAGAAGTCGTAGTGGGTGTTGAAGTACTTGACGTAGGCGTCGATGGTGTTCTCGACCTGCTGCTGCGACTCGCCGCTGATTCCCTCGGCGGCGGCGTTGCCCGCCTGCGTCGACGCGTCGTTGAACTC
This sequence comes from Candidatus Dormiibacterota bacterium, assembly GCA_035652335.1. GTDB lineage: Bacteria > Chloroflexota > Dormibacteria > Aeolococcales > Aeolococcaceae > DASRDZ01. The sequence goes on from DASRDZ010000067.1 coordinate 15,295, forward strand.
GCGGAAGCAGAGGCCGATGGTGGTGGCGGTGACTCCCTGGTAGGTGCTGCCGCCGTTGGGGCCGACGTAGTGGGGCACGCAGTAGGGCGCGTAGGGGATGTCCGACGTCTGGCGGACGCCGGGACGGCACTGCACGCCGGCCACGGTGGTGCCGAAGCCCGGCTCCAGCCCGCGGGCGATCCGGGTGACGTCGGAGGCGCTGGCGATGGCGCCCGGTGGCACCGGCCTGCCGTTGGCGCCGAGCTGGACGCCGGGCGCGGCGGCGGCGGCGCCGGGCGCGCCCGTGGCCAGCGCGCCCGCAGAGGCGGTTGCCGCAGGGGTGGCTGCGCCGCTGTCCGGGCCGCCCGCGCCGGCGGCGGCTCCCGGTGCGGCGGCGCCGGCGACGGCAGCCTTCGGCGACACCGTGGGTGCCACCGCCGTCAGCACCACCAGGCCGGCGGCCGCGGCGTAGAGGACGGCGTAGCTGCGCGCGTGGCGCCCGCCGCGCGCCGCCAGCCAGCGCGCCGAGCGGCGCAGGGTGCCCCGGAGGGCGTCCTTCTCGAGCAAGACCAACCCGTTCCTTGGAATTACTAAAGCGGCGCAAGTATCGATCTCGCGTCCATGGGCTGTCAAGCTGACAACTACCGCATGCGAAACGAAAAAGGCTTGCTATACTTCGGCGACCATGACGCCGATCGCACAGCGTCCTCCCGGGCACGTCCCCGCCGGCCGCGCCCAGCAGGCCTCGCTGCGGGCGGTGAACCGCTCGCTGGTGCTCGACCTGCTCCGCCGTGGAGGTCCGGTCTCCCGTCCCGCGCTCGCCGAGCAGACCGGCCTGACCCTGCCGACCGTCGCCGCCATCGTTGACGACCTGATCAGCGACGGTCTTGCGCTCGACCGCGGCGCCCCGCTCGCCTCGGTGCGCGGCGGGAGGCGGCCGCGGCTGGTCGAGTTCAACCCGCAGTCGCGCTGGGTGCTGGGCGCCAGCATCGGCGTCCACCGCATCACCGTGGCCGTCGGCGACGCCCGCGGGGAGCTGGTGGCCCGGCTCGACGAGCCCACACCCACCCCCTCGGCACCGGAGCCGGTGGTGGCCAAGGTGGCGGCGATGGCCCGCCTGCTGATGCGCGAGCGCGGCGCCGCCGACGCGGTGGGCATCTGCGTCCCGGGCCTCGTGGAGCGGGGCACCGGGATCTGCCTGGCGGCGCGCAACCTCGGTTGGGACGTCGTGCCCATCGGCCACCTGATCAGCGAGGCGCTCGCCGTGCCCGCGCTGGTGCTCAACTCCTCCCAGGCCTCGGCGGTCGCCGAGCGCATCCAGGGCGTGTCCCAGGGCGTGGAGGACCTGGTCTGGATCCACGTCGGGACCGGCATCGGCGCCGGCGTCGTGTCCGGCGGCAGGCTGCTGCGCGGCGCTCGCGGGCTGGCCGGCGAGCTGGGGCACGTCCCGGTGGTCGCCGACGGGGGGCCGCCGTGCTCGTGCGGCCGCACCGGCTGCCTGGAGGCGGTCGCCTCCGGCGCCGCGGTGGTGCGGGCCGCCCAGGCGGCCGGCCTGCGCTACGGGCCGGCGGCGTCGCCCGAGCGCTACGGTGCCGCCGAGGTCGTCGCCGCCGCCGCGGCCGGCGACGCGGCCGCCGTCGAGCTGCTGGCCCGCGCCGGCGAGGCGGTGGGGCGCGCGGCGGTGGGGCTTCTCCACCTCGTCAACCCGCAGCAGATCGTCCTCGGCGGTGCCGTCGGTGAGGTCGACGGACCCTTCACCAGCGCCTTCCGCGCCGCCCTCGCCGAGCGGGCCATCCCCTTCTCGCTGGCCGCGACCGCCATCGTCTGCTCGCGCCTCGGCGACGACGCCGGCATCCTCGGCGCGCTGCTGGTGGCGCGGCAGCAGAGCGAGCCCTCGCTGCAGCTGGTGCTGGGAGGCGCGCCCTGAGCACGCTCGTCGTCCGGGCCGACCGCCTGCTCGCACCGGAGCCCATCCTCCCCCCGCTGCTGGCGGTGGAGGGCGGACGCGTCGTCGCCACCGGCGCCGATGCGGCGCGCCTGGCCGCGGAGCGGGTCGTCGAGCTGCCCGGCACCCTGACGCCCGGGCTGGTCGACCTCCAGGTGAACGGCGGCGCCGGGGTGTCGCTGCAGTCGCCGTCGCCCGACATGGCCGCCCTGCACCGCTGGCTGCGCGCGGGAGGCGTGCTCGCCTACCAGCCGACCCTGGTCAGCGCGCCGCTGTCACGGATGGCCGGGCTGGCCGCGGTGCTCGGGCGCATCGGCGAGCTCGACGGCGTGCTCGCCCTCCGACCGCACCTCGAAGGGCCGTTCATCTCCTCGCGGCGCCTGGGCGCCCACGATGCCGCCGCCGTGTCGGCGTGCGACGTCGACGCGCTGCGCGCCGTGGCCCTCGCCCATGCGGGCATGGTCACCCTCGCCCCGGAGCGCCAGGGCGGGCTCGAGTTGCTGCGGGCATTGGCAGAAACCGGAGTGGTCGTGAGCCTCGGCCACAGCGACGCCGGCTTCGCCGAGGCGGAGGCGGCCTTCGGCGCGGGGGCTGGCATGGTCACCCACCTGTTCAACGCGATGCCGCCGCTGCACCATCGCGAGCCCGGCCTGGCCGGCGCGGCGTTGAGCGGCTCCCACGCGCCCTGGGTCGGGCTGATCGCCGACGGCGTGCACGTCGCACCCTCGATGTGCCTGCTGGCGGCGCGGCTGCTGGGTGAGCGCATGGTGCTGGTGAGCGACGCCGTTGCGCCGGCGGGCACGGGAGCGGCGGAGTCCCGCCTCGACGGCGGCCATCTCGCCGGCTCGACGCTGCGGCTCGACGGCTGCGTGCGCAACCTGATCGCCTGGGGCGTCGACGACTCCGCCGCGGTGCACGCCGCCACCCTGGCGCCCGCGCGCGTGTGCGGGCTGCCCTCGCGCGGCGCACTGCACCCGGGCTTCGATGCGGTCGCCGTGCAGTGGGACGACTCCTGGTCGGTTCGCGCAGCGGGGCCGGTCGAGTCCCTCGCCCGCGCGGGGGTGGGGCGGTGAGACGGACCCCCGCCGCGGTGATCGACGTCGGCGGCAGCGGCGCGGCGGTGTGGAGCCTCGCCGGCGGAGCGCCGCGACTGTCCGACCAGCATCCGGGCGCGCCGGGCACCGCCGAGCTCGCCCTTCTCGGCGTCGCCGCCGCCCGCCATGGCGACGCCATCCTGGTGGCCACGCCGGGGCAGATGGACGGCGACGGCCTGCTGCACGCCGCCAACCTCGGCTGGAGCCGCCTGTCGCTGGCCGGGGCGCTCGACCTGCCGGGGCGCGACGTCCGCTGGGTCAACGACGCCGCCGCCATCGCCGCGGGCGAGCGCGCGCTGCACGGTCTCGACGGCCGCGTGCTGGCGCTCGTGTTCGGCACCGGGCTCGGCGTCGCCGTCGCGGATGCCTGCGGAGCGCGCACCCTCATGGACGGCGACGGCATCGAGGCCGGGCACATGGCGACCGGCGACCGGGAGGCGTGCCCCTGCGGGCGCTCCGGTTGTGTCGAGGTGCTGGCCCGCCGGTGGATGGCGCGCGGGGAGGGCGCGGACGCGCTCGGCGACGCCGTGCGGATGATCTGCGACATGGCCCGGCCCGACGCCGTCGTCCTCTGCGGGGGTGCGCTGCGCGATCCCGCGCGGATGCGCGCGCTGCTCGACGTCGTCGCGGGCGGCGTCGGCGGGCTTCCGCTGTTCGGCTCGGCAGCGCCCCGGGACGAGAAGTCGGCGGCGCCCCATGGCACCGCCGCCGTCTGGGCGCACGGCCGCCGGCCGGGGTGAGCGCGGTGGCGCTGCGGCGCGAGCAGACCAGGGTGTGGGCGGAGATGGGCGAGCAGCCCGAGGTCCTCGGGCGTGCGCTGGCCGCCAACGAGCCGCTGCTCGACAGGCTTCGCACGCTTGCACCGCTGCGCATCCGGCTGATCGGCCACGGCAGCAGCGGCCACGCGGCGCGCTTCGGGGCGGCGGTCGTCGAGGCGCGGCTGGGGGTCCCATGCGACGTCGTCCCCGCGCCCGACCTCGGCGGCGGCAGCGCGCTCTACGGCGGTGGCGACCTCGTGCTGGCACTGTCGCAGTCGGGGCGCACGCCGTCGGTGCTCTCCGCGGCGCGCCGTGCGGTGGCGGCCGGGGCCCACGTCGTCGCGCTGACCAACGACCCCGACTCTCCGCTGGCCGCATCGGCGCACGGGTCGCTCTCGTGCCACGCCGGCGAGGAGGTGGCCGTGCCCGCCACCAAGACCTTCCTGGCCCAGGCGGCGCTGCTCCTGGCGCTCGCCGCCGGGACCGGCGTCGCGTCACGCGCTCTGGCACCGATCGCGGCGGCCCTGGAGGCCCCGCCGGCCGGCGTCCCGACTGCGCCGCTGCGGCCGGGGATGGTGGTGGGGTCGCGGAGCGCCGCGCCCATCGCCGCGGAGGTGGCGCTGAAGTTCGCCGAGATCGCCGGGCACGCGGTGCTGGGCGTCGACGCCGCCGAGGCGCTGCACGGACCGGTGGCCGCGGGGGACGGCCCGCTGCTGGCGCTGGCGGCGCGTCCCGACCCCAACCTCGACCTTCTGCGCGTGCATCGCGACGTGGTGCAGCCGGCGCTGCCCCTGGACGGCTCCGGCGACGCCGACGCCGACGCGCTGGTTCTGGCCGTGATCGGCCAGATCATGGCGCTCGACCTCGCCCTCGCCTGCGGTCGCGATCCCGACTCGCCGCCGCACCTCAGCAAGGTCACCCGGTCCGCATGACCCTGCTCGGTGCGGTCGAGGGCTACTACGGGCCCCCGCTGCAGCACGAGGCGCGGCTCGACATGGTGCGCTGGCTGGCGACGCGCGGCTACGACACCTTCCTGTACGCGCCCAAGAGCGACCCGTACCACCGCGACCGGTGGCGCGAGCCCTACCCTCCCGAGCGCGCAGCACAGCTCCGTGCGCTGGTGGAGGAGGGTCGCGCCTGCGGCGTGGAGGTGTGCCTGGTCATCTCGCCCGGGCTCGACTGGCGTTCCGGCGACGAGGCCGCGCTGGTCGCCAAGCTGCGCTCCTTCACCGCGCTGGGCGCGCGCAGCCTCGGCGTCGCCTGGGACGACGTGCCGCCGGGCGGCGCGGACCTCGGCGCCGCCCACGGCCGTGCAGTTGCCGCCGCCGCCGGCCAGATCTCGGCGGCCCGCTGGTTCACCTGCCCGACCGACTACGCCACCGCCGCGGCCACGCCGTACCTGCGCGCCTTCGCCGCCGAGCTGCCCGCCGCGGTGGAGGTGATGTGGACCGGGCCGTCGGTGGTGTCACCGGTCGTGCCGGTGGAGCAGGCGCGGGCGCTGCGCGAGTCCCTGGGGCGGCGGCCGCTCTTCGCCGAGAACTTCCCGGTCAACGACGGCACCATCGCCGGCGTGCTCCACCTCGGCCCGTATCCGCGCCGCGACGCCGCGCTGCGCGACGAGGTGAGCGGCGCCGTGATGAACGTGATGCGCCTTCCGCTCGCCTCGCGCCTCGGGCTCGCCGTCGCGGCGCGGTTCTGGCGCCAGGGCAGCGGCGACCGGGAGCGCGACTGGCGCCAGTGCGTCGCCGAGGTCCCGGGACTGGCGCCCCTGGCACGCGCGTGCCGCGCCTGGGTCGGTGACGCCGGCGCCGATCCCGAGCTGCTCGACTGGACGCGGCGCGCGATCGCGACGCGCGGCGCCGACACGCGACTCCGCGAGTTCCTCGAACGCGGATGCCGCGGCCAGCTCGGCGAGAGCCTCGCCGCCGAGGTGGCGCCGTGGATCGACCAGTGGGAGGACGAGGCGGCCGCGATGCTGGCCGCGCTGTCCCTGCTCGCCGCGGCGCCGGAGCATCGCAGCGAGGCGGCCATGCTCACCGCGCTGCTCTGGGCTCGCGCCCGCAGCAGCGCGGTGCAGGCCTTCGGCATCCGCCACGCGTACTACCCGGTGACGCGCCGCGACTCGGCGGGGGTTCTGCTCCCCGACCCCGCGGGGCTGGAGCGCCACGACAACCTCACCGACCTGCTCTGCTCCGCAGCGCTCGGCAGCGGCGGGAACAGCGGGCCGTCGAGGGACTGACCGGCTTCGAGTCCGAGCGGGTCGGTCACCAGGTGGGGGAGAGGCGAGTAGCGCACGGCCGCGTCCACGTAGATGACCACGTGCGCGACGCGCGCGTCATCGGTGAGATTGGGATTGGCCGCGTGCGCCGTGCGGCAGTGATGGAAGGTGCAGTCGCCGGCGCGCAGTGGGACGGTCACCCGTTCCTCCCAGCGGAGCTCCGGCTTCAGCCGGAAGAGGCTCTCGCGGTCGGTCAGGTCCTGGACGGCGGTGTCGGTGTGCCGGTGGGAGCCGCGGATGAAGGTCATGCACCCGCGTTCCGGGGGCACGTCGCACAGCGCGACCCACGCGGAGAGCGCGTGGTCGCCACCGTCGTGCGGCCAGTACGGCTGGTCCTGGTGGAACTCCGTCGGTGTGCTGCTCCGCGGCTGCTTGATCAGCGTCTGGTCGTGCCAGAGCCGCAGCGCGCAGCCCGACAGCCGCTCCGCGAGCGCCGCCAGACGCGGATCGAGCGTCAGGTCGCGCAGGACGGCGTCGTGCCGCCAGGCGTTGACATACTGGTCGAACACGGCCTGGGATCCGCGCGCCGCCATGCGCTCGCCGAGTGTGACCGCCGCCTCGTGGTACACGGCGGCCCGCTCGGCAGAGAGCACTCCCGGCACCCTGATGAAACCGTCCCGGCGGTACGCCGCGACCATCTCAGCGGTGATCACCCGGACGGCACCGTGCCGGCGACGGACGCCGACTCGTGCCTGCTGCGCGCCGCCATCCCCTCCCGGTACGGCGCCATGTCCATCTCCGGGTAGCGCCGCGCCACGCCGGCGAGCGTCTCCTCGTTCCAGTAGTCGCCGCCCACCGGCGGGAAGCCGATGACCTCGCGTTGTCGCGGCGCGGCCCGGGTCATGAAGCGTCGCATCGCGGGGGCGATGCCGAGATGGCCGTAGGCGTGCTTCCCGATCCAGCGGTGCGCGGCGTTGCCGTACTGGAAGAAGAGCACGTGCCGGACTCCGTCGGGGGCGGACATGCTCGTCCCGCGGTGGTACGTGAGCGTGTCGTAGACGAAGAGCGTTCCCGCACGGCACGTGACGGGCACCTCGTACGCGTACAGCGGATGGCCGCCGGCACGATGGCCGAGGTCCTGGTGCACCTCCTGGCCGTACCGCTCGCGGTCCACGACGGCGGTCGGCCCGTCGTCCGGTCCGACGTCGGTGAGGTAGAGGATGGTGGTCACCTGGAGGAAGCCGCCGTCACGGCGCGGGTAGGCGAGGTCGTTGTTGAGGAAGTCCTGGTGCAGCGGCTGGTCGAAGTCCCTGAGCCCGCCGTACTTCGACAGCAGCAGCGCGTCGGTCATCACCAGGTTCGCGGTGCCGATGGCCTCGGCGCACCAGTCGATGACGTCCGGGCGCACCACGATGTCGTTGAGCGCGTCGGACTCGAACGGGAACCACGATCGCGCCTGCCCGTTGTCGTAGCGCTCGGGCTCGCGCCGCACCTCCTCGGCGGACGGCGTGAGGTGGGGGAGGTCCCGGCGCACGGCCTCAAGCTCCGCGCCGGTCAGGAAGTCCGGCACCACCGCGAAGCCATGCGCTCGGAGCCGCTCCGCGTGCTCGCGGGTCAGGGGCGACCGGCTCGGCGGGTCGGACATAGTTACGAAATCATACTAAGAGCCGGCGCAGCGCTCGCGTTCACGTGCGAGAACGACCCGCCCCCCAGCCGCTCGCCGGTCCGGAGGCGCGGCCGACCTAAAAACGACTGACCAGTCGGTTTGAGCTTGCTACCATCGCGTCATGCAGGCACTGCGCGACGTCGGTGTCCCCTGATGCGGCTGCGACCGTTCGCTCCGTCCGCGGCGCCGCGGCACCTGCCGACGCGCGCCTTCGACTGGCTGCGCGGCACCTCCTCCGGGCTGGTGGCCATGGCGCTCGCGGTGGGAGCGGGCGCGGGGCTCGGCGCGATCGGCTTCCGGGCCCTGATCGCGCTCTTCACGCGCGCCTTCAGCGGCCACGACGACTACAGCGCCGCGGGCCATGCGCCCAATCCCTCCGTCCCCGCGCTGGGCATCTGGTTCGTCGTGCTGGCGCCGGTGGTCGGGGGCTTGATCTACGGTCCGCTGGTGGACCACTTCGCCCGCGAGGCGCGCGGCCACGGCGTCCCCGAGGTGATGCACGCGGTCGCCGAGCGCGGCGGCCGCATCCGGCCCCAGGTGGCGGTGGTGAAGTCGCTCGCCTCTGCGTCGTGCATCGGCTCCGGTGGGTCGGTGGGCCGGGAGGGCCCGATCGTGCAGATCGGGTCGGCGCTGGGATCGACGGTGGGCCAGGTGATGCGCGTGCCGGAATCGCGCCTGCGCATCCTCGTCGCCTGCGGCGCGGCGGGCGGCATCAGCGCGACGTTCAACGCGCCGATCGCCGGCGTGTTCTTCGCACTGGAGCTGATCCTGCAGGACTTCGCCGCCGAGTCCTTCGGTGTCGTCGTCCTCGCCTCCGTCGCCGCCGCGGCGATCGGGCGCGCCGCCTTCGGCTCCGCGGCCTTCCTCACCCTGCCCGCCTTCCACCTCGCCTCCAACGCGGAGTACCTGCTCTACGCGGCCCTCGGCGTCCTCGCCGCCTTCGCCGGGATCGCCTTCGTGCGCGTCCTCTACGGGGCGGAGGATCTCGCCGACCGGCTCTGGCACGGCCCCGAATGGGCGCGTCCCGCGGTGGGCGGGGTGCTGCTCGGCCTGCTCCTTCTGGCCGTGCCGCAGATGTACGGCGTCGGCTATCCGGTCCTCGAGGATGCCATCCGCGGGAACGACGTGCTCTGGTTCCTGGTCGCGCTGCTCGCGGCCAAGATGGCTGCGACCAGCATCACCATCGCCATCGGCGGCTCCGGCGGCGTCTTCGCGCCGTCGCTGTTCATGGGGGCCATGCTGGGCGCCGCCTTCGGCCAGGCGGCGGCGCACATCGTGCCCGGCGCCTCGCCCGGCGCGTACGGCATCGTCGGCATGGGCGCGGTGTTCGCCGCCGCGGCGCGCGCCCCCATCACCGCCGTGCTCATCATCTTCGAGCTGACCGGCGACTACGCCGTGATCCTGCCCCTCATGTCCGCGATCGTCCTCAGCGCCGGGGTGAGCAACCTGCTGTCCAGGGACACCATCTACACGCTGAAGCTGCGGCGCCGTGGGATCGACCTGCAGCGCGGCCGCACGGCGAACCTCATGCAGGTGATCAGCGCGGGGGAGGCGATGCGTCCGCTGCCGCCCGCGCTCTCGCCCGAGACCTCCCTCGACGAGCTCACCGCTCGCCTGCTCGACGAGCACATGGACGCGCTGCCGGTGGTCGACGCCGACGGCGCCTATCGCGGAACCGTCACCGCGCAGGGCGTCGAGCAGGCGATGCGGGACGGGGCCCTCGACGCCGTCGCCGCCGACCTCGCGGAGGAGACGGCGACGCTGACGACGAGCGACTCGCTCGAGCGCGCCCTCAGCGCCATCGTCGGCCTGGACCGGGCCGGCGTCCCGGTGCTGGACCGCCCCGGCGGCCACCTCGTCGGCTGGCTGACCCAGCGTGACGTCCTGCTCGCGTACCACCGCCACCTGCACGGCGGCGCGGTCGAGGCAAGGGGCCGGTTCGAGACGGGCGCGCGCCCTCGCGCCGCCTTGTGAACGGACCAGTCGGTTTTCCATCCGTACACTGCGGCCATGCCGAAGATCCATCCCTCGGTCCGGGAGGGCCGGCGGCAGCGCTTCATCGACGCGGCCTGGCGGTGCGCTGCGCGGAAGGGCTTTCGCGATACCACCGTCGATGACGTCTGCAACGAGATCGCCGCCAGCAAGGGAGCGTTCTACGGGTACTTCGCCTCCAAGCGAGCGCTCCTCCTCGCCCTTCTCGACGACGACGCCGCCGACCTCGACGAGATCATGGCCGCGCTCGACCGGCGCGGCCTCACCGCAGTCGAGTGCCTCCGCCGCTTCACCAAGGCGATGGTGGACCGCGGCGCCGATCAGGCCAGAGCCCAGGTCCGCGCCGACCTGTGGGCGACGGCGCTGACCGAGCCCGAGGTTCGCGACCGCGTCGCCTCCTTGGTGGGCCATCGCCGTGTGCTCCTGCGCACGTGGGTGCGCGCGGCGGTGGAGAACGGCGAACTGGCCCTCGACGTCGTTCCCAATGCCTTCGCCGCCGTCCTTCTCGCCCTCGGCGACGGGCTGATGCTCCACAACGCCATCGACGCCAGCGGCTTCCGCTGGCCGAACATCGCGCGCGCGCTCGACGAGATCTTCGCCGGCCTGGCCGCGGGGTGAGGCTTCGTCAGCCGACAGCGGCCGTCAGCTCAGGAGGCCTCGCTGCTCGAAGACGTTGCGAGCGACGTTCCAGGCGAGGTTCCAGCCGGACGTGCCTTCGTACAGGCCGACGTGGAACACCGCCTCCTCCACCTCGTCGGGGGTGATGCCGAGGTTGAGCGCGTTGTTGATGTGGAAGCGCAGCTGGTCGTTCTCGCGCATCACCTGCAGGATGGCGCAGGTGAGGAAGCTCTTGACGCGCAGCTCCAACCCGGGGAACCCCCACACCTCGCCGTAGCCGTACTGCCCGCCGATCGCGCCGAACTCCTGTCCGATCGCGGTGGTGGCGCCGCGCATGCCGACGCCGCCTGGAAGGTCCTGGAGCGGCGGCGCATCCGGCCCCACTCCGAGTCGCCCGCCGCCCACCGACGCCATGACTCGATCCGACGCCGCCCTGCGCTCGTCGTGGTTCATCGCGCGCGTCGGTTCGACGGTGACGCCATCGCCCGGAGGAAGGACGCCGCGCACGACGAACAGCTCGTTGGCGACGCCCGCTCCCTGCTCCCATGCGGAGATGCCGCCGTACACGCTGACCTGGAGCAGCGCCACGTGGACCTCGTCCGGCGTGATGCCGATGTTGAGCGCGCTGTTGATCTGCCGGTAGAGCTGGTCCTCGTGGCCCATCGCCGCCACCGCGGCGATGCTGATGAAGCAGCGCGTGCGAAGGTCGAGCCCCGGCCGCCCCCACACCTCACCGTATTCGTAGAACCTGACCGCGCCGTGGATCTGGGACTCGATCGGCAGCGCCGCGCCGCGCCGCGGCTCCCGCCCGCGACGCGGAGGCAGCGGCCGCGCATCGGGGCCCGTCCCGATCATGTCGATGCCCAGCTCGGCCCGGACTCGCTGGTACGCCGCCTCTCGCTCTGCCTGGGTCATCATGCCGGCGTCTCCTCGGTCGACGGGTGCCGCGTCCCCGGACGCTGCTGGCGGGCGAGCCTACGTGATCATGATGACTGAATGCAATATAGACACTATGATCATGGTTATGCGAGCCGATGGGAAGCCCCGGTGACGGCGCCCGGGCGGCCGGCGCCGGCGTCGCCGGGCGGTGCACAGGCGTACAGCCCGAGCCCTCTCCGCGCTCAGACGGAGAAGAAGGCCGAGAGGCTCGTGCGGCGGATCATCGACCACGTGGTCGAGAACGGCCTGGCCTCGGGCGCGCCCCTGCCGCCGGAGGCCGCCCTGGCCGCCCAGTTCGATGTCGGCCGGCCGGCGCTGCGAGAGGCGCTGCAGATCCTCGAGTTCCTCGGCGTCGTGGAGGTGCGCCGCGGCCATCGCGGCGGCGCCGTGGTGATGCCGGCGAGCGGGCGGGACTACGCGCGCATGATCATGCTCTTCTACCGCCATGCCGGCTCGCGTGCCGCCGACGTGGCGGCGGCTCGGGATGTGGTCGGCCCACTGCTGGCCAGGCTCGCCGCCGAGCAGCAGAGCCCGCAGGGCATGGCGCGCCTGCGTGAGCTGGTGGTCACCCTGGAGCGGGGTGACAAGGAGGAGGCGCGCAAGCTGTCCGAGGCGCGGCGCCAGTTCCACCAGGTGCTGGCCAGCTGCTCGGACAACCCCGTCCTCAACCTCTTCTGCAGCGCTCTCGGCGATCTCCTGCCACAGCGCATGACGGACTACACGCTGCCGGAGAGTGCGACCGCGGAGGCCGGACGCCAGTTCATCGCCATCGGCCGTGCGGTCCTCGGCGGCAACGGCGCTCTGGCCGAGAAGCTCATGCGCGCGCATCTCGTCCAGTTCCGCCCATACATCTGGGAGACGCGGGTCGCCCGCCCGGACGACCGCGTCTCCTGGACCTGAGGCCGGCGGTGGCTCCGTCGGGAACCAAATAAGATGGGCTCATCAGGAATGACGCGTGCTACCCGCGCCCGGGCCCGGTGCCACATCCAGGCCGCCGCCGACGAGGGGCGCGTCGCGCCCTGCTCATGCTCGGGCTGAAGCGCAGCGACGCCGTCGCGCTGGCCCCACGCCCGCTGCCCGCGCTGCCGCCCGGCTGACGTGGGCCTGCTCGCGTCGCTGCGCGGGTACCGGCGGGCCTGGCTGAGCGCCGACATGGCGGCGGCGCTGACCCTGCTGGTCATCGCCCTGCCCGAGCAGCTGGCCACCTCCCGGCTGGCCGCCATGCCGCCGGTGACCGGCTTCTACGCCTTCGTCGCCGGGACCGTGCTCTTCGCCCTGCTCGGCTCCAACCCGCGGATGTCGGTCGGCGCCGACTCGACCATCGCGCCGGTGTTCGCCGTCGGCGTCGCCGGGCTGGCCGCGTCGGGCTCGGCGGGGTACGTCGGGCTGGTGGGCATCCTCGCCGTGATGGTCGGGATCATCGTGCTGGCGGTGGGACTGCTCCGCCTCGGCTGGATCGCCGAGCTGCTCTCGGCGCCGATCATCGCCGGCTTCCTCGGCGGCGTCGCGGTGATCATCGCGGTGCACGAGCTGCCCGACCTGCTCGGCGTCGCCGAGGCGTCGGGGACCACCGTCGACCGCATCGGCAGCGTGGCACGCCACCTCGGCGAGCTCAACGGCTGGTCGCTGGGCATCGGTCTGGCCGTGCTCGCCGCGGTGCTCGCCGGCGAGCGCATCGACCGCCGGTTCCCCGGCGCCCTCATCGGCGTGGTGGCGTCGACGGCGCTGGTGGCCGGCGCGGGACTGGCGGCGCACGGCGTGCACACCCTGGGCGACTTTCCCCACGGCGCGCCGAACCTCGGGCTGCACGGCCTCTCGTGGTCGGCGGTGCGCGACCTGCTGCCCATCGCCGGCGCGGTGGCACTGCTCATCGTCATCCAGTCGGCGGCGACGACGCGGGCCTTCGGCGGCGGCGACCCGCGCGCGGTCAACGTCAGCCGCGACTTCACCGGCGTCGGCGCCGGCAGCGTCCTCGCCGGGCTGGTGGGCGCCTTCCCCGTCAACGCCAGCCCGCCGCGCACGGCCGCGGTCGCCGCCGCCGGGGGGCGCACCCAGGCCGCGGGTCTCGGCGCCGCCGCCGCCCTGGTGCTGCTCATCCCGGCGGCGGGCCTGCTCGCCGACCTGCCGCTGGCGACCCTGGCGGCGGTGCTGCTCTACGTCGCCGGGCGCACCTTCCCCGCGCGGCGGCTGCTCGCCATCGCCCGCTTCGACGCCGTCGAGGCGTCGCTGGCCGCGGTGACGCTGCTCACCGTGGCCCTGGTCGGCGTCGGCCAGGGCATCGGCGTCGCCGTCGGCCTGGCCATCCTCGACCGCACCCGGCTGAGCGCGTCGCCGCAGCTGCACGTCCTGGGACGCATGCCCGGCACGACGAGCTGGGCGCCGCGCAGCGGCCTGCACGACGCCGAGCAGATCCCCGGTGTCCTCGTCGTGCTGTTCGCGACGCCGCTCTGGTACGCCAACGCCACCCATTTCCGCGTGCAGGTCGACACGGCGATCGGCAACGCCACCCCCGCACCGCGCCTGCTCGTCCTCGACGCCATCGGCATGAGCGACGTCGACTACACGGGATCGCGGGCGTTGAGCGACCTGCTCGACGAGCTGGACCGGCGCGGCATCACCCTCGCCGTCGCGCGCGCAGGGCGCCGTGTGCGCGCCGGGCTCGAACGCGGCGGCGTGCTGCAGCGCATCGGTGCGGACCGCTTCTTCGCCACCGTCGACGCGGCGGTGACCACGATGTCGAGGGCGCTCGGCATCGCGGCGACGTAGGCCGCTTCGTCCCACGAGGTGGCGCAGGCGCTGCCTCGATGTCGATGCTACCGTCTCGGTTCATGCGGGCATCGACGGCGAGGCCGTGGACGTGAGCGCCCCGCTGCGTTTCGCGCTGCGACCCGCGGCGCTGCGGGTGCGGATCGCGCCGCACCATCCCGGGGCGCGTGCTTCACGATCGCCCCTGCCTCTCCGGATGCCGCGGGCCCGATGACCTCCCCGCCCACGCTCGCGGAGGTGCGCCGCCTGGCGCACCAGCTCCGCGTCCCAGCCGGGACGCGTGTCGTGCTTCCCGGTCACGTCGACCCCGGCCACACGGCGAGCTACGTGCACGAAGCGGACGCGGACACCGTGCTCCAGGACGGCGTCCGGCTGCTCAGCCACTACCAGGCGCGGCTCGCGGCACAGACGACGCACGGGCTCCTCGTCGTCCTGCAGGGGCTGGACACCGCGGGGAAGGACGGCGCCGTCAAGCACGTGATGAGCGGCGTCAACCCGCAGGGCGTCTTCGTGCGCAGCTTCAAGGCACCGACCGAGGACGAGCTGGACCACGACTTCCTCTGGCGCTACGAGTGCGCGCTGCCGTCGCGCGGCACCATCGGCATCTTCAACCGCTCGCACTACGAGGAGGTGCTGGTGGTGCGGGTGCATCCCGAGACCCTGGCCAGGGAGCACATCCCGGAGGAGGCGCGCGGCCCCGGCATCTGGAAGCGGCGCTTCCAGGCGATCAACGACTGGGAGCACCGCCTGGTGCTGAGCGGCGTGCACGTGGTGAAGATCTTCCTGCACATCTCGCGCGCGGAGCAGCGCCGCCGCCTGCTGGCGCGCATCGACGACGCCGAGAAGAACTGGAAGTTCTCGCCCGCCGACCTTGCCGAGCGCCGCTTCTGGAAGGAGTACCAGCAGGCCTACACGGAGGCGCTGAGCAGCACCGGCACCGAATGGGCGCCATGGCACGTCGTCCCCGCCGACCACAAGTGGTTCGCCCGGATCGCCGTCGCGGCGGTGATCGTCGACGCGCTGGCGCGCATCGACCCGCACTTCCCGGTGCTCGACGCCGCCGCGCGCGCGGAGCTCGCCGCGGCGCGCGCCCAGCTCACCGCCGAGAGCGGCTGACGCGCGACGCCCGCTGCTGTCGATGCCGCGACGCGCGCCAGCCGATGAGCAGCACCGCGAGCCCCGCCAGCCCGACGGCGACCGTCGGGACGACCAGCGTCCCCGACACGTCGAGGTCGAGGAAGTCGCGCAGCGGCTGGAAGGCGAACAGCGCGGCGAAGACGGCCGCCACGGCGGCGAAGACGGCGAGGCGCAACGGGGTGAGCGGCAGCGAGAGCAGGGCGAGGATGCCGAGGCTCACCGACAGGGCCACGATGGTGGCGGCGGTGCGCTGCTGGGTGAGGGTAGTGTCGCCGGCGCGAGCCAAGGCGTACACGGTGAAGGTGCAGACGGCCACCAGCGCGCCCGCCGGGATGGTGAAGCGCAGCACCCGCTCGACGAAGCCCGGGATGTAGCGGCGCGGGTTCGGCGCCAGCGCCAGCACGAAGGCGGGGACGCCGATGCTGAGGGTGTCGACGATCGAGAGGTGGCGCGGAAGGAACGGATAGGGCCAGCCGGCGAAGCCGATGGCGAAGGCCAGCAATGCCGCCCACACGGTCTTGGTGACGAAGAGGTTGCTGACCCGCTCGACGTTGGCGGTGACGCGGCGGCCCTCCGCCACCACGCCGGGAAGCGTGGCGAAACGGCTGTCGAGGAGGATGAGCTGGGCGACTCCGCGCGTCGCCGGTGCGCCGGATCCCATGGCCACGCCCATGTCTGCCGCCTTGAGGGCCAGGGCGTCGTTGACGCCGTCCCCGGTCATCGCGACGGTGTGCCCGTTGGCCTGCAGCGCGCGCACCATGGCCTGCTTCTGGCGCGGCGTGACCCGTCCGAACACCGAGTGCTGCTCCACCGCTGCGCGCAGCCCGTCGGCGTCGTCACCCAGCTCGCGCGCGTCGACCGCTGCCTCCGCGCCCGGGATGCCCGCGCCGCGCGCGACGACGGCGAGGGTCCTGGGGCTGTCTCCCGACATCATCTTGAGGGCGACCCCCTGCCGGGTGAAGTAGGCGAGCGTCGCGGCCGCGTCGTCGCGCAGGTGCTCCTCGAACCGCAGCAGGGCGACGGCGCGGAGCCCCGATGGCAGCGCGGTGCTGTCGAGATGCGCGTCGGTGTGCGCGACGAGGAGCACGCGCGAGCCCTCCGCCGCCAGCTGGTCGGCGCGATCCAGCACCGTGCCGCCGGCTGCCGCGGCCATGACGATCTCCGGCGCGCCGAGCACCCAGGTCCCGTGCGCCTCGTACTCGGCCCCGCTCCACTTGCGGAGCGAGGAGAAGGGCACCGCGGCGAGGCGGCGCCACCCGGGGTTCGCGGGGAAGGCCACGGCGACGGCCTGCAGCGTGGCGTTGGCGGCGCTCTCGCCCGCCAGCGCACCGAGCGCCTCGTCGACCGGGCGGTCGGTCAGCAGGCGCTCCATGCCCGCGTAGCGGATGGTGCCGTCGGTGAGGGTGCCCGTCTTGTCGAAGCACACCACGTCGACACGGGCGAGGCCCTCGACGGCGGCCAGCTCCTGGACGAGGACCCTCCGCTGCGCCAGGGTGATCGCCGCCAGCGCGAAGGTGAGGCTGGTGAGCAGCACCAGCCCCTGCGGCACCATCGCCACCAGGCCGGCGACGGCGCCGCCGACGGCGTCGCTGAGGCTGGCGTCGACGCGCCGCTGGCTGACCAGCAGGAGGATGGCCGCGGGCACGAGGCCGAACGTCGCGTAGGTGAGGATGCGGTTGATCCCGTCGCGCAGCTCGGAGTGCACCTGGGTGAACCGGCGCGCCTCGGCGGTGAGCTGGTGCGCGTACGCGCCGGCGCCGACCGCGGTGGCCTGGAAGCGCCCCGTGCCGGCGACGGCGAAGCTGCCGGAGAGAACCCGGCTGCCGGGCTGGACGTCGACGGGGTCGGCCTCGCCGGTGAGCAGCGACTCGTCGACCTGCAGTCCCTCGGCGCCGGTCACCACGCCGTCCGCCACCACCTGGTCACCACTGCGCAGCTCGACCAGGTCGTCCAGCACCACCTCGTCGACGGGCACCTGGTGGCTCGAGCCGTCGCGGATCACCGTGGCCCGCGGCGCGTTGAGCAGGGTGAGGCGGTCGAGGGTGCGCTTGGCGCGCAGCTCCTGGACGATGCCGATGAGCGCGTTGGCGGTGGGGACCACACCGAACAGCGAGTCCTGCCAGTCGCCGACGCTGAGGATCACCGCCAGCAGGACCACCAGGATCAGGTTGAACCGGGTGAGCAGGTTGGCCCGGACGATCTGGCCCGTGCTGCGGCTGCTGCGCTCCGGTGCCGCGTTGGTCTGACCCCGCTCGACGCGCGCGCGCACCTCGGCGGCGGTCAGGCCGATCTCCGGCGTGGGCAGCGGCGGCTGGTTGCCGGTCGGGGCGGCGGGGACGGCGGTGGCCACTCGCGCAGCGCTCAGGTGGCGATGCGCAGGGCGCCGTCCGTGCTGCCCGGCACCGGCCGGCCGACCAGCCGGTACACCGCGGACCCGTCGACGGTCTCGTGCTCCAGCAGCAGGTCGGTGAGCTGGGAGAGCTGGGCCCGGTGTCCCTTGATGAGGTCCACGGCGCGCGTCTCGGCGTCGCGCAGCAGGCGCGACACCTCGACGTCGATGGTCGCCTGCGTCTGCTCGGCGAAGGGCCGCGTCGTCATCTCCTGTCCACCGCCGAGGTAGACGGATCCGCCGCTGGGATAGCCCACCGGGCCGAGCGTGGAGGAGAGGCCGAACTCGCGGACCATGCGCAGGGCGAGGTCGGTGGCGCCGGCCAGGTCGTTGGCCGCGCCGGTCGATCCCTGCCCCAGGGCGACCAGCTCCGCGGCGCGCCCGCCCAGCCGCACCGCCAGGGAGTCGTGGAGGTAGTCCTCCCCGTAGAGATGGCGCTCGACCAGCGGCAGCTGCTCGGTGACGCCCAGCGCCTGCCCCGCGGGCAGGATGCTCACCTTGGCCACCGGGTCGGCGTTCTCGGAGAGGGCGGCGACCAGCGCATGCCCCGCCTCGTGCACCGCGACGGCCTTCTTCTCCTCGGGCAGCAGGACGTTGGATCCCTCGCGCCTGCCCAGCAGGATGCGGTCGCGCGCCATGTCGAAGTCGCCGGCGGTGAGCACCTCGCGGCCGTCGCGGACCGCGGCGATGGCCGCCTCGTTGGCCAGGTTGGCCAGGTCGGCGCCGGAGAACCCGGGGGTGCCGCGGGCCACGGCGTCGAGGTCGACGTCGCCACCGAGCCGCTTGTCCTTGCAGTGCACGAGGAGGATGGCCTTGCGTTCCGCCGCATTGGGGAGCGGGATCACCACCTGCCGGTCGAACCGGCCTGGGCGCAGCAGCGCGGGGTCGAGCACCTCAGGCCGGTTGGTCGCCGCCAGCACGACGATCCCGACGCTGGGGTCGAACCCGTCCATCTCGGCGAGCATCTGGTTGAGCGTCTGCTCGCGTTCGTCGTTGGAGACCATGCCGCCGCCGCGGCGCTGGCCGATGGCGTCGATCTCGTCGATGAAGATGATCGCCGGGGCGCGCTTGCGCGCCTCGCCGAAGAGGTCGCGGACGCGCGAGGCGCCGACGCCGACGAACATCTCCACGAAGCCCGACCCGGTGACCGAGAAGAAGGGGACGTCCGCCTCGCCGGCCACCGCGCGCGCCAGCAGCGTCTTGCCGGTGCCCGGCGGGCCCACCATCAGCAGGCCGCGCGGCGACGCGGCGCCGGCGCGCCGGTAGCGGTCGGGGTTGCGCAGGAAGTCGACGGTCTCCCGCACCTCCTGCTTGGCGCCCTCGTAGCCGGCGACGTCGGCGAAGGTGGTCTTGGGACGCTCCTCGTCGAAGACCTTGGCGCGCGAGCGGCCGATGCCGAGGACGCCCTGCATCTGGCCGCCGGCGTTGCGGGACAGCCGCCACCACAGCCAGCCGACGAAGACGAACGGCAGGATCGAGAGCGCCCAGGAGAGGATCTGCGCCCCTGCCGACGTGGTCGAGGTCGTGGCGGTGATCGACACGCCGGCGTCGCGGAGCTGCTGGATGAGCGTGGGGCTGGCCAGCTGGACGGGAACCACCGTCGTGTACTGGTCGCCGTTCTTCAGCTGGCCGCTGGCATCCCCGCTGGCGGCGTCGATGCTGACCGTCTGCACCTGCTTGCCCTGCACGTCGTCGAGGAACTGGGAGTACGTCAGCGTCGTCGCCGAGGATCCGCCGCGCAGGGGGAGGACGAAGAAGAGCACCACCCAGGCGGCGATGGCGACCAGCCACAGGAGGTGTCGCCACCACGGCGGTCGCGGCGGTGGGGCGGCCGGCGGTGGCCGCTCACCTGGCGGAGTGGAGCTCGCCTGCCTGGTCACGGTGGGTCATCTCGTGCGCGATGGTTGCGGGCGCGGTTGTCTCAAACAAGAGCCGGACGCCACCGGCGGCGTCCAGGGCCATAGGTCACCACGCGCGGTGCCGATGGCCCCTGGTACGAGCCGGCCGCACTGCAACCACCGACCAGGAACGCCGCGGCCGTGACCAATGCCTCTTGTCAGACGCTCGTACGGCGAAGGACGCTGGATCTGCAGTACGGCGGAGCACTGGAGGTGCGGACATGAAGCGCGACATCGTCATCCGTGACGCGTGGGGCGTGGCCATGGCGCACTGCTCGGGCCCGGCACCGAGCGGAGCGTGTCCCCGCGTCGGAGTCGGCGAGACCGTCCCCTGCGCAGGGCACACGATCGTCCCCGACCGCCCGGGAGCGTGGCTGCCGTACAAGGTGCCCGACAGCGAGGTCAGCTGTCCTGTGACCGCGGCCCTGGCGCTCGCAGGATCGCCCGACACCCGCTGATCCCCTGGGCCGAAACGACCGGGCCCTGTGATCATGCACGGACGAGGTGCGCGGCGCCCTGCTCTCGCGCTGTCTCCGATGCGGCATCGCGCGCGACCGTCACGGGGTGACGCACAGTCATCAGGTGTCCCGCGAACGGTACTTCGCCTCCGCCGTGACGGTTCCCATCAGGACGACGAAGCCCGCTGTTGCGTAGACGACGCCCGCGACCGACGCGAGTCGGGCGCCGTGTGACTGCGATGGCACGTCCATGCTCAAGTCTCCTTCGACCCTGAGTCTCGCCGCATGGCACCGGCGCCGGCCAGGGCCATCCGCCTCCGCAGCGGCCCGGGCCGAACGGCTCCCACCCACCTCACGGGTTGTCGACCTAATCCCCTGTTGGGCGCTGGGAAACGCGGCTACGCTGAGGGCAGTCAAGGAGGAAGCGGCCATGACGGATACCACGATCACCGTGAGGGAGTACGAGGCGGCGGAGAAGGACCTGGAGGCTGCGGGCAGCCGCCGCGGAATCGCGATCCACGCCGCCATCACCGTCGCCGTCTCGGTGGCGCTCGTCGTCATCAACGTGGTCGTCGCGTCGCAGTTCCCGTGGTCCCCCTTCCCCGTCGTGGGCATGGGCATCGGGTTGCTCGTCCATTACCTGTTCGGCGTGCGGTGGCTGGAGCGGTCGGTCGAAGGACACCAGAGGGAGATCGAACGACACGCCATCGATCTGCGGACCGCAGGCCGGACCCCCGCATGACCAGCAGGTGGTGACGCCATGTTCGATCTGACCCCTTCCGTCGGATGGGCCTCCAGCGCGCTCTGGCTGGCCGGAATCGCCC
>DASRDZ010000068.1:0-37566 GCA_035652335.1 Candidatus Dormiibacterota bacterium
CGCGTGACCTACGCCAACCATCCCAACGACGTCGCCGTGGGCGCCTACGTGGCGCAGCAGATGGTTCCCGTCGGGCAGGCCATGCTGCAGGCCATCGGGGCGAGCGGGACGGTGGGGGTGACGGCGCCGACGCCGACACCCGTGACCAGCTACGCCGTCGGCCCGCGCTACGTCGTGCATCAGCACGGCACGATGCGGATGGGGAGCGATCCCAGGACCAGCGTGGTCAACCGCTACGGGCAGTTCTGGGACATCCCCAACCTCTTCGTGGCCGACGGGTCGCTGTTCACCACGGCGGGCGGGTACAACCCCACGCACACCATCGAGGCGCTTGCGCACTGGATCGGGACGTACATCGCGGCCAACCGCGAGGCCGTGCTGGACCGGCCTGGCGCGCTGGTGGCGACGTCCGCCGGCGGGGCGACGGCGCTGCCGAACACCGGGGCGGGCGCCGGCGGGGCGGGGGCTGCAGGCGCGGCGGCGGTGGGCGCGACCGCGCTGGCGAGGGGAGCCGCGCGGCGGCGGCGACGCTCGGCGGCGGCGGCCGACGGGGGGACGGCCCAGCGCGGCTGAGGGGTCCGGCCGCCGGACGCCAGGCCCTACCCGGCGGTGTGCCCCTGCCGCTTCCCCGTCAGCTCCCGCAGCGTCGCCGTCAGCGCCGGAGCGTCGAACGGCTTGCTCATGAACACGATGTCCCCGAGCTCCAGCAGCCGCTCGATCTCGGCGTCCTTCTGCCGGGCGGTCAGCACCACGATGGGGAGGTCGCGGGTGTCGTCGCGATGGCGGGCGACGCGGCAGAAGCCGAAGCCGTCCACCCTCGGCATCATCAGGTCGCAGACCACGGCGTCAGGCTGGACCTGGTCGAGCGCCTCGATGCCGGCCTGGCCGTCCTTGGCCAGGGACACGTCGAAACCCTCGAGCCCGAGGCGAAGCTCGAGGACCTTGCGCAACGCGGCGTCGTCCTCGACGACCAGGACGCGGGGGCGGGGGGCCACCAGGCGATGCTACCCCCTCTGCACAAATCTTGCGGTCCCGTCAGGCGTTCGTTGCACTCACGAGTACAGCTTCTCGATCTCGGCGGCGTACCGCTCCGACACCACCTTGCGCTTCACCTTGAGGGTCGGGGTCAGCTCGACGCCGACCTGGAAGTCGGCACGCAGCAGCTCCCAGCGCTTGACCTGCTCCACGTGCGAGAGGTGTGCGTTGACCTCCTCGACGTGGCGCTGCACCTCGGCACGGATCTCCGGGCCGTCCACCGCGATGCCGCGCTCGCGCGCGAAGGCCGCGGTGGCGTCGGGATCCAGGGTGATCAGCGCGGTGACGTAGGGGCGCCGGTCGCCGATCACGACGGCGTTGGCGACCAGCCGGTGCCGCTTCAGCGCCGTCTCGATGTTCGAGGGCGCGATGTTCTTGCCACCCGCGGTGATGATGAGGTCCTTCTTGCGGTCGGTGATGCGCAGGAAGCCCTCGGCGTCGACCTCGCCGACGTCGCCGGTCATCAGGAAGCCGTCCGCGGTCATGGTGGCCCGCGTCGCCTCGTCGTCCTTGTAGTAGCCGGCGAAGACCATGCCGCTGCGGCAGAGGATCTCGCCGTCCTCGGCGATGCGCATCTCCGAGTCCGGCACCGAGGGGCCGACGGTGCCGAAGCGCGCGTTCCCGGGGCGGTTCATCGAGCACAGCCCGGTGTTCTCGGTCTGCCCGTACACCTCGTCGATCTCCAGGCCGACGGCGTCGAAGAAGCGCAGCACGTCGGGGGCGATCGGCGCGGCGCCGCTGGCCAGCACGGTCGCCTGGTCGAGGCCGAGCGCGACGCGCAGACGGTGCAGCACCAGCCGGTCGGCGAGCGCATGCCGCCGCCGCAGCAGGGCACTGACCGGCCGCCCGCTCCGAAGCACGTCGGAGCGCCGCTCGCCGGTGGCCACGGCCCAGCGCGCCAGGCGGCCCTTCAGGCCAGGGGTGGCCGAAACCTGGCCGCGCACCGCCGCCGCCATCTTCTCCCAGATCCGCGGCACCGCGAAGAACGCGGTGGGACGCACGTCGCGCAGGTGCTCGCCAAGCCGGTCGATGCCCTGCGCGAAGTAGACGACGTTGCCGTAGACGTAGGAGCGGAACTCGCTGACGCTGCGCTCGGCGATGTGCGCCAGCGGCAGGTAGCTGATGACGCGGTCGTTCTCGTCGGCGTGGATGAACTGCGCCGTCGAGGCGGTGCCGGCCGCGATGTTGGCGTGGGTGAGCATCACCGCCTTGGGTGGGCCGGTGGTGCCGCTGGTGTAGATCAGGGTGGCGATGTCGTCGAGGCTCACCGAGGCGGCGCGCCGGTCGAGCTCCGCGCCCTGCCGGGCCAGTGCCTGCTCGCCGCGGTGGAGCGCCTCCGACCAGGGGATGGCGAAGCCGTCGCTCGCCGGCGCGTCGAGGCCGTCGACCACCACGACGCGGCGCAGCGCGGGCAGCTCGGCGCGCACCGATTGCAGGTGCGCCAGCAGCGCGGGGCTCTCGACGAAGGCCACCACCGTCTCGGAGTGCGCCAGCACGTAGCCCGCCTGGTCGGCACTGAGGGTGAGGTACACCGGCACCGGGCGGCAGCGCAGGCTGAGCACCGACATGTCGGCGATGTGCCACTCCGGCCGGTTGCCCGACCAGATGGCGACGTGCTCCTGCTCGCCCACGCCCTCGCCGAGCAGGAAGGCGGCGATGCGGCGCGACGCGGCGCCGAACTGCTCCCAGCTGATGCTGATCCACCGCCCGCCCGCCATGAATCGCATGCTCGGCGCCGCCGGGCGGGTCGAGAGCTGCCTCTGGAAGTGCTCGACCAGCGTGGCGGCGCGCGGCGGCGACTGGCCTGCCTGCGGCGACGCAGGCGGCGCGGTGGTGGTCACGGGTGCGAAAGGATAGCCAGAACCCGCGTCTGATAGCGTGGGCCCGTGGTCATCGGCGCCCTCACCCTCACCGTCCACGTGCCCGAGAGCCGGTCGCTGAAGGACAAGCGGCAGGTGGTCAGCTCGCTGCTGGCGCGCATCCGCCGGCAGTTCAACGTCGCCGCGGCCGAGGTGGAGGACCAGGACACCTGGCAGGTGGCCACCCTCGGCGTGGTCTGCGTCAGCAGCGACCGCCGCCATGCGGACGAGATGTGCCAGAAGGTGCTGCGCTGGGTGGAGGAGGACGGCGAGGCCCAGCTCGGCCAGACGCACTTCGAGCTGGTCAACGTGTGAGCACCGCGGCGGCAACCGTCGAGGAGCTGGTGGCGGCCTTCCAGGCGACGCTCCCCTGGCCGCTCGACGACTTCCAGGTGGAGGCGCTCCACAAGCTGGAGACGCACCGCGGCGTGCTCGTCTCGGCGCCGACCTCCAGCGGCAAGACGGTGGTCGCGGAGTATGCGGTGTGGCGCTGCCTGGAGGCGCCGGATCACCTGCGCAAGCGCGCAACCGAGCCGAGCAACGTCGTCTACACCACGCCGCTCAAGGCGCTGAGCAACCAGAAGTACCACGACCTGTGCGACCGCTACGGCGCGCACAACGTCGGGCTGGTCACCGGCGAGCACACCGTCAACGACGGGGCGCCGGTGGTGGTGATGACCACCGAGATCCTGCGCAACGTCCTCTACGACGAGCCGGGGCGCCTCGACGTCGTCGGCGACGTCGTCCTCGACGAGGTGCACTACATCGACGACTACCCGCGCGGCACGGTGTGGGAGGAGATCATCATCGAGGCGCCGCGGCACATCCGCTTCATCGGACTCTCGGCGACCATCTCCAACGTCGAGGAGGTGGCCAGCTGGATGACCGGGCTGCGCGGCGACGTCGCCACCGTGGTGCGCACCGAGCGTCCCGTCGACCTCGAGCTGTGGCTCTCCCTCTCCAACGACTTCCTGCCGCTCTTCGACGAGAAGGGCCAGGTCCACCGCCGCACCCTCGACATGGCGCGCAACGACACGCTGCACGAGCGCCACACCCGCTGGGTCAAGCAGGCGCCGGACAACGACCTGCTGCACGTGGTCGACAAGCTGCGCCAGCGCGACATGCTGCCGGCGATCTACTTCATCTTCTCCCGCCGCGGCTGCCGGGAGGCGCTGTCGCGCTGCGCGGTGCACGACGTCGACCTCACCACCGCGGAGGAGAAGGCGCGCATCGACGCGGAGTACGAGCGCCGCCTGGAGATGGTCGAGGACGACGACGAGCGGCGCGTCTACCGCGAGGCGCTGGGGCTCGACCTGCTCCGCCGCGGCGTGGCCATGCACCATGCCGGGATGCTGCCCTACGCCAAGGAGACGGTGGAGCGCCTCTTCCTGCTGGGGCTGATCAAGGTGGTGTTCGCCACCGAGACGCTCTCGCTGGGGCTGAACATGCCGGCGCGCGCCTGCGTGCTGTCGTCGTTCACCAAGTTCGACGGCACCGGCTTCCACGCCCTCACCGCGGGCGAGCTGACCCAGCTGATGGGGCGGGCGGGACGGCGCGGCATCGACGTCGTCGGGCACGGCATCATCCTCAAGGAGCAGGACGTCGACGTCCGCGACATCTACGACGCCGCCATCGGCGGTGAGATGGAGGTGGAGTCGAAGTTCGCGCCGACGTACACGATGACCCTCAACCTGCTGCGCACGCGCTCGGTGGAGCAGGCGGAGCTGCTCATGGAGCGGTCCTTCGGCCAGTACCAGAACGCGGCGCGCTACGCGCACTGGGGGCACAAGGAGCAGAACCTGCGCGAGCGGCTGGCCGACCTGCGCGCCACCGTGTTCCGCCATCCCAGCGTCAACTGCACCGAGAAGACGCTCAGCCAGTTTCTGCGCGCCGGCGACGACGTCAACGAGCTGCAGGCGCGCATCCGCCGGGCCCGCCGCGACCACTGGCGCGACTCCCGCCGCGGACGCTTCGGTGGGCGCGCCGCCGATCCCGGCCAGCGCTTCGAGATGATGCGCCGCCAGCTCAAGACCGCGCAGCAGCGGCTGCAGCAGAGTCCCTGCCGCACCTGTCCGTATCTCGCCGACCACCGGGCGCATCGCCACGAGATCCAGGAGATCGAGGAGACGCTGCGCGGCGGCGAGGCCGAGCTGCGCGCCGCCCGCGACCGCTACCGCGAGGAGTTCCGCGCCTACCGCGCGGTGCTCACCGACGCCGGCTATCTCGCCGACGACCGGCCGACCGAGCTGGGAATGCTGGCCGCCTCCCTGTACGGCGAGAGCGCTCTGCTCGTCGCCGAGGCGCTGGAGCAGGGCTGGTTCGAGGGGTTGGAGCCCGCCGAGCTGTCGGCCGCGCTGGTGATGGTGGTCAACGAGGACCGCGGGCGCGACCGTCCGGCGCGCATCCGCTTCCCCTCCGACAACGTCGACCGCGCCTTCCGCAACCTGCGCGGCGCGCTCTACCGGCTGGCGGCGCTGGAGCAGCAGCACGGCCTGGAGACGCTGCGCCCGCTGTCCTTCGACTACGTGCTGCCCGCCTACTGGTGGACGATGGGCGTGCCGCTCGCCGACATCGAGCCCCCCGCCGGCGCCGACCTCGGCGACGTGGTCAAGGCGATCAAGAACCTCTACTCGATGCTGCGGCAGATCGAGCAGGCGTCACGCGCGCGCCCGGTGCACGCGCTGGTCGTGCAGACCCGCGAGCGCGTGGAGCGCGACCTGATCCGGCGGGTCTAGTCCCGACGTTCCTCGCGGGCCAGCGACTCCGGGATGCCCACGACGCGGTACGGGAGGTCGGTGATGTCGTAGTACCGCACCGGCTTCTTCAGCCGCTTGGCGATCCCCACCTGCACCTTCACCCCCAGCGAGAGATTGCCGAACACCCACACCTCGTCGCACTTGGCGATGAGGTTGTTGAGCGCCTCGCGCACGACCTCCTTGGGCACGGTGTGCAGCAGGTAGTAGTCGAAGAGCATCTGGGGCGTGATCGGCACCCGACCCTCGTCGAGGACGAACTTGGTGATGTGGGCGCGCCAGAAGAAGTTGCGATTGCTGAGCGCGACGTAGACCACCTGCCGCGGCCGTCGCAGCACGCGTTCCGCCTGCTCGATGGGGCTCGCCTTGGGGGTGGGCGCGAAGATGCGCTCGAGGATCTCCTCGGCGTTCTTCACCGTCGAGACCGGCGCGTTGACCGGGTCCTGCGTATCCGGCACTCGTCGCTCGTTCAGTGAGCGCTATATGGCGCTGGCATAAAGCCCGCAGATCATAGCACCCGAGGTCAGCGCTGTTCGGCCCAGGAAACCAGCGCTCGCAGCCGCGCCAGAGCGGCGTCGAGGAGCGCCGACCGGGCGGGGTCGTTGAGCCAGCGGCTCTGCCCCGAGGGGTGCGGCAGGGGGACGAGCACCCGGCGCACCGCGGGCGGCGGCGGGACCGGCGCGTCGCTCCCGTCGGGCAGCAGCGCGCGGCCGACGTACGCGTCGAGCCGGCCGGGGAGGAACAGCGACAGCCCGAGCGAGCCGACGGGCACGACGAGAGGCGGGTCGAGGAGCTGCATCACGCCCTCGCGCCAGGGCGCGCAGGCGGCCACCTCGCGCGGCGATGGGCGGCGATCGCCGGAGCCGTCGGGGCGCCGCCCGGGGAAGCAGGTCGTCGCCGAGATGAAGTAGATGCGGCGGCGGGCGTCCTCCTCGTCCGCGAAGCCGGCCCGCGCCAGCCAGCGCATCAGCTGGCGCCCGGCGCGGCCGGAGAACGGCCGCCCGACCTCCTGCTCGACCGGTCCTGGAGCCTGGCCGACCAGCAGCACGCGCTGTCCCCAATCACCACTGAAAACCGGGCGCGCCTCCCGCAGCCAGCCGGCGTCGACGCAGCGGGTGCAGCCGCGATGGGCGCGCTGCAGCGCGCGGAGGCGGCGGGCGGGCGCGGGGAGGCTGCTGGTGGACACGTTCCGGCGCTGGTGGAGCACTGACCCCACGCGTATCATCGACGGCGGAGCCGTCGTCATCTTCCTCCACGTCCCGCCGGCGGGCGCTCCCTCTCGTCCACCCAGCACTCGCAGGTCCGCATCGGCATGTCCGACGACGCACCCCGCTCCGCCCAGGGCCACCGGCCCGACCAGCGCCGCGGACGAGGCGCGCCACCCGTGTGGTGGGACCTGCTCGATCGCAGCGACCTTCCCGACGACCGCACGGCGCTGGAGACCTGCGTCGACGCGCCGGGGTGGTCCCAGCGCGAGCCCTTCGCCGTGCGCGGACGGCGGGCGCGGCTCGGGCTGGTGCTCTCGATTGTCACGGCGGTCCTGCTCGGGGTCGCCGTGGTCTTCGGCGTTTGGCTGGCCACCTCCACCACCGAGCGCAGCGCGGGCACCCTGGCGGCAGTGCTGGCAGGCATCCCGGCGGCGCTGCTCGCCGCGGCCCTGCTCGTCGGCGTGATCGGTCGCCGCCACCGCCGCTAGGTTCGCCGGCGCGCTCGACGCGCTACGCTGCGCGCACCAGCCATGCCTCGGCCCGACGACTCGGACCCCGACACCCGTCGCGCGCGCCGCGCGCGGAGTGAGCAGCCGCACCGGCCCCACCTCGACCCGCCCCTGGGTGGACGCATCATGCGCGTGGAGCGATTGCGGGGTGACCCGCTGACGGCGTCCTCACGTTCAGCCGACGCCCCGCGCGACGGCATTCCCGCGGGCTTCGATCCCGCCGACGGCGCGCGTGCCGGCGACGCCCCGGTGCTGCTGGAGCTGGCGACCGCGCCGGTGCGTCGCATGGCGCGCATCGTGTACTCGTCCAACGCGGCCTTCGTGCTGGAGCTGGACGCCGACGACCCCACCGACACGTCGCGACCGCTGCGCGCGGTGTACAAGCCGACGCGCGGCGAGCGCCCGCTGTGGGACTTCCCGCATCGCACCCTGCACTTTCGCGAGGTGGCGACGTATCTCGTGTCCGCGGCGCTCGGTCTCGCGCTGGTGCCGCCGACGACTCTGCGCGACGGACCGCTGGGAGCGGGCTCGGTGCAGCTCTTCGTCGACGTCGCCGACCGCGAGCTGTCCGGCGCGGAGGAGGAGGCGCTGGATCCGCTCCTGCACGACATGGCGGCGCTCGACGTGCTGGTCAACAACGCCGACCGCAAGCGGGCGCACCTGCTGGTGACCGGAGACGGCGCGCTGCGGGGGATCGACCACGGGTTGACCTTCCTCCCCTACCCTCGGCAGCGGACGGTGCTGATCGACCTGGGAGGCACGCCGCTGCCCGAGGCGATGGCGGCGCGGGTGCAGGCGCTGGCCGCGGGTCCCGCGCTGGCGGCGATGCGGGAGCGTCTCCGCCGGCTGCTGTCCTCCGCGGAGGTCGACGCCTTCGGCGGCCGGGTGCGCGAGCTGGCGGCCCACCCCACCTACCCGGTCCTCGACCCCTGGGACGGGCGGCCGTTCGAGTGGTGGTGAGCGGCCGGCGGGTATCCTAGGCGCCTGCCGCGCGCATGCGCCCGTAGCTCAGTTGGATAGAGCACCGGCCTCCGGAGCCGGGTGCGGGGGTTCGAGTCCCTCCGGGCGTACGCACCACTCAGGACACCGCGGGTCTGCTAGGCGATTCACGATCCGCGCACGGAGATGGCCGAGGTCGCCGATGTCTGTGCGCCTCCCGCGTCGCGGATGGCGATGGTCACGGTGTAGGTCCCGGAGTGGCCGTAGGTGTGGCTGCCGGTGACCGCGAAGCCGCTTCCCGACACCACGATCGCGCCGGCGCTCGACGTGCCGTCGCCCCACTGGATCCGGGCGGCGTAGTCGACCGCGGCACCGCCGGGATCGCCGTCGGTGAAGGTCGCGACGACGGTGCGCAGCGTCTTGGACGTGCTCAGATGGACGCCCGCGGCTGCCAGGGTCGCATCGGCGATGCTGGCCTTGCCGCCTGCGCCCGCGGTCGCGCCGTCCGGCGCCTGCTGCACCGTCACCTGGATCGTGTACGACCCTTCCTCGGCATACACATGGCTGGCGCTGACGGAGAACTGCCCGGACCCACCACTCACGGTGCCGGTCGTCGACGACCCGTCCCCCCACGCCACCGACGCGGAGAAGGCACCGGCGAGGCGGGCGTGGTTGCTGTCGGTGAATGTCGCGATCGGCCCGCTGATCGAGGCACCCTCGAACGTCGAGATGTTGGTCGCGTTGACATGCAGCTGGTCGGCGATCGGGAGCAGGGCACTCACCGACGCGGAGGAATCTGCGTGAGCGCCCGACTGCAGCAGCAACACCGCTGCAGCCGCGGTTCCGGCAGCGACCAGTCGCTTCATCTCAGCGTCTGCGCTCAACGTTGAAGCGCAGTCCGCTGCGCCGAACCCCGACCACGCCCCCAACCACAACGACGGCCGCGAGCAGTGACATCAGGACCCAGCCCGGCGGCGGCCAGGGGAGCCAGCTGCCGGCGTTGCCGATCGAGAAGCGCAGCTGCGTCGCTGCCTGCGTTCCCAGCGACGCCCCGGCCGAGCCGGTCGCGCCGGTGAGGGTGGCGGCGACGACGTCGGTCATGTAGTCGCCCGGGGCCGCGTTGGCGGGGACGTCGAGGGTCAGCGGAACGTCCGCGGCCGCCTTCGGAGCCAGGCTGATCGGGCCTGCCGGCACGACGATCCACGCGGCCGGCACCGCGCGCTGCTGGCCTTTCTCGATCCGCGCGACATGCACCGCGTACCGGCTCGTCTCCGTCCCCGTGTTCACCAGGTAGAGAGCGGGGAGCGCGTACGACTGGCCGGGCTGGGCCGTCTGCGTCAGGACGATGGGATCGGCTCCGACCCCGGTTCCGACACTTGCGCTCGCTCCGAGCGGAGTGGCGGCGAGAGCCGCGGCTCCCAGGACGGCACCCCCGAGGGCGAGGCGCACCGCCGCGCCTCGCGCTGCCACACCACGTCCTGCTGCCATGTCACACCGCGGTGTAGACGACCGTCATCACGAAGGTCGTCGACTGGTCCGTCGTCGACTGGGGCCCGTTGATGACGAGCGCCTCGGTCGTGCTCTGGCCGGGGGCCAGCGTGCTGGACGTCACCGCGAAGTCCTGCTGCAGTGAGGTCTGGAGGAACGTGCTGGTCGTCGAACCCTGGTCGATGTTCTCGTACTGGTTCGCCCCGGGCAGACCGTTGGTGCCGGCGCAGGGCGAGCCCGTGGGGTCGCAGAGCGCCCACTGGTTGGTGGAGCCGTCGCTCGGCTGCGCCACGGATCCCGCGACGTCGATCTGCTCGGCGACGTTGCCGGAGTTGTGCACCGTGTACTGCGCAGTGCTGCACGTCGCATTGGGGAAGCCGAGCGCATTCGCAGTCGAGGTGCCGCCGCTGCAGGAGCCGTAGGGGAGGATCGTCTCATTGTTGGGCAGGCTCACGCTCACCGACTTCACCGGCGGCGAGATGGTCACCTGGGTGGGGATCGTGGTGCCGTTGGGATCGGGCGTCGGATTCGCGTACGCGGTGACGCCGGTGGCGGCGAGTGCACCCGCGACCAGCGCAGCGCCGCGAAGCGCTGGCATGAGTCGCCGGCGGCCGCGCGCGCTTACGCTGGGCGCGGGGCCGCGCGAGATGCTGACGGTGAAGCCGGGCAACCGAAGCAGCGGCGCCTTCCTGTTGATGTCACTCATGTCCCTTTGTCTCCTCGTCGGACGGCATGTGGTCGGCGGGTGTAGCCTCCAGGGCCGTTTCCAGGGCCCCGGCGAGGCCGAGCCAGCCGGAGAACTCGACGCCATCCCCGGTCTCGTTGGAGACGCGGCCGGCGATGGAGTCGCTGGGACCGTTCTCGATGTCCAGGGTCAGCTTGCGGCGCGGCTGCGGCCTCATGGCACGGCAAGGGTCGCGCCGAAGGCCGGCGGTCCGCATGCGGGTGGGACCCTGAAAAAATCAGCCGGCCGTGGCCGCTCCCGCGATCAGCACGGCCAGCTCGTCGCGGCCGCGGATGCCCAGCTTCTGGTAGACGGTGCTGAGCTGCGTCTCGACGGTCTTGGTGGTGACGAACAGGGCCTGGGCGATCTCCCGGTTGCCCATGCCGGTCGCCGCCTGGCGGGCAACACGCAGCTCGTTCGGCGTCAACGAGTCCAGCCCCGACACGGCGCGCCGGCGCGGCTTGGCACCCGTCGCGCGCAGCTCCTCCTCGGCGCGCGCGGCCAGCCGGTCGGCACCGCAGCGGTGGGCGAGGTCGAGGCCGGCGCGCAGCGGCTCGCGGGCGTCGGCACGCCGGTTGGCCCGGCGCAGCGCGGCGCCCAGCTCCACCAGGGTGCGGGCGCGCTCCAGCGGTGCGGGCGCGCTCTCCAGCACGTCGAGCGACTCGAGCAGCAGGGTCACACCGCGCTCGCCGCCTTCGAGCAGGCCGGCGACACGCAGGGCCACGCCCTCAGCCCGCGGCAGTGCGCCGGCCCGCGCCAACCCCAATTCCTCCGCAACCAGCCGCGCCGCCTCGGACCGCGCGTCCGGTGGGAGCGCCAGCGCGAGCGACGAACGCCACTGAGAATCCACCGGGTTGCGCCAGCGAATCGCCTCCATGATCCGTCCGCAAGCTCGCAGGTCCTCGACCGCCGCGGCACGCCGGCCCGCGGCCAGGCGCAACCGGCCGCGCGCCTCGAGGAGCATTCCGCCCTGGGCGGTGGCGCCGAGCTCAGGTTGCAGGGCCAGCAACTCCACCGTCCTGACCAGGTCGTCGACAGCGGAGCGCTCGACCAAGGTGTCGATGCACTGGTAGACGGTGCCGACGGTGCGCAGGACGATGCCGTGGCCCTCGGCGGTCTCCAGTGCGACGCGCAGATCCGCCTCGCTGGACGCGAGGTCACCGGCCTGGTTGTGCACGAAGGCGCGCAGCGCCGACGCCGCCTCGAAGCCGAACACCGAGCCGCTGCGCCGCGCGTCGTCGAGCATGTCCTCGGCGAGGCGGCGGGCGGCGGCGAGCTCCTCGACGAGGACCAGCGCCTGGCCGCCCATGGCCACCGGCCACGACCGCGACCCCGCCTCGGCGAGCATGCGCCCGCCGTCGAGCCCGCGCTCCACCAGTGGCACCACGTCGCGGAGGTCGTCCTGCCCGCGGTATGCGCTGAGGGCGGCGAGGACGAGCGCGAGCTGCCGTCCCGCCGGCCCCGCATTCACGGCGAGGTCGCGCAGTGACGCGCGGTGCCCGTCGAAGTCCTCGACCAGCTCCGGGTCGAACCCGCCCAGGGCCGCCCAGGCCGCCTCCAGCTCGGCGACCATGTCGACGTGTCCGGCACCCAGCTCGTCGATGGCGGCGCGGACGAGGTGGCCGGCGTCGCGCCACCTCCCCAGGTAGCCGACCACGGGCGCGAGCCGCACGGTGATGGCGGCGCGCAGCGCGGGGTCGTCGCTGCAGCGGTGCGCCTCCTCGAGATGGGCGACGGCGGCGGGGTCGCGCGCCAGAGCCTCCGCGGAGCCCAGGTCGAAGAGCAGGCGCGCGCGGGTCGACGTGTCGGGGGCTTCGTGGAGAGCGCGGCGGAGGTAGCTCACCGCGCTCTCCGGCGCACCCCGCCCCAGCGCACTCGCGGCTGCCGCGCGCAATGGCTCGAGGAACTCGTGCGCGGAACCGGGCTCGGTGTGCAGGATGTGGCCGGCCACCTCCTCCGCGTCCGCGGACTCCGCGGCGAGGATGCGCGCCGCCGCGGCATGCGCCAGCGCGCGCTGCCCCGCGGGCATCGCGTCGTAGATCGACGCGCTGACGATGGGGTGCACGAATCCCATCGGTTGCCCGGGGCGGAGGATGTTCGCCTCGGCGAGCGCGTCGTGCTCGAGAAGGACCACCTCGTCGTCGAGGCGGGAGAGGCGCGCCACGCGGCGCAGATCGGCGTGCCTGCCGAGGACGGCCACCGCCTGCGCCACCTCGGTGGCAGCCGGGGCCAGGCGGGACAGCCGGAGCATCGTCGCGTGGGCGACCGTCCTGGAGGTGACGCGCGGCACCGACGCCGCGGCGGCCGCGGACGGCGTGACACCGCGCGACGACATCGCCGACAGCAGCTCCGTCACCAGGTACGGCACGCCGCCGGTGGCCTCGCGACAGGCGGCAACGAACTCACGATCCGGTGCGGCGGCGAGGTGTGTCCGCGCCATCTCCTCGACGGCGTCGGCGGTCAGCGGAGCCGGGCGGAGCACCCGTGCCGCAGCGAGCCTCAGCTCTGCGAGCGCCTCCGGCGCGTCCGCCACCTCCCCCGTCCGCGCCGCGACGAGGAGCACGATGGGCAGCCCGTCGAGTCTTCTGGCCAGGTACAGCAGAAACCGCAGCGAGGCCGCGTCGGACCACTGCGCGTCGTCGACGGCGAGCAGCAGCGGCGCCTCCGCGGCGAGGTTGGCGGTGAGCCAGTAGAGGCCGTGGATGACCGGAGCGCGCTGGTCCGTCGCGACTCCCTCCGGCAGGCTGGCGGCGGGTCCCTCGGAGAGGACGACCGGCGCGGCCAGCGCGGCGGCGCCGGCGAGCAGCGCGGCGCGGCGTCTGGGCGTCGCCGCCCGGACCGGCGGTTCCAGGAGCTGGCGGACGACGCCGTGGGCGATCTCGCGTTCGAGCGTGCCTCCGCGAGCCATGGCGACGCGCGCGCCCTGCCGCACAGCGCAGTGGCGCACCTCCTCGAGGACGGCCGTCTTGCCGATGCCGGCCGGGCCTTCGACGACGACCACCCCGCCACTGCCGTCTCGCGCCCGCGCGATCGCCTCCTCCGCGGCCGCGATCTCCGCTTCCCGCTCCAGCAGCGGCGTCAATGACGCGCGCCGACAGGGTGTCGCGCCTGCGATCGTCGCATCGTCCGCTGATTCTCCCCCATCCCCCATCCCCCGATGCCTCTCGCCAGTTCGAGACACCCGCGCACCCGAGGCCGGAGTATGCTTGACCTATGTGGTAGGAATTCCTACCATCATGGTATGAAGAGCACGGTATCCGAGAAGGGGCAGGTCACCATCCCCAAGCGCCTGCGGGAACGGTTGGGCATCCGCCCCGGCGAGGTCCTCGACTTCGAAGAGGACCACGGTCGCCTCGTCGCCACAAAGCTTGCGACGCGTGACGCCGTGGATGAACTCTTCGGCGTGCTGGCCGGCAAGGAGGGGACGGACGCGGTGGTGCGGCGTCTGCGTGGCGAGCCGGACGCCGTGTGATCACCGCAGTCGATACCAGCGTTCTGCTCGACGTCTTCCTCGCCGATCCTGGCTTCGGCGTCCGCTCCCGAGAAGCCATACGGGCATGCACACGCGAGGGTCGCCTGGTGGCCTGTGATGTCGTCTGGGCCGAGATCGCGGCCGCATTCGCCGGCGAGCGTCCAGCGCGTGAAGCCTTGGAACGGCTCGGCGTGGAGTTCAGCACCATCGACGCCGGGGCAGCGCTGGCAGCAGGACGCGCCTTCAAGGATTACCGCAGGCGCGGTGGGAGTCGCCAGCGGGTCGTGCCGGACTTTCTGGTGGGTGCTCACGCGCAGGCCCACGCTGATCGGCTGTTGACCAGGGACCGGGGCTTCTACAGGTCGTACTTCGAAGCGGTCACGGTCCTCGATCCCTCGTCCTCTGCCAGGTAGCGCTGCGGCATCGGTCACACCTGGAGGTGCGGAGCCGCGATGGCTGCGCCAGAGTTCGGGGTGCGGGAGGTCGGGTGTAGATCGGACACCTGTACGTGTGTAGCTGTCCGGCCACGACCAAGCTCTGCGGCTCGCAACCGGTCAAGAAGTCGGTTTCCAACGGCAAGACAGCAAGACGCACCCGCCTTAAGCCGAGGTCAGTCCTGCTCCGTCACGGAGTGGCCGGAGGCCGCCAGCAGGTCGCGAGCCTTCCTACGGGTCTTGTCCTGAGGCTCTACGGCCATCATCTCCTGCACGCGGACCGCGATGCCCTCGGGCCACTTCTCGGGCGTCCAGTGCCCGAGCACGAGAAGTGCACCCCAGCGGTTTCGGATCACAGGGCTCTTCAACGCAACCTCGACGATTGTCACGCCGTAGCCGGGATGCTTTCGCAGGCTCCGGAGAATGGTATCGACCACACCGTTGACCGCGAAGTGCGGCCCAAGTCCGAGGAGCATGTCAGGTCCTGTGCCAATCTCCGTTATTGGAAGCAGGGACTGGGCCCAGGTCAGCGCGTCATCGATGGAGTTGGCGTCGCATTCGCTGAGCAAGGCAGCCCACGCCCACGCATCTTCAGGCCTCGCCGCAATGCGCGCTCTCAATCCCGGCATCACGTCTATCCCGACCTCTTTCGCAAGAGGCAGCGCACGGGCGAACGCCATGGACGTCGGCGTGGCGGCGATCCCTTCTAGCAGCGCGCGCGAAGGGGCGCTGTTGACTAGCGAGACACACCGCTCCACGGCCCTCTGCCGCCGAGCCGCAGTCCATGCCTTCGCCGATCCCTTCGACAAGCGCTCTGTATCAGCCACGTAGTACCGGATCATGGAGATGCTGTGTAGATCGTCGACATCAAGCTCGTGCGCCTCGGCATGCCGGAGATATTGTTCAACCACATCAACCGGATGGTCATAGTCGCCGATATCCTCCGCTGGTCCACCCGTGACCAGTGCTGCCAGCAACTCGCCGGCGCTATGAAACAGAGGATCGGAGATGCTGGGCTCGTTGAGTGCGGTCAACAGATCACCGGCAACCGCCGCACCGTACGCCAGATACTCGTTCATGACGCCGTTGCGAAACCCCTCTACCAGCAGCCAGTCCTTGATCTCCGGATTGGACGTCTGCAGAAGGCGCCGTACCGCATGGATGCGCCCCCACCCGTGTACGCTCTTGGCCACCTCGAAGATCAGCGGTTCTGGATCGACAGATACGTTGGCGGCCGCAACCACGGCGTACAACGTGAACTCGTCGTGGCCGCCGAAGAGGCGCAGCAGGTCATCATCGTTCCCACAAGGTTCAATTGGCAGCAGCGCGATGCCGAGTTTCACCGGGTTCCGGTCGGTGCTGTGGTCCAGCAGCCAATGTCCGATGGCATGGAGGCGGTCCTTCCGCAAATCTGTCCGGTTTCGTAGTTGCGTCAACGCCTTGTCGATGTAGTCAAGAGGCGGCCGATCGACGACTGCCGCGTACAGTTCCCGCAGTGGGATGCCAGGCTCGGGAGAGTCGATGACGGCCGCGAGCCGGCGAACGATGGCACCAGGCAAATCCGGCTTGTCGCCCCCGAATCCGTGGAACGCCGCGACGCCATCCAAGGCCCCTGTTGCGAAGCCGATCTCATTCGGTTTCTCGAACCGCGCTTGGTCCGGAAGGGTGGGGAATGGCTCGCCCCCATCTCTGCGCCCTCTAAGCCACTGCCCCAAGGGCATTCCGCGGACGCCATCGATGCGGTCCGGCAACTGCCAAGGCTCTCGGCGAAAGGGAAGCACCCTCATCCTGAACAACCTTCCACGGCTCGCAGCTGGTGCTCCCGTCATGCGCCTTGGCGAAAAGGCGTGTGATGGCGTCTTAGCCGAGGTGCCGGTCCAACGAGCGGATGGTACCCGGCCAGTCGCGCGCTGCAGTGCCGAGAGACGACACCGACGGCCTCAAGCTCGGTGGCGCAGGCGCCAGAGCACCGCCACGGGCAGGTCGTGCAAGGTCAATACTGCCGCCACGAACGGCCACGCTGGGAGTTCGGGCTACGGGAGGTTGGGAGCAGATCGAACGTACGTTTGTCAGAGCCTTGCGCGTCGAGGCATGACTCCGTCCCATCCTTGACCCGCCCGTCTCCGTTTTGTACGATTCGTACATGAGCGAAATGACAGTTAGTGCCGCTCGGGAGGATTTCGCCGGGGCGATCGAGCGAGCCCGTCGATCCGGCGAGCCGGTCTACGTGACCCGCCGTGGGCACCGGTTGGCGGTCATCGTCGATGCTGACGCCTACGATGCCTTGGTTGAAGCTGCCGAGGACACCCTCGACCGTGCCGAACTGGCGGCAGCCCGTGCCGAGGCCGACTACGTGCCCTGGGACGAAGTGAAGGCCGACCTCGGCCTGCGGTGACGATCTATCGCGTAGAGGTTTCGCGGCGAGCGCTCAAGGTCTTGTCCAGTCTTCCGCGACAAGAGCAGCAGCGCATCCGAGCCGCCATCGACCTACTAGCCGAGCGGCCCCGTCCCCCAGGCGCCGTCCGTATCGTCGGCGAGCCTCACGCCTATCGGGTGCGCGTCGGCGACTATCGCATCGTCTACGAGGTCTTCGACGACCGCCTCGTCATTCAAGTCATCCGGATCGGACACCGGAAGGATGTCTACCGCCGGTGACCACGCCGGCGTTCTTCCTGACAACTCGCCGAGACTGAATCCGGGCACCGCCGCCGCCATCCCGGGGTTCGGGTTGCGGGAGGTCGGGACTAGATACACATGTTCGTGGTGATGACCGGCCCTGGTGTCTGTGGGGCGGCAGGCGCGCAAGTAGAGTCCGTGCATGCCTCCAGCTAGCCGCGAGCCAGCGCGCACTGGACCCCACGGCACTTCGCGCTGTCGAACCCCGCAGGACGAGGACAGGACGACGTGCCACGGCTCCTGCGGCGGCTCGCAAAGACGATCGACGGACCCGGTGACGTCCAAGTGGTCGACCTCGTGATGCACACAGAGATCACGGAAGACGGCCCCTGGCCAGCGATCACGGTGTATTACTCGTCTGCCGGACGATCGGGGTCTTGACCAGCGGAGCGCGAGTCATCGGTGTCGCGCTGTTCTTCGCAGTGCTGTACGTCGCCGACCGTGCGCTCGCTCAATGGGGATCCGCAGCAATCCGCCGCCGTCCGCGGCCCGGGCTCCGCGTTACGGTGGTCTTCGTCACCGTCGTCGCGAGCTATTCGCTGTTCGCCTTCGCGGCACGATGGGCCGCCTCCTGGTCGGCCGGAGTCGGGTGGGTGGTTCTCGCGTTGGCGTTCCCCGCCTGCCCCGCATCGGCTATTGCAGTCGATCGCTTGCTGCCCGAGCTCACGCCTGGCTGAGTGGCCGCAGCCGGAGCCGCTGGATGTAGGCCCAGGGGAACTGCGGGAACCGGCTCGCCAGAGTTCGGGTTGCGGAAGGTCGGGCGTAGACCACCCGCAACTTCGCACGCTGTCCGTGTCGAGGGCGGGGTATGCGGCTTCCCGATACGAACGGTTGAATCGCGCACCGCGACGATCAGCTGTCCTCGAGCGCCCCGGTCAATCGATGCTTCCCGGCGGCACGACCCACTGGCATGGCTGCCCGGTGGCCGCCGCGATGCGATCGAAGTCTGCGTCGTAGTGCAGGACGATCAGCTCCGCCTCCTCGGCCGCCGCAGCGATCAGCAGGTCCGGGATCTTCCGGCCGCGCTGGCTGCGACTGGCCAGGACTCGCTGCACCTGGCGGGCGCGCTTGAAATGCCGGCCCTCCGTCTCAATCAGGGTGAACACGTTCGACGCTTCGTGGACCGCATCCCACTCCTCCGCCGTGCGCGCTGGGTATCCGAGCTCCAGGTCGGAGATTCCTGCGCGGGCGATCCGGCCCGCCGCCGTGAGTGGCTCGAGCACGGCTCGAACGGCGGGAGTGCGGAGGCGGGTCAGGACGCTGGTGTCGACGAGGTGGGTCAGCGCCACGCTTCGTCGCGATCCATGAGTGGAGCGCTGGCAAGCCGGTCGAGCGCCTTGCCGACGCGTCGGTCTCGGCCCGTCGTGGCGCGGCGGAGCGCCTCGTTCACAGTGTCCCGGATCGTGCGTGTCCGAAGCTCAGCCTGTGCCGCCCGCAGAAACTCCTCGTTGATGTCGACCAGGTGCTTGCTCATGCGCCTGAGTATATACGATGTATGTAGCGTATATCCACGGTTGTGACCGGGCCGTGCCCTGTCGGCGACGGGGTACTTCAGGCAAGCCGGGCGGGGCCCGCGCGAGTGCGACAGAATGCGCCACGTGGCTGACCAAGCGGATCGCGATCCCTCCGGAATCCGGCGCATGGCAGGCGCCTACCGGCTGTCCGCAGCGGTGGCCGCGTTCGCGGAGCTGGGCGTGGCGGACGTCCTCGCCGGCGGTGCACGCTCCGCCGCGGAGGTGGCGGCGCAGCTCGGCGTCCACGAGCCCACGCTGCGACGCCTGCTCGCCGCACTGGCCGGGGAGGGCGTCGTTTCGGACGAGAACGGCCGATACGGCCTGACTCCCCTGAGCCGGGCGCTGTGCGCCGGCGACCCCGACCGCACCGGCGACATGGTGCGCGGGTGGACCGCCCTCGCCGAGGGCTACCGCGCCTTCGGTGAGCTGGCGACGACGGTGCGCACCGGCGTGTCGGGGTTCCGGCTCGCCTACGGGCAGTCGTTTCACGAGTACCTGCGCGACCATCCCGACCGGGCGGCGGTGTACGGCGCGGCCAACGACTCGACCGTCGCGGGGTTCCAGGCTGCCGTCGACGCCTACGACTTCGCGCAGCACGCGTCGGTCGTCGACGTCGGTGGCGGATACGGCGGCTTCCTGCTCTGCCTCATCCAGACCCATCCACGGGTCCGCGGCATCGTCTACGACCTGCCGCACGTCGTCGTGGAGACGGCCAGGCGCATCGGCGAGGCGGGGGCGTCGGAGCGCATCACGTGCAGCGGCGGCGACGCCTTCGAGTCGGTCCCGGCCGGCGCCGACGCGTACGTCATGGTCACCGTGCTGCGCTGCTTCGACGACGAGCAATGCATGCGCCTGCTCGGCTCCTGCCGGGCGGCGATGCGACCGGGCGCCCGGGTGCTGCTCCTCGAGATGATGCTTCCGGCCGGTCCTCCACCGCCACCGCAGGGCCTCGCCGACCTGCAGGCTCTGGCGGTGTACGGGGGCGCGGACCGGACCGAGGCGCAATGGCGCAGCCTCCTCGAGGGCGCAGGGCTGTCGCTGCTCGGCGTGCAGCCGGCCCAGCCTCCGTACTGGTGGATCGTGGGCGAAGCCGCGCAAAAGGAGCGGCGCGGCTCGCCCGGCGCCGCGCCGCCTTGACACGCCACGCGCGATAACCGACACTGCCGCCGCCCGACCCGCCCACATGGAGTCGCCACATGCACTACGTCGTCCTGGGCGTCCATTCCCCTGAGATCTGCCCGACGAGCAATGCCAAGACCCGAGCCCTTCTCCTCGAGCTCGGTCCGCAGATTCCCGGCATCGCCGAGAAGAACAGCGTCAAGATCGTGGCCGGCCCGTACGTCAACCGCGAGCACACGACGGTGGTCATCGTGGAGACCGACTCAGCCGAGAACCTCGACGCCTTCCTCGTGCAGGCGCGGCTCCATCAGTGGAATCAGCTCCGGATCCTCCCGTCGCAACACATGGCGGAGGGGATGAAGGACGTCGCCGAGGGAACGTCGCTCTTCTGAACCACCGGAAGCCCAAGACCGGCTAGCGCGAGACCCCACCGGCGTCGAGCTCACGGAGGCGGCGTTCGAGGAAGCGCCGCTCGGCGCCGTCGGGAGTCAGCTCGCGAGCACGCCGGTATGCGGCGCGCGCCTCGTCCGCCCGACCCAGACGTCGCAGGAGCTCGGCCCTGGTCGAGTGGAAGTATCGAAAGTCGCCCAGCGCGAGCTGGTCGACGATGCCAAGGCCGGCCTCGGGGCCGTCGGTCTCGGCCACCGCGATGGCGCGGTTCAACTCCACGACGGGGGACGCGGTCATGCGCGCGAGCTCACCGTACAGCGCCGCAAGCCGGTCCCAGTCGCACGGCGTCTCCATGTGCAGCGACGCGATGGACGCCTGCAGGACGTACGGCCCGCGGCCCTCCAGTGCGAGTGCGCGGTCGAGCTCGGCTCGTCCGGCGACGATCTGCTCAGCGTCCCACCGCGACGGGTCCTGGTCGGCGAGCAGCACGAGCTCTCCCTGCTCGAACCGCGCCTCGCGGCGCGAGTCGTGGAGCAGCATCATCGCCAGCAGCCCGTGGACCTCGGCGTCGTCCGGCAGCAGCTCGGCGAGCGCGCGACCCAGCCAGATGCCCTCGTCCGCCAGCCCCTCGTCGCCGCCGTACCCTTCGTTGAAGATGAGGTAGACGACGGCGAGGACGGCGTCGAGCCGCTCGCGCAGCAGGTGCACCGGCGGCACACGGAAGGGGATTCGCGCAGCGCGGATCTTGCGCTTGGCGCGGACCAGCCGCTGCGCCATGGTCGGCTCGGGGACGAGAAAGGCTCGGGCGATCTGCTCGGTCGTCAGGCCGCCCAGGCTGCGCAGCGTGAGCGCGACCTGCGCGTCGACGGCGAGCGCCGGGTGGCAGCAGGTGAAGATGAGCTCCAAACGCTCGTCGGGAAACGACGTGACGTTCATCGGCACCTCGGCGCTGCTCGCGGCGGCGAGCAGCTCGGACTTGGCGGCGAGAGTGCGATCACGGCGGATGCGGTCGGTCGCTCGATTCCGGGCCGTGGTCATCAACCAGGCGCGCGGGTTGCGCGGGACACCGTCTCGCGGCCAGCGCTCGGCGGCGACGGCGAAGGCCTCGGCGGCGGCGTCCTCGGCGAGGTCGAAGTCGCCGAGGACGCCGATCAGAGTGGCCAGCACACGGCCCCACTCCTGGCGGAAGACCTCGTCGAGCGGCGCTACCAATAGACCTCCGAAGGACGGATCTCGACCGCACCACCGTAGCGCGCCGCCGGGACGCGAGCCGCGACCTCGATGGCCGCGTCGAGGTCGTCGGCCTCGAGGATGAACCAACCGCCGATCGCCTCCTTCATCCCGACGAAGGGGCCGTCCGTCGTCAGGGTCCTGCCGCCTTCGACGCGCACGGTCGTCGCGTTCTGGGGAAGGCCCATCGGCAGGCCGGGAGTGACGCCGGGCGTCTGGTTGATCCCCTGGTAGTCGGCGTGGACCTGCTTCTGCTCGTCCTCGGGGAGCGCGGCCTGGCGCTCCAGCGCGGTGCCCTGGTAGATCAGCATGACGTACTTCATCGGTTTCTCCTCGTCAGCAGAAGATGGTGACGAGATGAGACGAACGGCGGGCCGCGAAATCGACAGGGTGCGCCTAGCTCAGCTCGGCGAGGCCCTGCACCACCCAGGCCCGCAGCTCGTCCGACCCGTACCAGGGCGCCGCATCGGCCCGCCCGCATTCCAGCACCGCCTCCGCGCTGGCACCGGCGCGCAGCCCCGCATAGAGGTAGATCAGCGCCGAGGAGCGCGGTCCGGTGCGGCAGGTCACCAGGGTGGGTCGCGGAAGCGCGTCGAGGGCGGCGATCTGGCGGCGCGCGAGGTCCATGTCCATCACCCGCGGCGGGTCGGAGACGACATTGGCGGACTCGGGGACGGCGGCCTGGACGTCCGCGTACGACATGCCGCCATCCATGGCGGCGAACTCCTCACCGCAGAGGAAGAGCCAGGACGCCGCGCCGGCGTCGCGTGCGAACGCGACGGGATCGGAGATCAGGCCGCGGTTGTGGACCAGGTCGGCGGGCTTGGTGAATTCAGCCATGCGCGTCTCCAACGACGTCGGGCGGCAGGGCGTCGAGCCTACCCGATCGCGTGTTCCTCCACGGGCGCGTCCTCGGGGCGTCCGGCGACCTCGAGGATGCCCGTCTGCGACGGGTGCGTCAGCGACAGCCGGGTCCGCGCGCCCTCCAGCAGCGACGGCGACGCGTTGAGGTTGCTGAGCGCGTCGAGGAAGTCCCCGCCCTCGATGCGCAGCAGCGTGCAGTCGCTGCGCGCCGTCACCGTCGCGGTCCGCGGGATGTGCGCGATGAGCCCGATCTCGCCGAAGTACGAGCCCGGTCCCAGCGCGCGCAGACGCCGCGGCGCCGTGCCTCGCTCACCGACCGCGGTCACGTCGAGGCTTCCCTGCAGCACCGCGTAGAAGGCGTCCGCCACCTCACCTTCGACGACGACCGGCGTGCCCGCGGCAACGGTGGTCTCATGTGCCGACGACGCGAGCCGCTCCAGGCTGGAGCGGGACGCGGCCCGGAAGAGGTCGAGCCGCTCCAGCAGTGCGACGCGCGGCGCCAGCGCGGCGGCGGTTGCGGCCGCGACACCGTCCATTGCCAGCAGGCGCGGCAGCGTGAGCAGGCAAAGCGCCGGGATGCCGAGCCCGTAGACCAGCAGCGTCGTGTGCAGCCCCGCCTGCAACACCCACGGCGTGATCAGCGCACCGAGGCTGATGGCCCCCAGCACCAGTGCGAAGAACACCCCGAAGACGCGCGCCACCATCTCCTTCGGCGCGGAGCGCTGCAGCGCGGTGATGGCCAGGGTGTCGACCACCAGCGTTCCCGCCCCGCGCACCACCTGCAGCGCGAACGCAACCGACGGCTGGTGGACGACCACCAGCAGCGCCGTGGGCATGCAGTACAGGGCGATGCCGCCGAGGATGGCCGGCGCCAGCCGGCGGCTGCCCGCCAGGCGGTTGACCACCGCCGCGCCCGCCACGCCGCCGACGCCGAGCCCGGCGAGCAGATAGCCGTACCCGTTCGCGCCGGTGCCGAGCTGGAGGTTGGAGATGGGCACGAACAGCACCGTGTCGGTGCCGTAGACGAAGCTCGCCAGCACGCTGAAGCCGACGAAGATCCTCGCCGTCGGCGACGACATCACGGCGCGGAAGCCGTCGGCGACCTGGCGCAGCGGGCCCGCGCTGCCCCCCTCGGTGACGTCACTGGGATGGCTGCGCACGCCCAGCGAACCCACCATCCAGGCGGCCACGGCGAAACTGACAGCATTGACCAGAATTGCCAGGGCGGAGCCGCCGGCGAGCAGCAGCCCGGCGCCGATGGCAGGACCGAGGATGACCACCAGGTTGTCGATGGCACCGTTGAGGGCGTTGGCGGCGGCCAGGTCGTCCTCACGCGTCACCTGGGGGATGACCGCGGCCACGGCGGGGTTGTAGACCGTCTGCAGCAGCGAGGTGAACGCCGCCAGCACCACGGCGAGTGCGACGGGACCGCTGCGCCAGGCCACCAGGGCGAGCCCAAGCTGCACCAGCAGCGAGGCGATGTTGATGCGCACCATGAGGGCGACGCGCTCGAAACGCTCGGCGATGACGCCCCCGTAGGCGCTGAAGAACAGCGAGGGAACGAAGCGCCCCAGCGCGCCCGCGGCCACCCAGGCGGTGGAGTGGGTGCGCTCCCAGAGCAGCACGGCGAGCGCCACCGAGTAGGCCCACGAGCCGGAGGCCGAGATCAGCTGGCTGCCGAGCAGCCTCCGCAGGTCGCGTGAGCGGAGTGCGGAGCGGTATCCCTCGCGTTGCCCAGCCATGCTCGCCATGAGCTGTGGTCCCCCTCGTGCTGCGGAGGCAAACAGTACACCGTCGCCCGCCGCAGCGCAGCAGTTCGGCTGATACGATCCGCTCGGGGCGATTCTCTCTGGGGGTGGACATGACGGACGCGAGGGGCGTGGCGGCCGCGCCG
Organism: Candidatus Dormiibacterota bacterium; assembly: GCA_035652335.1. Classification (GTDB taxonomy): domain Bacteria; phylum Chloroflexota; class Dormibacteria; order Aeolococcales; family Aeolococcaceae; genus DASRDZ01. The sequence goes on from DASRDZ010000068.1 coordinate 24,109, forward strand.
CCGCGCGTCCCGGCGCCGAGCGGACCGCCGCACGACTCTGAAGCCGCCCTCGCCCCCTACGTGGCGCGGCTCGCCCTGCGCTGGCTGGCCGGCTCGCCGCAGGACGCGGTGCAGCGCCTCACCGGCACCCTCGCCTTCGTCGACATCTCCGGCTTCACCCGCCTCACCGAGATCCTCGCCGCCCGCGGCAAGGCGGGCGCGGAGGAGATGACGGGCTACCTCGACGCGCTCTTCGCGGAGCTGCTGGCCATCGCCTACGACGCCGGCGGCGAGCTGATCAAGTGGGGCGGCGACGCGGTGCTGGTCTGGTTCACCGGCGAGTCACATGCGGCGCGCGCCGTCGACAGCGCCTGGCGCATGCAGCGCAGCATCGCTCGCAGCGGCCGGCTGCGGACCAGCGCGGGACCGGCGACGCTGCGCATGTCGGTGGGCATCCACAGCGGGGCCTTCCACTTCTTCTCGGTGGGAGAGCGCCACCGCGAGCTGCTCGTCACCGGTCCTGCGGCGACGGCCACGGCGCACATGGAGGCGGTGGCGGAGGCGGGCGAGGTCGTCGTCAGCGCCGCCACCGCGCACCTGCTCGACGCAGCGTGCGTCGGCGCGGCGAAGCAGGACGGCTTCCTCGTCGCGCGCGCCCCGCACGTCGCGGCGGTGCCGGAGCGCGACGTCGCGGCCACCGCAGTCCCGCGCACCAGCGCGCAGCAACCGCCTGCGACAGAGGGCGCCGCGCCGAGCCTCTGCCTCCCCGCCGCGCTGCGCGACTACCTGCTGGCCGCGCCGGTCGAGAGCGAGCACCGCCAGGTCGCCGTCGCCTTCGTCGAGTTCGGCGGCGTCGACGCACCGCTGCAACGCGGCGACGACCGGACCGTCGCCGCGGATCTCGACCGCCTGCTCACCGCCGTGCAGGAGATCTGCGCACGCCACGGAGTCACCTTCTGGGAGACCGACATCGCCGAGGACGGCGGCAAGATCATGCTCGTCGCCGGCGCCCCCAGCGCGACCGGCGACGACGCCGGCAGGATGCTCGTCGCGGTCCGTGAGATCCTCGACACGGAGTGCGGCCTGCGTCTGCGCGCGGGCGTCAACCACGGCCGGGTGTTCGTCGGCGGCTTCGGTCCCGCGTACCGGCGCACGTACTCGGCCAAGGGAGACGCGGTGAACCTCGCCGCGCGGCTCATGGCACGCGCCGCGCCGGGCGAGATGTACGCGTCCGACGCGGTGATCACCCGCAGCCGCACGGCGGTGTCGAGCCAGGCGCTGGAGCCGTTCCACGTCAAGGGCAAGGCGCACCCGGTCCGTGCGCACCGCGTCGGTGCGATGACGGCGCGCCGGCTCGACGAGGGCGCCGGCACGCGGCCACTGGTCGGTCGCGACCACGAGCTGGAGCAGCTCACAGGACACCTCGGGGCCGCCTTCGCGGGCGCCGGCCGCTGCGTCGAGGTGATCGGCGCGCCCGGCACCGGCAAGTCGCGACTCATCCAGGAGCTCGAGGGTCGCGCAACGGGAGCGCGACTGCTCAGCGTCGTCTGCCAGGAGTACCAGGCGGTGGTGCCGTACGCGTCGATGCGCGTCCTGCTGCGCCAGTGCCTCGACCTCGACCCGGAGGGCGGACCGGCCGCGACCGGGGTGGCGCTGAGCGCCGCCGTCCGCCGCCTGGCGCCGCAGCTCCTGCCCTGGCTTCCCCTGCTCGCCGGCGTGGCCGGGGCCGACGTCGAGCCGACCCAGGAGTCGAGCGCCCTCGACGAGCGCTTCCGCCGCCAGCGACTGGAGGAGGCCTTCCTCGACCTGCTCACCGCCGGGCTGCGGCGGCCAGCGCTCATCGTCCTCGAGGACGCGGAGTGGATCGACGACGCCAGCGCCGCGCTGGTGCACGCCGTGGCCGGGGCGCTCGGCTCGCGTCCCTGGCTGCTGCTCGTCGCCCGCCGGCCGAGCGGCGCGGCGTCCGCGGTCGACGGGCTTCCCGGCGCGACACGGCTCGAGCTGCAGCCGCTGAGCCGCGAGGCCGTCGCCCGGCTCCTCCGCGTGGCCACCGCGGACCGGCCACTGCCGCCGCACTTCCGCGACGCCCTCGCCGACCGCAGCGGCGGCAACCCGCTCTTCCTCCTCGAGCTGGCCGGCGCGGGACTGCAGGAGGGCTTCGCCAGCGCCCTGCCCGACAGCGTCGAGGGCGTGTTCGCCGCCCAGATCGACCGCCTCGCCCCGGCCGACCGGCGCGCGCTGCGGATCGCCTCGGTGCTCGGCGTCCAGGTCCCGGTGGCGGTGCTCGCCGACATGACGGGCGGCGCCTTCGACCCGGACCCGCTGCTCGGCGACTTCCTCACCCCCGACGGCCCGGACGTCCTGCGCTTCCGCCACAACATGCTGCGCGACGCCGCCTACGAGGGACTCTCCTACGCGCGCCGGCGTGAGCTCCACGCCCTGGCGGCCCAGGTGCTGGAGCGCCGCGCCGGAGCACGGCCGGCCGAGATCGCGGGCCTGCTCGCCGTGCACTTCGGCCACGCCGGCGACCACCCGCAGGCGTGGCGGTATGCGCGCCTCGCCGGGCAGCGCGCCCGCGCCGTCAACGCCTCGGTCGAGGCGGCGACGTTCTTCGAGCAGGCGCTCCACGCCGGTCGCGACCTGGCCGAGGTCACCCCGGCCGAGCTGCTGGAGGTGGCCGAGGCGCTGGGCGACGCGCGCACCCGGCTCGGCCAGTTCGCCGACGCCGAGGCCACCTACCGGGGGGCCCGCCGCTGGGCGGCCACCGGGGTCGATGCGGCCCGCCTGCAGTACAAGGCGGCGCTGGCCACCGACCGCGCCGGCAACTACCCCAAGACCCTGCGCAGCCTCACCCGTGCGCGGCACAGCCTCGACGGAGCTGCGTCACCCCCAGCCCTGCGGCTGGGCGCCGAGATCCGCGCCCAGTACGGCCTGGTGCGCCACCGCCAGGGCCGCGGCCACGACGCCGTGCGCCTGCTGCAGGACGCCGTGAGCCTTGCCGACGCCGCGGCGGCGCCCGAGGTTCTGGCCACAGCGCTGCTCTATCTCGACATCGCCGAGCTCACCGCCGGCTTCGGCGGCGACGGCTCGCACGCGCGCCGCGCGCTGGCCATCGCGCAGCAGTTCGGCGACCAGCCCTGGCTGGAGGCGCGCGCCCTCAACCAGCTGGGGATCCGCGCGTACTACGCGGGCAACTGGTCGCAGTGCATCGCCTCCTACGCGGACTCGCGCGCCGCCTGCGAGCGCGCCGGCGACCGCTGGACCGCCGCCGTGGAGTCGGCCAACATCGCCGAGGTTCTCGCCGACCAGGGACATCTCGCCGAGGCCGAGCCCATCCTCGACGAGGCGCTGGAGACGTATCGCGCCGCGGGCACCTCGGCGTTCGTCGCCGACGGGACGCGCATCCTCGGCCGCCTCGCCGCACGCCGCGGCGACGCCGCACGCAGCCGCGAGCTGCTCGCCGCCGCCCGCGCCATCTACGCCGCCGACGGCGAGTCGCTGCAGGTGGTGCTCACCGACGCCATCGTCGCCGAGTCGCTGGCGCTGTGCGGTGACACGCAGGGCGCCGCGGACCTCGCCGCGCGCGTCGTCGATGCGGCCGCGACGCTGCCGGGCCGGCACCTTGTCACACCGCTCGCGCTGCGCGTCCTCGGCGTCTCACTGTGGGAGCTGGGCAGCGACCTGCCGCGCGCACGCGCGTCACTGCAGGAGAGCATCGACGTCGCGCGCGCCCACGACGCGCGCTACGAGCTGGCCCTGTCGCTGCAGGCGCTCAGCGACCTGTGGCCCGAGGAGACCACCACCGCCGAGCTCGACGAGCGCGACGCGCTCTTCCGCGAGCTCGGCGTGGTGGAGACGGGGCGGCGGCTGCTGCCCGCCGGGCTACCAGAAGCTCGGGTCTGACAGGTCGCTGGCGAAGACGACGATCCGCTCGGCGCCGCCCCCGATCTTGGCGCGCGACTGCACGCACATCTGCACGGGGAAGGTGTCCGTCGCCACCAGGGCGAGGTAGGTCGAGTCGGTGCAGTCGTAGAGCAGCCCCTGGTACGGGAAGGCGGTCGATCCCGGCCAGGGCAGGCCGGTGCTGGGATCGCCCTTGGCGGGGAACGGCTCCGAGGCGCCGGCGCAGACCTGCATCAGCGGCGTGCCGTTGTTGGCCAGCGAGTTGACCACCGACTTGGGGAAGACCATGGTCAGGGTTCCGGACACGGTGCCCGACGTGGTCTGCGTCTCGGCGAAGAGCGGGTCGACGGGCGTGCCCGGCTTGGTCACCGCCACGTCGCAGCTCAGCACGACGCCCTGGCCGAAGGCCGTGAAGATCTGGAAGATCCCCGTGTCACTGGCATTGACGGTGGCGCTGGTGCCGGTGGTGTTGCTCTTGTCGTTGTTCGTGCAGGAGCCGATGCACGTCTCCAGCACCTGGAAGCTGGTCGACGTCACCGCGCTCGCCGCCGCGGGCGAGCTGGCGCTCAGCGCGAAGCTCAGGCCGACGACGGTGGCCCCGAGGCCCGTGCTGCAGTCGCCGAAGGTGGCCAGGCCGGTGGGGTCGGTGTCGGCCGTGGCGCCCGGGGCGGTGACCGCCGCGCCGTCGAAGTACAGGCCGGGATCCGCCGTTCCGGCGTACGTGATGGTGACCGGGACGCCGGGGGCGGCGACGGGCGTCGCGCCGTTGTAGAGCTGCACGCTCACCGCGTTGCAGAAGTCGGCGACGTACGGCGGCGTGGCCCCGGGCAGCGACTGGCCGATGGTGGCCGAGGGCTCCTGCGCGAACTGCAGGCTCAGCGCCACGACGGTGATGGTGAGGCCCGAGCTGCCGTCGAGGATGAAGTCGTTGCCCGTGCCGGAGAAGTTGTTCGACTGCTTGACCTGCGGCACCAGGGTGAGGGTGCCGGCCGCGGTCGGAGTGACCTCGACCTGCACCGTCAGCGTCCTGCCGGGAACGATTGCGGCGCCGCTGAGGCTGGTCAGGCGGATCACCGCGACGCTGCCCTTGAGAACCTGCGCCGACCATCCGCTGGGCAGGCTGCTCTGCACCACCTGCACCGCGCTCGGCGGGATCGAGTTGAAGGTGAGCTGCGCCGAGCCGAAGGACTGCGTGCTGTAGGGCTCGTTGGCGAAGACGACGGTGGCTGTGTCGGCCACGCCCACGAACGCGGGCGTGGTGCTCCAGGTCGCGTTGGCGCTGTAGAACTTGGTCTGCGTCGTCGCGCCCGCAGCACGCGGCACCAGCGCGACGACGGCGAGCAGCATCGCCAGCGCGACGCGCGCGGCGATGCGACGGCGACGGCGGTTGCGGTCGATCATCTCAATGTGCCCCCTCTGCCTCGTGCACGGCGGCAGCATGCTGCAGCGCGCGTTTGATGTCCTCGTGTGCCGCCAGCAGCTGCGAGAAGTTCCAGCCCGAGATGGCGAGGAGCTCGACGCGTCCCGCGGCGGTGACGGTGGCCGTGCGCGGGCGCCGCGTGGTCAGCGCCGTCTCACCGAAGTAGTCGCCGGGGCCCAGCCGGTTGATCTCCCTGCCCTGCACGGAGACGACGGCCTCGCCCGCGGTGATCACGTAGAAGTTGACGGCGCTGTCGTCGCCCTCGGACACGATGGTGTCGCCGTCGTTGCGCTCGACGCGGAAGAAGAGCGGCTGGATGGAGCCGCGCTGCGCCTCGGTCAGGCCGGCGAACAAGGGGATGGCGCCGACCAGATCGACATCGTCTCCCATGGGAACCTCCGCTGCATCGAGGTTCTCCGGCATGCCCCTCTGTGCCGAGCCCCCTGCGGAAGGATAGCCCGATGCGGCGAGCGATGCACCCAGGCTGTCGGGTTCACGGTTCTTTACTGTCGGACTGCGGCATACTGCGCGCCATGAGCGACGTTCCACGACACCTCCGGCGCGACGAGCTGCGCGACGCCGACCCGACGCCGGGAATGCGCCGCGAGCAGGCGATCGTGCGCGACGGCCTGTGGAGCGGGCTGGCGCATACCGATCCGGGGATGGTGTCGGGCTGGCATCACCACGGCGACTGCGAGACGGTGATCTACGTCCGGAGCGGCGCGTTCCGCCTCGAGTGCGGACCCGGCGGACGCACCGTCATCGACGCGCAGCCCGGCGACTTCGTGCACGTCCCGCGCCGGGCCGTGCATCGTGAGGCCAACCCGGCGGACGAGGTGGCAACGCTCGTGCTGGTGCGCACCGGGCACGGTGTGCCGACGGTGAACGTCGCCGGCCCGGAGGCCGACGTCGCGCCCTGACGCCGTCACGGCTCCCCAATGGCGGGCGGCCCGTTGCGCCGGCGCCGTGCCATGATTCGCCGCACCATGAGCGACGCAGGGCGCGTCCCGGCCGGCGGATCGCCCGCGTACCTGCGGGGCGACTTCGCCGCGGCGCGCGCCGAGCTGGAGGCGGCGCTCAGCGCGGGCGACGCACCGGAGGTGCATCGGGCGCTGGCGGGAGTCTGCCTCGTCCTGGAGGACGTCGACGCCGCCCGCCGCCACGGCGAGGCCGCCTACCGCCACTTCGCCGCCGAGGGCGACGGCGTGCACGCCGCGGCGGCCGCCATCGGCCTCGCCCAGGTCGAGGAGTGGACCGGCAACGAGGCGGCCATCAACGGCTGGCTCTCGCGCGCGCGCCGCCACCTGGAGAGCGCCGGCGAGTGCGTCCAGCTCGGCTACCTGCAGGTCGCGCGCATCGGCTGCGACGTGCAGGACGCCGGCGCGCTGCAGGCGGGGGCGACGGCGGCGCTGGAGCTGGCGCGACGCTTCGGCGACACCGACCTCGAGGTGCGCGCGCTGGCCGACGGCGGCCTCGCCATGGTGTCGCAGGGTGACGTCGAGAAGGGTCTGGCGCAGCTCGACGAGGCGATGGCCGCGGTCGTCGCCGGCGAGGTGCGCAGCTTCATGATCGCCGGCACGTCGTGCTGCGCGATGCTGCATGCCTGCGACCGCATCGGCGACCTGGACCGCGCCCGCCAGTGGATCGACGCCGTGTTCTCCGCGTCGCGCGCCCGCTTCGGCGAGCCGCCGCCGGTGGTCCTGCAGGCGCACTGCCGGCTGCTCTACGGGACGATGCTGCGCGAGCTCGGCCGCTGGGAGGAGGCGGAGGTGGAGTTCCGCCGCACCTTCGAGCTCACCACCTGCCTGCACTACCGCGCCGACGCCGTCGCCCGCCTTGCCGACCTGCGCATCCAGCAGGGGCGCCTGGCCGAGGCGGAGCGGCTGCTGGAGGGCTTCGAGGACTGCTTCGAGGTCACCGAGCCGCTCGCCCGGCTGCACCTCGCCCGCGACGAGCCCGACCTGGCGGCGGCCACCCTGCGGCGGGCATTGCGACGGGCGGTGGCGGACCGGCTGCAGCAGGCGCCGCTGCTGTCGCTTCTCGTCGAGGTCGACCTGGCGCGCGGCGACGTGGCCGCAGCGCGTCTCGCGGCCGGGGAGCTGCGAGGGTGCGCGGCGGACGCGGATCTGCCTGTGCTGCAGGCGCTCGCCCACCTTGGCGCCGCGCGGCTGTCGGCGGCCACGGGGGGCGACGCGGTGCTGGCGCTGCACGCCGCGCTCTCGCACCTGGCCGATGGACAGCGCCCGCTGCTGCGCGCGGAGGTCCATCTGGAGCTGGCGGCACAGCTGCGTGGCCAGGATCGCGCCGGCGCGGTCGCCGAGGCGCGCGCGGCGCTGGCCATCTCCGAGCGGCTGGGCGCCCGGCGGGTAGCTGCGCGTGCGGCGGCGCTGCTGCGCGACCTGGGGGTCGCGGCGCGGGTGCGCGGCGAGGTCGCGCCAGAAGTACCGCTGAGCCGGCGCGAGACGGAGGTGCTGGAGCTGCTCGCCGAGGGGCTCACCAACGCCCAGATCGCGCGGCGCCTCTTCATCACCCCGAAGACGGCGGAGCACCACGTCGGCGCCATCCTGGGCAAGCTCAACGCCCGGTCACGGGCGGAGGCGGCGGCGTATGCGGCCAGCCTGCGGGACGGCGCGGCGGCGTCCTGACCCGGCGCCCCGCATTCTCGGGACTCTTCTGGGGCGCGAATAGGGGGATCCCCCGATTCGCGCCGTTCGGGCGGCGCTCAGGCTTGCGAAGCGCGTCAACACCCTGAGGAGCGATCACCGATGGACAAGCCCCTGCGCATCGCCGAGGAGACCTACGTCCTCCCGTTCACCTTCCCCGTCCCCGGGCTGGGACTGCTCCAGGTCAACCCCATGGTCATCCGTGCCGAGCAGCCCGTGCTGGTCGACACCGGACCACCCGTGTTCCGCGAGCAGTACCTGGAGGCCGCCTTCTCGCTGGTCGACCCCAAGGCGGTGCGCTGGGTCTTCCTCAGCCACGACGACCGCGACCATTCGGGAAACCTCATGCAGGTGCTGGACCTCTGCCCCAACGCGCGCCTGGCCACGACGTTCATCGGGGTGGGACGCATGGGCGAGGAGTGGCAGCTCCCCCTGCCGCGCGTGGTTCTGGTCAACGATGGCGAGAGCTTCGACGCCGGCGACCGCACGCTGACGGCGATCCGTCCCCCGCTCTTCGACGCACCCGGCACGCGCGGCCTGTGGGACTCGACGACCGGCGTGTACTACAGCGTCGACTCCTTCGGCGCCTTCATCCCCGCGCAGTGCGAGCAGATGGCGGACGTCCCCGAGGACGCCTACCAGAGGGGCTTCGCCATCTTCAACCGCATCAACCATCCCTGGCACGAGGTGAGCGACGGCGACCGGCTGGCCGCGCAGGTGGATCGCGTCCGCCGTCTCGACGCGCGCGCCATCGTCAGCTACCACGGCCCCACGGCGCACCACCGCAGCGCGCAGCTCTGCGACGCGCTGGTGGCAACGGCTGCGATGGAGCCGATGCCGCTGCCGACGCAGGCGGACCTCGAGGCGATGCTGGCGGCCGGCGGCCATGCGGCGGAGCCCGCTGCGGTCGGCTGACGGTGCGACGCGCAGGGAGGGCCGCGTCTCGCCGCCATGGCGCGTGACGTGGCTCCCCTGCGCATGCCGACGTCGTGCTCCGGCTATGCCCCCTCCGCCGGTTCCTCGACCACCTTGCGGGCGCGGCTCGGTGCGACACGCGGCGGCTCACCAGGCATCTTCGGGTACACCGGCGGCCAGGGCGCGTCGAGCAGCCCGCTGGCCAGGTCACTGGCCGACATCTCCAGCAGCGGTTCGAGCGACTGCGGCGCGCGGGCCATGTCCTCCCACGGGTCGCCGTCGCGGGCGACGCGCTGGGGCACGGTGGCGATGGTCAGCGCGCCGATGTCGAGGCCGTCGAGCTCGTCCCAGCGGAAGGGCGTGGACACCTGCGCCCCGGGGCGGGCCCGCACCGACCAGGCGCCGAACACGGTCTTGTGCGGCGCGTTCTGGTTGAAGTCGACAAAAACGCGGGCGCCCCGCTCCTCCTTCCACCACGAGGCGGTGATCAGCTCGGGCCGGCGGCGCTCCAGCTCCCGGGCCACGGCGACGGCCGCCGCCCGCACCTCGTAGGAGGTCCAGCGCGGACGCAGCCGCACGTAGACGTGGATGCCGCGGTTCCCCGTGGTCTTGGGATGGCTGGCGATCCCCTTCTCGTCGAGCAGCGCCCTGGCCTCCCGAGCCGCCTCCTGGATCATCGGGAAGGTCACCCCCGGGCTGGGGTCGAGGTCGATGCGCAGCTCGTCGGCGTGCTCGGGGTCGGCGGCGAGCGACGGCCAGACGTGGAAGCCGAGGCAGCCCAGGTTCACCGCCCAGAGCACGTGGGCGATGTCGGCGACGACCAGCGCACGCGAGGTGGTTCCGTTGGGAGTGCTGACGATGGTGGTCTGCAGCCACTCAGGGCGCTGGTCGGGCACGCGCTTCTGGAAGAACGACGGGCCGCCCGCGCCGTGCGGGAACCGCTGCAGCAGCACCGGCCTGCCGCCCATCGCGCGCAGCGCCGGCGCCTCCACCGAGAGGTAGTAGCGGGCCAGGTCGAGCTTGGTCTCGCCCCGCTCCGCGAAGAAGACCTTGCCCGGGCTGGTGATCGCCACCTCGCGACCACCCGCCTCCAGCAGCACCGCATCCTCGCCGGCCACGGGCGCCAGCATAGGGGAGCGGCGCCGCGCACGGTGCCGCGGTGCTATCGTCGCCCGACGTGGCACCCGAGGACGACGAGCAGGAGATCGCCTGGACGGCGGTGCCCGCCAACGCGCCGGTGATCGCCAGCGACGGCGTCGAGGTGGGGCACGTCCTCGACGTGGCCGCGCTGCCCAACGAGGACATCTTCCACGGCATCGTCTTCCATCACCACGCGCTCGGTCGCGCCCACCTCGTCCCCGCGGCGGACATCGCGCGCATCACCGACCGCGCCGTCCACCTCAGCATCGACAGCGCCGCCACCGAGGCATGCGAGGAGTTCCACGAGCTCACCGTCAAGCGCCTCGGCGTGCGCGGCATCCTCAACTGGAAGCACCTCGGCTGGAAGCGCTCCTCGGAGTGACGGCGCGCCGCTGATGCGGCGCCACGCAACCCTCAACGGTTACCCCCGTCGCGCGACGACCTCTCCGTGCAGCACCGCGAAGTAGCCGTCCTCGCACGCCGCCCAGCGCCGCCAGGCGCCGGCGATGCGCTCCAGCTCCGCGGTGTCCGACAGCCCGTACTCCACCGCCTGCGTGGCGAACGAGGACAGCCGCACCCGATCGGCCCACAGCCCGCCCCACCAGGCGCGCGACTCCGGATCGGCGAACGTCCACGTCGAGCTGCTCGCCACGGCGTCGCGGAACCCGGCGGCCTGCACCCAGCCGAGCAGGTACCGTCCCGCGTCCGCCTCGCTGCCGTTGCGGCGCGTCACCGCGTGGTACAGCTCCAGCCAGCGATCGAGCAGCGGGTCGCGGGGCGCCCAGGCGAAGGCGGCATAGTCGCCGTCGCGTACGCCGAGGACGCCGCCGTCACGCAGGACGCGACGCATCTCGCGCAGCGCGGCCACGGGGTCGGTGAGGTGCTGCAGCAGCTGATGCGCGTGCACGGCGTCGAACGACGCGTCGTCGACGTCGAGCCCGTACACGTCGCCGCAGCGGAACTCGACGTTGCCGGCGCCCGACGATTCGCGCAGCGCGTCGGCCTGCGCGACGATGTCCGCCGAGGCGTCGACCCCGAGCACGCGTCCCGGCGCGACGATGCGCGCCAGGTCGAGGGTGATCGTGCCGGGCCCGCAACCGGCGTCGAGCAGGTCCATGCCCGCTTGCAGCCGGGGCAGAAGGTAGGCGCACGAGTTCGCCGCGGTTCGCCAGGTGTGGCTGCGCAGCACCGACTCGTGATGGCCGTGCGTGTAGATGTCCGGCACGCCGCGAGCCTACGGAGCGGTGGTGGCGGCCCCGCGCTCTTCCTGGCGCGCCTCCCACAGGCGTCCCAACGCCCACAGCCCCGAGGTCGCCGCCGAGATCCCGGCGCCGGCGCGGACGAGCAGCCCGTCAAGCGTCCCCCAGAAGCTGCTCCACTCGGTGAGCTGGACGACGAAGCCGAGCACCGCCAGCAGCAGCACCACGGCCGCGAGTGCGACGACGCCCAGCAGCGTCCAGTCGTCGAGGCTGCGGCGCTGGGCGGTGCTGCGGTTGCCGGTGAGGAGCAGGGCGACCACGACCGCGGGCGCGACCACCATCATGTGCGGACCGGTGAGGTCCAGCACGGTGAGGCGCGCTCCACCGTTGTCGTCGAAGAGCGTGACGAGGATGGTGGCCACGGCATAGAGCGAGACACCGGCGACGAAGCCGGCGCCCGCCAGGGGACGCCCGTCGGGAAAGCGCTGGACGAAGGCGGTGGGGAACCACCACGCGGGGACCTTGGCGGCGACATCGGCGCCGGCTGTGGCGTCGGCCATCGTGAATCACCCCCTGGCACCCGGCGGCTGCATCGCGCCGGGCATCCGGCAGGGGACGATCATAGGCGGGCGCGGCCCGCGGCGCATCAGGTGCTGCGGTCCTCCATCTCCCAGGCGTGGTCGAGGGCGTGCCACGCCGTGCGCCGCACCATGTAGCGCACCGGCCAGCCCCTCGCGCCCACCGGCCGGCCGTCGGACGGGCGCGACACCGCGTCGAGGATGCGCCGCCGCATCTCCGCGACGCCACCCTCGCGCCACTCCTGCGCGGTCATGCGCACGTCGAGCTTGCGCGCGTAGGCGCGCTCGGCGTTGACGACGTGCTCCACCATGGCGTCGCGGTCGCGGCCGCCGCCGCGCGGTCCCTTGCGCAGCGACGCAGGTGAGCGCTTCGCCACCGCGGCGAGCTCCTGCCAGGCGGCGTCGAGCAGCGCGGCCATGCGCTTCGCTTCCGCGCCGCTCACCGGCTCGGCGTCGGACGGGAGGGGCACGTCGGGCGCACCGAAGTCGGTGGTCATCGTGCCGTCGACGTGGGCCACCACCCGGAGGTCGCCCGCGCTGCGAACCGAGGGAAGCGTCAAGCCCGCGCGCGTGGCGACCCTCGCGTAGCGCGCGGCGTAGCCGGCGAGCATCTCCAGCGCCGCGTCGTCGCCGCGGGCGACACGACACCAGCCGGGCCAGTCGAGAGCGCATGCGAAGGTGCGCTTGGGACCGTGCTCCAGATACACGCCGACGCCGGACGAGCGGGCCACGGCAGCACAGCATGCCACCAGCGCGCTTGTGGTGTGCACGCGCGAGGCGACACACTGCACGCTGCACGATGAGCGAGATCGACCGCCTCCTCGCCGAGGCGCGGCAGGGCATGGTCCGCCTCGACCCGCGACAGGCGCTGGCGCAGCTGCGCGACGGCGCGCTGCTGGTCGACACCCGCCCCGTGGAGCAGCGCCGCCGCGACGGCGAGATCCCCGGCGCGCTGGTGATCGACCGCAACGTCCTGGAATGGCGCCTCGACCCCACCTCGCCCCACCGCATCCCCGAGATCACCGGCACCGGCCAGACGGTGATCGTCCTCTGTAACGAGGGCTACTCGTCGAGCCTCGCCGCCGCCACCCTGCGCCGCCTCGGCCTCCGCAACGCCACCGACGTCGAGGGCGGCTTCCAGGCCTGGGCCGCGGCCGGCCTGCCCGTCCGTGGCAGTGAAACGGCCCAATCGCAGCGCGGAGTCGAAGAGCCGTAACGGACGCGCCCGGCCGCGCGCGCGGGGACTACGGTGCACGGGCAGGCAGCCCGTAGAATCCCCCACCCTCGCACCGCGTGCGAACCTGGACAGGTCGGTCAGCAGAGCCACGGTGCACCTCCGCCATCGGATCCCCCGACTCGAAGTCGTCGCCGTCGTCGTGCCGGCGCTGCTGCTCACCGGCGCGGTCGCGGTGAGCGCGGCGGTGCCGCGGCAGGAGGCGGCGCCGGTCGCCGCTGCCGTCGCTCCGCGCACGGCCACGGCTGCACCCCACGCCACACGCGCCGCCGCGACGGCACGCACCACTCCGGCGCCCACGCCGGCGCCCACGCCCGTCCCCGCGCCGCCCCTCGCGACCGCGGCGGTGCAGCCCTCCGCCATCCCGCCGATCCCGCCCGTGCCCAGCCCGCTGTCCGGCTGCCCCCCCCCCCCCCCCCCCCCCCCC
>DASRDZ010000069.1:0-9148 GCA_035652335.1 Candidatus Dormiibacterota bacterium
GCGGGCATCCCCCGCGACATGTTCACCCCCACCTTCGCCTGCTCGCGCACGGTGGGGTGGACGGCGGCGATCGCCGAGCAGGCGGCCAACAACCGCCTGATCCGGCCCTCGGCGCTGTACATCGGGCCGGCCGCTCCCCGACCCCTCCCGGAGGGCTACGGCGCCGCCGGCTGAGCTCGGCCGGGGCCCCGTCGAGCCGCCCAGCCCCTTTGCTAGGATGGGCTCGCGATGCTCTCGGACTACGCGCCGATCCTCCTCTTCCTGGGGGTCTGTGTCGCTTTCGCGGTGGTCGCGCAAGTTCTCATTGCCAACGTCGGCCCGCGCCGTCCCAGCCCTGAGAAGGAGCTCCCCTACGAGAGCGGCATCATCCCGCGCCAGTCGGCGCGCCGCCGCTTCTCGGTCAGCTTCTACGTGACCGCGATGCTGTTCATCATCTTCGACGTCGAGGGGATCTTCCTGTTCCCCTGGGCCACGGTGGTGCGCCAGCTGAAGATCTTCGGCCTGGTCGAGATCGGCATCTTCATCTTCACGCTGCTCGTCGCCCTGCTCTACGTGTGGCGAAAGGGAGCCCTGACATGGGAATGAGCGGCGACGCCCCGGCCATCCCCATCCCCCGCGCCGGTGAGCGCGAGCGCACCGCGGCGCAGACGGGGATCATCACCACCACCATCAGCCAGGTCATCCAGTGGGGGCGCTACAGCTCGATCTGGCCCGCCCTCTTCGGCCTCGCCTGCTGCGCCATCGAGATGATGGCGGTGGGCAACAGCCGCTACGACATGAGCCGCTTCGGCGCCGAGGTCTTCCGGGCCAGCCCCCGCCAGGCCGACCTGATGATCGTCGCCGGCCGGGTGGCCCAGAAGATGGCCCCCGTGCTGCGGCAGATCTACGACCAGATGCCCGAGCCCAAGTGGGTGATCAGCATGGGCGCCTGCGCCAGCTGCGGCGGCATCTTCAACAACTACGCAATCGTCCAGGGCGTCGACAAGGTGGTGCCCGTCGACGTGTACGTGCCCGGCTGCCCACCCCGTCCCGAGTCGCTGCTGGACGCGGTGGTCAAGCTGCAGAAGAAGATCGCCGCCGAGCCGGCGAGCCTCCGCGGGTAAGCCACACTGACGACCACGACCTCCCCAACCGATTCGGCGCGCCCGGTCGCGGGTGCGCGCGCCGCCCGCGTGCTGCAGGCGAAGCTCCCCGGCGCCGTGCTGCGCCGCGACGAGGCGTTCGGCGAGGAGACCGTCGTCATCGCCCGCGAGAACCTCGTCGAGGCGGCCACGCTGCTGCGCGACGACCCCGACGCGCTGTACCGCACGGCGCTCTACGTGACCGCCGTCGACTGGCCCGACCGCGAGCCGGACGAGCCGCGCTTCGACATCGTCTACCAGCTCCGCTCGCTGCAGTACAACGACGTCTGCCGGCTGGTCGTGCAGGTCACTGAGGACGACCCGCACCTGCCCTCGCTGGAGAAGGTGTTCAGCGGCTTCGACTGGCACGAGCGCGAGTGCTACGACCTCTTCGGCATCGTCTTCGACGGCCACCACGACCTGCGGCGCATCCTCATGCCGGAGGACTGGGAGGGGCATCCGCTGCGCAAGGACTACGTGTCCTTCGGCGAGCCCGTCGCCTTCACCCACAACATCGAGTGGGCGCTGCCGGCGCAGGAGCGGCCGCCCGGTATGCCGGGGAGCGCGCGCTGATGGCCGTCCTGCAGCCACCGGGCCCAGGTCTGCCGCCGCCTCCCGACGACAGGGAGGATCCCTTCTCCGCGGCGCGCGCCGCCATCGGCGTGCCCGCCGAGCTGGACAGCGTCGAGCTGGTGCAGATCGGCGAGCAGACCATGGAGCTCAACATGGGCCCGCAGCACCCGTCGACGCACGGGGTGCTGCGCCTGGTGCTCGCCCTCGACGGCGAGGTGGTGCGGCAGTGCCATCCCGACATCGGCTACCTGCACACCGGCTTCGAGAAGTCGTTCGAGTCGCACACCTACCAGCAGTGCATCCCGCTCACCGACCGGATGGACTACCTGGCCCCGCCCATCAACAACTTCGGCTTCAGCCTCGCCGTCGAGAAGCTGCTCGGCATCGACGTCCCCCCGCGCGGCCAGTACATCCGGGTGATCATGGCCGAGCTGGCGCGCATCGGCTCGCACCTCATCTGGTTCGGCACCCACGCCCTCGACCTGGGGGCCACCACGCCCTTCCTCTACGCCTGGCGCGAGCGGGAGCACATCCTCGACATCAACGAGCTGGTCAGCGGCGTGCGGATGATGACCTCGTTCATCCGCGTCGGCGGCCTGATGGCCGACGTGCCCGACGAGTTCGGCGGCATGATCGAGCACGTCATCACCACCTTCCCCAAGCGCATCGACGAGTACGAGCTGCTCATCACCAAGAACCCCATCTGGGTGGAGCGCACCCGCGGGCTCGGCGTGATCACCGCCGAGGAGTGCATGCAGTACGGCGCCACCGGCCCGGTGCTGCGCGGCAGCGGAGTCCCCTACGACCTGCGCAAGGCGCAGCCCTACAGCTCCTACGACCACTTCGACTTCGACATCCCCGTGGGCACGCGCGGCGACGTCTACGACCGCTATCTCTGCCGCATGCAGGAGATGCGCGAGTCGGTGAAGATCATCGACCAGGCCTACCGCAACCTCCCCGACGGTCCGGTCAACACCGTCGACCGCAAGGTGGCGCTGCCGCCGCGCAACGAGATCAACACCAGCATGGAGTCGCTGATCCACCACTTCAAGCTGGTGACCGAGGGCTTCCGCACTCCCAAGGGGCAGGTCTACCACGCGGTGGAGTCGCCGCGCGGGGAGCTGGGCTTCTACATCGTCAGCGACGGCGGCAACACGCCCTATCGCTGCAAGGTGCGCGCCCCCTCCTTCAGCAACCTGTCAGCGCTGGCGCACATGGTGCGCGGCGAGCTGATCGCCGACGTCGTCGCCGTCATCGGCTCCATCGACATCGTCCTCGGGGACGTCGACCGATGAGCCTCTCCGCCGAGACGCGGCAGGCCGTCCAGCGTCACCGGGACCGCTACCCGCACCCCAAGTCGGCGATCCTCCCCTCGCTCTGGGAGGTGCAGCACGAGGAGGGGTGGATCACCCCCGAGGGCATGGAGCTGGTCGCCGAGGTGCTCGGGGTCACGCCCAGCGAGGTCCAGGCGGTGGCCACCTTCTACTCCATGTACTTCCAGAAGCCACCGGGGCGGCACAGCCTGCTGGTCTGCGTCAACGTCGCCTGCGCCCTGCGGGGGGCGGACGAGACCGCCGCCTACATCGAGGAGAAGCTGGGCTGCCCGCCCGGCTCGACCAGCGCCGACGGCGCCTTCACCTGGGACGCCACCATCGAGTGCCTCGGCGCCTGCGGCTACGCGCCGATGATGCAGATCGACCACCGTTTCCACGAGCACCTCACCCCGGAGAGGATCGACCACATCCTGGAGACCGTTGGGAAGGAGCCCGGCCCCCACGAGCCGCATGGCGGGCCGGCCACCCCGCCCAAGCGCCGTCGGTAGCAGACCCCGTTCCACTAGGATCACGCCCGACCTTCACATGGCCGAGTACAAGCTCCTCACCAAAGACTTCGCCACCGAGGGCCTGGAGACCCTCCGCGTCTACGAGCGCACCGGCGGCTACCAGGGCCTCCGCAAGGCGCTGCGCGACTTCACCCCGGAGTCCCTGGTGGAGGAGGTGAAGACCTCGCAGATCCGCGGTCGCGGGGGCGCGGGCTTCCCCACCGGGATGAAGTGGTCCTTCCTGCCCAAGGACGTCTTCCCGCGCTACCTCTGCTGCAACGCCGACGAGTCCGAGCCGGCCTGCTTC
This sequence comes from Candidatus Dormiibacterota bacterium, assembly GCA_035652335.1. Lineage (GTDB taxonomy): Bacteria > Chloroflexota > Dormibacteria > Aeolococcales > Aeolococcaceae > DASRDZ01. The sequence continues at coordinate 3,824 of DASRDZ010000069.1, forward strand.
AAGGACCGCTACCTCATCGACAAGTCGCCCCACCAGCTCGTCGAGGGCCTGCTCATCGCCGCCTACGCGCTGCAGGTGGAGACGGCCTTCATCTACATCCGCGGCGAGTACGAGGAGCAGCGCCAGCTGCTGGAGCGGGCGGTGGAGGAGGCCCGCGCCGCCGGCTACATCGGCCGCGGCATCCTGGGCAGCCAGTTCGCCTGCGACGTCATCGTCCACGGCGGCGCCGGCGCCTACATCTGCGGCGAGGAGACGGCGCTGATCGACTCCCTGGAGGGGCACCGCGGCCAGCCGCGCCTCAAGCCGCCCTTCCCGGCGGTGAAGGGGCTGTACGGCAAGCCGACGGTGGTCAACAACGTCGAGACGCTCTGCAACCTGCCCCACATCGTCATGAACGGCGGCGAGTGGTTCGCCGGCATCGGCGTGGAGCGCTCGCGTGGCACCCGGCTGTGGTGCTGCAGCGGGCACATCGAGAAGCCCGGCGTCTACGAGATGGAGCTGGGCCGGCCCATCCGCGAGCTGCTCGAGGAGCACTGCGGGGGGATCTGGAAGGGGCGGCAGCTCAAGGCGTTCCAGCCCGGCGGCGGCTCGATGCAGGTGCTGCTTCCCGAGCACCTCGACCTCCCCCTCGACATGGACGCGGTGATGAAGGCGGGCTCGTCGCTCGGCGCCGGCGCGATGATGTTCATGGACGAGACCACCTGCCTGGTCAACGTCTCCATGCGCCTGGTCGACTTCTACCACCACGAGTCCTGCGGCAAGTGCGCGCCCTGCCGAGAGGGCACGTACTTCGAGTCCGACCTGATGCACAAGCTGGAGGCCGGTCGCGCCACCCCGGAGGAGCTGGCCACCCTCGCCGACATCTGCGACAACATGAACGGCAAGTGCTTCTGCCCCCTGGGCGACACCGCCACCTGGTTCGTGATGTCGGCCTTCAAGGCCTTCCGCGAGGAGTTCGAGGCCCATTGCGGCGCGGGTGAATGCCCGGTGCAGGCGCGCAACCGACAGGCGGTGGCCGCATGACCGAGCAGGCGACGCCGCAGGCCCCGCCGGACGACGGGCTGGTCGGGGTCAGCATCGACGGCAGGGAGATCCGCGTCGCGCCGGGCACGCTGGTGCTCGACGCCGCCACCGCGGCCGGCATCCACATCCCCATCTACTGTGCCCATCCCAAGATGGATCCGGTGGCCGTCTGCCGCATGTGCCTGGTGCAGATCGAGAAGATGCCCAAGCAGCAGCCCGCCTGCGCCACCGTGGTCAGCGAGGGGATGGTGGTGCACACCGCCACCGACGCCGTCGCCAAGACCCGCGAGGGCATGCTCGAGTTCCTCCTGCTCAACCATCCCCTCGACTGCCCGGTGTGCGACCGCGGCGGCGAGTGCGACCTGCAGGACTTCGCCTTCCGCTACGGGCCCGAGACGTCGCGCTTCCCCATCACCGACAAGGTGCACTTCGACAAGGCGGTGCCGCTCTCGGACAAGATCGAGCTGGACCAGGAGCGCTGCATCCTCTGCTGGCGCTGCGTGCGCTACTACGACGAGATCACCGGCGAGAAGGAGATCGTCCTGCAGCAGCGCGGGGTGCAGACGGCGGTGGCCACGTTCAACTCGGAGCCGCTCAAGTCCGACTTCCAGGGCAACCTCCCCGAGGTCTGCCCGGTCGGCGCGCTGACCCATCGCCAGTACCGCTTCAAGGCACGCCCCTGGGACCTGCAGCGCACCCGCAGCGTCTGCCCGGAGTGCTCCTACGGCTGCAACGTCAACATCGACTCGCGCGACTACGAGGTGAAGCGCTTCGCCTCCCGCGACAACCCCAACGTCGACGACATGTGGCTGTGCGACCGCGGGCGGTACAGCGCGCCGCAGTGGAACGACACCACGCGCGTGCGCCGGGCGGTGATCCGCCACAGGAGCGGCGACACCCGCGAGGTGCTCCCCGCCGAGGCGGTGTCGAGCGCCGCGGCACAGATCAGGCGCATCGTCGACGAGCACGGCCCCACCGCGGTCGGCGTGCTGGCCTCGCCGCAGTGCACCAACGAGGAGCTGTTCCTGGTGGAGCGGATCGCCCGCAAGCTGCTCGGCACGCCGCACCTCGACCACCAGCTGGACGCATTCCCCGGCCTCAGCGCCGACGAGCACGCCCTCGGCATCGCGGAGATCGAGGAGTGCACGGCGGTGGTGGTGCTCGGGCCGGAGCCGGAGCGGAACGCGCCGGTGCTGTCGCTTCGACTGCACAAGGCGGCCACCAAGCGCGGCGTCGACGTGCGCCGCGTCGCCGCGGATGCCGACCCGGCCCAGCTCGCCCGCGATCTGAAGGGCCTGGCCCTGGTCGGCGTCGTCGCCGACGAGACCAACCGCGCGCGCGCCGCCGAGGTGGCGGCCGCGCTGGCGCGCGCCAACCCGCTGGTGAAGCGGCTCACCGTCACGCGCGGGGTCAACGGGCGCGGCGCCAAGGACCTCGGCGTGCTTCCCAACCTGCTGCCCGGCTACCGCCCGGCACCGGGTGCGGGCAAGTCCGGCCGGGAGATCCTCCAGGCGGCGGCGAGCGGGCAGATCAAGGCGCTGATCATGGTCGGTGGGGGACACCTCGCCGACGCCGCCGGCGAGCTGCTGCTCAACGCGGTGCGGGGTGCCGAGGTGGTGTTCGCCATCGAGACGCGTCCGGGCGTGGTCGCCGACAACGCGGGCTTCGTCGTCCCGGGCCACGCCTACGTGGAAAAGGCCGGGTCTGTCACCAACCTCGAGGGGCGGGTGCAGCGCATCCGCCAGGCGCTGCCGCCCGCCACCACCACACCGCCGGAGACCGACGTCCTGATGATGCTGGCCACCGCGCTGGGGGCCGAGGACTGGGGCGAGAGCGGATACCTGGCGGTGCACCGCGCCATCCAGGAGTCGCTGGGCGCCTACCGGCGCGCCGGCAACGGCGGACGCGCCCTCTTCACCGAGGTGACGGTGGGGTGAGCGCCAGCATCTGGACGGTCACCGTCGGGCCCGACTACTGGTGGGTCATCGTCGTCAAGGCGGCGGTGATCCTGCTCGGGCTGGCCACGACCGCGGCGTACCTGGTGTACGCGGAGCGCAAGATCGCGGCCCACATCCAGCTGCGCATCGGGCCCAACCGCGTCGGGCCGCTGGGGCTGCTGCAGCCCGCCGCCGACGCCATCAAGCTGCTCTTCAAGGAGAACGTCGCGCCCGCCGGACGCGACCGCATCCTCTACCTGATCGCGCCGGGCATCGCCGCCGGGGCTGCCATCTTCGCCTTCGCGGTGATCCCGCTGGGCGGGGTGAACACCTGGTTCGGGTACCAGTTCCACTGGAACATCGCCCACGTCAACGTCGGCCTGCTCTACATCCTGGGCATCACCTCGCTCGGCGTGTACGCCATCTTCCTGGGCGGCTGGTCGTCGAACAGCAAGTACTCGCTGCTCGGCGCGCTGCGCTCCTCGGCGCAGCTCATCTCCTACGAGATGGCGGTGGGCTTCGCGCTGATGGGCACGGTGATCCTGGCCGGCTCGCTCGACCTGGAGCAGATCGTCACCGCCCAGCACCACGTCTGGTTCGTGATCCTGCAGCCGATGGCCTTCCTGCTCTACTTCATCGGCGGGCTGGCCGAGACCAACCGGCTGCCCTTCGACCTTCCCGAGGCCGAGACCGAGCTGGTGGCGGGCTACCACACCGAGTACAGCGGCCTGCGCTTCGGCTTCTACTTCCTCGCCGAGTACATCAACATGGTGACGGTGTCGTCGATCGCGACGGCGCTCTTCCTCGGCGGGTACCTGCCGCTCATCCCGCAGCTCGACTTCATCCCGGGACCGCTCTGGTTCCTGGCCAAGGCGGGCGCGCTGCTCTTCACCATGATCTGGATCCGCTGGACGTTCCCGCGCCTGCGCTACGACCGGCTGATGAACCTCGGGTGGAAGGTGCTGCTCCCGCTGGGGCTGCTCAACATCGCCGTGACCGGCGCCATCGTGGCCATTCAGGCGGCAAACGCATGATCAAAGAGCTCGTCAAGGGCATGGCCTTCACCCTGAAGAACATGCTCAGCAAGCCGATCACCATGCAGTGGCCCGAGGAGCAGAAGCCCGCTCCCACCCGCCACCGCGGCCGCCACATCCTCCACCGCTACGACAACGGCATGGAGAAGTGCATCGGCTGCGAGCTCTGCGCCGGCGCGTGCCCGGTGGGCTGCATCTACGTCGGCCCCGCCGAGAACGACCCCGAACGCCCCGTCTCGCCCGGCGAGCGCTACGCGATCCGGTACGAGATCAACCTGATGCGCTGCATCTACTGCGGCTACTGCGCCGAGGCCTGCCCCACCGAGGCGATCACCCTGGGCCCGCGCTACGACCTCGCCGACTACCGGCGCGAGCGCCTGGTGGCCACCAAGGAGGACCTCCTGGAGGCCTGGCCCGGCTTCGACAAGTCGCTGGCCGACAACCCGCTCGGCGCCGGCGGCGACCAGCGGGCGCAGCCGGGTCGCGCGCCGGGCGTCAGCCCGCGCATCGCCTGGGACCGCGCCGACGCCATCGTCCACGAGGGCGGCGAGCTGCCGCTGCCGGGTCGCTCCGGGATCCCCGCGGACGTCCCCAGCGTCGCCGAGCCCGCCGGCAACGAGCACGGCGGGAACGCGTGAACGCACTGACGGCCATTGTCGGCGTCCTCGCGCTCATCAGCGCGATCGGCGTCGTCAGCTTCCGCTCGACCATCTACTGCGCGCTCAGCCTGGTCACCAACATGGTGTTCCTGGCGGTGCTCTTCCTGCTGCTCAACGCGCAGTTCCTGGCCGCGGTGCAGGTGATCATCTACGCCGGCGCGGTGATGGTGCTCTTCGTCTTCATCATCGCCCTGCTCAGCCCCGGAGCCGAGGACACACCGCGCCTCGACCTGCGCTTCCTGGTCGGCCTGGTGGCGGTGTTCTACGTGACACTGCAGATCTTCTTCCTGGTGGGCAACGGCAGCACCTACCAGAAGGGCGCCGTCGCCTGCACCAGCGCCGCCCAGCAGCAGTGCGTCAAGACGCCGCTGCGCGGCGCCCAGGTGGGCCAGGTGAGCCAGCCGCAGCAGCTCTCCTACTTCCCCGACGACGTCGACGCCGCGGGCAACGTGCAGACGGTCGGCGGCCAGCTCTTCACCACCTTCCTGGTCCCCTTCGAGATCACCTCGCTGCTGCTCTTCGTCGCCGCCATCGGCGCCGTCTACCTGACGCGACATCACCTCACCGGGGCGCGGCGGACGTGAGCCTCGACGCCTTTCCCTGGCTGATCGGGCTGAGCACCGCCATCTTCATGCTCGGCGCGCTGGGCGTGCTGATCCGGCGCAACCCGCT
>DASRDZ010000070.1:0-15705 GCA_035652335.1 Candidatus Dormiibacterota bacterium
TCAACCGCCAGCCGATGCTGCGCGTCATCGGCAAGCATCGCGAGGCGGCGTACCGGATTCCCACTGAGACCGTGGAGCAGCCGCTGCTCACCGCGGCGCGTCGCGCCTGGGACGAGGCCCACGAGCTGGGCGCGATGCACGGCTACCGCAACGGCCAGGCCACCGTGCTGGCGCCCACCGGCACGATCGGCTTCATGATGGACTGCGACACCACCGGCGTCGAGCCGGACATCGCGCTGGTCAAGTACAAGAAGCTGGTCGGCGGCGGCATGCTGAAGATCGTCAACGGCACCGTGCCGCAGGCCCTCAAGCGCCTCGGCTACGGCGAGGCCGCGGTCAACGACATCGTCGCCTACATCGACGCCAACGACACCATCGAGGGCGCGCCGCACCTGCGCGAGGAGGACCTCGCCGTCTTCGACTGCGCCTTCCAGCCGGCCAAGGGCAAGCGCTCGATCGCCTGGCAGGGCCACGTGCGCATGATGTCGGCGGTGCAGCCGTTCCTCTCCGGCGCCATCTCCAAGACGGTCAACATGCCGTCGGACTCCACCGTCGACGACGTCGAGCAGGCGTACATCGACGGCTGGAAGATGGGGTTGAAGGCGCTGGCCATCTACCGCGACGGCTCGAAGCGCTCGCAGCCGATGGCGACGACGATGGACAAGACGACGGGCACGCGCACCGCCTCGGAGACGGTGATCGTCGAGCGCCCGCTGCGCCGGCGGCTGCCCGAGGAGCGCCAGGCGCTGACCCACAAGTTCGCCATCAGCGGCCACGAGGGGTACATCACCGTCGGCCTCTACGAGGACGGCACCCCTGGCGAGATCTTCCTGAAGATGGCCAAGGAAGGCTCCACCGTCAGCGGCCTGATGGACTCCTTCGCCACCGTGGTCTCGATGTCGCTGCAGTACGGCGTGCCGCTGACCGCACTGGTCGACAAGTTCGCCCACGCGCGCTTCGAGCCCTCCGGCTTCACCGGCAATCCCGAGATCCCGATCGCCAAGTCGATCATGGACTACATCTTCCGCTGGCTCGCCTCGCGCTTCCTCCCCTGGGAGGAGCGCGACCGGCTCGGGATCATCCGCCGCGACGGCACCGAGATGGGCGAGGAGCCCGCCGTCGACACCCGCATCGCGCCGTCGGGGCCGCGCGCCTCTGCTGCCGCCCCCTCCGATCAACCCGCCGCTGCACTCACCCCCGTCCCCGTCGTCCAGCGTGCGGCTCCGACGGCCTTCCTCAACCAGGAGGACGCCCCCTCCTGCTCCGACTGCGGCTCCCTGATGGTGCGCTCGGGCGCCTGCTACAAGTGCCTCAACTGCGGCGCCACCAGCGGCTGCAGCTGACCCTCCGCTAGCACTTCAAACCTCTGGCCGGGGGTTCGGTCCAACGACGGACCGAGCCCTCGGCGCCAGCGGGTCGTGGGCGCGGAGGATACCCTCCAAATCCGCGCGGACTTGACCGACAATTCCCCGGTCGAGAGGGCGCGGAGGCAGAACCGTCGTGAACCCCGTTTCCTGGGCCTGGGACCACGGCCTGCTGCCCGCGCTCACCTGGCTGGTCGGCGGCCTCGACCGGGTGTTCGACAAGCCGGTGCTGAACCGCATCGGCGCCTTCGGACTGGCGGTGATCGCCGCCACCGTCGCCATCCGGCTCGCGCTGCTGCCGATCGCGGTGCTCAGCGCCCGCCGCGCCCAGCGCATCGCCGCCAGCCGCCGTGTCTACGACGCCGCGCGGTCGTCGCTGAGCCCGCGGCTCTACGGCTCGCCGGGGCGGCTGCGCGCCGAGCTGAACGCGCTGCGCCGCGCGGCCAGCGTGCCGGTCTGGCTGCGCCTGCTGGGCCTGGTGCCGCTGGTGGTGCAGTACGCGCTGGTGGTGGCGCTGTACTACGCCATCGCCGACATCGGACGCTCGCTGCCCGGCGCCAACCTCGGCTTCGCCGGCATCGGCAACCTCACCCAATCGCCGGCCGACGTGTGCTGCACCACCGCCCCAGGGCAGCACGGCAACTACGTGGCGCTGATGCACGCGCACCCGGGCGCGCTGGTGCTGCCGCTGATCGCGGCGGTGCTCACCTACGTGCAGTACTGGCTGGGCACGCGACGTCCGGGCGTGGACCTGAGCCGCGAGGAGCGGCATGCGCGGCGGGCGCAGCGGCAGACGGCGCTGGTGTATCCCGTGCTCGTGTTCATCACCGGCATCGCCGTGCCACAGGCGGTGGCCCTGGTGTGGATCACGCAGATGCTGGTGATCGCGGCGCAGAAGCCGCTCGTCGCGCGGCTGGCCAGGTGGCATCGCGGGCGGCGGGAGCCACTCGACCTGCGCCGCCCCGCACCTGAACCGGCGGTGGCGACATGAGCCCGGACCCGCCTCCCGGCTTCGGCGCCGATCCCGGCGGGGGACAGCCGCCTGCGCCGCTGCCACCCGACGAGGTCGGGGAGGACTCGATCACCACCGAGGTCCCCTGGTCCGTCGAGGACTCCGAGGCGAGCGCCGCCATGATCACGATGCACGGCGCGAAGTCGCTGCTGCAGGTGGAGGCGGGCGAGGACCCCATCGTCACCGGGAAGCGCCGCTTCAGCGCACCGTCGTTGCATCCGGACGCAATCGACGCCTACTACGGGCAGTACACCACGGCGCGCGAGCAGCTGGTCGCTCTGCGCAATGACCCGGAGCGCTGGGGCCGCGTCGGACCGGAGATGCGGTCGCGCGTGGAGGTGGCGCTGGGCGAGGCGCTGCCGTCTGCGGACTACTTCGCCTACCGCGCGGCGGTGCTGGAGCTGACCGCCACGACCGGCATCGCGCCGGACACGGGGCGGGTCGACCCCGAGGCGTTCGGCAATTCCCACTTCGGGGACGCCAACCGGGCCCAGGCGGCGCTGGGGCGCGCCAACCAGGCGATCGATCGGCTGCGCGCCACCGGCCCGGACCCTGCGTTGAGCCCGCAGCAGCAGGGATTGGTGGAGCAGGCGCTCAGCCGCCCGCTGCCACCGGACTTCTGGTGGGCCGAGCAGGCGGGGTGGATCAGCGGCAAGCAGGCCGAGCCCGCGGCGCCGGCGGCGGAGCTTGCCCACGCGGAGTCCGAGTTCGCCAAGGCGGAGCAGGAGTTCCGGGGGAGCGTCACCGAGGTGGACGTGGCGCCGCCCGGGCACGCGGACCCTGCCGCGGCGCCGCGGGCCGAGCCGTCCGCACCGCCCGGCGATCCGATGGCGGACTACGGGATTCCCAGCGTCGACGAGATGCTCGGCGACGTCAGGGAGTTGCAGATCTCCGGCCTGGAGTTCCCCGACGAGGCGGGCGGCGAGCGCGCGGCCGCACCGGATGCCTTCGATCCGGGCGGGGTGACGCATGAGATGCCGGGGGTCCGGCCGGCGGAGGATTCGTTCGCGCAGCACCCGCCGCCCGCGCCGGCCGTCGAGCCCGGCGAGCCCGCGGTGCAGCCGCAGGAGGATCCCTTCAAGCACGTCGACGCCTGGACCGGCGAGGAGACGTCGGGCGACCCCTTCCGCCACGTCGACGCCTGGACCGGCGCGGAGGGCGTCGCGACGCGCGGCGACGGGTTCGATCCGGGCGGGGTCACGCAGGAGATGCCCAGCCGCGAGGCCGCCGCCGAGTACGGCATCGGCAGCGTGCCAGAGGCGCCGCACCAGGCGCCGGTGACGGAGCTGCAGCCCGGCGAGATCGAGTTCCCGCCGGAGACGGCAGCAACGCACGAGCCGGCGCCGGCCGCCTCGGATCCGATGGCCGACTACGGCATCGGCGAGCCGCCGCGCGGCGGCGTCGCGGTCGAGCCGCCACCGGCCGGTGTCGATCTGGAGGGCAGCGTCCGCGAGGAGGCGGCACCCAGCTTCGACCGCGCCAACTCCTTCGACGCCATCAACTACGAGAACGCCCGCCAGACCCTCGCCCGCGAGATGGGCACTGTGCCCGGCGACGACCTGCAGGCGTCGATCGCGCGCCGCAGCGGTGACCCCGCCGTCGCGGACGCCGCCTACGCCCAGATGGAGGCGTCGCGGCAGAGCCTCGTCGACCGCCTCGGCGAGACGGGCGGTCTCGACATGGTCGATCCCGTCGACCGCCCGCTGGTCGACAGCATCCGCAGCACCGAGCTCCCGCCCAAGGAGCTCGTCGACCTCAAGGTCGCCAACCTCGACCTTCTCGCCGGCACGGGTGTCGACCCCCACACCGGCAAGGCCCATCCGGAGTTGCGCGACGGCGCAGCCTTCGGCGACGAGGCGTCGATCCGCGATGCGGCGGCGCGGCAGTCCGCGGCCCTCGACGCGCTGAAGGCGCAGAACGGTGCAGGCCTGACCGGACCCGACCGCACCTACTGGGTCGACCACCTCAGCCAGCAGCCGATGAACGGCGACGCCTGGGTGGCGGTGAGCAAGAGCCCGCCCGCCGACCTCGTGCCCTTCACGCCCGGACAGGACGCGTACGCCGCCGACCGCGCCAAGAACATGATGGACCTCTACGCCCGGGACACGCTGGCGCAGCTCGACAGCGCCTCGCGCGCCGTCGCCGGTGAGCCCATCATCGACGTTTCAGTCAACGCTGACGGATACTTGCAGCGCAACGACTACGCCTCGCTCGCCGACGCACCGCCGGAGTTCCGCGACACGATGGCGCGCGAGTACGGCGAGGCCATCGGCTCCCTGGAGCAGATGTCGGATGCGTTCTGGTCGTCGCTCGATCCGGCGGTGGCGGACCGGCTGCGTGCGCACATGGAGGCTCCGGTGTTCGAGCCGCCGCCCCCTGCGCAGGCGGTGGTGGAGGCGCCGCCCGCCGGCCGGGGTGGCGCGGCGCAGGCGGAGCTGCCGCCCGCCGATGGCGAGACGCCGCCGACGCGCGGCAACGAGGCGGTGGCGTCGGGAGAGGAGACGGGACCGACGCGCGGGAACGAGCCGGTACCCGGCGCGGCGCCGCCGGCGGATGCTCCGGCGGCGAGCGGACAGGTCACGACGATCCTCGAGGACGGTCTGGCGGGCGTCGTGGGCGGCGACCCGTCGGGCACGGGCTCGGCGCCGGCCGCAGGTGGCGAAGCGCCTGCGACGACGGGCGGCCAGGCGGCGACGCCTGCGGGAGAGCCGCCAGCCACGGGACAGCCGCCGGCCGCGGCACAGCCGCCCGCAGCGTCCGGCGACGCGCCCTCCGCCACCGGCTCGCCCCCGCCGGCCGCAGCCGAGCCAGCCGGCAGCAGCGGCCAGGCACCGACCGGGTCGGGAGAGCCGCCAGCCAGCGGCCAGGCGCCGAGCGCGACGGCCGAGCCACCCGCCGCCACCGGCTCGGCACCGCCGGTCGAGCCTCCGGCCGCCGCGGGTTCCGCGCCCACCGCCCCCGGCGACGCGCCCGCCGCCGCAGCCTCAGCCCCGCCCCCGCCTGCGGGCGACCGCCCCATCGGCACCGCCCAGCCCGCCACCCCCGGCGAGCCGGCGTCGGTCTCCCCGGAGCCGACCGGCGTCCACCAACCGTCCCCGACCGCCCCCGATGCCCCCGCTCCCGCGAGCTACGGAACCGCTCGCGACACCGCCGCCGCCCCGCCTCCCGTCTCCCTCACCGAACCGCACCCGACCTCCGCAGCGCCAGCTCCACCCAGCGCCGGCATTCCGGCCCCCGCGCACCCCGCCCCCGCGACCGCTGCTCCCGCCGGTCCGCAGGGCGGCCCTCCAATCCCGCCCGACGTCCAGGTCCCCGAGCCGCCCCCGGCGCCCCCGCCCGAAGCCCCAGCGCCTCCGCCGCTGGACCGCCAGCCCATGCCCGCGCCGCAGCCCCCCGACGCCCAACCCCCTCCTGACCAGGGCGGCACACCCGTCGAGGGCGACACCCCGCAGGGCCACGACACCCCCGCCCCCCGTGGCAAGGAGCCCGGCGCCGTCGAGCCCGGCCCGCGTCCCGCCGGAGGCACCGAGCCGCCACGCCCCGGCCCGGGCGGCACCGACACACCGCGCCCGATCGGCGGCGACGGCACCCGCCCCATCGGCGGGCGCACCGGCGGCGGCGAGACCCCTGCGCCGCCGCCCGAGGGCGAGCACACCACCCCGGAGCCCGAGGGCGGCGAGCAGAAGCCGGCGCAGCCAGACAGCAGCGGTCGCACGGAGGAGCCCCACGGCGGCGGGGAGGAGACACCCGCCCCTCCGCCTCCCGAGGAGCCGCCGCCGGTCACCAAGGAGTCGCTCCTCGCCGACGCCAGGACCGCGTTCGAGCAGGCCGGCTACAAGGACGTCTCCATCACCGCGCAGGACGACGGGACCTACCGCATCCAGGCCACCGACCCCAAGGGAAACGCCGTCGACGTCAAGGTGGGCTCACCGGACGAGCCCTGGATCAAGAACCCGCCCAGCGAGTGGCCGCACGGCGCCGCCGGCGTGTTCCAGAGCGCGATGACCGGCCTGATGGTCTGGGACGCCGTCGACAACGTGCTGGCCAACGCCGACCCCGAGACCGCCTTCGCGCTGATGGACGCGTACGCGGACGCCTGCAAGGCGATCGCCGACGCCAACCGCACCGGCGATTCCACCCAGGCCGTCGCCGAGCTCTCCAACCTCATGAAGAAGCTCACCGACCTGGCCGGCCCCCTGGCGGGAAACGACGCCGCCACCGCCGCCTGGAACGTGGCCATCCAGAAGTTCGTCCAGGCCTTCGCCGCGGACTACGTCACCAACGGCAATCCCAAGGTGGTGCGCGCGTACCTGCAGCAGTACATGAAGATCAAGCGCTGGGTTATGGTCGAGCGTGGCAAGTACCGGCGGCTCAAGGGCATCCTCGAGTCGGAGGAGGGGGAGCGCCTCATCGGCGAGGACCTCACCGGGTTCGAGCTCTTCCCCGGTTTCACCCACGCGCGCAACGTCTACCGCTGGCTGAAGAGCAAGGTCAAGCCGGGCTCGAAGAAGACGGCCACCGGATCGGGCACGAAGGGTGGCGCCACCGCGCAGGGCGACGGCACGCGCCCCGTGCGCCGGCGTCCCGTCCCGCAACCGGAGGAGACCCCTGAGCAGAAGCGCAAGAAGCAGGCCGACCAGCTCGTCGCGCGCGCCGCCGACGACGTCAAGGTCATCAACTGGTGCGACGAGCAGATCCGCGACGAGCAGAAGCAGATCGACCAGCTGGGCACGAGGTACGCGACCGGCACGGGCAGCTACGACGACTACGCGAAGGCCGTCGACGACCACCAGGCGGTCATCGACCGCCTCAACGACCGCCGCTACCAGGCGGAGGCGGACCTCAAGCGGGCGCAGGCGGAGGCGCAGGCCACCGGCGTGCAGCTCGGCCCGACGGCGACCAACTACCCCGACTCGCAAGCCGCGCGCGACTACCAGACGCTGGTCGACCTCGACGTGGAGATCGAGAAGCAGCGCGACAAGGTGGCCACGCTGCTGCCCAAGGCGCGGGCCGCCCAGCCGCCCTACGAGGAGCAGCCCGAGTACAAGGAGTACGTCCGCGAGGGCTGGACGCTCATCGAGATGGAGCAGCGGCGCAAGAAGATCGCCACCGGGCTGGAGGGAAAGGGCGTCAAGGTGCCTCCCACCAAGTACCCGGACAAGCCGCCCGGGTACGTCCCCGAACCCGGGGACAGGACGCAGGAACCGAAGAAGGCGCCGACACCGACCGGCGGCGGCGCGGGAACCGGTCCCGGCAGCGGCCCGGACTCGCCTCCCCCGCCACCGCCCCCACCCGATCCCCCCCCGCCGCCGCAGAAGGGCACCGGTTCCACCGGCGTCAAGCAGGCGGCCACCACGGCCGTCGCCGTGTGCGCCATCGGCTTCGGGCTGGGCTCGTTCCTGGGGCCGAGCGGCGGCGGCACCACCACCTCCGGGGGCGGGCAGCCCACCGCGGCGGTGACGGCGAACCAGGTCGCCGCCCAACCGGTTCTTGTCACCCCTGACCCGAACGCACCGCGGCCGCCGGCGATCGTCTCGCTCACCTCGAACCCGATCGGGGACGGCGGCACCAACTTCTACCAGGTGAGGGCCGAGGGTGCGATCACCTCGTACAGCTGGGGGTTCGCCGTCGACCCCAAGTGCGGCACGCTGCAGGTGTCGCACGACCCGGCGGTGATCTGGGACCACCATCCCTGCGACAGCACCCAGGAGAGCGAGGCGGTCGTCCTCTCCTGCGTGCAGGGTCCTGGCGGAGTCGCCGAGGCCACCGTGCCGGCGCTGGCGGCCACCGGCTCGTCCGGTCCCACCACGGGCGGCTCCTCGCTGTCCAGCCCGCCGCAGACGGGCGGCGGCAGCTGCGACAGTCTGGTCGCCAATCACCAGACCAAGCCGCCGCCGCTGACGACCACGCCGGGAACCGCCCCCGGGCCGCCGCTGGCGGGCGTTCCCACGGGCGTCGCTCTCGCCGACAGCGCGGTGGCCACCACCACGACGGGTGGCGCCAACGGCGGCCTGGTCGCCGGCGGGGCGCTGCTGCTGGCAGGCAGCGGCGTGGTCGCGGTCCGGCGTCGCAAGAAGCTCCCGCCCTACCCGTGCGGCCCGGAGGAGGTGGCGCTGGGCAAGGCCTGGGACGAGCTGCAGAAGATGGGCAACCAGCTCAGCGACGCCCACAGAGCACTCGACCGCGCCGACAAGGAGCTGATGGACGCGCTGCACTACGACGACGCGCTGCGCGCCTATGTCTACGCGCTGCAGAGCTACTGCGACATGCTGCAGCAGTACGTCGACCAGCTGCAGCAGTCGGTCGACCAGCTGCAGACCAATCTCGACAACGCCTTCAACGAGCTCGACATGCACGGCGTCCCCGCCGCCAAGCTCTCGCACCGGCAGAGGCCGGGCTGGGTGAAGGTGGCCACCGGTCTCTGGGCCGCCGATCAGAAGACGGCCGGCATGGCCGGGGCGGCCGTGGACCCGAGCCAGGCCACCATGGACGTGCTCAACGCAACGCTGGAGCTGGACAACGCGGAAGCCGACCTGGAGATCGCCGACTCCGACCTCACCGACTGCACCTTCAAGCTGGACTTCGCCGAGGGCGACCTCAAGGACGCCGACGCGCAGGTGCAGACACGCGTCCGCGCCTACGCACAGGCGAAGGAGGACTACGCCGCGGCGCAGGAGCGGTACAAGCAGGCCAAGGCGGCCTACGACGCAGCGCTGGAGGCGCTCGGCGCCTGCCGCACCAAGTGGGCCGCGGACGTCAAGGCCGCGGAGGCCGCGCCGTGAAGATCCTGACGATCTACCTGCGCACCTACGGTCAGTTCGCCGCTCAGTTCCTGGGCTCGCTGTTGATTGGAATCGGACTGAGCGCGCTGGTGCTCCCGTCGAGCAGCTCCGCGTCCGCGTCGCCGTCGCCGGCCGGCGGCTTCGTGTACCTCGCCGCGGCGTGCGGTGATTGCGCGGGAACGCTGGCGATCCAGAACGTCGAGGTGCAGAAGCGCGCGGGCAGCACGCTGTTCGTGCTGGGCGGCACCTGGCCGGCGACGGTCGACGCCATGGGCTCGACGGGCGTGCATCTCGTGGCCGGGAACGTCGAGGTGCGACTCAAGCCGCACGGGTCGCAGAACGCGTTCGAGCTGGCCACCGCGACGGTGAACGGGCAGCCCATGCCCGCGGGCGCGGTCGCGGCGGGAATCAGCCGGCCGTACCTGCTTATCAGCGTGAAGGGGTTGCAGGCGCCGCTCCGCTTTCACCTGGCGCTGAGCGAGGGCGCCGCGGATCACGACCGCGTGCCCGCCTCCGGTGAGCTGTCGTGGAACGGCAGCTCGAAGCCGGTCGCCACCGCGCCGCAGGTTGCCCAGGCGTCGCCGTCCGCGACGGCCGCGCCCATCGCGGTGGCCACCGCGACGCCCCTGCCGGTGCCGACGGTGACGCCGAGCGGCGGCGTCGACTTCCTCGGCTTCGTGGAGGCCTGTGGCGCCACCATCCCCACGTCGTCGTTCGCGCCCGAGCTCGGCATCGTGAGCACCGCCACCGGCCAGGGTCCGGAACCCGGCGACAGCGTGGTGACTCCCTACGTCGACCTCGGCCTCGCAGGCGCGCTGCCCTCCTCGACCGTGCAGCGCTCGCCCTTCGTCATCGTCATCGCGCTGCAGCCCGCAGGCACGCGCGCGGCGCCGCCGGAGCCGAATCCCACCGCCATCGACGGTGCCGGCAGCACGCAGCTCTTCGCCTATTGGGACGGCACCCAGTACCAGGGCCTGCTCCGCCAGCGCACCGGCTCCGGCCCGTGGGTCCAGCAGCACACGCGCTTCGGCATCACCGTCGGCGGCACGCACATCCGCATCTTCTGGACCGGGTTCACCCCGGGCAGCACCGTCGCCGCGGTCACCGCCAATCCGCAGGGTTGCGCCTTCAAGCAGGTGGGCTGAGGTCCCCCTCGATCACCTCCGGAGTGAGGCCGTGGGCGGCGAGGATCGTCGCCGCGCGGCCCTTGTCGGACTGCGCCAGGGCGAGAAGGATGTGCTCGCTGCTGAGCGCCGCCTGGTGCTCGCGAGCGATGCGCGTCGCCACGTTGAGCAGCTGCATGGCGTCGTACGTCTCGTGCTGCGTCCTGACCTGGGCGCTAGGCCCTCAGCCCTGCGCGCGGTCGCGGTCCCAGAAGTGGTCGGCGCGCTCGCGGGAGCCCGTCGACGCAGGGTCGTACCCGGAGTCGATGAGGCGCGACGGGTGCATGCCGTCGACCATGCCCATGAAGGGCGGATGGATGCTGTAGCCGAGCATCTCGCGAATGCGCGGCGAGTAGTCGAGGGCGTGCCGGCCGACAGAGAGCATCATGTTCTCCTGCTGCCGCGCCCAGGGCTGGCAGTACTGCGGCGAGACGCACAGGCGCCGTCGCGGCGAACGATTGGCGCCGCCACGATGCCACAGCGTCCCGCTGAACACCACGACGGAACCGGCGGGCATGGTCACCGGCACGCGTCGCGCGTCCTCCCCGGACGGCAGCTCCGACGCCCATGCATGCGAGCCCGGGATCACCTCGGTGGCGCCGTTGGCCTCGGTGAAGTCGTCCAGCGCCCAGATGGTGCTGATCGACACCGGCGGCCGCGGCCGGGGCAGGGTGTAGAAGCCGTCGTCGAAGTGCCAGGTCTGCGCGGTCTCGCCGGGCAGGAGGTTGATCGCCAGCGCCGCGGACAGCAGGTAGCGCGGCTCCAGCAGGGTGTCGACCATCGCCAGGACGTGCGGGTGCTCGACGATCGCCGCCATCGCCGGCACCTTGGCGAGCAGGGCGTAGACGCGCTGCGTGCGCAGGCCCTCGAAGTCGTTGCGCCCCAGCGGCGCGCCGCCCCCGAGGAAGGGCGTGAGGCCCTCCAGCACGGCGTCGAGCTGGTGCGGCGCCAGCAGGCCCTCGATCACCACGTAGCCCTGGCGGGCGAAGGTCTCCAGGTCGGCCGCGACGCGGCCGGAATCGGGCGGGGCGATGGCCATTGCCGCAGCCTGGCGCACCACCGGCGCATCGGTCAACCCCGACCGGCTACCATCCCGCACACCCATGGCCACCACGACCGACGCCCTCACCCACGCGCTCATCCCCTCCGAGGAGGAGCTCTCCATCCGCGAGGCGGTGGCGGCGATCTGCTCGCAGTTCGGCCGCGACTACATGCGGCGCAAGGTCGAGGCCGGCGAGCCCGCCACCGAGCTCTGGGACGCGCTGGCCGCCCAGGGCTTCCTCAGCGTCAACATCCCCGAGGAGTACGGCGGCGGCGGCCTCGGCATGCTGGAGCTGGCCGCAGTCGGCGAGGAGATCACCGCCTCGGGCTGCTCGCTGCTGCTCATCGTGGTCTCGCCCGCCATCGTGGGCACCATCCTCGCCAAGCACGGCACCGAGCCGCAGAAGCAGCGCTGGCTCACCGGCATCGGCAGCGGCCGCACCAAGATCGCCTTCGCCATCACCGAGCCGGACGCGGGCACCAACTCGCACAACCTGGCCACCTCGCTGACGCCCACGGGCGACGGCTACCGACTGAACGGTCAGAAGGTGTTCATCTCCGGCATCGAGTCCGCCGACGCCATCCTGGTGGTGGCGCGGCTGCGCAGCGAGGACGGCTCGCTGGGCCTGCCCGCGCCGGTGATCGTCGACGTCGACGCGCCGGGCCTGCAGCGCACCATGCTGCCCATGGCCATCCGCGGCGCCGACCGCCAGTGGCAGCTCTTCTTCGACAACGTCGAGATCCCCCGCGACCGCCTGGTCGGCGGCGAGGAGCGCGGCCTGCGCATGCTCTTCGACGGGCTCAACCCCGAGCGGGTGATGGGCGCCGCGATCAGCAACGGCATCGGCCGGCTCGCCCTCGACAAGGCCGCCGAGTACGCGCGCAGCCGTACCGTGTGGCAGGCGCCGATCGCGACGCACCAAGGCATCGCCCATCCGCTGGCGGAGGCGAAGATCGAGCTGGAGCTGGCCCGGCTGATGACCCGCAAGGCCGCGGCGCTCTACGACGCGGGCCAGAAGGGCGCCGGCGAGGCCGCCAACATGGCCAAGTATGCCGCGGCCGAGGCGGCCATCAAGTGTGTCGACCGCGCGATCCAGACGCACGGCGGCAACGGCTTCAGCCTCGACTACGGCCTCACCGACCTCTACTGGGGCGCCCGCGTGGCCCGCACCGCACCGGTGTCCCGCGAGATGGTGCTCAACTACGTCGCCGAGCACTCGCTCGGCCTGCCCAAGTCGTACTAGACGACGGACAGGTCGACGTCGACGTTGCCGCGCGTCGCGTTGCTGTAAGGGCACACGCTGTGCGCCGCCTCGACCAGCTCGCGCGCCTGCTCGACGTCGATGTCCGGGATGTGCACCTGCAGCGCCACGGCGATGTTGAACGCACCGCTTCCCTGCGTCCCCAGGCTGACCCGCGCGGTGACCGTCGAGGCGCTGGTGTCGACGTTCTTGCGACGGGCGATGAGGCCCAGCGCGCTCTGGAAGCACGCCGCGTACCCGGCGGCGAAGAGCTGCTCGGGGTTGGTGGCGCCGCCGGGACCGCCCAGCTCCGCCGGCGGCCGCACGTCGACGTCGAGAATGCCGTCCGACGAGCGGACGTGGCCCTCGCGGCCCCCGACGGCGGTGGCCTCGGCGGTGTAGAGGACCTTGGCGATCCTTCTTCCGGTGAGCTCGGCGGTCTCGGACATCAGCGCACTCCCTTGGCGAGCGACCCGCGCGGCGATCGGGGTGGCGGGGTCGCGGCCGCCAGTATGCACGCAGCGGCCCTCAGGGCATCGCATTGAGCGCGGCGACAAGGCGGGCGCAGGGTCCGTCGACGCCGTTGCGCGCCATCAGCGGGGTGAGCGCCGCGGGGTCGGCGGGATAGCGATCGCGGCGTCCTGGTGGCACCGCGACCTGGAGGTCCAGGGCGGGACGCACCACGGCCATGGCTCGGGTGAGGTAGTCGCGGTCCGCGTCGCTCAGCGTCGCGCCGCGCAGCATCTCCTCGACGCCGCCCCACCTGCGCACCAGCTGCGCCGCGGTGCCGGCGCCGACACCCTTCAGGCCGGGCAGCCCGTCGGAGGGGTCGCCGCGGAGGATTGCGAAGTCGGCATATCGACGTCCCGGGATGCCGTAGCGCCTGGTCACCTCCGCCTCGGTGATGACGCCGAGCCCGGTGCGCTCGGGATACAGCACGCGCACGCGCGGGTCCTCCACCAGCGCGAAGAGGTCGCGATCGCCGCTGACGACCTCCACCTCGCCCTCGACCTGCGCCGACCAGGCGGCGATGACGTCCTCCGCCTCGTGGTCGGGCACGCCCACCATGTCGACGCCGATGGCGGCGAGCAGCTGGCGGATGATCGGCATCTGCGGGATGAGCGCGGGCGGCATGGGTTCGGCGACGCGATGCGCCTTGTAGGTGGGGATGAGCTCGACGCGCCAGCGCGGCCGCCAGTCGGCGTCGTCGGCGACGGCGACGTGTCGCGCCCGGCGCTGCGTGATCAGCGAGGCGAGGCGGTCGAGGAAGCCGCGCACCGCGTTGACCAGTCGGCCGTCGGGAGTGCGCGCACCGTCGGGGGGCACGCCGTGGAAGGCGCGGAAGATCAGGCTCGAGCCGTCGACCAGCAGCCAGTCACACGCCATGGACGGCAAGGATGTCGAGCGGCGCGACGTGGTGCGCCGACTCGGCGTAGAGGCACAGCGCGTTGGCGAGGCGCAGCTGCTGCGGGGTGCGGCAGCGGACGCGCAGCAGCTCGGGTGAGCAGACCAGCACCGCGGCGCAGTGCGCACGCGAGACGGCGACGTTGAGACGGTTGCGGCTGAAGAGGAACTCGACGTTGCGCGGCAGGTCCTCGACGCTGGAGGTGGCCATGGAGTACACCGCGACGGCGGCCTGGCCGCCCTGGAAGCGGTCGACCGTGCCCGCGGTGGCGCGCCCGCCCAGCGCGCTGCGCAAGCGCTTGACCTGCGCGTTGTAGGGCGCGACGACGAGGATGTCGCCGGCGTGCAGGGAGCGCGTGCTGCCGCGCGAGTCCGTCCATCGCGCGCCGCGGAGCTGCTCGACCAGCGCCTCGACGGCGGCGACCTCCTCGGGCGCGGCGGTGCGGTTGCCGCTGTGCTCCACGAGGACCAGGTGCGTGCCGGTCGGGTGCAGCGGCGCGGCATCGTCGATTCGCTGCCGCGCGCAGTCGGGGTGGGCGGTGAGCCGGCTGTCGTAGAAGGCGTCGGAGACGAAGCCGCAGACGTCGGGATGCATGCGGCGTGTGACCGGGAGAAGGACGCCGCGGTCGATCGGGATGGTGTCGTGCCCGGCGAGGACGTGGTCGAGGGCGCTCACCTCGGCGCCGTCGGGATGGACGCCCTGCGACGGCTGGGCGAGCTGCTGCGGGTCGCCGAGCAGCACCAGGTTGCGTGCCGCCGTGCCAATGGCGCAGACGTTGGCCAGCGACATCTGCCCCGCCTCGTCGACGACGAGCACGTCGAGCATGCCGTCGAGCCTCTCGTCGGCGAACAGCCACGGGGTGCCGGCGACGACGTCGACCTCACCGGCGTCGAGCGCCGCGGCGACCTCCCCGTTGTGCGCGGCGCGGCGCACCCCCTCGACACCGCACGACTGCGCCTCGTCGCACTTCTGCACGATGCGCACGGGCTGCCGCTTGGCCCCGGCGACCTCGCACACCGCGCGCAGCAGTGTGCCGATGGCGCGGTGGGACGTCGCCGACACGCCGACGCGTCTCCCCGCGCGCACCATGGCGACGATGGCATGCGCGCCGGTGTACGTCTTGCCGCAGCCGGGTGGGCCCTGGACGGCGAGGCAGGAGTGGTCGAGATCAGCGACCAGGCGGCAGGTCACGGCCACCGGATCGTGGCCCTCGGGCACGAGAGGGACGAGGCCCGGCAGCCAGCCGTGGACTCGTGGTGGCCGCGCCAGCAGGAGGTCGCACACGGCCGCGTACCGCTGTGCGCGATCGATCCCGCCGGCCAGCACCGCGTCGGCGACGCGTCGCAGGGCCGCGCGCATCGCCGGTGTGGGAATCGGCTTCGAGGGCATCAGCGCGGTGGGATGCGGCTCGCCGTCGAAGGACGGACCGCGCTTCAGCTCGACCCGCCCCGCATCGTTGTCGATCGCGACGACGTCGCCCGCGCCGCGTCCGGTGCGCGGGTCCTCGGGCTTGTCACCGGTGTCGAGCTTGTGCTCCTGCGCGGGGTCGAATGCAAAGGCGTGCACGGTGCTGCGCTTCTCGGTGCGGACCGGCCCGAGATGCACCAGCCCGCCGAGCGCCTCGGTGTCCTCGAGCAGGTCCTCCTCCGACATCTCGCGACGCGCGTGGTAGGCCCACCATGCCGACTTGTCCTCGC
>DASRDZ010000071.1:0-69664 GCA_035652335.1 Candidatus Dormiibacterota bacterium
GAAGTACCCGCCCTCACGGCCCCACTGCGCGATGGTGTCGCAGACGCGCGAGATCACCTGCCTCACCGAGGTCTCGCGCCGTGGCGTGCCGAGCTGGCCGCGGTAGTACTTGGAGACCACCACGTTGGTGGCCATCTGCGACCAGGCGACGGGCACCTCGCAGTCCTTCTGCTCGAAGACCACCTCGCCCTTCTCGTTGGAGATCACCGCCGCGCGCTTCTCCCACTGCACCTCGTCGAAGGGGTGCACCCCCGGGGTGGTGAAGCGGCGCTCGACGGTGAGCCCGCGACCGAGCTGCACGTCGCCCCTGGCGGGCGAGGCGGTGCGGCTGCGGCGTCGGGTGGCGCGAGCGGGCTGGGAGTCGTCCGGTGCTGGAACGGAGGAAGGGACAGGACTATCCACGACGGGCCCTCGCTGGATGGAAGATCATCGGTCCGATCAGGGGGAGGGTTTCCCCCAGGTAACCCACAGGTTCTTCCCCAGTCTACCCACATCTAGGGGTGGCCAAGCCGGGGAGCCCCTATATGTTGGGTCTGAGGGGGCGGGACGTCAAGGCCGTCCGGCGGGCTCGCGGAGCGCGGCGGCATGTCACAGTCGCGTAACGGCATCGGCGCGGGCGGCGGGCCCCGGCGTGCGGCGAGAAGGGCGCCGGCCGCGCGTCGGCAGCCGGCGCCCGAGGTCGCGTGTGGCTAGCTGATCGTGTAGCTCGCGGTCAGCTGCTCGTTGCTGTTGTCGGTGAAGGTGAGGTTGGTGGTCACCGTGTAGGTGCCGGCGGTGCCGGGGTTCTGGTTGATGTCGTAGCTGGTGCCGTTGTAGGTGCCCAGCGTCGAGGTGAGCTTCGTGGTGTGGCCGCTGCAGGTCAGCGTCGGGATGCTCGGGATCTCGATCTTGTAGCTGCCGCTGCTGTTCTCGACGACCCACGACTTGACGGTGGCCAGGGAGTTGACGTTGTTGACCTGGGCCACGATGCTCCAGCCGCTCTGCGGCGTGTAGCTGCCGTCGTTGGCCACCCACTCGGCGTCGAAGTTCTGCGTCGAGCTGCCGCAGAAGAGGAAGACCCAGTTGCCCTGGACGCTGGTGGTGCCGATCTTGGTGCCGTGCGCCGGTGCGCAGGAGGCCCCGTCGTGGCAGATCGACTCACCGGCGGGGAGCACGGTCTCCTGCGAGCTGAGGATCTTGGCCACCGTCAGCACGCTGGTGGTCGTCGACCACGAGCCGGTGGTGGCGGGGCTGACGCTGAAGGTGAAGCTGTCCGCCGCGAACGCGGTCAGCGGCAGGGCGAGTGCCGCCGCGGCGCCGGCCGCGACGACTGCAAGCTTTGCACGGAACATGGCTCTGTCTCTCCGAATCCTTCCTGTTGATCTCTCTCCCCTTCCTCCCGCCACGATGCGTCTGCCGGATGAGCGAGAGCAGCGCTCCCGCCGATGTGCCCGCTGCCCCTCTGGTCCGCCTCCGCGATTCCCGCTGCGGATGGCGGCCGGCAGCCCCTGCCGCTGCTGACGGGTCGGTCGTCACCGCGCCACGGCGTCCCGTGGCCACCGTTGCAGCAGCTGCTGTGCCATCGATCCATGAACCATCATGTGGCGTCGAATGCTCGGGCACGCCGGAACGCGTGTCAACTTCCCAACGAATGCGCCGAGGCGGCGAATCTGCCGGAAAGCCACCAGAGCCACGAACTGCCCGGCGGCGCGCCACGCCGGGAGGGCCGGGCGGCACGCCCCCGGAGCGGCCGGCGTCAGTTGAGGTGGGCCACCCGGGCCCGCTTCAGCCACTCCTCGCTGATCTTCACCTCGACCCGGGCGATGCAGACCGCGCACCAGACCTGCTCGCATCCCGGGCAGACCAGGTGCTGGTGGTCCTTGGTGAGGTCGAGGTCCATGTACTGCTCGTGGCAGTCCAGGCAGAGCACGGGTGCCTTCATCGCCCCCCAAGCATGACTCGCCCCCCGGCCAGGATGGGCCGCCGGCTCGAAGTGCGAGGATATTGGGGAAGAGGACGGCGGTTCGGAGAGCCCGCCGGCCAGCGCGTCTGGACGCCAGAGTGACATCCATGAGGTCATCCCGTGCCTGAGACCGTCGCGGTCACCCTGCCGCAGATGGGGGAATCGGTCACCGAGGGGACGGTGGTCGAGTGGCGCAAGCAGGAGGGGGACCCGGTCGCCGAGGGCGAGACCATCGCCGACGTCACCACCGACAAGGTGGACGTGGAGATCCCCAGCCCGGCGGCGGGGACGCTGCGGCGCATCGTGGTGCCGGCCGGGGGGACGGCCGAGGTGGGGGCGGTGCTGGCGGAGCTGGCCGTGGGCGGCGGGGCTGACGGGGCGGCGCGCCCCGAGGACGGCAACGGAGCGGCGGCGCCGGTCGCGCAGGCGGAGGCG
Organism: Candidatus Dormiibacterota bacterium; assembly: GCA_035652335.1. Lineage (GTDB taxonomy): Bacteria > Chloroflexota > Dormibacteria > Aeolococcales > Aeolococcaceae > DASRDZ01. The sequence continues at coordinate 2,378 of DASRDZ010000071.1, forward strand.
CCCAGGCCCGCGGCCGCGCAGGCGGAGACGCCGCGGCCCGCCGCCCCACGAGCGTCGTCAGCGGCGGTCGAGGTCACCCTCCCGGCGATGGGGGAATCGGTCACCGAGGGGACCGTGGCGCGGTGGGTGAAGCAGCCGGGCGACGCGGTCAGCGAGGGGGAGACGGTCGTCGAGGTGACCACCGACAAGGTGGACGTCGAGGTGCCGGCCCCGGCCGCGGGGAGGCTCGGCGAGGTGCGGGCGAAGGAGGGCGAGACGGTCGCCGTCGGGGCGGTGCTGGCGACCATCGAGGCGGAGGGGGCTGCGGCGCCGCGGGAGAACGGGGCCGGTCCTTCGGGCGGAGCGGATTCCGGCGGTGCACCGTCCGCGACAGCGGCGTCCTCGGCAGAGACGGCACGGTCCACCGCCGAGGTGGCACCGTCCGCGGCGGAGGACGGACCGGCCGCTGCGGTGGACGAGGCACCTGCGGATCAGGGCGCAGCCCCGTCCGCGAACGGGGCACCCCCCGCCCCCGCGGCACCGGCCGCACAGCCCGTCCAGGCGGACAGCGCCGCGGCCCCCGAGCGCCCGGCGGTCGACGCCTCCCCGCTCGCCCGCCGCGCCGCGGCCATCGGCGGCGTCGACCTCGCCCAGGTGCGCGGCAGCGGCCCCGGCGGCATCGTCCGCAGGGGCGACGTGACCGCGGCCGCCGCCCAGCCCGCGCAGCCGCCCGCAGCTCCCGCTGCGCCGGTCCCCGACGGCGCCCAGCCCCTGCGCGGCCCGGCGGCGGCGCTGGCGGGGGCGATGGAGCAGAGCCGCGAGATCCCCACCGCGACCAGCTTCCGCAGCATCGCCGTCGACGTCCTCGACGCGCGCCGCCGCGAGATCAACGACCACATCAGGGCGGCGGGACGGCCCGAGAAGGTGAGCTTCACCCACCTCATCGGCTACGCCATCGCCAGGGCGGCGCTCGACGTGCCCAGCATGACCGCGCACTTCCAGCGCGACGCCGAGGGCAAGCCTTTCAAGGTGAACCCCGGCATCCACCTCGGCCTCGCCGTCGACACCACGCGCAAGGACGGCAGCCGCTTCCTGGTCGTCCCGGTGATCCGCGACGCGGCCCGGCGCAGCTTCACCGAGTTCCGCGACGAGTACGAGCGCCTCGTCGCCAAGGCGCGCAGCAGCTCGCTGACCGCCGACGACCTGCAGGGCTCGTCGATCACCCTGACCAACCCGGGTGGCATCGGCACCGTGGCCAGCGTGCCGCGGCTGATGCCGGGCAACGGCACCATCGTCGCCACCGGCGCCATCGAGTGGCCCCCCGGCATGGCCAGCATCGGCGAGGCGCGCCTGCGCGACCTCGGGGTCAGCAAGGTGATGACGATGACCTCGACGTACGACCACCGCGTCATCCAGGGCGCGGAGTCCGGCGAGTTCCTGCGCCGCGTCGAGCAGCTGCTGCGCGGCGAGGCCTCGTTCTACGGGGAGGTCTTCCGCAGCCTGGGACTGCCAGCGCCGGCTGCGGAGCCGCCGGTGCCGAAGCTCACCGAGCAGGCCGCGGTCGAGGTGCGCACCGGCCAGGGTGCGTCGCACGACCTGCTCGCCGCGGTCGCCGCGGGCATGTCGCTGGTCAAGGCGCATCGCACCCACGGCCACCTCGGCGCCTATCTCGACCCGCTCGGCCTGCAGCAGCCGGTCGGCGACCCCGCCATGGAGCCGAGCACCGTCGGGCTCACGCCGGCGCTGATGCAGGCGGTCCCCGCCGACGTGCTCCGCGTCTACGTCCCCGGCGGCAACCTCGCCGAGGTGCTGCCGCGATTGCGCGAGACCTACTGCGGCACCATCGCCTACGAGATCGAGCACATCAGCTCGCACGAGCAGCGCGTCTGGCTGCGCGAGCACATCGAGCTGGGCAAGCATCGCGCCCCCCTGTCGCCGGAGCGAAAGATGCAGCTGCTGCAGCGGCTCACCAAGGTCGACGCCATGGAGCGCTACCTGCGGCGCAACTTCCTGGGCCACAAGACCTTCAGCATCGAGGGCCTCGACGCCATGGTGCCGATGCTGGAGGAGCTGCTCACCATGGTGAGCGACGACGGCATCGACGCGGTCATCCTGGGCATGGCGCACCGCGGCCGCCTGGCCGTGACGGCGCACGTGGTCAACCGCCCCTACGAGGCGGTGCTGGTCAGCTTCGAGCAGGGCGACCAGAAGCGTCCCGTCGGCAGCGACGCCAGCGACCCGACCGGCGACGTCAAGTACCACCTCGGCGCCACCGGCACCTACATCACGGAATCCGGCAAGGCGGTTTCGGTCAGGCTTCTCCCCAACCCCAGCCACCTCGAGTACGTCGACCCCGTGGTCGAGGGATGGACGCGCGCGGAGCAGACCAAGCGCCACTCCGCCGAGCTGCACGTCGACCCCAAGGCGGCCATGCCGGTGCTGATCCACGGCGACGCCGCCTTCCCGGGGCAGGGCATCGTCGCCGAGGTGCTCAACCTGCAGGCGCTGCAGGGCTACAGCACGGGCGGCACGGTGCACGTCATCGCCAACAACCAGGTCGGCTTCACCACCGATCCCATCGACGCGCGCAGCACGCGCTACGCGTCGGACCTGGCCAAGGGCTTCGACATCCCGGTGATCCACGTCAACGCCGACGACGTCGAGGCCTGCCTCGACGCCATGCGGCTCGCCTACGACTACCGCCGCACCTACCACCGCGACGTGGTCATCGACCTGGTCGGCTACCGCCGCTTCGGGCACAACGAGGCCGACGAGCCCAGCTACACGCAGCCGGTGATGTACCGCGCCATCAAGGACCACCCGCCGGTGCGCGAGCTCTTCGCCCAGCGGCTGATCCACGAGGGCCTGATCACCCAGGAGAACGCCGCCGCCCACGCCGAGGAGGCGTTCCAGCGCGTCGCCGCCGCCCACCAGAAGGTGAAGGCGAGCATGGCCGCCGCGCCGTCCGCCGATCCCGCCGACCACTCCACCGCCGACGCGCGCGACATGGAGGCGTCCACCGGCGTCCCCGCCGACACCCTGGTGACGCTCAACGAGCAGCTGCTCAGCGTCCCCGACGGGTTCCACCTCAACCCCAAGCTGGCCCGCCAGGTGGAGCGGCGCAAGGAATTGGTCAGGTCCGGCGAGATCGACTGGGCGGCCGGGGAGTCGCTGGCCTTCGCGTCGCTGCTGCTGCAGGGACATCCCATCCGGCTCAGCGGGCAGGACACCGAGCGCGGCACCTTCTCGCAGCGCCACCTCACCTTCCACGACGCGGAGACCGGCTCGGTGTGGACGCCGATGCAGCATCTGGTCGGCGCCACCGCCACCTTCGAGCTGCACAACTCGCCGCTCAGCGAGGGCGGCGCGCTCGGCTTCGAGTACGGCTACAGCGCCTCGACGCCGGACACGCTGGTGCTCTGGGAGGCGCAGTTCGGCGACTTCGTCAACAGCGCGCAGGTGACCGTCGACCAGTTCATCGCCAGCGGGCAGGCGAAGTGGGGGCAGCAGTCGCGCCTCACCCTGCTCTTGCCACACGGCTACGAGGGCGCCGGACCCGAGCACTCCAGCGCGCGGCTGGAGCGCTTCCTGCAGCTCAGCGCCAACGGCAGCATCCGGGTGGTGGTGCCCAGCACCGCGGCGCAGTACTTCCACCTGCTGCGGCAGCAGGCGATGGCGCCCAAGCCGCGGCCGATGGCGGTGATGACGCCGAAGTGGATGCTGCGCGTCCACGAGGCGACGTCGACGCTGGAGGAGCTGGTCAAGGGACGCTTCCAGCGCGTCATCGACGACCCCGCCGCCGGCGGCCGGCGCCGCAAGGAGATCACCACCCTGCTGCTCTGCAGCGGCAAGATCTACTGGGAGCTGGTGATGCACCCGCTGCGCAAGGAGGCGAGCAGCACCGCCATCGCGCGCATCGAGCTGCTCGACCCCTTCCCGATCGACGAGGTGATGGCGCTGATCAGGTCGTATCCCTCGCTGGCGCAGATCTTCTGGGTGCAGGAGGAGCCGATGAACATGGGCGCCTGGTACCACCTGGCGCGACGCATCGGCAAGCGCCGCCCCTACGACATCCGCTGGGACTACATCGGGCGGCCGCGCCGCGCCTCCCCGAGCGAGGGGTTCACCGGCGCGCACCAGATCGAGCAGGAGCGCATCCTCACCACCGCGCTCCGCAGCGCTGAGCATCCGTACGAGCGACCCGCGGAGATCGTGATGTCGCCGCCCAGCAGCGAAGCGTGAGCCCTCGCGTCGTCGTCCTCGGCGGCGGTCCCGCCGGCGACGTGGCCGCGCTGCGCGGCGCCCAGCTCGGCGCCGAGGTGACCCTCATCGAGCGCGCCGAGCTGGGCGGCACCTGCCTCAACTGGGGGTGCATCCCCACCAAGTCGCTGCTGGCCACCGCCGACCTGCTGCGCAAGATCCGCCGCGCCGAGGAGTTCGGCATCGAGGTCGGCGACGTGCGCGTCAACTTCGCCCGCATGATGGAGCGCAAGGAGGAGGTCGTCCTCACCATGCGCCGCGGCGTGGAGGCGGCCTGCAAGCGGAAGAAGGTGAACGTCGTGCGCGGGCAGGGCGTGGTCGAGGGTGACGCCGTCGTCGTCGACGGGCAGCGCTTCGAGTACGACCATCTCGTCGTCTGCGTCGGCACCGAGGCATTCGGGTTGCCCGGGATCGACATGGACCACCCCAGCGTGGTGACCTCGAACGGCATCCTTCGCCTGGAGCGGGTGCCGGAGCGCCTGCTGATCATCGGCGGCGGCGTCATCGGCTGCGAGTTCGCCTCGTTCTTCGCGCCGCTGGGCACCAGGATCACTGTCGTCGAGATGCTGCCGCAGATCCTCACCGGCGTCGAGCCGCGCATCGTCACCCAGTTCCGCAAGCTGATGGAGCAGCAGGGCATCACCTTCCTCACCGGACGCAAGCTCGACTCCGTCGTCGAGTACCGCGCCGACGAGCTCACCGCCAAGCTGGACGACGGCACCCAGGTCGACGCCGACCTCATGCTCATCAGCATCGGCCGCAAGCCGGAGACCCGCGGCATCGGGCTGGAGTCGCTCGGTGTGGACATCGACGAGCGCGGGTACGTGCAGGTCGACGACCACCTGCGCACCGCCAATCCCAAGGTGTGGGCGGCAGGCGACTGCATCGGCGGCCTGCAGCTCGCCCACCTCGCCTCCAAGGAGGCGGAGCGGGCGGTGGAGAACGCCCTCGGCCATCACCCCCGCGCCATCGACCGCACCGTGGTGCCGTCCTGCATCTACACCCATCCGGAAATTGCCATGGTCGGCCTGAACTCGGAGACCGGCAAGGCCGCCGGCCACGAGGTGAAGGTGGGCCAGGCGCGCTACCTGGGCAACGGCAAGGCGCTCGGCGAGGGCGAGGCCGACGGCGTGGCCCAGCTGTTCTCCGACGCCAGGACGGGGCTCATCCTCGGCGCCTGCATCATGGGCGCGCACGCGGTGGAGATCATCCACGAGATCGGCGTCGCCATCAGCGACGGGCTCAGCGCCGAGGAGCTCGGCGACATCGTCCACGCCCACCCCACGGTGAGCGAGCTGGTGATGGACTCCGCGCAGGTCACCGCCGGAGTGGCGCCCTACCTGTCGTAGAAACGGAAGAGGGAGCCCGAAGGCTCCCTCCTGGTGTCAGTGGCTGCCGGCCAATCGCTAGTCGGCGACGGCCATGGAAGCGGGCAGGGTGGTCAGGGTCGTGGATGCGCCGTTGGCGAATGTGACCGTCCCCGTACCACCCGGAGGCAGGGTGACCGGTGCGATGTAGCTGAACGTCCCGGACCCGCTCCCCGACCCGATGGTCACGGTCACCGTCGCCGGATTGACGAGGTCGGGACCCTGCGTGCCCGACGCGGTCGAGCTCAGCGAACCACCGTCAGGCGTCGACCCCTTGGTGAGGGTCACGGTGACGTTGTACGTGGTGGTGTTGGTGCTGTCGAGCGGGTTGTTGAACTGGTCCTCGAGGGTGAGGGTGAAGCCGGTCGTCTGGTTCGCCGTCGGATGGAAGGTTGCCGGGCATGCCGCCCCTCCCACGGTCAGGGTGCAGACGGCCTGTGTCGCCGCGGCCGGGTTGATGGTGAAGCTCGTGCTGTTGGCGTTGGTGAGAGCCGTCGAGTTGGCGGTGAACGTGTAGGTCCCCGCCTTGTTGATCGAGATGTCGTTGAAGGTGGCGACACCGTTGACCGCCGGCTGCGGGGTCGTGCCGTTCACCGGCGTCAACGGGTTGCTGGTGATGGCGACGTTGTTGGTGGCGTGGGGCAGGATGTTGCCCGCCGCATCCTCGACGGCGACCTGGAACGACGCCATGGTCTGGCCGGCGGTGGTGGTGGCCGCGGGCTCGGTCACCCAGGCGAGCTGCGTGGCCGTGCCGAGCTCCTTGAACGCGGTGCTGGTCGCGGTGGTGAGACCGGCGGAGGTTGCGCTCAGGGTGTAGTTCGTGCCCGGCTGGTCGATGGAGAGGCCGGAGAAGGTGGCCACGCCGCTGACCGCGTTGTGGGTCACCGTCCCGCTCAGCGTGCCGGGGCTCGGGACACCGGCGTTGGTGCCGATCGCCATGCCGACCTGGTTGGTCGCCGTGGTCACGACGTTGCCGCCCTTGTCCTCGATGGTCACGGCCGGAGCCGGCGTGATCGCCGCTCCGACGCCGGTGTCGGTGGGCTGCTGGCTGAAGACCAGCTGGAAGGGAGTGCCGACGGTGACGTCGAACGCGGCGCTGTCGGCCGCGGTGAGCGAGCCGTCGGTGGCGTGCAGCTGGTAGCCGGTTCCCGCCTTGTCGATGGTGCAGCCGGAGAAGGCGGCCACGCCCGTCCCCGCGGTGGCGTTCACCGGGTTGCCGCTGCCGCTGCTGCAGTCGAGCGTCGCGCCGGTCGTGCCCGTGCCGGTCTTGATCACCAGCGCCACCTGGGTGGTGTCGGTGGTGACCGGGTTGCCGCCCAGGTCCTCGACGGCGACCTTCGGCTGGGTGCCGAAGGCGGTGCCGCCGGTCGAGCTGCTCGGCTGCTGGGTGAAGGCGAGCTTCGCCGGCGGGCCGACGCTGATGGTGAACGTCGCGCTGTCCGCCGGACTGAGGCTGCCGTCGGCTGCGTGCAGCTGGTACGGCACCGCCGACGCCTTGTCGACGTTGCAGCCGGCGAAGGCGGCCACGCCGGACGTCGCCGCCACCGGGTTGGTCGTGCAGTTGAGCGCCGCACCCGCAGCGCCCGTGGCCGGGGTGATCGACAGCAGCACGTTGCTGGTGTCGGTCGTCACCACGTTGCCGCCGGCGTCCTCGACGACCACCTTCGGCTGGGTGCCGAACGCGGTGCCGCCGGTGGAGTCGCTGGGCTGCTGGGTGAACACCAGCTTGGTGGCGGCACCGGCCGTGATGTCGAACGTGGTGCTGTCCGCGGTGGCCAGCGAGCCGTCGACGGCATGCAGCCTGTAGCCGGTGCCCGACGTGTCGATGAAGCAGCCGGCGAACGCCGCCACGCCGGCCGTCGCCGCCTTGGTGTCGCCGCCGGTGCAGGTCAGCGTGCCGGGACCACCGGTCGCCGGCGTGCCCGCGGTGATCGACAGCGTCACGCTGCTGGTGTCGGTGGTCACCACGTTGCCGCCGGCGTCCTCGACGGACACCTTGGGCTGGCTGGTGAACGCCGTGCCACCCGTCGAGGTGTTCGGCTGCTGGGTGAAGGCCAGCTTCGTCGCCGGCCCGACGGCGACGCTGAACGGGTTGCTGTCGCCGGCGCTGAAGACTCCGGGATCGGTGGCGTGGAGCTTGTACCCGGTGCCTGCCGCGTCGATCTTGCAGCCGGCGAAGGTCGCCACTCCCGCGCTCGCCGCCTTGGCGTTGCCGCCGGTGCAGCTCAGCGTGCCGGGCCCGCCGGAGGTCGGCGTGGCCGCGGTGATCGAGAGCGTCACCGTGCTGGTGTCACCGGTCTCGGTGTTGCCACCGGCGTCCTCGATGGTCACCACCGGCTGCGTCGGGAAGGCGACACCGCCGGTCGCTCCGCCACCCGGCTGGGTGGTGAAGACGAGCTGCGACGCAGGTCCGAGGGTGATGTTGAAGGCGCTGCTGTCCGCCGTGCCGAGGGTGCCGTCGCTGGCGTGCAGCTCGTAGCCCGTGCCGATCTTGTCGATGTTGCAGCCCTGGAAGGTCGCCACGCCGGCCACGGCCGCCTGGGTGGTGCCGGCGCAGGTCAGCGTCCCCGGACCGCCCGAGGTCGGCGTGCCCGCGGTGATGGCCAGGGTCACGTTGCTCGTGTCCGTGGTCACGACGTTGTTGCCCGCGTCCTCGACGGAGACCTTGGGCTGGCTGCTGAAGTCGACACCGCCGGTCGAGCCGTTGGGCTGCCGCGTGAAGGCGAGGTGCGTCGCCGGACCCACGGCGACGTCGAATGCGCTGCTGTCGGTGGTGGCGACGAAGCCGGAGTCCGTGGCGCGGAGCTCGTAGCCCGTGCCGGCCGTGTCGATCTTGCAGCCACCGAAGCTGGCCACGCCGCTGGTGACCGTCATGGTGTCACCGCCGGAGCAGGTCAGCGTGCCGGGTCCGCCCGCGGTGGGCGTCGACGGCGTGATCGACAGGGTCACCGTGCTGGTGTTGTCGGTGGTGATGGTGTTGCCGCCCGCGTCCTGGACGGTCACGGCCGGCTGCGCCGGGAAGGCCACGCCACCCGTGGCGCCGCCGCCGGGCTGCCCGGTGAAGGCGAGCTGCGACGCGGTGCCGACGTTGATGGTGAAGGTGGCGCTGTCAGCGGGAGCCAGCGTGCCGTCGGTGGCGTGCAGCCCGTAGTTGCTGCCCGCCTTGTCGACCTTGCAGCCGGCGAAGCTGGCGACGCCGGACGCGGCCGCCTGCGGGTTGTTGGTGCAGGTCAGGTTGGCGCCCGCCGTGCCGTTGGTCAGGGTGAGGCTGACGTTGCTGGTGTCAGCGGACACCGTGTTGCCGCCCGCGTCCTCGACGGTGACCTTGGGCTGCTGGGCGAACACGGCGCCGCCGTTCGACGTGGCGCTCGGCTGCTGGGTGAAGGCGAGCTTCGCCGCCGATCCCACCGTGATGTTGAACGTGTTGCTGTCGGCGAAGGTCAGCGATCCGTCGGTGGCATGCAGCCTGTAGCCGTTGCCCGCCACGTCGATGCTGCAGCCGGTGAAGGTGGCCACGCCGCTGACCGCGGTCTGGGTGTCGTTGCTGGGATTGCAGGTCAGCGTTCCGGGGCCGGGGTTGGCCGTGGAGAGGATGTTGAGTCCCACGGTGCTGGTGTCGGTCGTCACCGTGTTGCCGCCCGCGTCCTCGACGGCGACGGCGGGCTGCGTCGGGAAGGCGACGCCACCCGTCGAGCTGCTCGGCTGGGTGGTGAAGGCGAGCTTGGCGGGCGAACCGACGGTGATGTTGAACGTGGTGCTGTCCGCGGTGGCCAGCGAGCCGTCACTGGCGTGCAGCTTGTAGTTGGTGGCCGCCTTGTCGATGCTGCAGCCGCTGAAGCTGGCCACGCCGGAGCTGGCCGCGAGGGTGTTGCCGCCGGAGCAGCTCAGCGTCGCACCCGGTGCGCCGGTGCTGGTCGTGATCGCCAGGGTCACCGAGGAGGTGTTGGTGGTGACGGTGTTGCCGCCGGCGTCCTCGATGGTGACGACCGGCTGGGTCGGGAAGGCGACGCCGCCCGTCGAGTCGTTGGGCTCGGTGGTGAACACCACCTGCGTCGCCGTGCCCACGGTGATGGTGAACGCCGTGCTGTCAGCGGGGGTCAGCGATCCGTCGACGGCGTGCAGCTGGTAGCCGGCGCCCTCCGTGTTGATCTTGCAGCCGGCGAAGCTGGCCACGCCCGCCGTCGCGCCGAGCGGGTTGGTGGTGCAGGTGAGCGCACCAGGACCGCCGGTCGCCGGCGTTCCCGCGGTGATGCTGAGCGTGACCGCGCTCGTGTCGCCGGTCACCGTGTTGCCGGCGTTGTCCTCGACGGACACGACGGGCTGGTGCGAGAACGCGGTCCCGCCGGTGGAGTTGTTCGGCTCGGTGGTGAAGGCGAGCTTCGACGCGGTGCCCGGCGTGATGGCGAACGCCGTGCTGTCAGCCGCGGCCACGCCGCCGGCGGAGTCGGTGGCGTGCAGCACGTAGCCCGTGCCGACCTTGTCGATGTTGCAGCCGCTGAAGGTCACCACGCCCAGGGTCTCGGCCGGCGAGCAGCCGGCGAGCGTGCCCGGGCCGCCCGTGGCGGGCGTTCCCGCCTTGATGGCGAGGGTCACGGTGCTGCTGTCGGTGGTGACCACGTTGCCGCCCGCGTCCTCGACGGACACGGCGGGCTGCTGGGCGAACGGCGCCTGGCTCGCCGACGAGCTGCTCGGCTCGGTGGTGAAGACCAGCTGCGACGCCGTGCCGACGGTGATGTTGAACGCGCTGCTGTCAGTGGTCGTGAGCGGGCTGTCGACGGCGTGCAGCTTGTAGCCGCTGCCCGCCTTGTCGATTGCACAGCCGCTGAAGGTCGCCACGCCCGCCGAGGCCACCTTGGAGAGACCGCCGGTGCAGGAGAGCGCGCCCGGGCCGCCCGAGGTGGGCGTGCCGCCGGTGATCGACAGCGTCACCGTGCTGGCGTTGCCGGTCACGGTGTTGCCGCCCGCGTCCTGGATGGCGACCGTGGGCTGCTGCGGGAAGGCGGTGCCGCCCGTCGAGTCGTTGGGCTGCTGGACGAAGCCCAGCTGCACCGCGGGCCCGACGGTGATGGCGAAGGGTGCGCTGTCGGCCGGCGTCAGCGCTCCGTCGACCGCGTGCAGCTGGTAGTTGCTGGCCGACGCCTTGTCGATGGCGCAGCCGGTGAAGGCGGCCACGCCGGAGCTGGCCGTCGCCGTGTTGGCCGGCGGGTTGCAGGTCAGTGCCGCGCCGGCGGCACCTGTGGCCGGGGTGATCGACAGCGTCACGACGCTGCTGTCACCGGTGACCACGTTGCCCGCGCCGTCCTCGACGGAGACCTGCGGCTGCTGCGGGAAGGCGACGCCGCCGGTGGAGCTGGTCGGCTGCTGGGTGAAGGCGAGCTTGCTGGCGTTGCCCGGGGTGATCGCGAACGGCGAGCTGTCCGCCGCGCTGACGCCGGCGCCCGAGTCGGCCGCGTGCAGGGTGTAGCCGCTGCCCACCAGGTCGACGTTGCAGCCGGCGAAGGTGGCCACGCCGGAGCTGGCGGTGACCGGGTTGGTGGTGCAGTGCAGCAGGGCTCCGCCGGTGCCGGTGCCGGGGGTGATCGACAGCGTCACGCCGCTGCTGTCACCGGTCACCACGTTGCCGCCGGCGTCCTCCACCTTCACCACAGGCTGCTGGGCGAAGGCGGTCTGGCTCTGCGACGACGCGCTCGGCTGCTGCGTGAATGCGAGCTTCGCGGCGGCGCCGACGGTGATGTTGAAGGTGCCGCTGTTCGCCGGGGTCAGCGACCCGTCGGTGGCGTGCAGCGTGTAGGCGCTGCCGGCCTTGTCCACGGCACAGCCGAGGAACTGGGCCACGCCGCTGGTCGCGCCCAGCGGGTCGGTGGTGCAGGTCACCTGGGCGCCGGGGGTGCCCGTGCCGCTGGTGACGGTCAGCGTCACCTGGCTGGTGTCGTTGGTCACGGTGTTGCCCGCCGGGTCCTGCACCACCACGATCGGCTGGGTGGCGAAGGGCGTGCCGCCCGTGGAGTTGCTGGGGCTCTGCGAGAAGAACAGCTTCGACGCCAGGCCGTGCGTGATGGCGAACCCGTTGCTCACCGCGCTGTTGAGCCCGGTCGACGACGCGGTCAGGGTGTACGACCCCGCCTTGTCGACGGAGATGTCATTGAAGGAGGCCACGCCACCGGAGGCGACCTTGGCCGTGGTGCCGGAGAGGGTCGCGCCGTTGGGGGTGGTGAGGACCAGGCCGACGCCGTTGGTGGCGCTGCTCACCAGGTTGCCGCCGGCGTCCTGGATCTGCACCTGGATGGCCGGGCTGATCGCGGTCTGCGACACGGCGTCGGACGGCTGCACCGAGAAGCCCACCTGGGTGGCGGGGCCCACGGTGATGTTGAAGGCGGCGCTCGGCGACGACGGCGTCGTCAGCGAGTCGGTCGCGTCGGTGGCGGTCAGCCTGTACCCGGTCCCGGCGGTGTTGATCTTGCAGCCGGAGAAGGTGACGACGCCCGCGGCCTCGACCGGCGAGCAGCCGGAGAGCGCGCCTGGGCCACCCGAGGTGGGCGTGCCCGCGGCGATGGCCAGGGTCACCGTGCTGCTGTCGGTGGCGACGGTGTTGCCGCCCGCATCCTCGACGGTCACCTTCGGCTGCTGCGGGAAGGCGACGCCGCCGGTCGAGCTGGTCGGCGACTGGGTGAAGACGAGCTGCGCCGCGGGACCGACGGTGATGTTGAACGTGCTGCTGTCCGCGGTGGCGAGCGAGCCGTCAGCCGCGTGCAGCTTGTAGCCGGTGCCGACCTTGTCGACGTTGCAGCCGGCGAAGGCGGCCACGCCGGAGATGGCGTTCACCGGGTTGGTGGTGCAGGCCAGCGTGCCGGGGCCACCCAGCGCCGGCGTGCCGGCGGTGATGCTCAGGGTGACGGCGCTGGTGTCAGAGGTCACGGTGTTGCCGGCGCCGTCCTCGACGGTCACCTTGGGCTGCTGTGCGAAGGCGGTGCCGCCGGTGGCGCTGCTGCTCGGCTGCTGCGAGAAGACGAGCTTCGTCGCGGTGCCGGGGGTGATGGCGAAGGTGCTGCTGTCGGTCGCCGTCAGGCTGCCGTCGGCCGCATGCAGGCGGTAGCCGGTGCCGACGACGTCGACCTGGCAGCCGGCGAAGGTTGCCACGCCGCCGCTGGCCGCGGCCGTGTTGCTGGGCGTGCAGCCGAGCGTGCCCGGGCCGCCGGTGGCCGGCGTGCCCGCCGTGATCGACAGCGTCACGCTGCTGCCGTCGGTGCTCACCAGGTTGCCGCCGGCGTCCTCGACGGACACCTTGGGCTGCTGGGCGAAGGCGGTCTGGCTGGCCGACGAGCTGCTCGGCTGCTGGGTGAAGGCGAGCTTCGCCGCGGCGCCGACGGTGACGTCGAAGGCGCTGCTGTCAGCCGGCGCGAGGCCGGTGTCGACGGCGTGGAGCTGGTAGCCCGTGCCCACCTTGTCGATTGCGCAGCCGGCGAAGCTGGCGACGCCGCCGCTGGCGTTCAGCGGATTGGTGGTGCAGGTCAGCGTGCCGGGACCGCCGGAGGTGGGCGTGCCTGCGGTGATCGAGAGGGTCACCTGGCTGGTGTCACCGCTGACCAGGTTGCCGCCGGCATCCTCGACGGACACCTTGGGCTGCTGGGGGAACGCGCTGCCGCCGGTGGAGCTGGTCGGCTCCTGGGTGAAGGCGAGCTTGGCCGGAGCGCCGGCCCCGATGGTGAAGGTGGTGCTGTTGGCGGGGGTGAGCGAGCCGTCGACGGCGTGGAGCGTGTAGCCGGTGCCGCTCGTGTCGATTGCGCAGCCGCTGAAGGCCGCCACGCCGGCGCTGGCCGGCTGCGAGGTGGTCGGTGTGCAGGTCAGCGTGCCAGGACCGCCGGTGGCCGGCGTGCCCGCGGTGATCGAGAGCGTCACCGTGCTGGTGTCACCGCTGACGGTGTTGCCACCGGCGTCCTCGACCGCAACCGAAGGCTGGACGGGGAAGGCGGTGCCGCCGGTGGAGTTGCTCGGCTGCTGGACGAAGCCCAGCTTGGCCGCGGCGCCGACGCTGATGTCGAAGGGCGTGCTGTCGGCGAGGGTGAGCGAGCCGTCGCTGGCATGCAGCTTGTAGCTGGTGCCCGCCTTGTCGACGGAGCAGCCGCTGAAGCCGGCCACACCCGAGCTGGCGGCGAGCGGGTTGGTGGTGCAGCTCAGCGCAGCGCCGGGGGTGCCGGTGCCGCTGGTGATCGAGAGGGTGACGTTGCTGGTGTCCGTGGTGACGGTGTTGCCGCCGGCGTCCTGCACGGTGACCACCGGCTGGGTGCCGAGGGCGGTGCCGCCCGTGCCGCTGCTCGGCTCGGTGGTGAAGGCGAGCTTCGCCGCCGGACCGACGGTGACGTTGAAGGTGGTGCTGTCGGCCTGCGACAGCACGCCGTCACTGGCGTGCAGCTGGTAGCCGGTGCCCGCCTTGTCGATTGCGCAGCCGCTGAAGCCAGCCACACCGGAGCTGGCGCCGAGCGGGTTGCTGGTGCAGGTCAGCGCCGCGCCGGTCGTGCCGGTGCCTCCGCGGATGCTGAGGGTGACGGCGCTGCCGTCCGTGGTGACGGTGTTGCCGCCGGCGTCCTGCACGGTGACCGCCGGCTGGGTGCCGAGGGCGCTGCCGCCGGTGCCGTTGCCCGGCTCGGTGGTGAAGGCGAGCTTCGCCGCCGGACCCACGGTGACGTTGAGCGCACTGCTCAACGCGCTCGTCAGGGAGCCGTCGGCGGCGGTCAGCGTGTAGTCGGCTCCCGCCTTGTCGATGCTGCAGCCAGCGAAGCCGGCGACGCCGGAGCTCACACTCTGCGGGTTGCCGGTGCAGCTCAGGGACGCACCGGCGGTGCCGGTGCCGCCGGTGATGGAGAGGGTCACCTGGCTCGTGTCCGAGGTGACGGTGTTGCCGCCGGCGTCCTCGACGGCGACGGCCGGCTGGGACGGGAAGGCGACACCGCCCGTCGAGCTGGTCGGCTGCTGGGTGAAGGCGAGCTTGGTGGCGGGACCCACGTTGACGGTGAAGGGCGTGCTGGCGCCGTGCAGGACGCCCTGCGTCGCGGTCAGCGTGTAGCCCGAGCCGGCCTTGTCGATACGGCAGCCGGTGAAGGTGGCCACGCCGGCGACGGCGTTCTTCGGGTTGGCGGTGCAGGCCAGCGACGCGCCGGCGGTGCCGGTGCCGCTCGTGATCGCCAGCGTCACCGGGTTCGTGTTGCCGGTCACGACGTTGCCGTAGGCGTCCTCGACGGACACCGACGGCTGCGAGGTGAACGCGGTGCCACCCGTGGCGCCATTCGGCTGGGTGGTGAAGACGAGCTGGGTGGCCGGGCCGGGAACGACGTTGACGGTCCCCGAGGTGCCCTGGACGCTGCTGCCGCTGACGGTGCCGGTGATGGTGCCCGTGTCACCGGCGTGGGTGTCGAAGAAGGTGGTCGCGGCGTCGCCGTTGGAGTTGGCGGTGAGCGCGGTGAGGGCCAGGCTGCCGTGGGTGAGGCCGTTGCGGGTGAGCAGCAGCGAGGCGCCGGGCGAGGCGTGGCCGAAGCGGTCGGTGACATGGAAGGTGACGGGCAGGCCGGACGCGCCCTGGTCGGCGGGCAGCGCGGTGGTCGACGCCGGGGTGGCGGTGACGCTCACCGGCGGCAGCGCGGGATACGCCGCCATGCCGACGACGGGCTGGTTGAGATGGGTGCCGCCCTCGGACCCGAGGCCCTGCGCGTCACCGAACGGGAAGATGCCGCCGTCGCTGGCGACCAGCCAGTAGCCCAGGCCGGTGGGCGACGCGGCCATGCCGACGATCGGCTGGTTCAGCGTCATGTTGCCGGTGGAGCCGAAGCCGCCGGCGTCGCCGAAGGGGAAGATGCCGCCGTCGCTGGCGACCAGCCAGTACCCGCCGCCGTCCGGCGTCGCCGCCATGCCGACGATCGGCTTGTTGAGGTGGGTGCCGCCCTCGGACCCGAGGCCCTGCGCGTCACCGAAGGGGAAGATGCCGCCGTCGCTGGCGACCAGCCAGTAGCCGTTGCCGCTGGGCGTCGCCGCCATGCCGACGATCGGCTTGTTGAGGTGGGTGCCGCCCTCGGAGCCGAGGCCCTGCGCGTCGCCGAAGGGGAAGATGCCGCCGTCGCTGGCGACCAGCCAGTAGCCCTGGCCGCTGGGGGTCGACGCCATGCCGACGATCGGCGCGTTGAGATGCATGCCGCCGGTGGAACCGAAGCCGCCTGCATCACCGAAGGGGAAGATGCCGCCGTCGCTGGCGACCAGCCAGTAGCCCTGGCCACTGGGAGTCGAGGCCATGCCGACGATCGGCGCGTTGAGGTGCTCACCGCCGGTCGAGCCGAAGCCGTGCGAGGCGCCGAAGGGGAAGTTGCCGCCGTCGCTGGCGACCAGCCAGTAGCCCTGCGGCATCGCCGCGGCGGCGGGCCTGGCGTCGATGCTGGGCAGGGACGCGGTGGGCAGACTCGTCCCTCGGGAGGCGAAGGTGACCGCGAGCAGGCCGAGCGCGGACACGCCGGCGGCGCGTCCGATCCTGGCGAGTGTCGTGCGTACGCGTGTGCGCGGAGCACCACCGGTCATGCTTTCGCCCCTGCTGAATCGGCCCACGTGTCGTTCCTCCGGGCGCGCCTGCTGCGCAACGCACAGCGAAGACACCCGTCGTCTCCCAGAGATACCTTCTCCGTGCGTGATCCCGCTCTCCGGGCACGCGGATGGGGATGATAAGGGCCAATCGGCGTCAGCGGCGCGGAATTTCAAAAGGTCGCGACATCACGCGAATACCTTGATTGACAAGGTGTCACTGCAAGCCACCGAGCAATCGGCGGGAATGTGGGTGCGTCGCTGTCAGGAATGGAAAGAGCCCCGCGGAGTTGGCTCTCCGGCGGGGCTCTTCGATCAGCGCCTCTGGGCGGTGGTCAGATCGCCGCCATGCCCACGATCGGCTGGTTGAGGTGGCTGCCGCCCTCCGAGCCGTACGACGCGTTGAGTGCCGACCCGAACGGGAACAGGCCGCCGTCCGACGCGACCATGTAGTACCCGTTGCCGTCGGTGGCCAGCGCCATGCCGACGATCGGCTGGTTGAGATGGGTGCCACCCTCCGAGCCGTAGGAGTGCTGCAGCGCGTCGCCGAAGGGGAACAGGCCGCCGTCGCTGGCCACCAGGTAGTAGCCGTTGCCGTCGGCCGTCGCCGCCATGCCGACGATCGGCTGGTTGAGGTGACTGCCACCCTCGGAGCCGTAGGAGTGCTGCAGGGCGTCACCGAACGGGAAGATGCCGCCGTCAGAGGCCACCAGCCAGTAGCCGCCGCCGTCATTGGTCATCGCCATGCCGACGATCGGCGCATTGAGGTGCATGTTGCCGGTGGAGCCGTAGGAGTGCGCGGTCGCGCTCGGGCCGAAGGGGAAGATGCCCCCGTCGCTGGCCACCAGGTAGTAGCCGTTGAAGTCGGGCCGCACCGCCATCCCCACGATCGGCCTGTTGAGATGCATGCCGCCGGTCGAGCCGTAGGAATGTTGCACCGCATCGCCGAAGGGGAAGATCCCGCCGTCCGCGGCCACCATGTAGTAGCCGTTGCCATCCGGCGTCATCGCCATGCCGACGATCGGCTGGTTGAGATGGTTGCCGCCCTCGGAGCCGTAGGAGTGCTGCAGCGCCGACCCGAATGGGAACAGGCCCCCGTCGCTGGCCACCATGTAGTAGCCGTGAGACGGCGGCGGCGGCGGCGGCACCTGGAAGCTGTAGCTGTCCGTCGCGCTGATGGTCGGGGAAGCCTGCTGGTTGAGGACGGTCACCACGTCGGTGCCGCCGGCAGGCAGCGTGCTCGGCGTCGTGTAGTCGACCGGGACGTTGCCGTTGCCGTCAGCCGTCACCAGGATCGGGCTGGCGCCCAGGGACTGACCGCTGGCCTGGGCGGAGCCACCGCCCGCAGCGGGCACGAATTTCAGGTCGAACTTGGCGCCCGGCAACGGTGTGCCGTTGCTGTCCTCGGCGGTGATCGTCACGACGCGCAGGGTGTTGTGCGCCAGGCTGCCGTCCGGGGCGATCTTCGGGCCGGCGGGAGAGAAGGCGAACTGCCCGACGTACGAATACCCGTCGGTGGCGGAGAGCGTCGGCGAGCTGCTCGCGTTCCCGGCGGTGAGCGTGTCTGCGCCGCCGCCGGGAAGCTGTGCCGATCGGGTGTAGCTCAGCGCGATGTGGCCGGAGCCGTCGGTCGTGAACTGCGCCGGCGTCGAGGTGACCGTCGTGCCACCGGCGGTGAGCGTCGCGGTGCTGCCGCTCGCCGGGACGAACGAGAGCCAGACGGCGGCGCCCGCCAGGGGGGTCGTCCCGTCGGTGACGGTGAGCGTCCCGGTCCTGGGAGCGGTCGTGGTCAGCGTGCCGCCGGGGGCGAACGGGTTCGGTGTGAATGTGTACCCGCCGACGAAGCGGTAGGCGTCGGACTGGGTGACGAAGGGGCTCTTGGGTGCGTCCGCGGCGGTCACGGTGTCGGTCCCGCCGGCGGGCAGAGGCGACGGCGCCGAGTAGGTGACGACGATGTCGCCGTTGTTGTCCGGAGTGCAGGGAACAGGCGTCGCGGTGAGCGTCGTGTTCGCGCCGCACTGCGACACCGTGGCGCTGCCTCCTCCGGTCGCCGGGACGAACGAGAGGTACACCGTGGCGCTTGGATCGGGCGTCGTCGTGCCGTGCTGGTACACCGTGTACGTCGCAGTGGTGATGTCACCTGGATTCAGCGTCCCGGCGGGCGCGATGGGCTTCGGCGAGACGACATAGTCGACCGCCGTCCCGTAGAGGTACGAATCCGTCGCCGTGATCGTCGGCGACGTCTGGGTGTTCTGCGCGCCGATGACGTCCTGGCCGCCGGTCGGTGGCGAGGTCCCGGTGTCCTTCGTGTAGGTGACGGTGATCGTCCCCGTCGTGGAATCGGTGACGAACATCTGCGGCGTGGTGGTGAGTGGCGTGCCCGAGCTTCCGCCCACCTTCGCCGAGGCGGGTGAGGTCGTCTGCGGCCCGGTGGGCGTGAAGGTGAGCCAGACCACGGTGTTGGGAACCGGGTTGTTGGCGACGTCCTCGGCGGTCAGCGTGACCGTGCTGGGCGCGGTCCCACCCTGCGCCGCCATGAACGGCGCGCTCGGCGTCCAGGGCGCCGAGAAGACGTAGTGGGTGGCGAGGGCGTAGGTGTAGAGATCGCTCGATGTGATGGTCGGCGTGCTGGCCTTGTCCTGCGCCACCAGGCGATCCGTCCCCGTCGTGTTGGTCCCGGTGGTGTACGCGAGCTGGAGGACACCGTTGCCGTCGGTGCTGAACGCCTGCACGCTGCTCGACAGTGGCACCGACGCCGGCGAGGTCCACGGGGTGGCCGACGCCGTGGCATCACTCGCCGGGGTGAAGCCGACGTAGATGGTCAGGTAGGGGATGGGCGAGGGCGAGCCGCCGAGGGGGTTGTCCATCGCGGTGACCTTGGGGCTCGCAGCAGCGCTGCTCCCCAGGGTGCCCGCAGAGGCGATCGGGTTGGGCGACCACACCAGGGATGCCAGCGTCTGGTTGTTCTGGTTGTAGTGGTTGGCGGTGCTGAAGGTCTGGAACGTGCCGTCATCCTGCGCGGTGATCGTGTCGATGCCGGGCTCAGGGGTGGGCGGCGCCGTGTAGCAGATCGTCACCGTGCCACTGGCGGCTGACACCTTCTGTGGCGTCGTGCTCAACGTGACGGTACCGAGCATGCCGCACGTGCTGCCCGAGTCGATGGCGACAGCGACCCCGGGGGCCGATGCCGTGGTGGACAGGGACAGGTAGATCGCGGTGCCGGTCACGGTCGAGCTGTCGGCCTTCTCGGCGGTCACCGTGAAGTTGGTGGAGCCACCCATGGTCGCCGCCATGCCTGGAGCCGCCCAGGGTTCAGCGCTCCAGACGTACTTGGTGGCCAGCCCCCAGAAGTACTGGACGCTCTCTGAGATGCTCGGACTGCTGGAGGCGTCCTGCGCGGTGATCGTGGCAGCGCCGCCGGTGGGCAGGGTGCCGCCGACGACTGCGGGCGCATGGAAGGTGACCGTGACCAGGCCGGAGGTGTCGGCGGTGCACGCGGTCGGGGTGGTGCCCAGCGAACCCGAGGCGCACTGTGCGATGGAGACGGTCGCCGAGGACCCGCTCGCGCCCGCGTAGGTGAGGTACACGGTCGCCCCGGGCACCGCGGCCGAGCCGTTGACCGCCTTCACCTGGACGTTGACGCTCGAGCCGAGGCCCAGCGATCCGCGGGTGGCGAACTGCCCGTTGCTGCTTCCCGGGAACTGGTAGTCGGTGACTGTCCCTGTGGCGGTTGCCCGCAGTGGGCCGAGCGTGGAGGCCCCGCCGGCCACGACAAGGCCGGCGGACAGCACGGCGAGGACGGATCTGCGACTCATGCCACGCTCCTGGTGGGCTCGGCCCTGCGGCGGCGCCGCGCGGCCAAAGGATGGCGCCGGGCGCTCACGGCGGCCCCCGACCCGAAACGGAACTCCCCTCTCACCGGCACGCCTCGGAAGACAGTGCCGCGAGCAACGACGTTGCGGCGGGTGGCGCACGCTCGTGCCGGAGCGCTGCCCGCCGCCTGCCAACCCCTCTTCCTCATCACCCCTACCCGTTTCCCTGTTGTGGCCGGTATCCCCCCGGCCACCTCGAAAACGGCGGCAGGGCGGAGATCGGGCGCAAGGGTACACCACGCCGAGGCAATATTCAGCCGGTCCGGCGACAATCTGTCACAAATGACGGCCTGTGAGTGGCCGAGCGCACCGCCCGGGCGAGCGGCATGACCGAGGCTGCCACCGGGCGGCGCCGGGGGACAGGCCGCCGATCAGGGCGGAGGCGTCCTACGGTGGCTGAGCCGTGACCTCGCCCGCGCGGCCGACCGCCACCTGCCAGCGACCTTCGTGGACCGCACGATGGTGCACCCGGCAGAGCAGGACAAGGTTGTCGAGCTTCGTCTCACCGCCGTCGGCCCAGTGCACCACGTGGTGAGCGTCGGTCCACTCGGACGGGCGGTCGCATCCCGGGAACCGGCAGCCCCCGTCGCGGACGACGAGGGCGCGCCGCATCGCCGCAGGGATGACCCGCGAGGCACGGCCGACGGACAGCGGCTCACCGCCGGCACCGACCACCACCCGCGTCACCGACGCATCGCACGCCACCCGGCGCGCCGTCTCGGCGATCACCGGCCCGGCCCAGCGCATCTCGCCCGCGGGGCACCCGCGCTCTCCGCGCAGCGTCGCCTCAGTAGTCGTGACCGTCACATGCGGCCGCTCGCCGGCAACCGACGGGAGCCCGCCGGACTGCAGCTGCCGCTTCGCCAGCTCCACCAGGGCGTCCGCACGACGCTGCCACACTGCGCGCGCGTCGCCCGGAACCGGCGCATCCAGCGCGTCGATGGCAGTGCGCACCAGAGCCCCGCCCTCCGCGTCGAGCAGTCCGCTGACGTGGAACACGCCGTCCCACGTCTGGCTGATGCTGAGGTGGCGCCGCGCATGCTGGGCGTCGGCGTCCTCGGCGCTGCCGTCGGGGTCGACGCAGTAGCGCAGGCGGCGGGTGACGTAGGTGAGGTCATGTGGGTCGAGGCGCTCCGCCGCTTCGATCAGGGTGTCCTCGACGTTGCGGACGGCATCGCTCCCGATCTGCGTCGCGCAGCGCGCGATCACCGTGCAGTGGTGGAACCCGATCGAGCCCGCCGCGGCGCTGCGCTCGGTGAGCGGCAGCTCGGGAAGGTGGCGCGCGACGTCGACGACCTGTGCGGCCGCGCCGATGCTGAGGCGGCAGTTCCGGCGCAGCCAGCCGCTGAGCGACAGCTGCGCTTCGCGATGACCGTCGCGCGCTGCGAAGGCGCGGACACGCCTGCTGAACTCGAGCTCCAGCCGGTCGATCTCGCGCCGCATCGCAACGAGGTCCTCGCCCAGTGCGCTGCCGGACAGACCGTCGACGTCCTCGCGCGCCACGGCGTCAACGGCGCACTGCAACGCCGGCAACGGCGACGCGGGAACCGAGTAGACTGCAAGCGCTACCACCACACAATTGTAGCAGAACACCCGTTCCCAAGGGCACCGCAACTACGCCGCCGCGACAGCCCCCGCAAGTACCACGCGACCGACCTGTGCCCCCCCGAGGTGGTATGCGAGATCGACCCAATGCGGCGTGTCGAGAATGCAGAGATCCGCCCGCGCCCCCTCGCGAATCGCGCCGCGGTCGGACAGCGCCAGCGCAGCGGCGCCGCCCCCCGTCGCAGCGACCAGCGCCTGACCCGGGGTCAGCCCGGCCAGCGCCACCGCCAGCGACATCATCAAGGGCATCGACTCGCTGTAGCAGGTGCCGGGATTGCAGTCCGTGGCAATGGCGACCTGCGCCCCCGCCTCCAGCAACCGCCGACCCGGGGGCGGCGGCCCGCCCAGCACCAACGAAGCCCCCGGCAGGAGGACCCCCACCACACCCGCGCCGGCGAGCGCGCCGAGGTCGGACTCGCCCGCATGCTCCAGGTGGTCCGCACTCACGGCGCCCATCCGCGCCGCCAGTCGCGCACCACCCGAATGGCTGAGCTGCTCCGCATGGATCTTGACCCCCAGCCCCGCCGCCCGCGCCGCAACGAACAGCCGCTCACACTCCTCCACGCTGTACGCCCCGCGCTCGCAGAACGCGTCGACGAACCGCGCAAGCGGCGCCGCGCGACGCAGCCCTTCGCCGCACGCAGCCTCGATGAACTCCGCCCGCGGCTCCGGCGGCGCAGCGTGCAACGGCAGGTACGTCGCAACGACCGACGGCAACGCCGGATCCGCCGCCAGCACCCGCGCCGCTTCGAGCTGCCGGACCTCCGCGTCCAGCGCGAGCCCGTAGCCGCTCTTCACCTCGACGGTCGTCGTGCCGAGACGAAGCATCCGCGCAGCCCGCTCACGAGCGGCCGCAACGAGCTCCGCCACCGACCCCGCCACGGTCGCCCGCACGGTGGACATGATCCCGCCCCCCGACGCCGCGATCGACTCGTACGTCTCGCCCGCAGCCCGCCGCGCGTACTCGTCACCGCGATCCCCGAGCCAGACGAGATGCGTGTGGCAGTCGACGAACCCCGGCACCACGGCATTGCCGCCCGCGTCGATCTCCACGGCGTCGCGAGCCACCGCAACCGACCGCAGCCCCGACGAGGGCCCGACGTAGGTGATGACCTCGCCCGTGGCACACACCGCCGCATCGCGAATCACGCCGGGCGCCTCTCCCCGCAGCGGATCGCACGTGGCCAGCTCGCCGACGCCGTGCACCACCAGCGTGGCCCCCGCCACCGCTAGGCCAGCTCCGCTCGCTGCAGACGCCGACGGTGGCAGACGCCCGCGCAGAAGGAGAGGAACACGGAGCACATCGTCCGCACCGTGATCCCCGCCACGTCGGCCGCGGCGTCCACCTCGGTGAGGTCCATCGCCATCACCCGCGGATCAGTGCCCAGGACGTACGCGGCCTCCTGCAGGTCGACCGGTCGCAGCCCACCCGGCATCGACGCGGGACACGCCGGTGCGAAGGAGCGGTCGAGCACGTCGAGGTCGACGTCGACGTAGATGCGCCCGGCGTCGTGGCGTTCGAGCGCGGCCAGCGCGCTGTCCAGCGTCGAGGTGATCCCCCCGGCGCGCACCTGCGCCGCGCGCCGCACGTGGACGCCATGCGCCAGCGCCCACTCGTGATGCTCGCGCGCATTGGCGAACCCGTGCACCCCGATCTGCGCCACCCGCACGCCCGGGAGCCCTGCCGCGATCAGGTCGCGCACCGGTGTCCCGTTGCGCGGCCCGCCGTACAGCGCGGCATCCCGCACGTCGTGATGGGCGTCGAAGGTGAGCAGCCCCCAGCCCTCGCCCAGGCCGCCACCGGCACAGCCGCGCATCGCCGGCACGGTCAGTGAGTTGTCGCCACCGACGACCACAACGACGCCGCCACCCGCGGCCGCGGTGCAGAGGTGCTCGATGCGCGCGTGCGCGGCGGTGGCGTCCCCGTCCGCATCACCCTCGGCGTCGCCCAGGTCGCGCACCCGCAGGTCGGCCAGGTCGATCCCGTGGTCGCCGTCGAACGTGGCGAAGCGCGCCAGACCCTCGCGGAACGCCGCCGGCGTCAGGTGCGCGGACGACGGGCTGATCGACGCGCGCGAGATCGGCGCCCCGACGACGCCGACGTCCCACGACGCCAGTCCCGCGCCCGACGCCAGCCACTCCGCCGCGTTCAATCGACCGCCTCCGACCGCGGCATGGGAATCCGCACGCCACGTGCGGCCGCCGCATCCCAGGCCGCGTCGTAGCCGGCGTCGGCATGCCGCATCACGCCGGTGGCGGGGTCGTTGGTCAGCACCAGCTCGGCGCGCCGCGCGGAGAGCGCCGACCCGTCGACGCACACCTGCGCGCCCGCATGGATCGAGCGCCCGATGCCGACGCCACCGCCGTGATGCACCGCCACCCACGTGGCCCCGCTGGCGACGTTGAGCAGCGCGTTCAACACGGGCCAGTCCGCGATGGCGTCGGACCCGTCCCGCATCGCCTCGGTCTCGCGAAGCGGCGACGCGACCGACCCGCTGTCGAGATGGTCGCGCCCGATCACGATCGGCGCCGACACCTCGCCCGACGCCACCATCTCGTTGAAGCGTAACCCCGCCACGTGGCGCTCGCCCGCCCCGAGCCAGCAGATCCGCGCCGGCAGCCCCTGGAAGTGCACACGCGACGAGGCCAGCTGCAGCCACCGCTGCAGATGGCCGTCCTCGGGGAACAGCGCCGACACCGCCCGGTCGGTGGCCGCGATGTCCGCCGGGTCGCCGCTCAGCGCCACCCAGCGGAACGGCCCGACGCCCTCGCAGAACAGCGGCCGGATGTACGCGGCCACGAAGCCCGGATAGGTGAACGCGTCCGCGAACCCGCCCCGCCGCGCCTCCTCGCGCAGCGAGTTGCCGTAGTCGAACACCTCCGCGCCGCGCCGCCGGTAGTCGACCATGGCGGCGCAGTGCACCACCATCGACTCCCTCGCGCGCTGCACGTAGCCCTGCGGGTCGGCGACCCGCAGCGCCGCGGCCTCGTCCAGCGACATCCCGGCGGGCACGTACCCGTTCAGCGGGTCGTGCGCGGACGTCTGGTCGGTGACCACGTCGGCCGCAAGTCCCATCTCCAGCAGCGCCGGCAGCGCCACGGCGGCGTTGGCGACAACCCCGACGGAAACCGCCTCCCCCCGCTCCCGGGCCAGGTCGCAGCGCCGCACTGCCTCCTCCAGCGACGGCGCCTCCTCGTCGAGATAGCCGGTCTCCACGCGCCGCCGCACGCGCGACGGGTCGACCTCGATGCAGAGCGCGACGCCGCCGTTCATGGTCACCGCCAGCGGCTGGGCCCCGCCCATCCCGCCGAGCCCCGAGGTCACCACCAACCTCCCCTGCAGCGAGCCGCCGAAACGCGCCGTCGCCACCGCCGCGAAGGTCTCGTACGTTCCCTGGAGGATGCCCTGCGTCCCGATGTAGATCCACGACCCCGCCGTCATCTGGCCGTACATCGTCAGCCCCATCGCCTCCAGCCGCCAGAAGTCCTCCCAGGTCGCCCACTGCGGCACCAGCAGCGAGTTGGCGATGAGCACCCGCGGCGCCATCTCGTGCGTCCGCGCCACGCCGACCGGCTTGCCCGACTGCACCAGCAGCGTCTCGTCGTCGCGCAGCGAGCGCAGGGTCGCCACGATGGCGTCGAAGCACTCCCACGACCGTGCCGCCCGCCCCGTCCCGCCGTACACGACGAGATCCGACGGCCGCTCGGCGACGTCGGGATCGAGGTTGTTCATCAGGCACCGCAGCGGCGCCTCGGTCTGCCACGACCCGCAGGACAGCGCCGTCCCGCGGGGGGCCCGCACCTCGCGCGCGCCGGCGGTCACGACAGCGCCACCGACGCCGCGTCCAGCGCCATCCGCCATGCCCCCGACGACAGCCACGAGCACGCCGCCTCGAGGTCCGAGGCCAGCTCCCGATCCGCCTCCAGCGCTGGCACCCGCGCCCGCAACGACGCCAGCAGCGCCCCCGTCCCGGGGCCGGGCCGCAGCGGTGCGCGCAGGTCGAGCGCCTGCGCCGCGCACACCGCCTCCACCGACAGCACCCGCCGCAGATCCTCGACCGACGCGCGCGTGCGCAGGCAGGCGTTCCACCCCATCGACACGTGGTCCTCCTGTCCAGCGCTCACCGGCACGCTCTGCGCCGCCACCGGCACGGCCGCCGACCGCAGCGCGGTGACGCAGGACGCCGCGGTGTACTGCGCGATCATCAGCCCGCTGTTCACCCCCGGCTCGCGGGTCAGGAACGCGGGCAGCCCGCGCGACCGCGCCGGGTCGAGGAGCCGGTCCACCCGCCGCTCGCTGATGGCGGCGACGTCGGCGCAGAGCGACGCGCACATGTCGGCTGCGTAGGCCAGCGCCGCGCCGTGGAAGTTGCCGCTCGACACCACCTCGCCGCGTCCCACCATGACCAGCGGGTTGTCGACAACGCTGTCCAATTCCGTCTCGACCACTCCCCGCGCGAACGCCAGCACGTCGCGCGCCGCGCCGTGCACCTGCGGGGCGCAGCGCAGCGAGTACGCATCCTGCACCGCGTGATGCGACGCCACGTGCGAGGCCACCAGCGGCGAGTCCGCCAGCAGCGCCCGCAGGTTCGCCGCCGCCGCCGCGACCCCCGCGGAAGGCCGCAGCGCCACGATGTCCGCGTCGAAGGCCCGCGCGGTGCCCAGCAGCGCTTCCACACTCATGGCACACACGGCGTCCGCCGCCACCAGCAGCGCTGCGAGGTCCCACACGCACAGCGCGAGCGCCGCGCACATGGCGTCGGTGCCGTTGATCAGCGCCAGCCCCTCCTTCGGCCCCACCGCCAGCGGCGACAACCCCGACGCCGCCAGCGCCGAGCCACCGTCGACCCGCTCCCCGGAGGCTCCGACGGCGAAGCCCTCGCCCAGCAGCAGCAGCGCGCAGTGCGCCAGCGGCGCCAGGTCCCCGGACGCCCCCAGCGACCCCATCGCCGGCACCCAGGGCACCACGCTCGCGTTGAGCAACCCCACCATGCCGTCGACCAGCGCCGGCCGCACCCCGGAATACCCCGCGCAGAGCGTCCGCGCCCGCAGCAGCATCATCCCCCGCACCACCTCGGCCGGCAGCGGGGGCCCCATCCCGGCCGCGTGCGACCGCACGACGGCGGTCTGGAGCGAGGATCGGTCGCCCGCGGCGATGGCGCGGTCCGCCAGCGCGCCGAACCCGGTGGTGACGCCGTACACCACGTCGCCGGCGGCGTCGATGCGCTCGACCAGCTCCCGCGCCGGCCGCATCCGCTCCCTGGCCACCTCCGACACCGCGACCGGGACGCCGTCGCGGGCCACCGCCACCACGTCGGCCAGGGACAGCGCCGAGCCGTCGAGGGTCACCATCGCTGCGGAGCGTACCCGCCGCGCCACCAGCCCGGAGTATCGTTCAGCCCGTCGGATACGCACGAGCACCAAGGAGCTCCGCAGCCTCCATGCGCCATCTGCCCCGGCTCGCCGCCACCGGCCTGGTCGCCGGTCTCGCCGTCAGCGCCTGCGGTGGCACGGCCGACGTGCTGCAGGGCAAGAGCCCGCAGCAGATCATCACCCTGGCCAGCACCTCGGTCAGCAGCGGCGCGTACCACATGTCCCTGGACGGCAGGATGTCCGTCGACACCAGCGGCGTCTCGGGGCTGCCCTCGGGGGTGATGGACCAGCTCGGCTCGATGCTCGGCAACCTCACCATGAGCGGCAGCGGCGACGTGCAGAGCTCGCAGCGGATGCGCTTCTCGATGACCATGAAGCCGATCCTCGACAAGGCCGTCGAGGTCGTGTTCTACGACGGCAGCGAGTTCCTCTCGCAGGACGGCGGCAAGACCTTCGCCGACGCGGGCAGCTTCAGCTTCAACGGCCTGCCGGTGTCGCCCTCCGACCAGGTGGCGCTGCTCAAGGATCTGGCCACCGTGCAGGACGAGGGGAGCACCACGCGCGACGGCCAGAGCGTCGAGCACCTCCACGCCACCCTCGGTCCCGACTACATCAGCAAGGTGCTGTCGAAGCTGGGCGGCAATCCGCAGATGCAGCAGTTCGCCACCCTCTTCTCCCAGGTGATGACCCTGCGCAGCGGCAGCGTCGACGCCTATGTCCGCAAGGCCGACGGCAAGCTCGACTCCGAGGTCACCAACGCCAGCATCGCCTTCGACATGAAGAAGCTCTTCTCGGTGCTCTCGCAGGCGTTCGGCGGGCAGGTCCCGGGCGGCGCCGGCGGGCTTGGCAACGTCAGCGGGGCGATGGTGCTCGGCGAGTCGCTCACCGTGCAGCTCAGCAACTACGGCGAGAACGTCCAGATCACCAAGCCGACCGTCGACCCCAACGCACCGGGCCTGCCCAGCGGGGGCGGACTGTTCGGCGTCTAGCCGCCCCGTGAACCCGCTGCACGGTGCCCGGGTGGGCGTGGTCGGCACGGGGGTGATGGCCGAGAGCATGCTGGCCGGGTTGCTCCGCCAGGGCCTGGTCGAGCCCGGCAACGTCGTCTGCAGCCATCCCCGCGCGGAGCGCCGCCGCGCCCTGGAGGAGGCGCACGGCGTGCAGGCCACGGAGAGCAATGCCGAGGCGGCGCGCGGCGCCGACGTGGTGCTCCTCGCCGTCAAGCCGCAGGTGCTCGACGAGGTCTTCCCCGAGCTGCGCCCGGTGCTGGCGCCGCAGCAGCTGGTGGTCAGCGTCGTCGCCGGCGCCTCGACGGCGGCGCTGGGGACTGCGCTGGAGCATCCCGCCATCGTCCGGGCGATGCCCAACACGCCGGCGCAGATCGGCCAGGGCGTCACCGTCTGGTACGCCACGGAATCGGTCACCGAGGAGGGCAAGGCGCGCGCCCGCGGCATGCTCTCCGCGCTGGGACGCGAGTTCGAGGTGCACCACGAGCGCCAGGTGGCCATGGCCACGGCGGTGAGCGGCACCGGTCCCAGCTACATCTTCCTGTTCATCGAGTCGCTGGTCGACGCCGCCGTGCACCTCGGCTTCCCGCGGCACCTGGCGCGCGAGCTGGTCCTCGACACCATGCAGGGATCGGCGGCCTTCGCCCTGCAGAGCGGCCTCCACATCGCCGAGCTGCGCGACATGGTGACCTCGCCCGGCGGCACCACCGCTGCTGCGATGTACGAGCTGGAGCGTGGCAAGCTGCGCACCGTCGTCAGCGACGCCGTGTGGGCCGCCTTCGAACGCACCCTCCAGCTGGAGGCGCAGCTCGAGAACCGCAGCGACGGCTCGCCCAGCCCGCCGAGACGCGGCGGCTGACACAATCTCCGCCGTGCACATGGGGCAACCGGGGGTCGTCTCCTCGCGCGTCGTCGTGTCCGCTCCGCCACCGCCGGGGCGGCCCTCACATCGCCGGGCCGTGGTGGCGGCCTCGATCCTGGTGCCGGTGATCGGCTTCGCGGGGCTGGAGCTCGGCGGCCTGCTGGCGGTCGGACGCGCGCAGTCGCAGGCGCAGGACCTGCGCAACCAAGGACACTACGACCAGGCGGTCGCCGTGTACCGCGTCATCGGCGAACAGGGCGGCGCGGTGCTGCTGCTGGCGCGCGGCGCCGTGGACTCCGCGCCGGCCGACGCGGGGCAGACCATTCTCGACTGGGCGACGTCGCTCGACAGGAGCGGCCACGCCGACCAGGCCCTGTCGCTGCTGGAGAACGCGCCCGCTCTCCCCGGCGTCGCCCTCCCCGAGCCCGACGCCGCGCGCGAGCACGCCGGCATCGCCCTGCGCAGCGCCAGGGCCGAGGCGGCGGCGGGCCATTGGGCCGTCGCGCTGCAGCGCCTCGACCAGCTCGGCGCCGGCTCCCCGCCCGCCGACCTCGCCGCGCAGGCAGACCAGCTCCGTCCCACCTATACGTTGAACGCGGCACAGCAGCTGCTCGACGAGGGGCAGGCCATCCAGGCGGTGGCCGCGCTCGACACCCTGATCCGCCAGGCGGGCAGCGCACCCGAGGCGTCGCAGGCGCAAGGATTGCTTCCCCGTGCATTGCTCGCAGCCGGGCAGCAGGCCCTCGACGCGCACGACCAGTCGACGGCGCTCACCGACCTCCAGCGCCTGGTGTCGGACTTCGGCAGCACCGCCCAGGCGCGGCAGGCGCGCGTCCTGCTGCGCGCCCCGCAGTCGGTGACCGGCACCGTGGTGCGCGGGAGCACGCCGGTCGCCCGCCTGCAGCTCCGCCTCGGCAGCCACTTCACCCAGGTGGGCAGCGGCTACCGCACCAGCGGCCCCTACTACTACGCCACCACCGACTCGCGCGGCGACTTCACCGTCGACGCCGTGCCGGTGGACGGCCCCTACGTCGTCGAGCTGCTGGAGAACGGCGGCTGGACCACCACCGTGGGCCCCGACGGGCCGGCCTACGAGTTCACCGTGCAGCCGCTGACCCCGGTCGACCTCGCCTTCGTCGTCCTGCCGTCCTGAGACCGCGTCGCCCCGTTGCGGCGCCTTCACAGGAACGCCGACCAGGTCGCGGTGCACGGCTGCGACAATGGCCGAGGTGCGTGAGCCGTACGAGGTGCAGTCGGTGGTGCAGGAGCAGGCGTC
The DNA here is from genome assembly GCA_035652335.1 of Candidatus Dormiibacterota bacterium. Taxonomy (GTDB): domain Bacteria; phylum Chloroflexota; class Dormibacteria; order Aeolococcales; family Aeolococcaceae; genus DASRDZ01. The sequence continues at coordinate 32,536 of DASRDZ010000071.1, forward strand.
GGTCGCCGAGATGATCCGCCACGGCATCGAGCAGATGCCGTACAACGCCATGGTCGGGGTGCGGATCCTGGAGATGGACGGCGGCCGGGCGCGCGGGAGCCTGGCGGCGCGTCCCGAGGTGGGCAACCACGTCGGCACGATGCACGCCGGCGCGCAGTTCAGCCTCGTCGAGGCGGTCAGCGGCGCGGCGGTGTCGAGCGCCTTCCTCGACCTGCTCGGGCGCGCGGTGCCGCTGGCGCAGGGCGCGGAGCTGACCTATCGCCGTCCGGCGCGGAGTGACGTCGTCGCCGAGGCGTCGATCGCGCCGGAGGAGATCGCCCGCGTGCGCGGAGAGCTCGACGCCTCGGGCCGCGCGCGGTTCGACGTGCGCGTCACCGTGACCGACGCCCAGGGCACCCTCGCCACCGAGGCGACGATGCGCTGGTACATCAAGGTGCAGTCCTGAGCTGATCGCGTCGCGCGGGTGACTCACAGCATGCTGTGAGCGTCCGCAACGCTTTCGTCAGGTCCTCCCTGCGATCATCTCCTCATTGCGCTGGATCGCCCACGCCGGCCTGGCGGCAGGCCGGCCCGGCGGGACCCCCACCCGCCACACCCTCGCCGGCGCCGCGCTGCGGAAGGTCGACTGGCTGGAGATCGATGTCCGCTGCGTGGCCGACGGAACCCCGGTGCTTCGCCATGATCAGCTTCTCCCCTCCCACCGCCCGCTCCGCCAGGCCGACCTGCACGAGGTCCGCCACGAGGACCCCGATGTGCTGACCCTCGACGAGGCCGCGGAGGTGCTGGACGCCGGCGCGGTGCCCACCCTCGTCGACCTCAAGGACGCACGCGACGCCGAGGCGGTGGCCCGCTGGCTGGCCGCCCGCCCCGATCCCGACGACTGGGCGGTGTGCACCGACGACCCGCAGGCGCTCCGCGTCGCCCGCGACCGCGCCCCCGCGGTGCAGCGGTGGCGCAGCCTCCCGCGCGTCGCCCCCGGCCGCGGCGAGGGGGCGCGGCGCATCGCCGCCTGCGCCCTGCGCTCCCTGCTGCCCGCCCGCGTCGAGCGCCTGGCGGCGGAGGTGGGCGCGGTGGCGCTGAGCGTCGACCGCTGGGCGGTGACCCCTGCGCTCTGCGCCGCGGCCCACCGCCACGGCCTGGAGGTCGCCGCCTGGACCTGCAACAGCGCCGCCGCCGCACGCCGCATGAGCGCCTGCGGCGTCGACCTCATCACCACCGACCTGGTCGACGAGATGCGGTCCTCGCTGGACCCGCAAGACGGCACTGCAACGGGTCGTTGCGAAGGATGACAACCGCGCGACGGCCCGGCCAACGGCCGGCCTCCCTCCCCTCCCAGGACGTGCAATGCAACTCGTGACAGGGACCCTTCGCCGCTCGCTCCGGATCGCCCTGCGGTCGCCGCTGGTGCGGGTCGGCGGCACCCTCGCCGGGATCGCCATCCTGCTGCGCAGCGTCGACATGGCCAAGGCTGCGCACGGCCTGCGCGACGCCAACGTCGGCTGGGCCACCCTGGGCATGGCGCTCACCGCCGTGGCCCTGATGTCCTCGGTGCTGGAGTGGGGCGTGCTGCTCCGCGGCACCGGCCACCGGCTCTCGTGGGCCTCGCTCTCCTCCTGGTACCTGCAGGGCCTCTTCGTCGGCCAGGTGCTCCCCGCCGGCGTCGGCGGCGACGCGCTGCGCGCGGTCGAGGTGGGCAAGGTGACGGGCCACGGCCATGCGCTCGCCTCGCTGGCCGGCAGCCGGATGGCGGGCACCCTGGGCATGGCCGCCTGGGGCGTCGCCGGCGCGGTCCTGCTGCGCGCCTGGCTGGGTCCCGTCGGGGTGGTCGGAGCCTGCGTCTTCGTCGTCGCCATGGTGATCGCCTGGGTGCTGGCGCTGGGCGCCGACCGGGTGGTCCGCCGCATGCGCGGGCACGAGTGCCGCTGGCGCAAGCGGGTCTTCGGCATCCTCCATCCCTTCACCGGCGCCTTCCGCGGCTACCGCCGCCGCCCCCACGTGCTCGCCCAGTGCCTCACCGTCGGCGCCGCCGGCTGGGGGATCAACCTCCTCGCCCTGGCCTTCTTCGCCCGGGCCCTGGGCATCGACGCACCCTGGAGCATGTTCGCGGTGGCCATCCCGGTCACCCTGCTGGCCACCCTGGCGCCCTTCTCGCTCAACGGCCTCGGCCTGCGCGAGGGGGTGCTGGTCGGCCTGCTCGCCCATGCGGGCGTGAGCAGCGCCAACGCCGGCGCCCTGGCGGTCCTGATCGACCTGCAGATGGTGCCCTTCGCCCTCTTCGGAGCGGTGCTCTGGATGCGCCGCCGCAAGGTGCGCGCCGCCGAGGCCGCGGAGGGGCACGCGATGACCGTAGCGCCAGTGCTGGCGCCGGAGGCGGCGGCCGCCTAGCTGCCTGCGGAGGGCTGGGGGGCGGGGAAGCGGAAGCCGATCACCGCACCGCCGCGCTCGTCGTCACCCCAGACGGCGACCCCGCCGTGCGCCTGGGCCACCTGGGCCACCAGGCTCAGCCCGAGCCCCATCCCGGCTGGGGCGCGCTGGCCGGACTCCTGGCCCCGGGTGAAGGGCCGGAAGGCGTCGTCGCCGACCAGCCGGAGGCCGTCGCCCTGGTCGTGGACGAGCACCTCGATGTGGCCGTCGCGGCGGGCGACGCTGAGCCGCACCGTGCCCCCCGGCGGGCCGTAGCGGCAGGCGTTCTCCAGCAGGTTGCGCATCGCCGTGACCAGGTGGAAGCGATCGCCCTGGGCGAGGCCGTCGCCGAGGTCGCCCAGCTCGCACTGCAGGGTGATGCCCCGCGAGCGGGCGACGCTCCGCGCGAACTCGACGGCCTCGAGGGCGACCCGGTGCAGGTCGACGCGGTCCGAGCGGAACGCCAGGCGGTCGGGAGCGCTGCTCTCCACCGCGCGGCTCAGGTGGTCGGCCATGTCGCGCAGCGAGTCGAGGTGGCTGCGCATCGCGGCCAGCGCGACGCGGCAGCGTTCCGGGTCCTGACGGACCACCTCGTCGTCGAGCAGCTCCGAGTAGCCCCCGAGCACGGTCACGTGGGCCCGCAGCTCGTGGGCCACGAGGCGGAGCATGGGGCTCGACTGCTCGCGGCTCCCGCCGGCCGCAGGACCGCTCCGCCGCAGGATGGGCTGCGCCGCCGTGGCGCGCTCCGGACGTGTTCGCTCGTACATCGGGAGAACGGTCCCTCGCGAGGGCTTGGCGTCTGCCGTAGAGGCTACAGGGATGCTATCAGATAACGCCCCTGGTGAGCGCAGATTTCAGCACTCCTCGCCGAGGAGTGCGAGGAGGCGGTCGCCGCGCGGCGTGCCCAGCCCGGTGCACGGGTCCCAGCCCGGACGGGCGGCGTAGGCGCCGTTGCGACCCCGGGTGACGTCCCGCAGCGCCGCGGCCGGCGAGGCGTAGAGAAGTGGAGCGAGCAGGCCCACCGGTGCACCGCGGCGCTGGTTGGCCATGGCCACCAGCGCGGCCCAGAGCGGGGCCACCGCACTGGTCCCGCCCAGCACCGCCTCGACGCCGTCGACGCTGACCAGGTAGCCGGTCTCGGGGTCGGCGTCCCCGGCGACGTCGGGCACCCCCCGCCCCTGCCGCTCCCCCGACGAGGGCGGGCGGCCACCCTCGCAGGTGCGCTGCCAGGGCGGGGCGGCGAACACCGCGCTCACCCCGCCGCCCGTGGAGCCGCCCGCGCGGCCGTCGTTCCACACCTCCTCGGCCGCCAGGGTGCGGCCCTCGCGGTGGAGATGCACCCGCGTCCCCCCGCAGGCCAGCGCCCGCGGGCTCGACGCGGGGAAGTCGACGTGGGGGCGGTGGTCGTGGACGTCGTCGCCCGACCCGCTGTCACCGGCGGCGGCGCAGACGGTGACACCAAGGGCAGCCGCGGCGGCGAAGGCCGCGTCGATGGCGCGCAGCGCCTGCAGCGTCCAGGCCGGCTCCGCCGCGCCCCAGCTGATGGAGAGGACCGACGGCCGCAGCACGCCGTCGTGGATCGCCGCCGAGACGCCGTCGAGGAAGCCCCGCTCGGTGTTCGGCGCGAAGTACAGCGCGATGCGCACGCCGGGCGCGACGGCGCCGAGCACCTCGACGTCGAGCTGCACCTCGCCGTCGTCGGACTGCGGGTCGCCGCTGCGCACGTTGCTGCCACCATCGACAGAAACATCGCGCAGCCGGGGCAGCGGCCGGTGCAGCGCCGCGAAGTACCCGCGCAGGTCCGCGGCGCGGTACCCGCCGCCGAGCTGCAGCAGCGCCACCGTATGGCCGGCGCCGTCGAGGTCGCGCGGGAAGTCGTAGAGCGCGGCCACCTGCGGCGGCGTGAAGGCCTCGCCGCGCCGGGCGGCGTGGGCGGCGCGCCGGTGGACGCGCGAGCGCGCCTGGGGACGGTCGTCGAGGCCGAACACGCCGTCGACGACGCCGACCAGGCCGGCGGGGATGTGAACAGGGCCGGTGCGCCCGCGGAAGGTGGTGCCGTCGCGCTCCCAGCGCTGCAGCCGGACGTCGAAGGCGCGGCCGAGCTGCTGCGCGGTGCCCGACAGCACCACGCTGCGGCGCGCCTGGTGCACCGCCTCGACGCGCAGCCCGTGCTCGGCGGCGAAGCCGGCCACGCGCTCGACGTCGTCCCGTGACGCGCCGTGCTCCGCTGCGAACCGCGCCCGCGACAGGCGCACGGCGGCGCCGCGCTCGTCCGGCTCCGGCAGGGGGCGGCGCGCCCGCAGGTGGACGCTCACCTCCAGCCGCTCCGCCCGGTCGCTCGGCCCCACCTCATGCGCGCCGGGAAGCGCGTGGCGCTCACTCCCCGCCAGCGAGAGCCGCCGCGGCGACGCCGGGCTCACGGCCGGCCCAGCAGGGTGACGTCGCCGGCGGCCATGACGGCGGCCAATGGTAGTGGGCGGCCGGGGCGGGATGGGAAGCCCCGGCCGCCCGGCGGGTCACTCGGGCGGTCCGGCCTTCTCGAAGCCGCGGTGCGCCATCTCCTGCTCGTGCTCGGCGACGCCCTCGCCGGCGCGCTCGGGCGCGGCGCGCTCGCCGCGGAGATCCTCGGTGCGCTCCTTCTCCTCCTGCTCGCGGGCGTACGCCTCGAGCTCGGGGGTGAGCTTCTTCGCCTTGTCCTCGGCGGAGTCGCCGGGGTCCCCCTCGGCGGCGGCGCGCTGCAGCGCCTCGTCGTCTCGTTCGGTCATGCCTACACCTCCGTTGTAGGCTCACATGATATCGGTAGACACATCGAAGGTGGGGGGCCGCCGCCGTGAGAGGCGCCGCCGCGCCGCTCCCAGCACCCCCATGCGGACGGCGCCGTAGATCGCCGTCAGCACCGCCGAGCCGCCGGCGACGAGGAATGCCAGCCGGGTGCCGCCCCGGTCGGCCAGCCAGCCGGAGAGCAGGCCGCCGAGCGGCGCCGTGCCCATGAACACGTACATGTAGAGGGACATCACCCGGCCGCGCAGCTGGTCGGGGACCATCAGCTGCACGGTCGAGTTGCTGTTGGCGGTGTAGAGGGTGAAGCACACGCCGACCAGCACCAGCAGCACCACGGCGCCGGCCACCGTCGTCTGCGGTGCCAGCAGCAGCTCGAAGACGCCGAACCCCGCCGCCGCTGCGACGATCAGCGGCATCATCGCCCGCGCCATGGAGGCGGCGAGCAGGGCGCCGGCCAGGGCGCCGGCGCCGAAGGTGGCGCTGAGCAGGCCGAAGACCTCGGGGCCGCTGCGCAGGGTGCGCGAGGCCAGCAGCGGCAGCAGGACGTTGAAGTTGATGCCGACTGTGGCCACAACCAGCAGCATGGTGAGGACCAGGCTGACGCGGGGGGTCTGGCGAACGTAGCGCAGCCCGGCAAGGACGGCGTGCAGCATGCTCTCGCCGCGCTCGGCGCGGGCCACCGGGTAGAGCTCCTCCGGGCGCATCAGCAGCAGGCCGCCGAGCACGGCCAGGAAGCTCGCCGCGTTGATCACGAAGCAGATGCCGACGCCGGTGGTGGCGATGATCAGCCCGCCGAGACCGGGCCCCATGATGCGCGAGGCGTTGAACAGCGAGGAGTTGAGCGCCACCGCGTTGGGCAGCTCGCGCCGCCCCACCATCTGGATGGTGAAGGACTGCCGGGCGGGCGTGTCGAGGACCAGGACCAGCCCGTTGGCCGCGGCGATGGCGTCGACCATCCACGGCTGCACGGCGTGCAGCAGCGCCAGCGCGCCCAGCGCCGCGGCGGTCAGCATCATCGCGCTCTGCGTCCCCAGCAGGACCCTGCGGTAGTCGAGCCGGTCGGTGAGCACGCCGCCGACCAGGCCCAGCACCGCGTACGGCCCGAACTGGCAGACCGCCAGCAGCCCGACCGCCACCGCCGAGTGGGTCAGCTCGACCACCAGCCAGGCCTGGGCGACGTTCTGCACCCAGGTGCCGGTGACCGAGATCACCTGGCCGCCGAAGTAGAGCCGGTAGTTGCGGTGCTTGCGCAGCGAGTCGAAGGTGCGCGCGTGGCGCAGCGACTGGACGGCGCTCACGGCTGCACCTCGGTGACCCGGGTGAGCGCGTCGAGGGCGGCGTCGAGCGCCTCCAGCTCCTCCGGTTCGAGGGCCTCCAGGCGCTTGGCCAGCCAGGCGGTGCGACGGCGGCGGACGTCCTCCAGCGCGCGCACCCCGGCGCGGGTGACGCGCAGCCCGACGCGGCGCCGGTCGCCCTCGCCGGAGCGCTCGCGCTCGACCAGGCCGGCGGCTGCGAGACGGTCGATGTGCCCGCTGATGCTGGCCGCTGAGATCCCCTCGTGGGCGGCCAGGGCGTTGACGCCGTACTCGGGATGGCCGTGGATGGCCGCCAGCAGCGAGGCCTGGCCGCCGGTCAGGCCGAGAGCGTGGGTCTCGCGGCGGAGCTGGCGGCTGAGCCGGAGCAGCACCGGGCGCAGGCGGTTGGCGACGAGGAGGGGATCGTGGGTGACTGCCGGGGTCATTAGCTAGGCTAACTATACACCGGCAGGGCGCGTCAGGAGGCTTGGGAGACTGGCCGGGGTGAGGGACGCCCTGGGGCAGGTCCGGGCGTCCCTCTTGCAGCCGGCGGGGGTATCAGGAGCTGGGCGCCGCCCCGCTGCGAGAGAGATGGAGCGTCGCGGGCACTCGAGCCAAGGCGGCCTGCAGGCTGGCGGCGGGCGCGGCAGGCGCGGCGTCAAGCACCACCGGAGTGGCCAGGGATTCCCTGCGCGACGCTCTCCCTATCACGCGACGATGCTGCTCCCGCGGTGCGAACGGATCCGTGACATCCCGTCACATGGCGGTGACGGCGCCGTCAGCGACGATGAAGCCGCGTTGCTCCGCCGTTACGAGCCCGGGCAGGGAGGGGGCGCCGCGCTGTAGATCGAGGTCTGGCTGCCCTGCCCGGTGCAGGAGGTGTCGTCGGCCAGCCAGCCGGCGGCGGTGCGTCGCACCAGGAGGTCGATCTTCACCGTCGCCGCCGGGCCGAAGACGAGCACCACGTGGACCATCCACACGCTGGGGTCGGGCGTCTGGGTGACGCTGACCGACGAGGACTGCCAGGTGTTCTGGCAGCGGCAGAGCGGCTCGGCGCCCGGGGTGGGGTTGGCGTCGAGCCGCTGGGCCAGTCGCGCGGTCACCGGGCAGTTGTCGTAGTGGTGCTGGGTGGCCCCGCAGGCGTGGCCCGTCGCGGAGGGGAACAGGTAGGAGCCGTCGTCCGCCGCACCGTTGGCGTCGCTGGGCGGGATGTAGTACGGCGTCGGCTGCACCGAGGGCCCGGCCGGCGTCGGCGTCGGCGTGGGTGTGGGCGTCGGCTGTGCCGTCGGCGAGGGCGACGCGGCGGCCGTCGGGCTGGGCGTCCCGGTGGTGTCGGGACCTGCGGACTGGGAGGGGCCGGTGACCACCGCGGTGCGGTTGCCGGTGCCACCGCCGCAGCCGGCCACCGCCAGTGCGGCGAGGAGGGCGACGAGGGGTGTGGCGTGCCGCCGGGCCGAGTGCATCGCCGCGGACTGTAGCAGCAGGCGATGTGCCGCATTCCGTATCGTCCCCCGACTGACGAGGGGCACACCTTGACCGTCCGCGGAGCCGTGGGGGAGCATCGGTTCGCCGCGGCGGAGCAGGGCTGACGCGAGGAATCGATGCCGTTCTGGAAGCGAGGCAGGGACAGCGGGGAGCCCGAGGCGGAGGCGCCCGCGCCGCAGCACGCCGGCACGCTGCCGTGCTCGGAGCGCGACTGCCCCAACCAGACCGGCGAGGCCTGCGCCTACGTCGACCGCCGCCAGCGCAGCTGCGGCACCGCCTGGTGTCCCGACCACCAGAGCGTGGTCGGCGGCACCGTCTACTGCAGGCGCCACGCCGGGGTGGTGCGCGCCCTCTCCGGGCAGGCGCAGTCGGTCATGCCCGACCTGGAGAACCGCGCCCCCTCCCTGGTCAACTGGGTGGGACGCGACGTCGAGCAGGTGATCCAGGACATCGTCACCGGCTACCGCGCCGAGCTGGGCACCGACCATCTCGTCGCCGACCCGGTGCACCTCGTCTTCCTGGGGCCCGAACGGGCGCGGGTGTGGGAGCGCTCCTGGAAGCTCGTCGACCACACCGGCTGGTCGCTGCGCGTCGCCCTGGAGGTGGACGAGCTCCGCGACACCGAGGTTGCGGTCAGGGTTGGCCGCAACGTGGTGGCCCGGATGACCCCGCCCTGGATCGACGCGCGCCGGCGCGGGGAGGTGGTCGCGCCGGAGGTCGACGCGGAGCAGCGCGCCGAGTTCTATCGCGGGATCGCGGCGGCGGTCGCCTCCGCCATCGAGCACGAGCTGGCGGTGCGCCGGTAGCCCGCTCGGGCAAAAGGAAGAGGGCCGAACCGGCTCCGTCTCCGAAGCCGATCCAGCCCTCGCGACGCCCCCGTTCCGTCAATCCGGCACCGCTTACGGCACGCGATGCGCGCCCGCTGCATGCCGTCGGGTGACGGCGAGCCTTGCCGTATTCGGGTGTGCGTCGGTTGGTCGCGTGGTGACTACTGGCCGCCGCCCACCATGGCCGGGCGACCTGCGCTGACCTTCTGGGTGACCTCGTGCCTGCGGCGCATCGAGAGGATCTCGAAGACCAGGGCTGCGAAGACCGCGAAGGCGGCGACGGTCAGGCCGATGGCGGCGTAGAAGGCGTACTGGCCGACGGTCCACCAGCCGTAGGCGTTGAGCAGCAGGCCGCGGAGCGTCTCACCCATGAACAGCGTGGTGCGCTGCCCGCTGAGCGTCGAGATGGTGCTCGCCGGCGTGTTGGGGTTGGCCTGCGCGGCGATCAGCGCGCCGCTCACCTGCGAGTAGGTCTGGCCCTTGGCCACGCCCTGCAGGTGCACGTAGATGTAGTTGTTGGCGTAGGCCTCGGCCTGGTCGCCGGTGGACATCGCCTGGCCCGCGTACGGCAGCAGGGCGTTGTAGTGGTCGGCACCCAGCGTCTTGGCGTCGAAGCCGGCCGAGCCGACGGTGGGGAAGGTGATCTTCTGCGCGGTCAGCTCGGTCGTCACCTGGTTGTGCACGAACGAGTTGCCCCAGAACAGGAAGCCGGCGACGAAGCCGAGGATCCCGATGAGGCCGACCTGGAGAACGAAGATTCTCCAGCGGATTCCCCTTGTCATGGCGGTTGTCCTCACTGTCGAGCGTGGATGCCCGTGATTCGAGTGATCTGAAGCGCGGGCGCGATTCGAGGACATCATCTCGACACCCGGCCCGGCGCACCACGTGCGACGGTCACCAACCTGCGGGTGACCAAGGGCACTGCCACCCGGGACATCGCCGCGTCCGCATGGGCCGGAGGGCCCGAATGCGAGGCGCCGGGCAGCGCAATACCCGGGCCGGACCGGGCGTCTCCACTGCTAGCCATGCTCAGTCGCACCCGTACCACCGCCCTGGTCACCACGTCCCTCATCGCCCTGGGGGCGGCGCTCACCGTCTCCGGCCCGGCGCCGGCCGCGACCGCGCAGCAGACGGCGGCCGCCCGTGCCGCCGCCCTCGGCAACGCGCTGCGCAACGGGCGCGGCGCCACCGACCCCGACGTCGCCAACCTGGCGGCGCGCAGCCAGGGCGTGCTCACCTCGATCGCCAACCAGCAGTCGATCGCCCAGCGCAACGCCATCATCGCCGCGGGCGGCGACCTCGGCGGCACCTGGCATCGCGACGGCGCTCCACCCATCCTCAACGACACCAGCGACTACGCGCCGGTGAGCGGGGTGCCCACCTTCAGCGGCCGCGTGGCCGACTTCGCGGTCACTCCCGACGGCAGCGCGCTGTGGGTCGGCGTCGGCCTCGGCGGCGTCTACGAGACAGGTGACCTCGGCGCGCACTGGCGGCCGCTCACCGACGGGCTGCCCAACACCACCACCGGCGCGGTCGCGTACTCGACGGCGCAGGGCGGCACCCTGTTCGACGGCACCGGCGACTACGACGGCGGCTTCCTCGGCCTCGGCGTCTGGCGCAGCACCGACGACGGGGCGCACTGGACCCGGGCCGCGGGCGTCCCCGACGGGCTGATGACCTCGCGCATCGCCGTCGACCCGACCAATCCCAGCACCGTCTACGCCGCCACCAACCGCGGCCTGTTCCGCTCCACCGACGACGGCGCCGACTTCGTCAACGTCGACCTGCCCACCCCGGGCACCGGCGGGACGCTGGCCAGCTGCGCCGGCGACATGTCCCATCCCGAGTGCGCCCTGGCCAACGTGGTCAGCGACGTCATCGTGCGTCCCGGGGACGCCGGCGACAGGGGTGGCGAGGTGCTGGCGGCGGTGGGCTGGGAGCGCGGCATGCACCACACCTCGCAGGGTTGGTACAACTCGCTCGGCAACGGCCTCTACACCTCGCCGACCGGCGCGCCCGGCAGCTTCACCAACACCAACGCGTCGAGCAACGGCTTCACGGCGCAGTCGCACATCGGGCGGGTCAGCCTGAGCGCCGCCACCGGCGCCGGCCAGAACCACGACGTCGTCTGGGCGATGGTCGAGGACGCGCAGAAGGAGAACGGCAACTTCCCCGTCGTCGACCCGCCGAAGGGCGCGCCCGAGGGCCTGTGCGGCACCGCGCACTGCTACAACACGCTGCTCGACAACATCTACGAGTCCACCGACTTCGGCAAGACCTGGCACGCCAAGCTGCCGCCCGCCGAGACCCTCGGCGTGTCCTGCCCGGTGACCTCCACCGACCAGTGCCTGCTGCTCACCACGCCGGTCCCCGTCGTCGGCGCCAGCTACGCGCCCGGCGTGCAGGCGTTCTACAACAACTACATCCGCATCGACCCCACCGCCACCGCCGCGGACGGCACGCCGACGCGCATCATCTTCGGCCTCGAGGAGCTGTGGGAGATCAACCTCGACGATCCTGCCAACAGCAACCCCAGCGGCATCGTGGTGCCCAGGACCATCGGACGCTACTTCGGCGGCAACTTCTGCCCCGCCACCGAGAACCTCACCGTCGGCCCTGTCGACACCGGGCAGCTCCCCTGCCCGACGCAGAACGACGCGCCGACGACCACGCACCCCGACCAGCATCGCGGCATCTTCGTCCCCGACGGCAGCGGCGGGGTCACCTACTTCGCCGGTGACGACGGCGGCGTGTTCTCGCAGCACGTGGCGGCGAGCCAGGACTTCGCCAACAACGGCTGGGCCAAGGGCGACAACCTCGACCTGCCGACCACGCTCAACTACGACCTCGCCGTGTCCGGCGACGGCACCGTCTACACCGGCCTGCAGGACAACGGCGAGGTGCGCATCGAGCCCACCGGCCGCATGGTCGAGGTCTTCGGCGGCGACGCCTTCTACAGCGCCACCGATCCCGCCAACAGCAAGGTGGTCTACGAGGAGTACACCGCCGGCAACATGAGCGTCTCCACCGACGGCGGCCACACCTGGACCAACATCAACCCGGGCCTCACCTCGCCGCAGTTCGCCACGCCGTTCGCCATGGATCCCACCGACGCCAACCACCTGATCACGGCGGGCAACGACATCCAGGAGACGGTGTCCGGCCCCAACACCACGGTCAACCCGACGCTGAGCGGCGCGCCCAGCCCGACGGCGTCGACCGACTGGACCGTCGTCTACAACCTGCCCACCGCGCCCGACGGCAACAACGACTCGACCACCGCCGTCGACGTGCGCGGGGACGACGCCTACGTCGGCTTCTGCGAGCCCTGCTACGTCCCCTCCACGGTCGCCAACTTCCAGAGCGGCATCGCCACCAACGTCGGCGGCAGCGCCCCGCCGCAGAAGATGACCGGCAACGGCTGGCACGTCGCCACCGCCGCGGGCCTGCCGCAGCGCTACGTCACATCCGTGCGCATGGACCCGGCCAGCCCGAGCACGGTGTTCGTCACCCTGGCCGACTACCTGCCGACATCGGTCGAGTACCGCCAGCCCGGCGTGCTCGGCGACTCGACGGCGAAGCTGGGCAGCGGCCACGTGTTCATGTCGACCGACGCCGGCGAGCACTTCACCGACATCTCCGCCAACCTTCCCGACGCCCCCGCCGACTGGGTGATCGTGCGCGGCAATCAGCTCATCGTCTCCACCAACACCGGCGTCTACATGAGCCGCGACCTCAGCGGCGGGAGCTGGTCGCTGCTCGGCGGCACGCAGCTGCCGGTGACCCACATGGCCACCGTCCAGCTCCAGCCCGGCAACCCCAACCGGCTCTTCGCCGCCACCTACGGCATGGGCGTGTGGGAGTACGACTTCCCCGCCGCGCACCAGGTCTCGGCGAGCACGGTGACGTCGAGCAGCCCGACCACGGCCAGGGCCCTCCCCAACACGTCGGCCGCGGAGGGCGCGCTGCGCCCGGCGGGGATGGCCGCGACGGCGGGGCTGCTCGGTGGCTGGGTGGCGCTGCGCCGGCGCAGCAGGCGGCGGGGCCGGGCCGGCTAGCGGGAGGCGACGGCCCCGGCCAGCGCGGCACTGCCGAGGGCGGCGCCGACCCAGACGCGCGGCCCGGCGATGCGGTGCTTGAGATGCACGCCGAGCATGGCGAGCTGCCCCGCTGCGTTCACCGACGCCAGCGCCAGGGTGCGCCCGCTGGCCCGGCCGCCGCGGTCGCGCTTCGACGACGCGGCCACGGCGAGCCACAGCCCGAGCGCCGCCACGCTGCCGGCGGCGCGCTGCGGCGCGGTGCGGAAGAGCTGGCGGCGCGCGGCCAGGAAGCTGCCGGTGTCGGCGGCGCCGGCGAGGGCGGCGGTCTGCGTCAGTGCTGCGGGCATGTGGGGTGCTCCTAGGCGGTGGGGACGATGCGGAAGGCTTCGGCGAGCCGGCCCTCGGGCAGCCCGTGCGACTGCGCGGTGGCCGACATCCAGCCGCGCAGCATCTCCTCGAGGTCGTGGCGGTGGCCCACCTGGGAGACGTGGCTGCGCAGCGCCGCCACCTTGCGGTCGAAGGTGTCGGTGACGTCGACGACGGCGTCGGGATCCGGACCGCCCATCAGCCACACCTCGGGCACCACGTGCTCCTTCCATCCCTCCTCGAGGAGCTCCGGGTGCGCGAAGGGGTTGCGCGCGTCGGGGTAGACCGCGCAGAGCGTCGCCTCGCCGCAGGCGAGGTGGTCGGGGTGGCTGGCGAAGATGCGCTGGAAGTTGCGCACCGGCGACTGGGCGACGACGCGCTGCGGGCGGACCTGCCGGATCACCCGGGCGATGTCGCGGCGCAGCTCGATGCTGGCGACGAGCCGTCCGTCGGGATGGCCGAGGAAGTGCAGGTCGCTGACGCCGACCTTCGACGCCGCGGTGGTCTGCTCCTCGCGGCGCAGCTTGGCCATGCCGGCGCGGGTCATGCCTTCGTCGAAGCCGCCCGCGTCGCCGTCGGTGACGATGCAGTAGGAGACCTGCACACCGGCGGCGGTCCAGGCCGCGATGCTGGCGGCGGCACCGAAGTCGACGTCGTCGGGGTGCGCGGCGACGACCAGGATGCGCTCCAGGGGGACCTGCACCGTCTGCTGGGTCATGTGGGCGCATCCTACCGAGGGACGCGGTCAGGGGGCCCGGCGGCGCCTCCGGAGGAGAAGGACGATGCCCGTCAGGACGGCGAACGCCGGCACCGCGCCCGCCGCCCCGCCCGGTGGGGCTGCCGCGGTGTTCACGAGACCGACCGCGGAGGCGCCCAGGGAGGAATTCCCGGCGCTCTGAGCCGCGGCGCGGAGACCGCCGGAGGTCGCCAGGGCTTCCACCACCTGGCCGTAGCTGCCGCGGTCGGGGAGCGGCGAGAGATTGGCGGCGCTGCCGGCGCCCTGGGCGCTGAAGGCGCCCTGCTCCACGGTCTCGTTCCACTTCGACGGGTCGCCGCCCTGCTCCTTGGTCAGCTCGTCGGCGGCGGCGAGCGCTGCCGCGCGCAGGACCGCGGTGGCGCCGCCGGAGGAGCCGAACCAGTCCCACTGCGTCTCGCCGCGAAGCGCGGCGAGCAGCGTCTGCTCGGTGTTGAGCTCGAACTTCAGCGTCGGCGCGGCGAGGTTGTCGACGCTCACCATGCAGCGCCCGGTGCCGCCGCAGGCGGTCATGCCGGTGAGCAGCAGGGTGTCGGCGTCACCGATGGTGGGGTCGAGGCCGAGTGTGAGCAGGCGCTGCATGAAACGGTCGAAGAACACCACGGCCGGCGTGTCGTACTGGCCGTCGCCGTTGGCGTCGACGCGCTGGGCATTCCAGGACTGCAGGTGGCCGAGCATCGCCTGCAGGCGCGGATCGCTGTCGCCCTGCAGCGCTTTGGTCAGATATGGCAGCAACACGCGAGCCCGGTTGTCGGTGTAGGCGACGTCGCGGGGGAAGAGCGCGAAGCGGTCGAAGCTCTGCCCGGGGTTGGCGGCAAGGGTGTCGTTCAGGTCGACCTGCTGGTCCTCGTCGCCCCAGAAGCTGGTCTGCGAGGGGTCGAGCGCCTTCGACCACCAGCCCTTCGCCGGCTTGTTGTTCCAGTTGGTCATGAAGCCCGTCCTCGGGTCGACGGCGTGCGGCATCGCCGGCCACGACTCGTAGCCCTGCCAGTCGTAGGAGCCGTCGCCCGGCATGGGCAGCGTGGGGTCGGCGTTGGACGGGCGGATGGGCAGCCTGCCGGTGTGCCAGTAGGCGATCTCGCCGAGGGAGTCGACGTAGAAGAAGTTGAAGCAGAGCGCCATCGGCTGCAGCGCGGCGCCGAAGGCGGCCGTGTCGTGCTGGCGCCCGGCGCTGTCCCAGGCGACCAGCGACTCGACGAGGTTGCCGTCCAGGGACGACTGGCGGACGTAGAGGTGGTGGCTGCTGTCGGGACCGGCGACGGCGGGGCCGTGCACCGTCCGGTAGAACGTGACCGTCGTGTCCTGCAGCGGGCACGCCGGCGGCGGCGCGCCGCTCGCACCGCCGGCGAGCCACGAGAACGCGGCGGTCGCCGTGGTCGGCGGGTTGTTGCACTTGAAGGTCTCGGGATCCTGCTCGACGGTGAGCGTCTGCCCGTCGTGCCGGTAGGTCGCGTTGGCGCCGTCGAGCTGCTCGACGAAGAGGTCGGAGTTGGCGTCGAGCCCCGAGGTCACCGTCCAGGCGCTGTCGCTGTTGCGGCCGATGACCAGAAGCGGGATGGCGGGGACGGCGACGCCGCGCTCGTCGCGCTGCGGGTCGTGCAGCTCCACCTCCCAGAAGAAGCCGGGCACCGCCCAGCCCGTCTGGGGACCGCCGTACAGCCGCGGGTTGCCGTCGTCCGTGCGGCTGCCGCTCTCCACGATGGCGTTGCTGCCGAAGCGCGGGATGGCCAGCAACCGCTGCAGGGTGGTGACTGCCGCCGCCTGCGCGGCGGTCTGGTTGCTCATCGCGGTGACGTCGGATGCGGGCGGCAGCACGGCGGGGTCGTGGTTCGCATAGGGCGAATACGGGCTGCTCGACGGCACCGGCGTGCCGGTGTGGCGCGGGAAGGTGCCGCTGGAGTCGGGGATGGTGTGCGGCGCCCGCGGGTCGTCGAGCGGGTAGAGGTCGGCGAACGCCTTCTCCGCATTCGCCTGTCCCAGCCTGGCGACCAGGTCGAGGTAGGTCCTGGCCGCGGTCAGCTCGCCGTGGCCGAACTCGCCGAAGAAGCGGCCGGCGTACTCGCCGAAGGCGAGCGTGTCGTCGTCGATCCACGGCTTGATGGGGAAGTCGTCGAGCAGCAGGAACTCGGCGGGCGCGCTCTGCGGGCTGGCGTCGACCTCGTTGATGTACTCGTTGACGCCGCCGGTGAAGGCGCTCAGCTCGGCGCGGATCGACGCGGGCTGGGCGGCCAGCTCCGCCGCGCGCGCCGCCGGACCCTCGCTCACCTGCCGCACCGCCTCGTCCATGGGCAGCGCTGCCGCACCGGTCAGCTCGGCGAGCGTGCCGTGGCCGACGTGGCGGAAGGCCTCCATCTGGAACATGCGGTCCTGGGCCATGGCGTAGCCCATGGCGTAGAAGAGGTCGTTCTCGCTGTCCGCGTAGATCTGCGGGACGCCGCTCTGGTCGCGGTACACCGTGGCGCCGGCGTCCCCCGCGACCTGGGCGCCGCTGCCCGTCTGCTCGAACTGGAAGGGCTTGTACCTCCAGCTCGCGTACAGCGGGAGCTGGTCGGCGAAGTTGGGGCCGTAGCTCGACGAGGCCCCGGCCTGGACCGCCGCGAAGTTCTGCGTGCTGATGTAGCCGGACTCCCCGGGAGGGACCACGTTCTCCGCGCGCAGGTTGTCGGCGGGGACTCCGGCGGCGCTGCCCCCGAGCGGAGCGGCGGCGGCGGCGGCGGCGAGCAGGACGGCGGCCAGGGCGAGCGGGCGTCTCACGCGTGGATACGACCCCGCCGGGACCGCCTTTCTTGCGCCCGCGCGACCGCCAGGACCGCCGCTCGGGGGACGTTCCCAGGAGTAGCCGTGCTCGACCTCAACCCTTCCTGCCCTGTCCGCCCCGTGGCGACGGGCGGTACGCATCGGCGACCATGAGGGTCCCCATGCGTCCCATCCCCCGAACGCCTGGGGTGCGGCTGCGACCCACGCTGGGCCGCGTCTGCGGCCTGCGGCGCCGAGCCCTCTCGGGCGGCGTCCACCGCGGCGGCGCCGCCGCTGGGCTCGTGGTGGCCCTGGCCACGGTCGCCGTCCTCGCCGCGCCCCTCGTCCACACATCCACCGGCGCCTCGGCGCGGCAGCACCCGACCGACCCTCCCGCGGCTCAGCGCCCCGGCCTGGCCGTGGTCCACGCGGGTGCCGCGCCGGTCCAGCTCGCCCCTGCCAGCCAGGCGCCCGCCCCGGCGCCGCCCGAGGTGGCCACCGCGGCGCTGCGCCCGCACGAGATCTTCGGCTTCGCGCCCTACTGGACCCTGGACATCTCGCCCGGCTTCGACCTGCGCTCGATGAGCACCCTGGCCTACTTCGCCGTCGACGCCAACCCCGACGGCACCGTCGCCCAGTCGGGTGACGGGTGGACCGGCTACCAGAGCCAGGACCTGGCCACCCTGATCACCCGGGCGCACCAGTCGGGGGTGCGGGTGGTGCTCACCGTGAAGAACTTCGACAACGGCCAGCTCCACGCACTGGCCACCACCCCGGGCGCGGCGCAGCGCCTCGGCGGCCAGCTCGTCGACCTCATCCGCGCCAAGAGCATGGACGGGGCCAACCTCGACTTCGAGGGGACCGGCGGTTCCGACCGGGCGGCGTTCGCCGCCTTCGTGACACAGGTGGCACAAACGCTGCATGCAGCCAACCCCCACTGGCAGGTGACCGCCGACACCTACGCCGACTCCGCCTCGGACGGCGGCGGCTTCTACGACGTCGGCGCCATGGCACCCGCCCTGGACGCCTTCTTCGTGATGGCCTACGACATGTACGGCGACGGGTCGCACGCGCAGCCCAACGCGCCACTCGCCGGCTACTCCTCCAACGACACCGACGCCATGGCGGCGTACACCTCGCTGGTGCCGGCCTCGAAGGTGCTGCTGGGAATGCCGTTCTACGGCTACGACTTCACCACCGCCGACAACCAGCCCAACAGCGCCGCCACCGGCTCGCCGTCACCGCAGTCGTACGCGCAGATCGCGTCGGCCAAGCACCCCGTGATGTGGGACACCAAGGGGCAGGTGCCCTTCACCTCGTACCAGGACTCGGGCGGCGCCTGGCACGAGCTCTACTACGACAACCCGCAGTCGCTGGCGCTGAAGGCGCAGCTCGTCAACACCTACCGGCTGCGCGGGCTGGGCGTCTGGGCGCTGGGGATGGACGGCAACGACCCGGCGATGATGGCGGCGCTGCTGGGACGGGCGGCACCGCTCAAGGTGATCATCCCCGGGAAGGCGACGCCGACCGCCGCGCCGACCTCGCCGCCGGCGAGCAGCGCGCCGGCCTCCGGTGGCGGGCATCAGCCGGCGCCCCCGCCGCCGTCCTCGCAGCCGTCGCCGTCGCCGTCACCGAGCGGCTCGGGCGGGGGCGGAGGGGCGCCGCCACCCACAGCGCCACCCCCACCGCCGCCGCCGACACCTCCGCCGCTGCCGACGATGATCGGGTAGGGGCTCTGGCCTCGCCCTACTCGCGCGTCGCCGCGTGGTAGTGGTCGCTCACCTGCACCCACCCCGCCGAGTTCACCCCACCCGGCAGCGGCGTGTTCCCGTCGAAGTACCGCACCGCCCCGGTCTCCGCATTGCGGTACTCCCCCGGGCTCACCACCGTTCCTGCGGGAAACGTCACCGGCCTGCTCACCCGATCCGGCTCGTGCCGGTGCTCCCCCGTCTGCTCGGCGGTGTCGGGGTGCTGCGCGTGATAGTGGTCGCTCACCTGCTGCCAGCTCGGTGAGTTGACGCTGCCGGGGAGCGGCGTGCTGCCGTCGAAGAAGCGCACGGCCCCGCTCTCGGTGTTGCGGTACTCGCCCGCGCTCACCACCGCGCCGGGACCGAAGAGCACCGGCTTGCTGGGACGTTCCGGGTTGGAGCGGGCCGTGCCCGCCGCCGCGCCGCCGCCCTCGGGGAGCTGCGCGTGGTAGTGGTCGCTGACCTGCTCCCAGCTCGGCGAGTTGACCCCGCCGGGGATGGGCGTGTTGCCGTCGAAGTAGCGGATGGCGCCGGTCTCGGTGTTGCGGTACTCGCCCGGGCTGACCGTGATCCCGGGACGGAAGCGGACGCCGTGCTGAGGCATGTGGCTGGTCTCCTCGCCGACTATCGCGTTCGGGTGCGAAGGCCAGTCTAGGAGCTTGTCCGCCCCCGGGCTACGCGTCGAGCTGGTCGGCTCCGACGATGCGGGCGCTGGTCGAGGCGCGGCCGCCGCGCAGGAAGCGCTCCACGGCTCCGCTGAACTCGGCGGGGCGTTCCAGCTGCGGGCAGTGGCCGCAGTCGTCGACGAGATAGAGCTGCGAGTTGGCGATGCGGCGCTGCAGCGCGATGCCGTGCGCGCTGGGGATGAGGCGATCGTTGGCGCCCCAGACGATGAGGGTGGGGACGTGCAGCCTCTCGGCGTCGGCGATCAGGCGCCCGGACGCCAGCTCGCGAACGATGACGTGTCCCAGGTCGAAGAGGTGTGCGATGCGCGCGGCGGTGGTGTAGTTGGCGGAGTAGCCGCGGACGCAGGCGGAGTCGACCGCCGCGGGGCGGTGGAAGACGAGCGTCGAGTAGACCTGGCCGACGACGCGCTCCAGCATGCCGCCGGGCAGCGCGCGCGCCGCGGGACCGGCCAGCGGTGGGATGCGACCGAGCTGCGCCGTCATCAGCCGCCACCACAGGGGGACGCCGGCGCCGAGGCCGGCGCAGTCGACCAGCACCAGCCTGGACACGCGCAGCGGCGTGCGCAGCGCGGTGTCGAGCGCGACGGCGCCGCCCAGCGAGTTGCCGATGAGCGTGGCGCGGCCGCGCGGAGCGACCTTGGCGATCAGCTCCTCGGCCCAGTGCGCGTACCAGTCGAGCAGCGGACGGCGGCTCGCCGGCTGGGAGCGACCGAAGCCGGGCAGGTCGGCGGCGACGACGTGATGCGTCCTCGCCAGCGCCGGCAGCGCGTAGCGCCACGTCGCCATGCTGTCCCCGAAGCCGTGCAGCAGGATGACCGGCTCGCCTGCCCCCATCTCCAGCACGTGGGTGCGCACCCCGGCGACGCGGAGCACGTGGCTGCGCTCCTCCCCCGCCCGGGGACCCTCGAGCCAGTGCACGGCGGCCATGGACCCTCAGTCTATGCCAGGCGACCGCGACGTGACCGGCGATTTTGCAGCGACTGTCCAGAACGCCCGGCGGGGCGCGACGCTGCGGCTAGGCGGCGCGGCGGGCGGCGCCGCGGCGCCCGGTGGCACGCCGCTTCCGCTGCGGCTTGACCACGCTGATGCGCGGCGGCGTCGCGCTGGCGGGGGTGCACGCATCGACGCGCGCCGCGAAGTCGCGCAGCAGGCGCCACGTGGAGTCGGGCGCACGGCGGCCGGCCATGACGCCGAGATGGCCGCCGCGCACCTGGTGATACTCGCTGTCCAGGAGCACGTCGCACCACGACTCCACCACGGTCGCCGGGGCGAGCACGTCGGTGCTGCCGGCCAGCACCATCACCGGCACCGCGATGCGGCGGACGTCGGCGCGGCGGTGGCCGATGCGCAGGCTGCCGTCGAGGATGGCGTTGTCGAGCAACGCGTGGACCAGCTCGTAGCCGGCGCGGCCGGGATAGGCGGCGAAGGCGTTGACGTACTCGTCGAGCGACTCGAAGTGGACCAGGAACTCGCGGTCGTCGAGGTTGCGCAGCACCGTCAGCGGCTTGCCGAGCTGCTTGAGCGGCGAGGTCATCTTGAACACCAGCGAGACGACCGGCGCCGGCAGCCCCGTGCGCCGCGCGATGCGCAGCCCCGCCTCGGTGATGGGCAGGCGCGCCAGCGGGTAGAGGGGGTGGCCGCGGCGGAGGTCGAGCGGGCTGGCCAGCAGCGCCAGGCCGGCGACCCGCTTCCTGCCGATGCGCGAGGACGCGTACAGCGCGGCGAAGATGCCGCCGGCGCACCAGCCGGCGAGGACGACCGGCAGGCCGCCGCAGTCCTCCGAGGCCACCTCGACGGCGCGTGCCACGTAGCCGTCGACGAAGTCGTCGAGGCCGAGGTCGCGATCCTCGAAGCCGAGGGCGCCGTAGTCGAGGACGTAGACGCGGAAGCCGGCGTCGGCGAGCCACTGCGCCATCGAGGCGCCGCGGCGGATGTCGTACACGCGCGCAGTTCCGCCCAGAGGTGGCACGAACACGAGCGGCAGCTGGTGGCGGCGCTCGGCGGGGTCGTGGCGGCGCAGCTGGCAGTGCGGCTCGTCGAGGACCACGGTGTGCGGCGACAGGCGGGTGTCGGACAGCCGGCCGCGGAAGACGCGCTCACCGACGTTGGCGGCGGCGCGGAGCGGCGGGCGGGCAGCGCCGAGGACGAGGTCGACGGCGGCGTCGGGGATGGCCACGGACGGCACGGGCTCGCTTCTCCTCCTGGTCCGCGCCGGGGATCGACCTCCGGTCGCGGCCGTGCTACGCTCTGAGCGTCCGCCACCCTAGACGGACGTCCAAATACTAGCCGACCCGATGGCCACCGCGCAACCGCTCCCGCCGACCCCATCGCGCGCCGACGAGCGCCGCGACCAGATCCTCGCCGCCGTGCTCTCCTGCCTCGGGGAGGGCGGCTTCGACGCCGTCTCCATGCGCGCCGTCGCCCACGGCGCGGGCGTCCCCCTGGGCAGCCTCCACTACTACTTCCGCAACAAGGAGGAGATGGTCGGTGCCGCCCTGGCGCGCACCGTCGACGACACCATCACCGGGATCATCGCCGGCGTCGACGAGACCGCCGCGCCGCGCACACGGCTGCGCTCGCTGGTCGTCGAGGCCATGCCGCGGCTCTGCGAGGACGCCACGCTGGTCCCCGTCTACATCGGCTTCTGGAGCTGGTGCCAGAAGGTGCCCGAGCGCCGCGCCCTGTACCACCGCGTGTCGGAGTCGGTCCAGGCGCGCCTGCGCATGCTCGTCGAGCAGGGCGTGGCGCGAGGCGACTTCCACCCGGGCGACCCCTCCGTCGCCGCCACCATGGTGCTGAGCACCCTGATCGGGTTCCTCCTCGACCACCACGGCGCGGGCGACTGCTCCCCGGCGCTGGTCGAGGGGTTGCACGCGCGCATCGAGGCGGCGCTCGGCGTCCGCGACTGATCGCGACGCTGCGGACGGCGCGGCCGGCCTGCTAGCGTCGCGCCGCATGAAGACGTTCACGAGTGCGGACGACCTGCGTGCTGCCGTGGGGCAGCACATCGGCCACAGCGACTGGCACGCCGTCGACCAGGAGCGCATCGACCGCTTCGCCGACGCCACCGGCGACCACCAGTGGATCCACGTCGACCCGGAGCGCGCCAGCCGCGAGTCGCCGTTCGGGACCACCATCGCCCACGGCTACCTGACGCTCTCGCTGATCCCCTGGCTGATGGGCGAGGTGGTGAGCTACGAGGGCGTCAAGATGGGCGTCAACTACGGCTGCAACAAGGTGCGCTTCCCCGCCCCCGTCAAGGTGGGCTCGCGCGTCCGCGCCGGGGCGGAGCTGGTGTCGGTGGAGGACGTCCCCGGCGGCGTGCAGCTGGTGAACCGCGTCACCATCGAGGTCGAGGGCGCCGAGAAACCGTCCTGTGTGGCCGAAACCGTCTCGCGCCTGTATTTCTAGCTCACAACCTCGCGAACTCGAACGCGAGATGCACGAAGCTGCGCACCGGCGTCCCGCTCGGCCCCTTGGGCACGGTGGTGAGGTCGCCCTGGTCGTTCCAGGCGGTGCCGGCGATGTCGAGATGCACCCAGGGGAGGTCGCCGGCGAACTCGCGCAGGAACAGCGCGGCGGTGATGCTCCCCGCCTGGCGTCCGGCGATGTTCTTGATGTCGGCGACGTCGCTGTGCAGCACCTCGTACTCGGGGTGGATCGGCAGCGGCGCGAAGCGGTCGCCTCCGCGCCGCGCGGCGCGCATGAGCAGGGCGGCGAAATCCTCGTCGTTGGTGAACATGCCCGTGTTGACGTGGCCCAGCGCCACCACCATGGCGCCGGTCAGCGTGGCCACGTCGACCAGGTGCGTCGCCCCCATGCGCCGCGCCCACTCCAGGCCGTCGGCGAGGATGATGCGGCCCTCGGCGTCGGTGTTGAGCACCTCGATGGTCCTGCCGCTCATCGAGGTGAGCACGTCGCCGGGCTTGTAGGCGCGCCCGCCCGGCATGTTCTCGGTGGAGGGGACGACGCCGATGACGTTCGCCCTCGGCTTGAGCTGGGCGATGGCCCACATCGCCGCCAGCACCGCGGCGCCCCCGCCCATGTCGTCCTTCATCGCCTCCATGCCCGCGGAGGGCTTGATGGAGATGCCGCCGGTGTCGAAGGTGATGCCCTTGCCCACCAGGGCGAGCCGCGGTCCGTCGGGCCTGCCGCCGTCCCAGCGCACGGCGATCATCACCGGCGGCTCGTCGCTGCCGCGGGCGACGCCGAGTAGCGCGCCCGCCTTCTCTCGCTCCAGCGCCGCCCTGTCGAGGACCTCGACCTCGAGGCCGGTGCCCTCGTAGAGCTTCTGCGCGCGCTGGGCGAAGAGCGTCGGGGTGAGCAGGTTGCCGGGCGTCGCCACCCAGCCGCGCACCGTGTTGGTCGCCTCGGCGAGGACCAGCGCCTGGCGCAGCGCGTCCTCCATGCCGGGGTGACCGTCGAGGCCGCCCAGGGCGATGCGCTCGATGCTCCTGCCGTTGTCCTCCTCCTCCCGCTTGTCCCTGGGGCTGCGGTAGTTGCCCAGGGCCAGCCCGGTGACCACCGAGTGCACCGTGTCGAAGAAGGCCGCGTCGCCCTCGCCGTTTCGGCCGGCGATGGCAGCAACGACGGCGTCGTCGACGTAGGCGCTGATGCTGCGCGCACCCTGCTTGCGGAGCGCGCTGCCCGCGAACCAGAAGGCGTTGTGCAGGCGGTAGGTGTCGAGCTGCCCCGGCTTGCCGAGACCGAGCACCATCACCCGCTTGGCGGGCAGGCGGCCCAGGGTGTGCACCACCGGGCGGTCGGCGAACCTGCCCGTCAGCTCCTTGGCGTCGCGCATCTCGGTGAGCAGGCCGTCGAGGGCGCGGTCGACCTCCTGCGCGGCCGGCGAGAGACCGTCCTCGAAGCTGGTGACGACGACGGCGTCGCTGCCGGCGGCGGTGACGGATTGCGTTTCCGGGTTGGCCTGGATCACGGTCACTCCACTGACTGGGCCACCGCGCGCTCGCGGTAGCGGCGTTCGATTGCGCTGACGCGGTCGATGTTGGGCTGCTCCGAGGCCTCGACGTCGCGCGTCTGCATCCAGGCGTCGACGATCTCGGCGGCGACGGCTGCGCTGGTGGCGCGCAGCGAGAGGGCGAGGACGTTGGCGTCGTTCCAGCGGCGGGCGCCGCGCGCGGTCTCGGCGTCGGCGCAGAGCGCCGCGCGCACGCCGGGCACCTTGTTGGCGGCGATGCTCACGCCGGTTCCGGTCCAGCAGCAGACGACGCCGTCGTCGACGGCGTGCGACGCGACCAGCCGGGCAACCTGCTCGGCGACGTCGGGCCACGGCGTGTCGGGCGCGCCCACCGCGCCGACGCGGACCACGGTGCAGCCGCTGCGCTCCAGGGAGTCCGCGATGCCGTCGGCGACGGGATGGCGCATGTCGCTGCCGACGGCGACGCGGCGCTGCGCCTGCGCGTCGCTCATCGGTCGGTGCGCGCCCTGCCGAGCGAGGCGCGGATGCGGCGCACGTCGTCGGCGGTGAAGCGGTTGCGACCGAGGTGGTCGACCGCGCTGGGATGCACGCGATCGTCGCGGATCCAGTTGACCACCACCTGCGGCTTGACGCCGAGCATCGGGCCCACCTCGGCGGGGCCGTAGAGCTCGCCGTCGACCGGCTCGGGGCGTGCGGCGCCGTCCGCGGGCTGCAGGGTCACCCGGGGATCGTAGCGCGACAGGCCAAGCGCCCATGCGCGCGACAATGCCCGGCAACGGTGGACCGCCTCGAGCTTCGCGACGACCTGCTCGCCGAGGCCCGGCGCCGCGGCTTCGCGGCCGCCGGCGTCGCCGGGGTGCGGCCCTTCCGCCGCGCCCGGGAGCGCGGCCTGCGCGCCGTGGCGGAGGGACGGATGGACGGCATGCCCTGGTACACCGCGCGCCGCGTCGAGGGCATCACCGACCCGGCGCGCCCGCATCCCTGGGCGCGATCGCTGCTCTCCCTGGCGTGGCCGTGTCCTCCCGCGATGCGGCCCGACGACCGGCCGCCGTCCGGCGACGCGGGCCGGCCGCGCGGACGCATCTCCTCGTACGCGTGTTTGCCGGGCGGCGACTACCACGACGTGCTGGCGCAGGCCTGCGACGACCTCGCCGCGTGGCTGCGCTCGCGGGTGCCGGAGCTGCGCAGCAAGCGCTTCGTCGACCACGGCTGGGCGATGGACCGCGCCGTCGCCGAGCGCGCCGGCGTCGGCTTCGCCGGCAAGCATGCGTCGATCATCACCCGCACAGCGGGGTCGTACGTGCTGCTCGCCGAGATGCTGCTGTCGGTGTCGCTGCCGCCGACACCGCCCTCGCGACGCACCTGCGGGCAGTGCAGCGCCTGCCTGCCCGCGTGTCCCACCGGCGCCATCCGCGAGCCCGGCGTCATCGACGCACGCCGCTGCATCTCGTATCTCACCATCGAGCACCGCGGACCGATCCCGCTGGAGCTGCGGCCCCTGATGGGGACGTGGGCCTTCGGCTGCGACCTCTGCCAGGAGGCCTGCCCCATCAACCGCCGACTCGCGCCGCAACCGCTACCCGACACCGGCGCGTCGACGGCGCGCGGACCGGTGCCGTTCCCCGACCTCGTCGAGTGCCTGCAGCTCGACGACGACGCATTCCGTCAGCGCTTCCGTCATACCGCCGTGTGGCGCGCGGGGCGTGCGGGGCTCGCGCGCAACGCCGCCGTCGCACTCGGCAAC
Source organism: Candidatus Dormiibacterota bacterium (assembly GCA_035652335.1). Taxonomy (GTDB): domain Bacteria; phylum Chloroflexota; class Dormibacteria; order Aeolococcales; family Aeolococcaceae; genus DASRDZ01. Next base: position 58,340 of record DASRDZ010000071.1, read on the forward strand.
GCGGGTGACCGCGCCGCCCTTCCAGCGCTGCGCGCCGCGCGCGACGGCGATCCCGATCCCGCCGTGCGCGAGGCCGCAGGGTGGGCCATGGCGCGCCTCGGCGCCTAGAGCCCTACACTCCCGCACACGTGCGACGAGACACGAGAGGAGTGGCGCCACGACCAGCACCGCAGCCATCCTGCTGGCGCTCGCCGCCGTCACCGCGGTGGCCGATTGGTTCGCGGTTGCCACGCGGCGCAAGCCCCTGGAGTACGCCTGCAAGCCGCTGACGCTGGCGCTGCTCACCGGCGTCGCGCTGGCGCTGCACCCGGCGTACGACTCGCGGCGCGCGGCGTTCGCCGTCGCGCTGGTCCTGTCGCTGCTGGGCGACGTGTTCCTGATGCTGCCGCGGGACATGTTCGCCTTCGGGCTGGCGTCGTTCCTGCTCGGGCACATCGCCTACGTGGTCGGACTGCGCAACGGGCCCGGCAACACGGCGGCGCTGGTCGCTGCGTCGATCGGCGTGGTGGTCATCGCCGCGGTGGTGGGACGGCGCGTCCTGCAGGGGGTGGTGGCGAGCGGCCACAGGGAGCTGACGGGTCCGGTGGTCGCCTACATGGCGGTGCTGGCGGCGATGCTCGTCTGCGCGCTGGCGACGCTCAACCCGCTGGCCGGGCTCGGCGCGGGGCTGTTCTTCTGCTCCGACGCGGTGCTGTCCTGGAACCGCTTCGTCCGCCCCCTCGCATGGGGGCCGCTGGCGGTGATCGTCAGCTACCACCTCGGTCAGGGGCTGCTGGTGCTGTCGCTGGTGCGTCGCTGAGCAGGGGCAGCCCCTCCAGCCAGCGCAGCACCGCGCGCTCGTGCTCGAGGCCGTAGCGCAGCGCCATCACCGAGAACTCCTCCTCGGGAAGGTCCTTGATCGCCTCGTGGAGGTCCTCGTAGTGGGCCAGCTGCCGCTCGTGCCAGGCGCGGTGGAGGACGAGGAAGCGGCGCAGCAGCGCGGGGTCGAGGTACCGCCCGAAGAACACGGTGAGCAGGAGCGGTGAGCGGACCAGGTCGGGCCCCGGCTCGCGGGCGATCCAGCGAGAGAAGGCGTCGCGCCCGGCGGCGGTGAGCGAGTAGGGCCGGCGCTCTCGCGCACCGGTCTCGCCGGCCTCGACCAGGCCCTGCTCCTCCAGGCTGCGCAGCTCGCGGTAGACCTGGCTGCGGGTGACGTTCCAGAAGTTGCCGATGCTCTCCTCGACGGCCTGGACGATCTCCCAGCCGGAGCGGGGCTGCTCGTGGAGGAAGCCGAGCAGGGAGGCGGCGGTCGCGTTCAGCTCAGGCACGGGCTTGACATAGTCCACATTGTTCGGTCAATATGTCCGGTGAGATCGCCATATGGGCAACGGTACCACGGAGGAAGGAGCATGGCCGCCGAGAAGACGTACGTCTGCACCGTCACCCGGATGCGGGTGCGCAACCCGCTGGTCCTCCCGGCCTTCGTCTGGGCCTCCGCCCGGGCCGCATGGACGGCCCGCCGCTCTCCCGGCAACGTGCGCACCCGCCTGCTCGGCCTGCCGCCCTTCCCGATCTTCTCCACCCTCAGCGTCTGGGAGTCCCGCGCCGCGCTCAACCGCTTCGCCATGTCCCCCGGCCACGCCCAGGCCGCGTCGCGCATGGGCCACTTCGCCGCGCGCGGCCGGTTCCGGACATTCGAGACCACAACTCCGCGCGTCGGCTGGCGCACCGCGGGACGCATGCTGCGCGAGCCCGACGCGGTCTGGACGCCGCAGGTGCAGTACCGCCGCGACGCCGCCGGCGAGCTGGTCGCCGCGGGGCGCCCCGCCGCCTGAGCCCGGCCTCAGCCGCCGATCTGCGACATCGACCGCGCGGGGCGCACGAAGTCCGGCTCGTTGATGCGATGCCCGGGCTCCTTGCGCCACACCGCGTCGCGGATCACCCGCTCCAGCTCGCCGTCGCTCGCGCCGCTGCGCAGCGGGCCGCGCAGGTCGGTCTCGGTGACGGAGAAGAGGCAGGTGCGCAGCTGCCCGTCGGCGGTGATGCGCACGCGGTTGCAGCGCGAGCAGAAGGGGGCGCTGACGCTGTTGATGAAGCCCAGCTCCCCCTGCACGCCGTCGGCGAAGCCCAGCCGCTGCGCGGGATCGTGGCCGTTCTCGCGCGGCCGCATGGGGAACTCCGTCTCCACCGCCTCGAGCAGCTCGTCGCCCGGCACGACGCTGTCGCGCCCCCATTCGCCGGAGGCGTCGAGCGGCATGAACTCGATGAAGCGCACGTGCACGCCCTGCTCGCGCGCCATGCGTGCGAAGTCGAGCGCCTCGTCGTCGTTGAACCCGCGCACCACGACGCAGTTGACCTTGACCGGCGTCAGCCCCGCCTCCCGCGCCGCCTCGATGCCGTCGAGCACGGTGTTGAGGCAGTCCCGCCGCGTGATCCGGGCGAAGCGCTCGGCGCGCAGCGAGTCGAGCGAGACGTTGACGCGGCGCAACCCCGCGCCGGCCAGCGCCTGCGCGTCGCGCCGCAGCAGGAACCCGTTGGTGGTGAGCGTCAGGTCGAGGTCGGGGTGCAGCCCGTGCAGCATCCCCACCAGGGTGGGCAGGTCGCGCCGCACCAGCGGCTCGCCACCGGTGAGGCGGATGGTCCGCGTGCCCGCCTCGACGAAGATGCGCGCCAGGCGGGTGAGCTCCTCGAAGCTGAGGATCTCGTCGCGCGGCAGCCAGGTCATCCCCTCCTCGGGCATGCAGTAGACGCAGCGGAAGTTGCAGCGGTCGGTGACGCTGATGCGCAGGTCGTCGACCACCCGACCGAGGGCGTCGCGCAACGGGATGGGCATGCGCCTGATTGTGGCATTGCGCGCCACAGGGCGCGCCGCGCGCCTCGCGCGCACCCTCGCTCAGCCGAGCAAGAATGCCCCCGTGTCCCGCCAGTACCACCTCCAGTGCGCCCCCGGCGACGTCGGAGGCTACGTCCTCCTCCCCGGCGACCCCGCCCGCTGCGCGCTCATCGCCGAGCGCTTCACCGACGCCCGCCTGGTCGCCGCCAACCGCGAGTACACCACCTACACCGGCCTCCTCGACGGCACCCCCGTCAGCGCCACCTCCACGGGCATCGGCGGCCCCAGCACCGCCATCGCCGTGGAGGAGCTCTGCAACCTCGGCGCCCACACCCTGATCCGGGTCGGCACCTGCGGCGGCATGCAGCCCGCGGTGCGCTGGGGCGACGTCATCCTCGCCCAGGCCGCGGTGCGCGACGAGGGGACGACCTTCCAGTACGTCCCCCCGGGCTACCCCGCCGTCGCCCATGCCGAGGTGCTCGACGCGCTGCGCGGCGCGGCCGCCGAGCAGAAGCCCCCGCACCACGTCGGCCTGGTCCAGTCCAAGGACTCCTTCTACGGCGAGATGGAGCCCGACCGCATGCCCGTCGCCGCCGAGCTGCGCCAGCGCTGGGACGCCTGGGTCCGGGCCGGCGTATTGGCCTCTGAGATGGAGTGCGCCACCCTCTTCGTGGTCGCGGCCGTGCGGGGCGCGCGCGCGGGGGCGGCGCTGGTCTGCGTCAACGAGACGCCGCTCACCCGCCCCATGCCCCCGCCCTCGGAGCTCCCCCTCGGCGACCTGCTCGACACCGCGACCGGCGCCGTGCGACGCCTCATCGCCCTCGACGCCGGGCGCGGGGGTCCACCCGCCATGCCTGCGACCCCGCTGAGCACCCGGCCCGGCACCGCCCCCGGCGCAGGCTAGGGCTCCGGCGCCACCTCCTCCACCACCACGCCGGTGGCCGCCAGGAACCCGCCCGCGTCGACCACCTCCGCCGGAGCGCATGCGCCGGCGGCGTCCGCGGCGGCGAGACGCAGCGCCATCTCGCTGAGCGCCTCGGCGGTGAACCCGTAGACGTCGCGACCGTCCAGCCGCAGGGCGCGCCGCTCGCCCGAGCGCGCGGTGGCCTGCACGTGGCACGCCCACCTCGCCTCCCGCGACGCTCCCGACGGCCCCTCGGGACCGCCGCGCGCCCCCCGCTCCAGCAGCCGGACGACCCCGGGCACGCGCAGCAGCGTGCTGAACGCCCCCGCCCCCGGCGCGCCCGGCGACATGGCGCCGGGGACGGAGAGGTAGGCGTAGACCGTGCCCACGTCGACGTGCCGCGGCACCCAGAGCGGCTCCGCGGTGGGCAGCAGCCCGCCGGTGACGCGCCCCCAGCCGGCGTCGACGCTGCGGCGCAGGGCGCCGATCCGCAGCGGACGCAGCCGTCCGTCGCGCAGCGTCACCCCGCCCGCGGCGGCGATCCCCAGCCCGCTCACCCGCGTGCCCACGGTGGTTGCTGCCGACTCTGACGCATACACGACGTCGATGCGCTCCAGCGGCCCCATGCCCTGGGCCACCAGCGCCGCGCCGAGGTCGCCCGGCAGGTAGTCCCATCCCGACGCCGGCACCAGGGCCACGCCCGCAGCGCGGGCCGGCTGCATCAGGTCGTCGAACACCCAGCGCACGAAGGCCTGCTCGCCGGTGGAGTCGGTGTACGGCAGCCGCGCCCTGATCGCCGCCTCGACCACCGGATGCCCAGCCTGCACGAACGGGCCGGCGCACGACACCACCGCGACGCAGCCGCGCATCGCATCGGCGAGCGCGAGCGCGTCCCACTCCACCGCGCGTGCCTCGACGCCGCCGTCACCGGGCGCGAGGGCGTCCAGTTTCTGCCGGTTGCGACCGATAGCCCGGACCTGGACGCCGCGCCGGCGCAGCGCCGCGAGCGTCAGCCGTCCGGTGAAGCCGGTGGCGCCGACCAGGGCCACGGTTCCCTCTGCCATGAGGCGGAGATGCTACTACCCGGCCGCCGCGGCCATCCCGTCGAGGCGGTCGAGCACCTCCCGGGGGTGGAGCAGGAGGAAGGGCGCCCGCGGCGCGTCGCGCGCGGGCGGCGCGGCCCAGGTGGCGCGCCAGCCGGTCATCCCGGCGCGGCGGCCCGCCTCCATGTCGACCTCGCTGTCGCCGATGTACACGGCGCGCGACGGGGGCACGCCGAGGCGGCGCACCGCACGGAGCAACCCTTCGGGGTCGGGCTTCGGCGCGGCGACGTCCTCGAGCCCGACGACGGTCGCGAAGGAGGGGCGCAGCCCGCAGGCGGCCAGGCCCCATTCCAGCGGCTCACGCCGCCGCGAGGAGACCACCGCCATGGGCATGGCGCGCCGGCGCAGCTCGTCGAGCACGGCGCGGACGCCGCGGTGGACGCGGGGGCGGACCCGCTGGTCGAAGAGCGGCAGCACCTCGGCGCCCCGGCCGGGCCAGGCCAGCTCGAGGCGCTGGATGATCGGCTGGCCCTCGGTGGCCCAGAAGACCTCGGCACCCGCGGCGGCGGCCGGGTCGCGACGGATCAGCTCGGCGACCGCGGCCTCGTCGGCGAAGCGGGTGGCCACCAGGGTGCCGTCGTAGTCCCAGACCACGGCGTCGATGTGCGGGCGTGCTGAGTCGGGCAACGACGAGGGCAGGGCGCTCATGGCCAGGGTCGACCGCTTCCCACACGAACCGGCGCCCCTCGGCGCCTGGAGATCGAGAGTAGCACCGGGTGACGCGAGCGTCGTGACGGCAGCGTGGAAGACCTCGCCAGGAGGCGGTGAAGGGCCTGCCGCTAGTGGAAGAGCAGCGCGGCGGCGCCCGCACCGGCGGCGATCGGCGCGCCCATGCAGGCGGCCAGCGTCGGCAGCGGATCGGTGCTGGGTGGCCACCACTGGTGGGGCACCGCGCGGCTGATCGGGACGCGCGCCTTGCGCATCCGGGTCGGCTGCGCGAGCACGGTGACGGCCGCGACTCCGGTCAGCGCCAGCAGGAGGATCGCCTCGGCCCCGAGGCCCGCGACGGAGTGCATCCCGGCCCGCCACAGCGCGGCGCTGGCCGCGAACACGGCGAGCCCGAGCACGACGCCGCAGAGCGCCGCCAGAAGGGGCGCCGAAACGGCGACGCGGTCGCGCTGCGGTTGCATGGACAGCGAGCGTACCACCCCTGCGGGACGGCCGCCATTCGGGAGCCGCCGCAGAGGGCGTCACAGCATCGTTTCCTTGACGCCCCCGCCCCCCCGTGCATACTCTGCGGCAGCGACCGCTGACTCCGCGGTCCCCACGTCCCACTCCACGTCTTTCCAAGGGACCAGCGTCATGACGTCTCGGTCGAAGATCGCGGCCGCAGCGCTCGGTGCGACCGCGGCCGCGGGCGCCCCGGCGATCGCCGCGGCCACCACCTACATCGTCCGGCCCGGCGACACCCTCAGCGAGATCGCCGTGCGCCACGGCACCACCATCCAGGCGCTGGTGCAGGCCAACAACCTCAGCAATCCCAACCTCATCCGGGTCGGCCAGCTGCTGCAGATCCCCGACACCTCGGTCGGGCTGCCCGGCTACACGCGCGGCACCCCCGACACCGAGAGCTACACGGTTCGTGCCGGGGATGGCCTGTTCAAGATCGCCCGGGCCTACGGCGTCGACCCCACCGCGCTGGCCCGCGCCAACGGCATCGGGGTCAACACCCTGCTGCACGCGGGCGCGGTGCTGCAGATCCCCGGGCGCCTCGCCCGCGCCAACGCGCTGCTGACCCACACCGCCACCGAGGTCGGCGTCGACCCCAAGGTGGTGCGCGCGGTGGCCTGGATGGAGAGCGGCTGGCAGCAGGGCGTGGTGTCGCCGACCGGCGCCGTCGGGATGATGCAGATCGAGCCGTACACCGGCGAGTGGATCTCCAGGTACCTGGCGGGGCGGCCGCTCGACCTCCACGTCGCCGCCGACAACGTGCTGGCGGGCTGCCTGCTCCTCCACCACCTGCTGCAGATCCACGACGGCGACGTCAACGCCACCCTGGCGGCCTACTACCAGGGCGACTCGTCGATCGCCAAGCACGGCCTCTACGGCGACACCAAGCAGTACCAGTCGGTGGTGACCTCCCTCATCCATCGCGAATAGGCGTCGCGGGCTTTGCGCCACACTGTCGCACCGTGAACGGACGACGGGTGGCCGCGGTCGACGTGGGCAGCAACACGGTGCACATGCTGGTGGGCACCGCGGAATCCGACGGCACGGTGCGCGAGGTGCACCGCGAGGTGCTGATGCCCCGGCTGGGCGCGGCGGTGCAGGCCACCGGCCGGATCGGCGAGGGACGCATCCGCGAGGTGTCCGAGTCGCTGGCGCGGCTGGCCTCGGTGGCGGGCGAGCACGGCGCCGCGGTGCGCCTGCTTGGCGCCACCGAGGCGGTGCGCAAGGCAGCGGATCGCGAGGCGGCGGTGCGCGCATTCGGCGCGGCGTTCGGCGCGCCCTGCGTGGTGCTGCCGGGTGAGGTGGAGGCGCGGCTGTCCTTCCGCGGGGCCTCGAGCGTGGTCACGGGTCACGGCACGCTGCTGGTGTGCGACATCGGCGGCGGCAGCACCGAGTTCGCCGTGGGGCCGCGCCGTCACGCCTCGACGGTGCGCAGCCTGCCCATCGGCTCCGGCGCGGCGACCGACCGCTGGCTCCACTCCGACCCGCCCACCGACGGGGAGCGCCGCGCCTGCTTCGAGGGCGTGATGGCGGTGCTGCGCTCGGCTCCCGAGGCGCACCCCGACCACGTCGTGGCCACCGGCGGCACCGCCTCCACCCTTCCCGTGCTGCTCGGCCGCGACCGCGAGGCCCACCTCGACGCCGACGACCTGGCCCGCTGCCGCGAGCTGCTCGCCCGCCACCCCAGCGCCGAGATCGCCGCCCACCACGGCCTGGAGTCGGCGCGCGCCCGAGTTCTGGCCGGAGGTGTCGAGATCGTCGACGCCGTGCGCCTTCTCTTCGACGCGGAGCGCATCCGCGTCACCATCCACGGGCTGCGCAGCGGGATGATCCTCGCCCACGCCGAGTCGGGGGACCGCTGGGTCGAGGGCTGAGCCGGGGTCAGGCGGCCTTCCGGCCGGTGTCGAGGGGAAGCGAGAGGCAGCGCACCCCACCGCCCGACTTCATGAACTCGGTCATGGGCAGGGCGATGGTGTCGAAGCCCTCGGCGTGGAGCTCGGGACCGAGGCGCTCGGCGGCGGTCGAGGAGATCACCCGGCTGCCCAGGGCGATGGCGTTGCAGGCGAAGCCGGCCGCCACCTCGGTGGGCACCTCGATGACGTGCGGCACCAGCCTGCGGATGGTTCTGGCCGATCGTGGCGAGAACGCCTGGGGCGCGAAGATCACCGTGCGCTCGTCGAGCGGGCAGAAGCAGGTGTCGAGGTGGTAGAAGCGCGGGTCGACCAGCTCCAGCGAGACGACGTCGACGCCCAGGGCGCGGCCGGCGAAGCGGTGCGCCTCGCGGTCGGTGCGGAAGCCGTACCCGGCGAACAGGGTGTCGCCGACGAACAGCGCGTCACCGGCGCCCTCGAAGGCCATCTCCCGGGGCGGCCGCACCACCTCGAACCCCTGCGACTCGAAGGCCTTCTCCCAGAGCACCTCCTCACCCTGGCGCTCGGGATGGCGGAAGCGGCTGAGCACAGCGGTGCCGTCCCAGACCACGCCGGCGTTGGCGGTGAAGACCATGTCGGGCAGGCCGGGCACCGGTTCGGCGAGCACGACGTCCTGTCCCAGCTCGACGTAGGCGCGCTGCAGCGCCTCCCACTGCTGCATGGCCCGGTTGCGGTCGACCGCGTTGGCGACGTGCATCCAGGGGTTGATCTCGTACTCGACGCCGAAGAACTCGGGTCGACACATCAGGATCGCCATCGGCGGGGTTCCTTGATGGCGCGCGGCAGGCCGATCGCGTCGTGCGGGGAGCTCCTGCTGCTGCGCAGCGTCCTGATCATCCCACATGCCGCCGCGCGGCAAGCCCGCGCCGTCGCAGGGGTGTTTCAGCCTCCCAGGGCGAAGCGCTCGATGGCCCAGGCGGCGCCGTCGTCGAGGACCGAGGGGGCGACGGTCCAGCCGCGGCGCTTCATGCCGGGCTCGGCCTGCCCCATCACCACCGGGATCCCGGCGATCTCCAGCATGGGCAGGTCGCTGGGCGCGTCGCCGAGGACGAGGGTCTCGCCGGCGGGGATGCCCAGCTGGGTGCAGAGCGCGTGCAGGGCGTTCCCCTTGTCCCACTTCATGACGTGCAGCTCCAGCACCCGCTCGCCGCCGGCGTCGTGGGTGAAGATGGCGTCCTGCACCAGGATGCGTCCCAGCCCGGTGCAGCGCCGGGCGGCCGCGTGGATCAGCGCGGACGGTCCCATGGCCAGGACGCGCGTGGCGGGCCAGGCCGCCAGTTCCTCGAGGGAGACACGGCGAGTCGCGCCGCGCGCCAGGTAGCGGGCGACCGTCGGCGTGTCACGCCGCGCCGCTCCGCTCAGCTGCACCTCCCCGTGCTGCGCGCCGACCATCGGCTGCAGCCCGCAGGCGTCGATGTTGCGGACAGCAGCGGCCACAACCGATCGGGGCAGGGCCGCGGCCACCTCGACGTGCCCGCCGGGGATGCGCCGCACCGCGCCGCCGCCGGCGACGATGCAGTGCCCGCGCAGCCCGAGGTCCTCGACCAGCGCGGCGGTGCGCACCCAGCGGCGGGCGGTGGCCACCACCACCGGGATGTCGCGCGCTGCGCATGCCTGCAGCGCGGCACGCACGCGGGGCGACACCGTGCGGTCGCGCCGCACGATGGTGCCGTCGAGGTCGACGGCGACCAGCCGCACCGTCACCTGCGCAGGGGCGGTTCTGTGAGCGGCTCGGGGAAGGGCAGCGTCGACAGCACCGTGGGGCGCCACCCGGCGGGACGCGGCACGTCGTGGGGGGGCGGCACCGGGGCGCGGCGGACGCAGGCGGCGGGCTCGAGGTCCTCGCGCAGCGCCACCGCGACCGGGAAGCGGAGCATGCCGTCCGCGGCGCGGCCACCGTGGCGCAGCGTGACCGTCAGGTGGGGGCGCAGCCAGGCCACCTCCCCGTCGACGTGCGGAGGCACACCGCCGTCGTACGGCGCCTCGTCGGTGGCAAGCTCGGTGACCCGAGCCCGCAGCCAGCTCGCCACCGGCTCGGACCAGTTGGCCTCCACCCGCGCACAGGGCACGAGACGCCCCTCGACGTATTCGCCCCCGTGCAATCGCACGTGGCCGCGCTCGGCCTGCTCGACTCCGGTCACCACCGCGTCGACGCGGTCCTCGATGGCGATGCGCAGGCGGTCGGGCGAGGCCACCCCCGGGTGGTAGCGCGCCTCCGCGCGACGCGCCAGCACGGCGCTCAGCCCGCGTTCCTCGGCCGCCTCGTGGAAGGCGTGCCCGTCGCCGCGCACCCAGTCGGGCACCTGCAGGTGCGAGTCGGCGGCCACGGCGCCGCGCAACGTCTCCAGGCGGCGGTCGAAGCTCCAGGCCGTGGTCGGGGTGGTGTCGAGGTGGAGCAGGTCGGTGGCCAGGAACACGGCCGGCGCCACCCGCGGGCCGCCGCAGAGGCGCTGGGCGAGCGCGGCGAGGTCGGGACGACCCTCCGGGTCGAGCACGGCGAGGACGCCGTCGAGGACGGCGGCACGCTGGGGCAGGGCCTGTGCCACGGCGGCCACCTCGGGCACCAGCGGGGTCAGGTCCTGGAGGCGCTCACCCTGCAGGCGGATGGCGCCGTCCGCGCCGGCGAAGAGGAGGGCGCGCACGCCGTCCCAGTCCACCGAGAAGCGCCACTCCGGCGAGTCGAACGGCGCGCTGCAGGGCACCGAGCGCTCGGGCCGGATGCGCCCGGGCAGCGCCGACGGCGCGGGCAGGGCGATGGGGAGGGTGGGGTCGGCGGAGCGGGTGGTGCGTCGCCGTCCGGTCGGTCTCGGCGCCACCTGGGGGCTACGACGCCTTGCGGCGCCGGGTCGTCTCGCGGCGCGCCGCGGTGGCGCTCTCCCCCGACTTGCGGCGCGACCGGGTCCCGCCGGCCGCCGCCTCGCGCGTCTCCGCCTGCGCCGCGCGCCCCTGCTTGGAGGCCTCGACCGACGCCTTCAGCGCCGCCATGAGGTCCATCACCTTGGGCGGCTCGACCTCGGCGGGGCGCTCCACCTCGCGGTTCTCCATCTTGGCGTCGACCACCTGCATCACCGCCTCGCGGTACTCGTCGTGGTAGCGGGTGGGGTCGAAGGCGGCGCTCAGGTTCTCGATGAGCATCCGCGCCATGGCCAGCTCCTGCTTGCGGATCTCGACCTCCTGCTCGGGGAGGGAGAGCTCACCCATGTCGCGGATCTCGTCGGGCCAGTGCAGGGTGTTGAGGACGATCCCCCTGCCGTGCAGGGCGATCCGGCAGAGGTGCTCGCGGTCGCGCAGGGCGATCTTGCCGATGGCCACCTTGCCCGCCTCGTCGAGCGCCTGCTTGAGCAGGTAGTACGGCTTGACGCCGACCGACTCCGGCTCCAGGTAGTAGGCGCCCTTGACGTAGAG
>DASRDZ010000072.1:0-93396 GCA_035652335.1 Candidatus Dormiibacterota bacterium
CCGGATCAGCGCCGTGCCACCGCCGGCCACGATGCCCTCCTCGACCGCGGCCCGGGTCGCGGACAGCGCGTCCTCGATCCGGTGCTTCTTCTCCTTCAGCTCGACCTCGGTGGCCGCCCCGACCTTGACGACGGCCACCCCACCGGCCAACTTGGCCAGGCGCTCCTGGAGCTTCTCGCGGTCCCAGTCCGAGTCGGTGTCCTCGATCTCCCGCTTGATCTGGGCGACCCGGCCCTTCACCTCGTCCTCGGTGCCCGCGCCGTCCACCACGGTGGTGTCGTCCTTGGTGACGACCGCGCGCCGGGCGCGGCCCAGCTGGTCGAGCGTGGCCAGGTCGAGGCGCAGGCCGACCTCCTCGCTGACCACCTGGCCGCCGCACAGGACGGCGAGGTCCTGGAGCATCGCCTTGCGGCGGTCGCCGAAGCCGGGCGCCTTGACGGCGACGGCGGTGAAGGTGCCGCGGAGCTTGTTGACCACCAGCGTGGCCAGCGCCTCACCCTCGACGTCCTCGGCGACGATGAGCAGCGGGCGGCCGGTCTGCACCACCTTCTCCAGCACCGGCAGCAGGTCGGCGACGGCGCTCACCTTGCGGTCGGTGACGAGGATGTAGGGCTCCTCCAGCACCGCCTCCATGCTGCTCTGGTCGGTGGCGAAGTACGGCGAGATGTAGCCGCGGTCGAACTGCATGCCCTCGACGACCTCGACCTCGGTCTCCAGGCCCTGGCCGTCCTCGACGGAGATGACTCCCTCGCGGCCGACCCGGTCGAAGGCGTCGGCGATCATCTCGCCGATCTCCTCGTTTCCGGCAGAGATGGCAGCAACGCGGCGGATGTCGTCGCGACCCTTGATCGGCGTGGCGCTCTTGCGCACGGCGTCGGCGACGGCCTCGGCGGCGGCGAGCATGCCGCGGCGCAACCCCGTCGGCGAGGCGCCGGCGGCGAGGTTGCGCAGCCCCTCGTCGATCATCGCCCGGGCCAGCACGGTGGCGGTGGTGGTGCCGTCGCCGCTGACGTCGTTGGTCTTGGTGGCGACCTCCTTGACCAGCGCCGCGCCCATGTTCTCGAAGTGGTCCTTGAACTCGATGTCGCGGGCGATGGTGACGCCGTCGTTGATCACCAGCGGGGCGCCGAACTTCTTGTCGAGGATCACGTTGCGGCCGCGCGGGCCGAGGGTGACGGCGACCACGTCGGCGAGGGCGTCGGCGCCGCGCTTCAGCGCCTCACGCGCCTCGGCGTCGAAGACGAGCTGCTTGGCGGGCATGGGGGATCAGGACCTCCGGGAGAAGGGGCGCGGGCGGCGGCGCGGCGGCTCTGCTCTGGGCAGCGCCGCGCCGCGCGCGACCTGGGTGGGCGAGGCTCAGCTCTTGCCGTTGGCGACGACGGCGAGGATGTCCTTCTCCGAGAGGATCAGGTACTCGGTCTCGTCGATCTTGACCTCGCTGCCGGCGTACTTGGCGTAGATCACGCGGTCGCCGACGTTGACGTCGAGGGCGACGCGCTGTCCGGTCTGCTCGTTGAAGCGACCGTTGCCCACGGCCTCGACCAGGCCCTCCTGGGGCTTCTCCTTGGCGGTGTCGGGCAGCACGATGCCGCTCTTGGTCACCTCCTCGCGCTCGAGGGGCTTGACCACGACACGATCAGCAAGTGGACGCAGGTTGACGGCCACGAAGACCTCCTCCGGACACGGATTAGCACTCTCGGGTAGAGACTGCTAACACTCTACGGGATCGAGTGCCAGAGAGGCAAGGAGGTCAGGCCCCGGCGGCGTGGAGGAGCAGATCGGTGCCGTAGGCGACGAGGAAGCCGGTGAGCAGCCCCACCATGGCGACGTCGTGGGCGCCGATCTTGCGGCCGGCATGCTGCAGCTCGCCGATGACGTAGAGGATGGCGCCGGCCGCCAGGGCGAGGAAGAGCACCGAGATGGCCGGGCTGCGGAACTGGTAGCCGAGCAGGGTGCCCACGAAGGTGGGGCCGCCGCCGACGAGCCCGAGCAGGCCGAGGAAGCGCCAGGAGGGGCGCTCGCCGAAGAGCGGCGCGGTGATGCCGAAGCCCTCGGTGATGTTGTGCAGCCCGAAGCCGATGACCAGGACGTAGAAGAGCCGGTACGCGGAGGCCGCGGCGGACTGGCCGATGGCCAGGCCCTCCGAGAAGTTGTGCAGGCCGATGCCGATGGCGATGAACAGCGCCACCCGGTAGACGCCGGAGACGGGCTGGCGCCGCGCGGGGGCGGCCGGCGCGGTGGGCGGGTCGAGGCTGGCGGCGGCGGACAGGGCGCCGGGGCCCGAGGGCATCGAGGAGCGCCGCCGCTTCATCACCCGCTCGAAGACGACGAGACCGAGCGAGCCCACCGCGAGGCCGGCGGCGAGGAGGAGGCCGTAGCCGATGCCGGTGCCGCGGTTCGAGTCCAGCGCGGTCTCGATGGTCTGCGAGGCGTTGCTGATGACGTCGAAGAAGATGAAGATCAGCACCCCCACCGACGCCGCGGTGAGGAAGGCGAGCTGCGCGGGACGCGGCCGCCCCACCCGCGCGACGGGCAGGCCCAGGAAGATGGTCAGGCCGGCGACGGCTCCAAGACCGGCGGCTTGGGCGTAGGTCATGGCGGCGAGGATCTCCAACTCGTGCGACGGTGCGCGCGCTGGCGGCTGCGGGAATTAGGGTAGCTTAACTTTTGACCCGTGGACAGGGGGTCAGGCGAACTCGCCGAGGCCGGGATCGACCTCGAAGCCGGGCTGGTCGGCGCCCCGGACCTGGAGGCGGTGCCAGCCGGCCACCGCGATCATGGCAGCGTTGTCGGTGCAGTGGCGAAGCGGGGGGATGACCACGCGCAGCCCGGCGAAGCGCTCCCGGACCGCGTCGCGCAGCGGTGCGTTGGCGGCCACCCCGCCCACCACGGCGATGCGATCCGCGCCGCTGCGCTCCAGCGCCTGCTCCAGCCCGCCGACGAGCTGGTCGACCGCGGCTCGCTGGAAGGCGGCGGCGAGGTCGGCGACCACCTGCGGGTCGACCGGCACCCCGCGCTCGTCGAGCTGCTCCGGCCCGAGGTCGCGCACCGCGTAGCGGACCGCCGTCTTCAGCCCGGAGAAGGAGAACGAGTCCTCCAGCCGCGTCCTCGGCAGCGGGAAGCGCGACGCGTCGCCGTCCTCCGCCGCGCGCTGCACCGCGGGCCCGCCCGGATAGGCGAGCCCCAGCATGCGCGCCACCTTGTCGAACGCCTCCCCCACCGCGTCGTCGCGCGTCGCCGCGAGTCGCACCGCGTCGCCGTGGTCGCGCAGCACCACGCAGTCGGTGTGGCCGCCGCTCACCACCAGGGCGAGGTAGGGCGGCTGCAGCTCGGGGTCGGCGAGCATGGCGCTGTAGACGTGGCCGGCGAGGTGCGAGACCCCGGTGATGGGCAGGCCGCGCGCCAGCGCTGCGCTCTGCGCGTACGCAGTTCCGACCAACAATGACCCGATCAGGCCGGGTCCGCGCGTGACCGCGACGGCGTCGACGCCGTCCCAGCCGCCGACCGGTTGCAGCGCCTCGTCGACGGTGGGTGCGATGGCGTCGAGGTGGGCGCGGGCCGCCAGCTCGGGGACGACGCCGCCGTAGCGCGCGTGCAGGTCGACCTGCGAGGCGACGACGGAGGAGATCAGCTCACGCCCGTCGCGCAGGACCGCGGCGGCCGTCTCGTCGCAGGAGGTCTCGACGGCGAGGAGGTTCAGTGGTCGGGATATCCCGGCGGGGGCTCGTCGCCCACGCCCGACACCGCCACCGGCAGGGTCCGCAGCATCTCCTTGAAGTTGCGCTTGAAGGCCGGCGCGTGGATGCTGTCGCTCCACATGATCAGGGCGTCCTCGCCGTTGTCGGTGTAGTAGCCGCGGCGACGCCCGATCGACTTGAAGCCGAAGGCCTCGTAGAGCCGGATGGCATGCTCGTTGGTGGGACGCACCTCCAGGGTGATCCAGCGCGCGCCCAGCGCGTAGGAGCGCTGCACCAGCGCGGCGAAGAGGGCGCGGCCGTACCCCCGGTTCTGGTCAGAGGCGCGAACCCCGATGGTGGTGATGTGCGCCTCGTGGAACACCTTCCAGAGGCCGCCGTACCCGACGATGCGATGGTCCTCGCGCATCACCAGGTAGGAGGCCTGCCGGTTCTGCGACAGCTCGCGGTGGTACGCGTTCTTCGGCCACGGCGTCAGGAAGATCTCCTTCTCGATCGCCTGGACGGTGGGGATGTCCTCCTCGCGCATCGGCTCGATGGCGACTCGGGGTACGACCTGCATGACCTTGCGGCCATCATACGCGCGGCCCTGACGGCGCAGACGCATCTCCGCCGAGGTACACGGGCTCGAGTCCTGCACGTGGCAACGGCGCCTCCGACGCCGCCGCGGCCGCCGCCTCGGCCAGGGCGGCGGCGGCGCGGTCGTCGCAGGGCAGCGCGCCGTCGAGGGCGTCGAGGGTCACCGCGACGTGTCCTGGCGCCGGCCTCCACGCCCCCGGGTCGACCCGGCGCGGGCCGTCGGTGCGGCGCAGTCCGCCGCCGTCGCGCTGATAGCGGGCGGCGTAGAGGGCGCCGCGGCCCGCGTCGGCGACGGCCTCGACGAGCGCCGCCTGGGGCGGCGCGGCGCGGGCGACGGCGTCGAGGGCGGCGATGCCGTGCAGCGGCAGATCGCGAGCATGGGCAAGGCCCAGCGCAGCGGCGATCCCGACGCGAAGCCCGGTGTACGACCCGGGGCCGAGCACCACGGCGACGGCGGTCGGCGCGCTCTCGCCGAGCAGGGCGCCGAGCGCTGCGGGCAGGGTGCGGTCGAGGTGGCGTCCCTCGAGCCGCCGCGCCGCCAAGAGCCCGCCGTCCGCCGCGGCGAGGACGCAGAGCGCGCGGCGCCGCGAGGACGTGTCGATGGCCAGGATGGGGCCGCTCATCGCTGCGCGTCCAGCGCCGCGCGCAGATGTGCGGGAA
Source organism: Candidatus Dormiibacterota bacterium (assembly GCA_035652335.1). Classification (GTDB taxonomy): domain Bacteria; phylum Chloroflexota; class Dormibacteria; order Aeolococcales; family Aeolococcaceae; genus DASRDZ01. The sequence goes on from DASRDZ010000072.1 coordinate 4,935, forward strand.
GTGCGCGCAGCGTGATGCGCCGCCGCGTCCCGTCGAGCACGTCGATGTGGACGTGGGCCGCGTTCAGCTCGGCGAGCCGGGGTGCGTACGCGCCCCACTCCACGGCCAGCGCGCCGTCCTCCGCCAGCGCGTCGACGTCGAGTGCGGCGAGGTCGGCGCCCTCGCCGAGCCGGTAGCAGTCGAGGTGGTGCAGGGTCAGCCGCGTGCCGCGATAGACGTGGTGCAGCACGAAGGTCGGGCTGCGCACCGTCAGCGGGTCGGCGCCGGCGCCTTCGGCGAGGCCGCGGACCAGCACCGTCTTGCCCGCGCCCAGGTCGCCGTCGAGGGCGAGCACGTCGCCGGGCTGCAGGGCTGCGCCGAGGGTGCGACCCAGCGCCTCGGTGCGGAGCGGCGAGTCGCTGAGCACCACCGCGTCCGCCGTGTTTCTGTCGATCACGACCCGAAGTGTCGCGAGGCCACCGCGGGAAGCGCGAGCACCTCTCCGCCGTCGCACGAGCGCAGGGTGACCCCGCCGCCCTCGACGAGACGCCCGACGACGCGCAGCGGCGCCAGCGCGGACGGCCAGCCGTCGAGGACCGCGGCGGGTGCGGCCGCGAGCAGCTCGAAGTCCTCGCCCCCGCCGAGGGCCAGGGCGGGCCAGTCCGCGGGAAAGGCGGTGCGCAGCGCGCCGCCGACGGGCAGGGCGTCGCGCCACAGCTCGGCGCCGCAGCCGGACGCGGCGGCGGTGCGACCGGCGTCGACGAGGAGGCCGTCGCTGAGGTCGCCCGCGCAGCGCACCCCGTGCTCCGCCAGCGCACGGCCCTCGGCGAGGCGCGGCACCGGGTCGAGCTGCGCCGATCGCCAGCCATCCACGACCGCAGGATCGATCCCGGCCGCCAGCGCGGGGTCGCGCAGCAGGCGCAGTCCCGCAGCGGCCCGGCCCAGCTCACCGGTCACGGCCAGGACGTCGCCCACCGTGCCCGCGTCGCGACGCAGCGCGCGCTCGGCGACCACCGTGCCGCCGGCGACGACGTCGAGCACCAGCGGCCCGTCGATGGCGCTCACGTCGCCCCCGACGATGGCGCAGCCGTGCTCGGCGGCCATCGCCTGGAGGCCGTCGTGCAGCGCCTCGACGTCGGCGAGCGGGGTGTCCCCGGGCGCGCAGAGGGCCACCAGGCACCAGGCGGGCTCGGCACCCATGGCGGCGAGGTCGGACAGCGACAGCGCCAGGGCCCGCCGACCCAGCAGGTGGGGAGACGTCCAGTCGCGGCGGAAGTCGACGCCCTCGACCAGGGCGTCCTGGGTCAGCACCAGCACCCTGCCCGCCGGCGGCTGCCAGAGCGCGGCGTCGTCGCCGGGACCGAGCAGCAGGCCGGGCGCGCTGACCAGGCGCCCGCCCAGGAGCCGCGCCAGCAGCCCGGACTCACCGACGTCGGCGAGGGTCGGCCCCCCGGCGCCGAAGCCGCGCTGCGACGCCACCTACGACGACGACGACGGCAGGCCAGCCGTGGGGCTGGAGGCGACCGCCTCGAAGCTGATCTCGGCCCGCCCCGCGAGGTGCGCCCGCCGTCCCGCCGCCACCGCCTCGGTGAAGGCGCGCGCCATCTCCACGGGATTGCGCGCGCGCGCAATCGCTGTGTTGACCAGCACCGCCGCCGCGCCCCACTCCATGCAGCGCACCGCCTCGCTGGGCACGCCGAGCCCGGCGTCGACCACCACCGGCACCTCCAGCCGGTCGATGATCAGCCTGACGTTGAAGGGGTTCTGGATGCCCAGGGTGGTGCCGATCGGCGCCGCCCCCGGCATCACCGCCGCCGCGCCGGCCTCCTGCAGGCGCAGGGCGAGCACCACGTCGTCGCTGGTGTAGGCGAGCACGGTGAAGCCCTCCTCGGCCAGCACCCGGGTCGCCTCCAGCGTTCCTGCCGGGTCTGGCAGCAACGTGCGCTCGTCGCCGACCACCTCGACCTTGATGAGGTCGCTGAGGCTGGCGGCGCGGGCCAGGTGGGCCAGCCGGATGGCCTGCTGCGCGGTGGTGGCGCCCGCCGTGTTGGGCAGCAGGGTGAACCGCGACAGGTCGACTCCCGCCAGCTCGTTGCGCCCGCCGCCGTCGAGGGACAGGCGGCGGATGGCCAGGGTGACCATGTCGGGGCGGGCGGCGTCGAGGCACCCGCGCAGCACCTCGTCGGAGGGGAACTTCCCGGTGCCGTGGATCAGGCGGTTGCGCAGCGTCGCGCTGCCGATGCGCAGCTCGTCCGCCGCGGCGACGTCCGTCAGTGTCATGTCTGTCCAGAACCTCCGATCATCCGCCGCCGACGAACTGGAGAACCTCGAGCTCGTCCCCGTCCGCGATGCGCGCCTGCGCGAAGTCCTCGCCGTGCAGGATGCGCATGTTGTGCTCGACCACGACGCGCTGCGCCTTGACTCCCAGCGCGTCGAGGAGAGCCGCCACGGTGAGGCCCTCCTCCACCTGGCGGGCGTCGCCGTTGACCCGGATGCTGATGCTCACGCCACCACCTCCGGAGCCGCGAGGCGGGCGTCGAGGGCGGTCCGCAGCGCGCGCGCCGCCTCCGCGACGTCCGGCGCGTCGCACACCGCGCGCACCACCGCGACCCGCCGCGCGCCCGCATCGAGCACGGCGCCGACGGTCGACGCGTCGACGCCGCCGATGGCGAACCAGGGGATGCGCACGTGCGCCGCGGCCTCACGCACACAGGCGAGGCCGACCGCCGGCCGTCCGGGCTTGGTCGGCGTTGCGTGGACAGGTCCGACCCCGATGTAGTCGGCCCCCTCCTCGACCGCGGCCAGCGCCTGGGCCAGGGAGTGGGTCGAGCGCCCGACCAGGCCCGCCGGCCAGAGCCGGCGCGCCACCGTCAGCGGCAGGTCGTCCTGACCGAGGTGCACCCCGTCCGCGCCGCAGGCCATGGCCACGTCGAGCCGGTCGTTGACGACGAAGAGCACGCCCGCCTCCGCGGTGATCGTGCGGCAGCGCTCCGCCAGCCGCAGCAGGGCCAGGCCCTCGTCGCCCTTGCGCCGCAGCTGCACGACGCCGGCGCCGCCCCGGCAGGCCGCGCGGACCACCGCCTCCACCCGCGTCGCGTCGTGGGCGGCCTCGGTGACCACGTAGAGGCGCGCCGCGGCGAGGCGGTCGGCGGTGCTGCTGGCGGTCATCGTGTCTCCGTGCGCCACGGGGGAACGACGGAGCCGGCCGGCTGGCCCATTGCTCCGGCCGCATTACCGGCCGGGTCGTTCGGGGTCGCCGCCTCCGTGGCGGCCTCTCAGCTTCGAGCTCCCCCTGGGGTGCCCCGATGATACGCCGCCCCGCCGCCCGCAGCCAGCCGGCTCGTGACCGCGCCGTTTCCATAGAAGGCGACTAACGATTTCATACGCGAAGTTTTCGTGGTATCCTAACCGCCGCCACAGCCCGATCCAGCCCAGGAGTCCCAGCCTTGCCCACCGGCCAGTCCGCCGCCCTCGCCCACCGCTCGCGCCTGGTGGTGCTCGGCGCCGTGCTCATGGCGCTGTTCCTCAGCTCCCTCGACCAGACCGTGGTCGGCACCGCCCTGCCGCGCATCGTCACCGACCTGCACGGGAGCGACCAGTACGCCTGGGTGGTCACCGTGTACCTGCTCACCAGCACGATCACCGTGCCCGTCTACGGCAAGCTGTCCGACGCCTACGGGCGCAAGCCGCTGCTCATGATCGGCATCGCCCTCTTCCTGCTGGGCTCGGCGCTCAGCGGACTGAGCCAGACGATCGGCGAGCTGATCGCCTTCCGGGCGGTGCAGGGCCTCGGCGCCGGCGCGCTCTTCCCCATCTCGCTGGCCATCATCGGCGACCTCTTCGACGCCCGCGAGCGCGGCCGCTACCAGGGGCTCTTCGGCGCCGTCTTCGGCCTCAGCTTCCTGCTCGGCCCGTTCATCGGCGGCTTCCTCACCGACAAGGTGAGCTGGCACTGGATCTTCTACGTCAACCTGCCCATCGGCATCGCCGCGCTCTTCGTCATCTCCACCGTGCTGCACAACACGCGGCGTCCCGAGACGAGGGCGCGCGACTTCGACTACCTCGGCACCGCCGTGTTCACCGCCGGCATGGTGCCGCTCCTGCTCGGCCTCAGCAACAAGGGCAACACCGGCCCCGACGGCACGCTGCCCGGCTGGGGGAGCTTCGAGGTCGGCGGCCTGCTCCTCATCGGCGCCGCGCTGCTGGCCCTGTTCGTGGTGATCGAGTCGCGGGCGCGGCAGCCGATCGTGCCGCTGGGACTCTTCCGCCAGCGCACCTTCTCGGCGTCGATCGCGGTGACGCTGATGGTGGCCATCGGCATGTTCGCGGCGATCATCTACCTGCCACGGTTCTACCAGGTGGTGCGCGGCGACAGCGCCACCCAGTCGGGCTACGAGACCTGGCCGCTGCTGCTCGGCCTGATCGGCGGCAGCGTCCTCACCGGCCGGCTGATCAGCCGCACCGGCCGCTATCGCTGGATCATCGTCACCAGCGCGGCGCTCCTGCTCGGCGGCATGCTGTTGATGACGAACCTGACCGCAACCACGGGCGACTGGACGCTCTGGGGGATGATGGCCGTGGTCGGCCTGGGCATCGGTCCCGGCATGTCCGGCTACACCACCATCGTGCAGAACGTGGTGCCGCCGCGGCTGATGGGCGCGGCCACCGGGACGCTCACCTTCTTCCGCCAGGTGGGCGGCTCGATCGGGCTGGCCATCGCCGGCACCGTCTTCAACTCGCAGTTCGCGGCACAGCTCCCCGTCAAGCTGGTCGCCGCCGGGGTGCCCCAGAGCGTGGCCGACCGCATCGCCAACAGCCCGAGCCGCGGCTCGCTGACCGGCGTCGGCGCGGCGACGGGGTCGAGGGCCGTCGTCGCGGGGGTGCACAACGCCTTCGCCGCCGCCACCGCCGAGATGTTCTGGATCGGCGTGATCACCGGCGTGCTCGCGCTCGTCGCCGTGCTCTTCGTCAAGGAGGTGCCCCTGCGGCGCCGCGGCGACCCGCAGGTCGCGCTGGAGGCGGCCGCGCCCGGCGAGGAGCCGGCGGCGGTGGCGGCGCTGGTGTGAGCGCCGCCCGGCGTCCCTCGGTCGAGGCGGCCATGGCCGCGCTCGGGGAGCTCGTCGCCGAGCGGCGGCGCTCCTCGATGGAGTTCTTCCGCTGCTGCGACATCTCCATGGGACAGCTGCACGCGCTGGCGACGGTGCACGAGCGGGGGGCGACGACCGTCGGCGCGCTGGCCGAGGCGCTCTCCATCTCGGCTCCCTCGGCGAGCGCCATCGTCGACCGCCTGGTGGAGCGCGACATGCTGCTCCGCGAGCGCAGCGAGGACGACCGGCGCACCGTGCGCCTCTCGCTCACCGAGGGCGGGCGGCGCTTCACCGAGCAGCTGCACGGGCTCGGCTCGGAGAGCTTCCGCCGCATCCTCGACCAGCTGGGCGACGACGACCTGCTCCAGGTGGCCCGCCTCGCCGGGCTGCTCCGCGACGCCAGCGCCCGCGTCGGCCAGCGAGCAGGCGTCTGACCTCGGCGCGCTCAAACGCGCGCCAAACGGGGGGGGCAGATCCTCCCCCGGCCCCCTCCTCGGCGAGCTGAAGCTCGCCGTCAACCGGCCGGGAAGCTGACCTCGACGGCGCAGCGGCCGGTGCCGGCGTCGACGGTGAGGACACCGCCGGCGGCGGCGGCGCGGGCCCGGCAGCGGAGCAGCCAGCCGGGCTCGACCCCGTCGGCCGGTTCGGCAAGGCCGGCGTCGCCGGTCATCGCCAGCCGCGCCCCGTCCGGGCCGCCGCTCAGCGCCAGCCCGGCGCCGCGGGCGGTCGCCTCCGAGGCGGCGACGAGGAACTCCTGGGCCACCCAGGCGATGGCGCCCCGCACCTCCTCCTCCACCGGGTCGGCGCCGCTCCAGGCCAGGTCGACGGCCAGCCGCGACTGGTGCCGCTCGACGCAGCGGCGAAGGGTGGCGTGGAGCGGCTCGCCCGGAGCCGGCACGATCACCTCGGTGTGGGGCAGGGCGCGCAGGTCCTCGACGGCGTCGCCGATGCGCCGGCTGAGCTCGCCGAAGGCCTCGCCCGAGGCGGCGGGGTCGTGCTCGACGCGCCGCTGCACCACCTCGAGGTCGAGGGCGACGCCGCACAGGACCTCGAGAACGGTTGCGGTGAGCCGGCGGGCGGCCCGGGCGCGCTGCTCCGCGGACTCCTCGAGGAGGCGGCGGACCAGGGCGAGGTCGGCCGCCGGCAGCGGCGCGTCGGGCGCGGGGTGGGCGGCCTCCCAGGCGGCGAGCTGGCCGCCGAGGGAGCGGAGCAGCCCGCAGACGGTCTCGTCGGCGGCGATGCGCTCGCGGACGCGGGCCTGCGCCTCCACCAGGGTGGCCACCTCCTCGGGGCGGACCCGGTCGAGGTGGCGCTGGGCGACCATCCACTGGCTGGAGAGACGCTGCAGCTCGTCGCGGTTGCGGGCGGCCCGGGCGCCGAGGACCTCGCGGGCCAGCTCCAGCCAGGCGAGGTGGACGGCGAGGTCGTCCTCGGGCGCGGGCGGCGCGGGGATGGCCTCGGGCCAGGCGTCCTCGGGGAGGGGTGGCTCCGCGGTGTCGCGGTGGGCGCTGCCGGTCAGCTCTGCCTCGTAGGCGGCGTAGAGCTGCTCCTGGCGGCGCTCGATGGCCTCCAGGTGGGCGAGCTGCTCGTCGAGGACGGGATCGTGGGCGTCCTCGAGGACCAGGATGTCCGTCACGCCGGCCATTGTCGCCGCGCGGACCGTGGCGACGCGGCGGTTTCATGCGAATGAGCCGATCCCGTCATGACTCCACGAACCGCCGGGGCACGCGCCCCGACACGGCGCAGAGCACCTCGTAGCTGATGGTCCCCCCGGCAGCGGCGACGTCGTCCGCCGGAATGCCGGGGCCGACCAGGGTGGCCACGTCGCCGGGGCTCACGCTGCCGAGCGCCGAGACGTCGACGGTGACCTGGTCCATACTCACCCGTCCGACGATGGGGCAGCGCGTGCCGCCGAGGACGACGGTGCCGCGGTTGGACTGCGCCCGCTGCACCCCGTCGGCGTAGCCCGCGGCCACGGTGGCCACCGGGGTGTCGCGCTCGGCCCGCCAGGTGCAGCCGTAGCCCACGTACTCGCCCCTCGGCACCGTGTGGACATGGGTGACCAGCGCCCGGACGGTCATCGCCGGCCGCAAGGCAACGGGCGGGCAGTTGGCCGGCGCATAGCCGTAGAGGGCGATGCCCGGGCGCACCAGCCGGTGGCGCATGTGCGGGAAGCGCAGCGCCGCGGCGCTGCTGGCGCAGTGCGCCAGCGCCTCGGGTGCGAGCGCGGCCACCTGCGCGACGGCGGGCAGGAAGCGAGCGTGCTGCTCCTCCGCGTGGGCCGGGTCGGCGCCGTCGGCGTCGGCGAGGTGGGTGAAGACGCCGGTGAGCTCGAGGTGGCGGAGGTTGGCGCCCAGCCGCGCCAGCACCTCGGGCAGCGCGGCGGGCGGGATGCCCTGGCGGTGCATCCCCGTCTCCAGCTTGAGCTGCACCCGCGCCCGGCGTGCGGCCCGCCCGGCGGCGGCGATCATGGGGTCGAGGCCGGCGGCATCGGAGACGGTGACGTCGACGCCGGCCTCGATCATTGCCTGGTGCGCCTCCGGCGGCGAGGCGCCCACGACGAGGATGGGCGCGTCGATCCCGGCGCGGCGCAGCTCGAGGGCCTCGCCGGGGAGCGCCACTCCCAGCCAGGTCGCCCCGCCGTCGAGCAGGGCCCGCGCCGCCGGGACCCCGCCGTGCCCGTAGGCCTGCGCCTTGACCATGGCCATGATCTGCGGCCCGTCGCCGACCGCATCGCGGACGGCGGCAAGGTTGCGGCGCAGCGCGCCGAGGTCGACCTCCGCCCACTTCATGGGGTGGACGTCGGCGGGCGGGGTCACCCGCGGCGCTCGACCGCCCGGCGGACCCGCTCCTGGGCGGCGGGCAGGGCGTCGAGCACGTCCCCGGCCAGCGACCCGGCGCGGCCGCGTTCGCGCTGCACCGCGGCGCCCGCCTCCGCATGCACCGTGACGGCGGCCACGGCGGCGTCGAACGCATCCATGCGGGCGGCCAGGAAGGCGCCGGTGAGTCCGGCGAGGACGTCGCCGGTGCCGCCGCTGGCCAGGGCGACGATGCCCGGATGGCCGTCGGTATGGATGCGCCCGTCGGGCGCGGCGACGACGGTGTGCGCGCCCTTCAGCACCACGACGGCGCCGTGCCGCTGGGCGTAGCGGCGCGCGGTGCCCTCACGGTCGGACTGCACCGTCGCGGTGTCGACGCCGGCGAGGCGTCCCATCTCCGCAGGATGCGGCGTCAGCACGACGGGCTGCCCGCTGCGCCGCCAGTCGACACCGCGAAGGGCCGCGATGTTCAGGCCATCCGCGTCCACAACCGCGGGACAGGTGAGCGACTCCAGCAGCTCCGCGACGGCGGCCTGCGTGTCCTCGCGCTGGCCGAGGCCGGGGCCGATGACCATCGTGGTGGCGCGCGGCATGTGCTCGCGGCGCACCTCGTCGAGCGAGTCGGCGCCGAAGGTGCCGCGGCCGCCGTCCGGCAGCGGATGGGCCATCACCTCGACACACCTGGCGGCCAGCACCGGGTAGACCGCCGCCGGGACGCAGACGCGGATCAGCCCAGCGCCGCCGCGCGCCGCGCCCATCGAGGACAGGTAGGCCGCGCCGGTGAAGCCGGACGCACCGGCGACGACGACCACCGTGCCGAAGGTTCCCTTGTGCCCGTCGTCGGGGCGCGGCGGAAGGGTCACGCCCTCCTGCAGCGGCGCGGCCAGCGGCGCGCCGAGCGGGTCCTCGGGCAGCACGAGCACCGCCACGGCGACGGCGGTGTCGCGCTCGTGGCTCAGCGTCAGGGCGATGCCGCGGTCGACGCCGCGCACCAGCGCCGTCGGTGCGCCACCGCGCCGGTTGACGACCTCGATCTCCTTGTAGAGCGGCAGCGGGTACTCGCCCAGCGAGCCGAGCAGCTTCTTGACCGCCTCCTTGGCCGCCCAGCGCGTGGCCAGGCGCTCGGGATGGCCCTGGCAGCGCGCGCGTTCGCGCGGGGTGTAGATGCGCTGCAGGAACCTCGCCCTCCGCTCCGCCACCGCCGCGATCCGCGACACGGTGGCGACGTCGACGCCGACGGCGACGCTCACTCGACGGTGACGGACTTGGCCAGGTTGCGCGGCTGGTCGACGTCGCAGCCGCGCTGCACGGCGACGTGGTAGGCGAAGAGCTGCAGCGGCACCACGTTCACCAGCGGCGACACCATCTCGTCGCACTCCGGCACGGTGAGCACGTCGCGGGCCAGCTCGGAGTCGAACGGGTTGTGCCCCTCGGTGACCAGCGCGATCACCGGCGCCTCGCGGGCGCGCACCTCCTGGATGTTGCTCACCGTCTTGGGCAGCGTGCGCGCCTGGGTGGCGATCGCCACCACCGGCACCTCGGGGTCGAGCAGCGCGATGGGCCCGTGCTTCAGCTCCCCGGCGGCGTACCCCTCGGCGTGCACGTAGCTGATCTCCTTCAGCTTCAGCGCACCCTCCAGGGCGATGGGGAAGTTGATGCCGCGGCCGATGAACATGGCATTGCGCGCGTGGGCGTAGCGCTGCGCCATCTCGGCGATGTGCGCCTCGTCCTGCAGCACCGACTCGATCAGCTCGGGCACCCGCTGCAGCTCGGCGGTGATGCGGTGCTGCTCGTCGATGGTCAGCTCACCACGTGCGTCCCCGAGGCGCAGCGCGAGCAGCAGTCCGCAGGCCATCTGGGTGACGAAGGTCTTGGTGGCGGCGACACCGATCTCCGGCCCCGCCTGCATGTACAGCACGCCGTCCGCCTCCATCGCCAGCGCGCTGCCGACCACGTTGGTCACCGCGATCACGGTGGCGCCGCGCCGCTTGGCCTCGCGCGCCGCGGCGAGGGTGTCCGCCGTCTCGCCCGACTGGGAGATGGCCAGGACCAGCGTGTTGTCGCCGACCAGCGGCTCCCGGTAGCGGAACTCCGAGGCGGGCTCGACGTCGACGCGCACCCGGGCCAGCTCCTCGACGAGGTACTTGGTCACCAGGCCGGCGATCCACGCGGTTCCGCAGGCGACGACGGTGACCGCGCGGAAGCGTCCCAGCGTCGCGTCGTCGATGCCGAGGTCGGGCAGCGACACGGTGCCGCTCTCGTCGATGCGGCCCACCAGGCAGTGCCGGACCGCCTCGGCCTGCTCGTGGATCTCCTTGAGCATGAAGTGCGGGAAGCCGCCCTTCTGCGCCTGCTCGGCGTCCCAGTCGACGGTGATGACACGGCCCTCGACGGCCTCACCCAGCAGCGTCGTCACCTGCACCCCGTGGGGACGCGCGGCGGCAACCTCGCCCTCGCCGAGGATGAGGATGCGCTTGGTGTACGGCAGCAGCGCGGTGATGTCGCTGCTGACGAACGACTCGCCGAGCCCGAGGCCGACGACGAGCGGCGCGTTGAGCCTTCCCGCCACCAGCAGGTCGGGCTCGTCGGCGCTGAAGACGACCAGCGCGTAGGCGCCGTGCAGGCGGCGCAGCGCCTGGCGCACGGCGGCGGCGAGGTCGCCGCGGTAGAGCTCCTCGATGAGGTGCGGCACCACCTCGGTGTCGGTGTCGCTGGTGAACTCGTGGCCGCGCGCGCTCAGCTCGGCGCGCAGCTCGCGGTAGTTCTCGATGATGCCGTTGTGGATCAGGTGGATGCGGCCGGTGCAGTCGGTGTGGGGATGGGCGTTGACCAGCGTGGGCCGTCCGTGCGTCGCCCAGCGCGTGTGGCCGATGCCGAGGTTGCCAGTGGGGAGGCCGGTCTGCTCCAGGCGGCGGGCCAGGTCGTCGACCTTGCGCTCGCTCTTCACCACCGTGGAGCGCCCGTCGTGGGCGAGGACGGCGACGCCCGCGGAGTCGTAGCCGCGGTACTCCAGGCGCCGCAGGCTCTCGAGGAGGACGGGCGTCGCGGGCCGCGGGCCGGTGTACCCGATGATGCCGCACATGTGACTGGGGGAACGCCTCCGTGCTGGGGCCAGTTACGGGCTACGGGGTGGGCGAGGCGGGTGCCGCCGTCGGCGTGGGCGTGGGGGTCGGTGTGGGCGCGGGCAGCGGCGTGGGCTGCGGCAGCGCCGCGATGCTGACGATGACCGTGACCGTGTCCGGCGTGGCGGTGACCCCGGCGGGCGGGGCCAGCTTCACCTGGACCACGTGGTCACCCGTGCCCAGGCCGGTGATGGAGATCGACTGCGTGGAGATGGAGTCGAGCCCGTTGAGGAGGTCCTGCGGGCCGCTGATCAGCGCGGTCAGCGGGTTGGCGGTCATCGAGGCCAGGTAGTGGCCCGGCGGCGCCGTCCCGGTCACCCGCGGCAGCACCGCGCTGACCCGCGAGGTGATCACCGAGGAGATGGTGAGGCTGACCGTCACCGTGTCGGGATTGACGCCCAGCGACCCCACCTTGCGCCCGAAGCGGTCGTAGAGGAACACCTTGTAGAAGCCCTGCAGGTTGGTGCGCTGGTTGGCCAGGTTGAGGTGCACTTGCGCCGACAGGCCGCCCAGCTCGCGGCGCGGCCCCGTGACGGTGACCGAGGGATGGTCGAGCGACTGGTCGGTGACGGTGTACCCCGTCGGCGGCGTGGCGTCGAAGACGAGCGTCACCGGCACCTCGACGGAGTCGTTGACGTCGACGTCGGCGCTGACCGTGGTGGGCACCTGGTCGAGCGACACCGTGGAGTCGTTGTTGACGACGTGGATGGGAAGCTGCTGCACGCCGGCGTGGTTGATCCGCGAGTAGTCGACGCCGACGCGCAGCGAGCCGGGGTCGAAGGCGTTGACGTTGTCGCGCGTGCCGCTGACGCGCACCTGGATGTCGGGAATCGGCGAGGAGAGCACGTACTTGGCGGGCAGGCTGGCGGGGTCCTGGGGAACGTGCACCGAGACGGTGCGCGATTCCGGCGGGTTGCTCGCGTACACCACGCCCACCCACGTGATCAGGGCGATGCCGGTGGCCAGCAGCTTGACCCGCCAGTTGCGGGTGATGACGCCGGGCAGCTGCATCAGCGCTGGCGGGTGAAGCTGCGCAGCGCGCCGGTGCGCAGGAACGGCCGGGGGATGCTGACCCGGCCCGACACCGGCTCGGCACCGAGCAGGTTGGCCAGCATGTCGTGCAGCTTGGCCTGGTCGAGGCCGCGGTAGATCTTGCCCTGCGAGGCGACGCTGATCAGGCCGGTCTCCTCGCTGACGATGAGCACCACCGCGTCGCTCTGCAGGGTGAGCCCGAGCGCGGCGCGATGCCGGGTGCCCATCCGGCCCACGCCGGGGATGGCGTCGGCGAGGGGGAGCACGCAGCCGGCGGCGACCAGCCGGGTGTCACGGATGATGGCGGCGCCGTCGTGCAACGGCGAGTTGGGGAAGAACAGGGTGACCAGGATCTCGGCGGTCACCTCGCCGTCGACGCGCACACCGGTGATGGCGACGTTCTCCAGTCCGGTCTCGCGCTCGAAGACGATGAGCGCCCCGGTGCGCCGTTCCTGGAGGCTGCCGGCGGCGCGGATCACCTCGTCGACGACGCGCGCGATCTCGACGCTGCCGTGGTGGCCGACCAGCGCGCGCACCCGGCTCAGGCGCCCCACCTGGTCGAGGGCGCGGCGCAGCTCCGGCTGGAAGAGGACGATCAGCGCCAGCAGGATCGCCTGCGAGCCGTTGGTGAAGAGCCAGTCGAGCATGCGCAGGTGGAGCTGCGAGGCGACGAAGCCGAGGAAGAAGAGCACGCCGACGCCGAGCAGCAGCTGCACCGCCTGCGTCCCGCGGATCAGCTTGAGCAGCTGGTAGAGCAGGAAGGCCACCACCAGCACGTCCACGGCGTCGCGCCAGCCGATCTGGCCGAAGAAGATCTGCGCGTCGTGGAAGAAGGTGCTCACGGGGCGCGGTTGCCCTCGTGCCCGAAGACCAGCGCCAGCAGCGCCTGCTGCACCCACATGCGGTTCTCGGCCTGGTCGAAGACCACCGACTGGGGGCCGTCGATGACCGCGTCGGTGATCTCCTCGCCGCGGTGCGCGGGCAGGCAGTGCATGACCCGCGCGTCGGCCGGCGCCATCGCCAGCAGCGACTCGTTCACCTGCAGATGGGCGAAATCCTCACGGCGCCGCTGCTGCTCGGCCTCCTGGCCCATCGACGCCCAGACGTCGGTGTAGATGATCTGCGCCTCCTCCAGCGCCTCGCCCTTCTCGTGGGTGAGGGTGAAGCGCGCGTCCGCGGTGCGCAGGCTGCCGGCACGGTCGAGCACCTCGGGGCGCGGCTCGTATCCCTGCGGACAGACGATACGGAAGTCGACGCCGAGCAGCGCCGCGGCGTAGAGCCACGAGGTGCAGACGTTGTTGCCGTCGCCGACGTAGGCCACCCGGGCCCCCCGCAGCCTGCCGGTGACCTCGCGCACGGTGAGGCAGTCGGCGAGCACCTGGCAGGGGTGCTCGACGTCCGTCATGGCGTTGATCACCGGCCCGTCCGCCCACTGCGCCATCCGCGTCAGGTCGCGGTGCGAGATCAGCCGCGCGACCACGCCGTCGACGTAGCGGTCGAGGATGCGGCTCACGTCCGCCACCGACTCGCGCTCCCCCATCTGGATCTCATGGGCGAACAGGGCGATGGGATGGGCGCCCAGGCGGTGCGCGGCCACCTCGAAGGAGACGCGCGTCCGGTTGCTGGGACGCTGGAAGATCATCGCCAGCGAGCGCCCCTGCAGGGGGCTGCCCAGGTCGGCCCCCGCCTTGGCGGCGGCCGCGAGGTCGAGGATGGCCTCGATCTCCTCGGCCGTCAGGTCGGCGACGGAAAGGAGGTCGCGGCCGGAGAGCGTGGTCGGCATTGCTCAGCCGAGTATATGTGCGACCGCGCGACAACATCCGGAGCGCGGCCGCGCAATATATCCCCCGCATGAACGTGCTGGTCATCGTCGAGGGGGGCCTGGTCGAGACGCTGCAGGCGTCGCCGCTGGTGCGCAGCCTCGCCGCCCTGGAGGGTGCGCAGGTCAGCATCGCCTGCCCGCCCGCCGCGGTCGAGGTCGCCGCTCAGATCCCCGGCGTGGTCGAGGCCCTCGGCCTCGCCGCCCTGGCGCCGCGCGGGGCGACGCCGGACTCGCTCCTGCGCGGCTGGCTGGCGCTGCGGCGGCGGCGGTTCCACGCCGCGGCAGTCTGCGCCTCCGGGTCCGCGGCGCCGGCCCTGGCCTTCTTCGCCGGCATCCCGCGCCGCGCCGGCGTCGCCTCCGGCGTGGCCACCCTGCTGCTCACCGACCACGTCGAGCGCGAGCATCGAGTCAACCGCGCCGCCCTGTGGCTGCGGCTTGCGCACGTGCTCGGTGTCGCCGAGCCCGCGGCGCAGCCCGGGTTCGTCCCCTCCCCCGCCGCGCGCCGGGTCGCCGAGGAGCGGATGCTGGCCACCGGCTTCGAGGATGGGCGGCTGATGGTGGCCGTCGCCCCCGGCAACGGCTTCGCCGACCCCGTGCCCAGCGTCCCGTCGCGCTCCCTCGCCTGGGAGCCCGAGCGCCACGCCCACCTCTGCAACGAGCTGAGCCGGCGCCACGGCGCGGGCATCGTCGTCCTGGGGACCCCGCAGGACCGCATCTACGCCGACACCATGCTGCTCGACGTCGAGTCGCCGGTCCTCGACCTCTGCGGCGAGATGGAGGACCTCGACGCGGTGGCGGCCGTCCTGGAGCGCTGCGACCTGCTGGTCTCCGGCGACTCGCCGCTGCTGCACCTCGCCGCCGCGGTGGGCACGCCCTCGGTGGGGCTGTTCGGCCCCACCGAGGGCAGCCTGCGCGCGCCCTGCGGTCCGCAGCACCGGGTGGTGCAGGCGCTCGACGGCGCTTCGCCGTCGCTGCGCCAGATCAGGGTGGACGACGTGCTTGCCGGGATCGAGTCCCCGATCGCCTAGCAGACGATGTGCTCGTCCACGACCGGCGCCACGGTGCGGCTGGCGCCGGCGGTCGTGAACGACCGCGGCTGGAACTTGTAGCTCTCCTGGTCGGTGATGTCCGGCACGCTGAAGGAGTGCGTCGAGCGTCTCAGCTCGCGGCATGCGCCGAGGGAGGGGTGGCGGCGCTCCAGCCGCCAGGGGAGGGATCTGCCCTCCCCTCGTGCGCGGCCCTCAGCCGCGCTAGCGGATATACAAGAAGTTCCGCCGCATCACATCCAGGTTGTCCAGCGCCGTGGCGACGCCCCGGACCACGCAGCCCTCGGGCTCCCCCGCCACCCGCACCGGCACCCCGATCACCCCGCTCACCCAGCGATCCAGCCCGCGCAGCCGCGCCGCCCCGCCGGTGAGCACTACGCCGTCGTGGCGGACGTCGTCGAGCAGCTCCGGCGGCGCCTCGTCGACCACCTCGCGCAGCGCCTGGCCGAGGTCCTGCAGCTCGACCCGCACCACCTCGCCGATCTCGGCCGAGCTGACGCGCACCTCCGCCTCCTCGCCGCTGGAGACGTCGACGCCGCGCACCAGCAGCCTGCGCTCCTCCGGCAGCGGGACGGCGGCGCCGATCTCCAGCTTGACGTCCTCCGCCACATCCGCCGTCACCGCCAGCCCGTGCGCCGCGGCCAGGTGGCGCGCGATCGCCGCGTCGACGTGGTGCCCGCCGCGACGCACGCAGCGTCCCACGATGAGCGACTCCACCGACACCACCGCGACGTCGGTCTTGCCTGCGCCGGCGTCGACGACGAGATGGCCGTGCACCGTGGTGACGGGCAGGCCCGCGCCGCTCGCCGCGGCAAGCGGTGCGTCGATGAGATACGTGGTGCGCGCGCCGGCGCGGACGGCCATCTCCATCAGCAGGCGCCGGTCGCGCCCCGACATCGCCGACATCACCGCCAGCATCACGTCGGGCTTGAAGATGCGCTGCCGCCCCACGGCACGCGTCAGCGCATGCTGCAACAGCGCCTCGTAGGCGCCGACGTCGCCGATGGCGCCGTCGTGCACCGGGGCGACCATGCTGACGCCGTCGCGCGCCTGCCCCGCGGCCACGCCGGCGGCGAGGACCCGGCCGCTCACCTCCTCCACCGCCACCAGCGACGGCTCGGGCCCCAGGGGCTGGTCGCCCTTGGCCTGCAGGCGCAGGGTCGAGGTGCCGATGTCGATGGCCAGCTTCTTGCCGAGCATGGCGCTCCGCGTCAGTCCCCGACGACGCCGCTCAGGTCGCGCACCGCGCTGCCCGGCGGGCCCTCGGTGACGCGCTGCACCTGGGCGCCCAGGCTGCGCAGCTTGCCCTCGAGGTCCTCGTAGCCGCGATCGAGGTGGAAGACCCGCTCCAGCTCGGTGGTGCCCTGGGCACAGAGCGCCGCGATGACCAGGGCGGCGCCGCTGCGGATGTCGGGGATGCAGACGCGGGTCCCGGTGAGCTGTGAGGGACCGTCGACCACCGCGCTGCGTCCCTGCACCGAGACGTGCGCGCCCAGCTTGCGCAGCTCCTCGACGACGCGGAAGCGGTTCTCGTAGATCGCCTCGCTGACGATGCTGGTTCCTGCCGCCTGTGTCATCAACGCGACGAACTGTGACTGCAGGTCGCTGGCGAAACCGGGGTGGGGCCAGGTGGTGACGTCGACGGGATGCAGCACGCGGGTGCCGAGGACGCGCACGTGCCGGCCGCCCTCGACCACGTCGCAGCCCGCCGCGCGCAGCTTGCGGACCAGGAAGTCGAGGTCGACGGGACGCATCCGCTCCACCACCACGTCGCCCCCGGTCGCCGCCGCGGCCACCATGTAGGTGCCCGCCTCGATGTAGTCGGTGCTGACGCGGTGGGTGGTGCCGTGAAGCAGCCCGCCGACTCCCTCGACGACGATCAGCTCGCTGCCCGCGCCGCTGACGTGGGCGCCCATGCCGCGCAGGAAGCGCGAGAGGTCGACGACGTGCGGCTCGCGCGCCGCGTTGCTGATCACGGTGATGCCGTGGGCCAGCGCGGCCGCCATCATGAGGTTCTCGGTGCCGGTGACGGTGGGCATGTCGAGGTCGATGCGGGCGCCGTGCAACCCGTCGGCGGCGGCGACGTAGGCGTCGGGCGTCTCGTGCACCTCGGCGCCCATGGCGCGCAGGCCCTCGAGGTGCTGCTCGACGCGGCGCATCCCGATGTCGTCCCCGCCGGGACGGGCGATGCTGGCCGCTCCGGCGCGGGCGAGCAGCGCGCCGAGCAGGAGGAAGGATCCGCGCAGCTTGCGGGTCAGGTCGGCGCTGAGCTCGGTGGTGCGGACCTCGGCGGCGTGGAGCCGCCAGGTCCCCTCGTCGACCCGGGAGACGTCGACGCCGATGGTGCCGAGCATCTCGGCCATCGTCTCGATGTCCTCGATGTCGGGGACGTTGGTCAGCTCGACGGGCTCGTCGGTGAGCAGCGCCGCGGCCATGATCGGCAGCGCGGCGTTCTTGCTGCCGGAGATGGCGACGGTCCCCTCCAGCCGCGCGCCGCCGGTGATGCGGAGCAGCTCCATCGGCGGCAAGGGTACCGGAGCCGGCCCGGACGCGGACGGCGCCCCGTGCGGCGGCTGGGTGCTAGATGGCGCGGCGCCGGGAGTGGTGCTGCAGGCGAACAGGGTGCGGGGCGCCGCTCAGCCCCGGCTCGTCGGGACGCGACGCCCAGGCCACGCCCAGGGCGAAGGCGGCCATCAGCATGTCCTCGGCGAGCCAGTCGCCGAAGCGCGGGCGGCCGCCGTCGTCCACCAGCTCGGCGAGGGTGCCGGCACCCGAGGCGTCGTCCCCGAAGCGGGACAGCGCCCAGAGCACCAGCAGCTTCTCGCCGAGCAGCTCGCCGAAGGTGTCGAGCACCCGCGCCTCGGCACCGAGCATGCCGTTCCAGGCCGGCCACAGCTCGTCGCTCATCGCCCCCCAGGCCCCGTCCGCGTTGGGGTGGGTGCGACGCCCGCCATCCGCCACTCCACGGTGGCGGTGGTCAGCGCTCAGCGCAATCACCTTCGCCATGTCCAATATCACGCCGCGTACGCGGAAATCGCTACAGGGAAACGTCAGTCGGCGTGCTGCACGTAGCGATCCGGCCGCCGCCACGTCATTGGTGCACATCGCTGTTGCGGGTCATGGGAGGGATGCGCGATGTGCCGTGCGACGTGTCGTGTCCGGAGGGTGGCATGGTCCGGACGCCGGACCGCCGCGGCCATCGCGGCGCTGGGGTTGTCCCTTGCGGGACCTGCGATACCGCTCCCCGTCGACGCGGCGACGGCGACGACCGTGTCGGCGATCGGTGACGAGGTTCCCCTCTGGATGGCGGTGTCACCGCAGTACGCGCGCACGCACATGGTGGCGGCCATCGCCGCGCCGATGAGCCGCTGCACGCCGCCGTGCCGGACGCTGTGGATCACGCGCGACGGCGGCGGCTCCTGGCGAGGCACGCGGCTGCCGTTCGACGCCTCGTACCTCGTCGTGGTCGGCAACGGCGCTGACCGCGAGTCGGTGGTCACCACGTCGAGCACGGCGGTCGAGCGCAGCGACGACGACGGGGCGACGTGGACGGTGCTGGGCCCGGCGGGGATTCCCGCCGCGGACGGGGATGGCGTGGTGGTCGCCGTGCCCCGGGGACAGGATTACGTCGCATTGCACGGGACGCAGCGCGAGGTTCCGGGGTCGGACGGCACCGAGCTGGATCTCGCCTTCGCGGGCGCGGGTCGGGGTGGGCTGCTCGCGGCCGGCGACCCGTCCAGCGGTGCGGACGTGGTGATGCGATGCGACGCGAGCTTCGGCTGCGCCTCACCCTCTCCGATGGCGGGCGCGCAGGGCGCGGACGTCTCGCTGTCGCTGGCCGGCGACTTCCCGCGCAGCGGTGTCGCCGTGGCGCGCACCAGCAGGGGCCTGTACCGATCGACCGACGGCGGCCACACCTTCGTCCCGATCACCGTTCCCGCAACGGGCGGCGCCAGCTACACGGCGGTCAGCGGCGTCGCGCTCACGCCGGCCGGCGACACGATGTACGTTGCGACGCTCAGTGTCGTCGATCCAGGCGGGGCGAGGCGCGCCACCACGGGAGGCGGTGTCGACGCCACCACGGACGGCGGTGCGACGTGGCACCGGCTGGGCGGCGCCAGCCCGCTGGACGGAGGCGCCAGCGCGGTCGTCGCGGCCCCCGACCTGCGAGTCTTCGCAGGCTACGTCACGTCGGGTGGCCGGAGCGGGCTGCTCTGCAACCAGGACGGCGTTCGGTGGCGGGCGACGTGCGACCCACTCGCCGTGGCCTGCGCGCGGGATTGCGCGGTTGCGACACGCGGCACGACAGCACCGCGGACGCCGGCACCGCACGACGCGGACGCGGCCACGGTGAACGTCGCCAAGCCCGCCGCACCGTTGCAGACGCCTGCCGTCGCGCCGCTCGCCGCGCCGTCGCGAGCGCACGACGGTGGCGGGCCATCGTGGTCCGCCGCCGCCCGCGCTGCGGCACTCGGTGCCGCCCTGGTCGGAGTGATCCTCCGCGTCAGTACTCGCCGGCGACGACGGCGCTGAAGGCGAGGTCGTTGCCGCCCGTGAGGCACGCCGCGGGAACGAAGACGCCCACCAGCGCACCGGGGCCCGACGACCCGTCATCCGTGAACGCGCCACCCGGCTCGGTGCTGATCACGGTCACACCGCCGATCATCACTCCCGAGCCGTTGAACGTCGCGGTGTCGCCCAGGGGCTCCCCCATCGACCACGCCGCCGAGATCGTGCCCGTCGAGCACGCCGAGATGTCGAAGCTGCCGCCACCGCTCAGCGAGGTGCACGGTCCGCTCTCGTCCGGAGGGACGTCGACGAAGTTCGGCACGCCCAGCGCAAGGCATCCGTTGGGACCGGACAGCGTGTACGACGTCGACGACTGGATCAACGCCACGTTGTCGGTCGGCACCGCGTTGCCCGAGACGGCGAACAGGTCGCCGTCCACCGTCTGTGCGCCCGCGTCGCGCAATCCCACGGCCAATCCGACAGAGACAGTCGCGACGGTGACCGACAAGAGCCTGAGCAAACGACGATCGGTGGTGCGCATCATCCATCCTCCCAGCCCACCCTTCAGCCGTTCCGTTTCCAATCCACGGCCGCTCCCCCCTTTGGCTACAGGCAAAAACGACGATGGGGACACGAACGCAAGATCAGGCGTCGACTGGGCGTCTCTCAGGTGAGTCCCCGCACTGCCGCGGGTGAGGAGGACGACGTGACCCTACATGGGGCGGAGCTGTCCCCGGACGGCGGCCAGTCCAGGCGTGGGCGCATCCACGGAGACGAGGTCAACTCGCTCGTCGACCTCTACAGCAAGCACGAGCGCCGGATCTACCGCTACTGCCTGGCGCTCCTGCGCAATCCCGACGACGCCGAGGACGCCACCCAGGAGACCTTCACTCGAGCGGCGCCGTTCCTGCCCAACCTGGCCGGTGACCTCTCCGCGTACCTCACCACCGTCGCGCGCAACATCTGCTGCGACGTGGTGCGGGCGCGCTCCAAGCGCCCTGTTCCCCTCGACAACGTCGCGCTTCCTGACCGCGCGGTCAGCCCCGAGCGGCAGAGCATCGACTGGGACGTGGTGCGCCGCATGTGGCGGCAGCTCACCCCCTCGGAGCGCCTCCTCTTCGCCTACACCTTCGCGGGCTACCGCTACGAGGAGATCGCCAGCCGCACCGGCATGTCGCGCCCGTCGGTGTCCGTCGGGCTCACCCGGGCGCGGCGCCGTCTGCGCGACCTGGCGACGGCGATCGGAGCGCTCGGGCTGCTGCCGCTCGGCCTTCGCCGCCTGCTCGACCGACTCGGCCGCCGCGCCAACGCGTTGCTGACCACCGGTCAGCAGGCGCTGCTCGACGTTGCGCAGCAGGCGGGGGCGGTGGTCGCGGGGTTGCTTGCCGGCCTGGTGAGCCTCGGCGCCGCCGGGACGGCCGCGGCCGCCGGGCTCCCCGCCATGGCGCCGGCGGCGTACCACGACCCCGAGCCCCTGTCCCCCGCCGGCAACCGGGCGGCCGTCCCGGCGCCGGCGTCGAAGGTGGCCGGTGCGGCGAGGACGCAGAGCGCTCCGCCGTCCACCGGCCGGGCTGCGCAGGGACCGGCGCTGGCTCCGGTGGTGGTCGCCCAGGTGGCCTCGACCCTCCCCGGCGCGACGGCGACGCCGACCGACGTCATGCCCTCCGGCGAGACCCCCTCCCCCGACTTCCCCCACGACGGCATCGTCTTCATGGACGGCGGCGTCCACGGTAGCGGCTGCCCCGAGGGGGTGTGCCAGGCGCTCTTCCGCAGCGACGACGCGGGCGCGTCGTGGACCCGGCTGTGGCCGCAGACCTACTCGGGCGGCAACGTCCTGCTGCCGCCCAGCTTCCCGGCCGATCCCACGATCTTCATCGTCGATGCGGGAGCCGGTGTGCTCTCCGGGGCGCCCGGCGCCGCCGCACCCACGCTGGTGATTCCCGGAGCCGAGTCCGCGGCGGTCGATCCCGGCTCGCCGGCCGGGCGGGCCCACCTCGCGGCGGTCACCTACCACGGCTTGGTCGAGGCGTACACGGAGGGCGACTCCGCGCCCATGCCGGGGCCGGCGCTTCCGCCCGGTGTGATCCCGACGGGCATCGGCTTCGCCGGTCCCGGGCAGGTGGTGGTCGCCGGGTACACGGAGACCACGGCCGGCCAGCAGACGGCCCAGCAGGCGGTCCTGATCCAGTGCGGCCTCGCCTCGACCTGCGGCACCCCGCTGGCATTTGCCGCCGACACCGTCCTCGACCTGGCAGAGCCGTCCGGCGGCGGCCCGCTTCTCGCGTACAACAGGCGACGCGCCTACCTCTCCACCGACGGCGGCGCGTCCTACCGGCTGATCGACGCCGCGCCGGCCGGCCAGGTGCTGGAGGCGGCCGGGCTCGGCGGCACCCCGACCGGCACCCGCGTCGTCGTCAGCCACAGCGACGCCGCCACGCAGTCGCACACCACCGCGGCCTACTCGGACGACCTCGGCGCCACCTGGAGCTCTGCCACCGGCGACCTGGCGGCGACCGGACCCACGATGGATGCCACCGTGCTCGGCGACGGCGACCTGCTGCTGGCCGTCCTGGCCGGGCCGCTGGAGCGCTTCGCGCTCCAGGAGTCCTCCGGCAACGGGAGCTGGGCCTACCCGCGCGTGTCCTGAGGCTCGGCGCGCAGCCCCTAGCGCTGCGCCGGCGGCGGCGGAGCCGTGGCCCCACCACCGCGGCGCCGCTTGCGCATCTCGGCGATGCGCAGGCGGTACATGGCGCGCTCCAGGGCCGCCGCGGCCTCGGCGGCGTCCTCGTCGCTGACCTTCTGCTCCATGAGCTGCTGCGCCTTGCGGCGGGCCTCCTCGGCGCGGGCCTCGTCGATGTCCTCGGCCCGCTCGGCGGCGTCGGCGAGGATGACCACCTTGTCTGGCAGCACCTCGAGGAAGCCGCCGGCCACGAAGAGGAACTCCTCGTTGCCCTCGTTGCGGACCAGCACCTCGCCGGGACGGAGCGGCGTCATCAGCGGGATGTGGTGCGGGAGGACGCCCAGCTCGCCGGCGAGCCCGGGGGCGCGGACGAAGTCCGCCTCCTGGCTGAGCACCCGCCCCTCGGCGGTGACCAGCTCGACCTGCAGCTTGGCCATGAGCGGCTACTGGCCCTCCGAGTCCATCCGCTTGGCGTTCTCGACCGCCTCCTCGATGGAGCCGCACATGTAGAAGGCCTGCTCGGGAAGGTCGTCGTGCTTGCCGTCGAGGATCTCGCCGAAGCCGCGCACCGTGTCGGCGAGGGAGACGTAGCGGCCCTCGCGGCCGGTGAACTGCTGGGCGACGAAGAACGGCTGGGAGAGGAAGCGCTGCACCTTGCGGGCGCGGGCGACGGTGAGCTTCTGGTCCTCGGTCAGCTCCTCCTGGCCGAGGATGGCGATGATGTCCTGCAGCTCGCGGTACTGCTGCAGCGTCCGCTTCACGCCCTGGGCGACGCGGTAGTGCTCCTCGCCGACGACGCGCGGCTCGAGGATGCGGGAGAAGGAGTCGAGCGGGTCGACGGCGGGATAGATGCCCTGCTCGGAGATGGAGCGCGACAGCGAGACCGTGGCGCCGAGGTGGGCGAAGGTCGTCGCCACCGCGGGGTC
The DNA here is from genome assembly GCA_035652335.1 of Candidatus Dormiibacterota bacterium. Classification (GTDB taxonomy): domain Bacteria; phylum Chloroflexota; class Dormibacteria; order Aeolococcales; family Aeolococcaceae; genus DASRDZ01. The sequence goes on from DASRDZ010000072.1 coordinate 27,957, forward strand.
GGTGAAGTCGTCGGCGGGGACGTACACCGCCTGCACCGAGGTGATCGAGCCCTTGTTGGTCGAGGTGATCCGCTCCTGCAGGTCGCCCATCTCGGTGGCCAGCGTCGGCTGGTAGCCGACCGCCGAGGGCATGCGGCCGAGCAGCGCGGAGACCTCCTGGCCGGCCAGCGTGTACCGGAAGACGTTGTCGATGAAGAGCAGGACGTCGGCGCCCTCCTCGTCGCGGAAGTACTCGGCGATGGTCAGGCCGGTCAGCCCGATGCGCGCGCGCGCACCCGGCGGCTCGTTCATCTGGCCGAAGACCAGCGCGGTCTGGCCGAGCACGCCGGACTCCTCCATCTCGCCGTAGAGGTCGCGACCCTCGCGGCTGCGCTCGCCGACGCCGGCGAACACCGAGAAGCCGCTGTGCTCGGTGGCGATGTTGCGGATCATCTCCTGCACCAGGACGGTCTTGCCCACCCCGGCGCCGCCGAAGAGCCCGATCTTGGAGCCCTTGGCGAAGGTGCAGATCAGGTCGATGACCTTGATGCCGGTCTCCAGGATCTGCGTCGAGGTCTCCTGCTCCGCGACGGTCGGCGCCTTGCGGTGGATCGGCCAGCGCGGCGCGTCCTCCACCTGCGGCTGCCCGTCGATGGGATCGCCGATGACGTTGAACATGCGACCCAGCGTCTTGCGCCCGACCGGGACGCTGATCGGGCCGCCGGTGTCGCGCACCGAGGTGCCGCGCTGCAGTCCCTCGGTGGCGTCCATGGCGATGGTGCGGACCACGCCGTTGCCGAGGTTCTGCTGCACCTCCAGCACCAGGCGTGACTGGCCGGGACGCTGGATCTCCAGCGCGTAGTAGATGTCGGGCAGCCGCTCGGTGTCGAACTCGACGTCGACGACGGGGCCGATGACCTGGACCACCCTGCCGGTGGCGGTGCCGGTTGTCTGCTTGGGTGCGACTGCCATTCCTGTGTCTCTCCTCAGCCTTCCAGGGCTGCGGCGCCGCCGACGATCTCCGAGAGCTCGGTGGTGATCGTCGCCTGGCGCACCTTGTTGCCGGTGAGGCGAAGCTCATCGATCAGGTCGCTGGCGTTGTCGGACGCGTTGCGCATCGCCAGCATGCGCGCCGCCTGCTCCGAGGCGAGGTTCTCGAGGACCGACTGGTACACCTGCGCCTCGACGTAGCGGGGCAGCAGCGCGTCCAGCACCTCCTCGGGCTCGGGCTCGTAGACGAAGTCGGTGGTCAGCTTCTCCACGTCCTCGGGTGGAGTGAGGGGCAGCAGGCGGCGCACGGTGGCCTCCTGCCGTCCGGTGCTGACGAAGCGGGCGAAGACCAGGTCGATCTGGTCGGCCTCACCCTTCTCGTACTCCTCCAGCGCGACCCGCGCGGCGGGAAGGATGTCGCCGAAGGACGGGCGGTCGCCGATCTGCGAGACCTCGGCGATGAGGTCCTTGCGCATGCGGCGCATCAGGTCGCGGCCCTTGCGGCCGATGGTGACGACCGCGACCGGCGCCTGCGAGCTGTTGATCTCGCGCAGGGCGAGGCGGACGTTGTTGGAGTTGAGCGCGCCGGCCAGGCCGCGGTCGGCGGTGACCAGGATGACGACGCGGCGGCGCACCTCGCGCACCACGAGATACGGATGCTCGTACTCGGGGCTGCGCCGCATCAGCTCCACCATCACGCTGGCGATCTCGTCGGCGTACGGGCGCGACGCGGTCACGCGCTCCTGGGCGCGCCGCATCTTCGCCGCGGCGACCAGCTCCATCGCCTTGGTGATCTTCTTGGTGTTCTCGACGGCGCGCATGCGCCGCCGGATGTCACGCAGCGACGGCACTAGCCGGCAAACCCCTTCTTGAAGTCCTCGATGGCGGCGCGCAGGGCCTTCTCGGTCTCGTCGGTGATCTTGCCCTGCTCGGCGACGTCCTTCTCGATCTCGGGCTTGTTCTGGTCCATGTAGCGGAGCAGGGAGCGCTCGAAGTCGCCGACGCGGTCGACGGGGACGTCGTCGAGGAAGCCGCGCGTGCCGGCGAAGATGGCGATGACCTGCTTGGCGAAGGGCATCGGCTCGTACTGCGGCTGCTTGAGCAGCTCGGTCATCCGCTGGCCGCGCTCCAACTGGGCGCGGGTGGAGCGGTCGAGGTCGGAGGCGAACTGGGCGAAGGCGGCCAGGTCGCGGTACTGGGCGAGGTCGAGTCGGAGCATGCCCGCGACCTGCTTCATGGCGCGCGTCTGCGCGTCACCGCCGACGCGGGAGACGGAGAGGCCGACGTTGATCGCGGGACGGATGCCGGCGTTGAAGAGGTCGGTCTCCAGGTAGATCTGCCCGTCGGTGATGGAGATGACGTTGGTTGGGATGTAGGCGGAGACGTCGCCCGCCTGCGTCTCGATGATCGGCAGCGCCGTCAGCGAGCCGCCCCCCTCCTTGTCGGACATGCGCGCGGCGCGCTCCAGGAGGCGCGAGTGGAGGTAGAAAACGTCGCCGGGATACGCCTCGCGCGAGGGCGGGCGGCGCAGCAGCAGCGAGAGCTGGCGGTAGGCCTGGGCGTGCTTGCTGAGGTCGTCGTAGATGACCAGCGCGTCCTTGCCCTGCTGCATGAAGTACTCGCCCATGGCGCAGCCGGCGTAGGGCGCGAGGAACTGCATCGCCGCGGGCTCCGCAGCGGTCGCCGAGACGATGATGGTGTGCTCCAGCGCGCCGTGCTCCTGCAGCGTCGCCGCCACCTGGGCCACCGTCGCCGAGCGCTGCCCGATGGCGACGTAGATGCAGATGACGCCCGTGCCCTTCTGGTTGATGATGGTGTCGACGGCGATGGCCGTCTTGCCCGTCTGGCGGTCGCCGATGATCAGCTCGCGCTGGCCGCGGCCGATGGGGATCATGGCGTCGATCGCCTTGATGCCCGTCTGCAGCGGGGTGTCGACGCGCTGCCGGAAGATGACGCCGGGCGCGACGTGCTCGACGGGAAGCTGCTGCGACACCTCGATGGGGTCCTTGCCGTCGAGCGCGATGCCCACCGCGCTGACGATGCGGCCGACCAGCTCGTCGCCGACCGGCACCTGGGCGACCTTGCCCGTGGTGCGGACGACGTCGCCCTCCTGGAGGTGCTCGAAGTCGCCCATGATCGCGGCGCCGACGCCGTCCTCGCGCAGGTCGAGGGCGAGACCGAGCACGCCGCCTGGGAACTCCAGCAGCTCGCCCGCCATCGCCTTCTCCAACCCGTAGATGCGGGCGATGCCGTCGCTGACCGAGGTGATCACGCCCTCCTGGGCGTCGACCACGGGGGCCTCGAAGCTGGCGATCCTGGCCTTCAGGATCTCGCTGATCTCGTCACTGCGAATGGCCATCGTTACCTCGATCTCAACTCGTGCGCGGGCGCGCCCGGCGTGCTGGTCATGTGAGCGCGGTCCGAAGCTGCTGCAGCCGTGTCCGCACACTGCCGTCGATGACCCGGTCGCCGATGCGGATGACCAGGCCGCCGAGGATCTCTGGATCCTGCCGCACCGTGGTCTGCACCTGCGTGCCGAGCCGATCGGAGAGGCTCTTCTTGAGGCGCTCGGCCTCCTGGTCGCTCACCGGCACCGCCGAGGTGACCTCGGCGCGGACCACGCCGGAGGCGCGGTCGGCGAGGCGCCGGTAATGGGCCAGCACCGCGGGGAGCGCCGCCAGCCGGCCGCGCTCCAGGAGCAGGCGCACCAGGTTGGCGGCCTGCGGCGTGGTGCCCTCCAGCAGCGAGCCGGCCAGCTCCACGCGCTGCGGCTGCTTGAGCCGCGGGTCGTCCAGGGTGCGGAGCACCGCAGGATCGCCGAGGGCCTCGGCCACGCGCTCCAACTCACGACCCCACTCCTCGGCCTTGCCGGCCTCGTGGGCGAGATCGAAGTAGGCCTGCGCGTAGCGGCGCGCGATCGCCTCGGAGACGGCCAACTCAGCCTCTCCGCACGCCGGCCGGGCGGCGCTCACTCACCGCGGGTGACCTCGGCGAGCGACTCGTCGATGAGCTTCCTGTGGGTGTTGGCGTCGATCGCCTGACCGAGCACCCGCCCGGCGGCGTCGACGACCAGCGCGCTGAGCTGGGCCCGCACCTCCTGCACCGCGCGGTCGCGCTCGGCGCCGATCTCCTCGCGCGCCCGCACCACCTGGGCCTCCGCCTCCTTGCGGGCGCGGTTGCGCACGTCGTCGGCCTCGGCGGTCGCCTCCTGGTGGGCACGGGTGATCACCTCGCGGGCCTGCCCGCGCGCCTCGGCGAGCGTGCTCTCCACGTCGTGCTGCACGTCCCGCAGCCGCTTCTCCGCTTCGGCGGCGGCCTTCAGCCCCTCCTCGATCTGGCTCTGCCGCGCCTCCGCGGCGCGGATGATCGGCGGGTAGGCGTACTTGGCCAGGATCGCCAGCATGACCAGGAAGGTGATGATCTCGGCGACCAGGGTGCCGTTGAGGTCGAGCAGCCCGGCGTCCGCGACGGGCACTGTGGCGAGCACCTGACTACTTCACCCCGTTGGCGACGGAGGTGATGAAGTAGAAGCCGAGGGCGAGGTTGATGAAGTACATCGCCTCGACCAGACCGATGATCAGGAACATGATCGTCTGCAGGCGGCCCTGGGCCTCGGGCTGCCGTGCCACGCCCGCGATGGTGGCGTTGCCGGCCAGGCCGTCGCCGATGGCGGCACCGATGGCGCCTCCGCCGAGGGCCATCCCGGCGCCGATCAGTGCGCCTGCGACAGCGATCGCGTGGTTCATGTCTCCTCCTCGTTTGTCGTGGACTATGCGGCCTGGGCGACCGCGGGGCTTTCCTCGGTGTCGTGCGCGTGGCCTGCTCGGCCCCCCTCCTCGCCGTGCAGCTCGTGCGCGATGCCCTCACGGGCGTGCTCGAAGTAGATGATCGTGAGCAGCATGAAGATGAAGGCCTGGATGCTGCCCACGAAGAAGACGTCGAAGAACTTCCAGCCGATCAGGAAGAACACGCCCACCACGCCGTAGAAGGTGTGGGCGAAGAACGACTCGCCGGCGCCGTAGAGCTGCCCCAGCAGGAAGACCATGACCACGCCGGCGAAGATGTTGCCGAAGAGCCGCAGCGAGAGCGTGATCGGCTTGACCAGCTCCTCGATGACGTTGAGGGGCACGAAGACGGCGCGCACGGCCTTGTTCATCTCGAAGGGCTTGGTGAAGCGCTTGAAGAAGCGGCGCCAGCCCAGCGTGTGCACGCTGTACCACTCGACGACGAAGATGACCACCAGCCCCATCGCCGCGGTGGTGTTGAGGTCGGCGTTGGCCGGCTCCAGCGGGGAGTGCAGCGGGAAGAAGTCGAGCCAGTTGGCGATCAGGATGAAGAAGGCGATGGTCGCCGCCAGGGGGACGACGAAGTCGGCGCTCTCGTCGGCCACCACGGTGGTGCGCACCATGTTGCGCACGTAGCTCAGGAAGAGCTCGAAGATCATCTGCAGCTTGCCGGGACGCCCGTTGCGCAGGTTGCGCGCCACCAGCAGGCCGACGATCACGGTGATCACCATGGCGATGGCGCTGGACACCAGCGTGTCGCTGTTGAGGTTGCAGAAGCCACCCCCGTTGCAGAGGCTGACGGTGGGGTGGGTTCCGGGGCTCTCCGCTGCCAGCAGGTTCAACGCTTGATCTCGCGCAGCGCGCTGCCCGACTGGATCAGCTGGGCCACGCCGAGGCCCGCGATGATCAGCCAGACGTTGTCGAGACCGATCATCAGCCCGACCACACCCGCCACCGCCATCAGGGTGAGGATGCGGAACAAGCTCGTGGCCATGAAGGGCATTTCCACGCGCAGCAGGCGCTGTGTCATGTGCGCGTTGGCGGCCCCGAGGACGATGCCGATGGCCAGCTCAGCGCCGACGGCGGCATGCCCTGCGATCGACGCCACCACGATCGAGATCGCCGCCGCCACGAAGCACGAAATCGTGCTCGCGCGAACGACGCGGCCCACCTCTTGGGCCGTGCTTCCACCGATCATAGATAACGCCTGAACCTCACGTAGACCCCGGCAAACCCGCACAGGATACCAAGAGCGAGCCCGAGCCCGAGGCCGGCCGGGGAGCTCCCCAGAGCGTCGTCGACACGGATGCCGACGAACAGCGGAACCACCACGACGACGGCGAGGAAGACCCCCAATCCGAGCAGCTCCGCCCCGCTCGGGGCGTCGCGGTCCCCGGGTCCGCTGGGTTCGTCCCCGGGCTCACTCATGGGGCGGCTTCTCCTCGCCGCCGGCCCGTGCTGCCGAGGGCGGCGGGAGGATAGCAGGGTCCGCCGCGCCGGCGCCCCGGCGCGCGGTGGCGCCGCGGGTGGGTCAGGCGCCGGGCGGGTTCCGGCGCAGGGGCGGGTTCCGGCGCAGCGGAGGTGGTCCCGGCGCAGGGGGGGGTTCCGCCACAGTGGGGTGGTTCCGGTGCGGAGTCGCGCCGAGGGTGGGTCAGGCGCCGGGCGGCCCGCAGGGCCGCGCGGCGCCGCAGGGCGGGATCTGCCCGCCCTGTCTGCGCGCCCCAGGGCGCGCCAAAAAACCCGCCCTCCCCGCGCGCCGCAAGGCGCGCTATAAAAACCGCGGCCGCCGGCGGTCCGTCGCGTCGCCGCTCAGCGCGGCCAGCCGCACGGGCTCCTCGACGTCGACCCAGCGGGTCGACTCCCAGCCCCGGCAGAGGTCCATCCAGGCCGGGGTGCCGGCCGAGTGCCCGTGCGGCAGGAGCGCGTAGACGTTGACCGGGTCGAGCCGCGACTGGTAGCGGTAGTCCGCGCTGAGGCGGAGCGCGCCGCCGCGGTTGGTGGGGGCCCAGTGCAGCGTGAAGCTGTGGAACATGAGAACGTCGCCCGCCCGGTAGTCGGTGGTGCGGTACTCGGCGTCGCCGGCGGCCCAGTCGGAGGCGATCCCGCCCTGGCCGTCGGCCGGGCTCACCCCGCGCAGGCCGGTGCGGTGTGAGCCCGGGACGACGCAGAGGCCGCCGAGGTCGCGCGGGCAGTCGCCGAGGGGGACCCACATGGTGAGGGTGTCCGCGGCCCCGCGGACGAAGAAGTGGTCCTGGTGCGGTGGCGTCGGGTGGTCGAGGTCGGGGTAGGTCACCCGGGCGATCTTCATCGGCATCACCAGCAGCTCCTCGCCGAGCAGGGAGCGGGCGACGGCGGTCAGGGCGCGGTCGTGGGCCAGGGCGTGGAAGCGCTCGCTGGCCTGGATGGCGCTGTACCCGAGGTGCCAGTCGGGGTCGGTGTACAGGTGCGGGCGGCTGAGGTCGAGCCAGCCCACCCCGTCGAGCCGGGCGAGGACGTCGCCCCGGACCGCCGCCACCGACGCGGGGTCGACCAGGCGGCGGAAGAAGAGGTGCCCTTCCCGGCGGAGCCGCTCGCGGAGGGCGGCGGGGTCGCCGAGCAGCGGCGTGCTGTCCTCGAGCTCGGCGGCGGTGAGCTGCGTCTCCGCCGGCGTGGTCGCCGTCCCTCCTTGCACCTTGGGACGGAATTCTTACTTATTCGGCGGGCGCCGTCAATCCACCTCGCCGCCGTGCCGGATGCGCGACGGCGCGGCGGGGCGACCCGGCAGCGTCATGTAGCCGGTGTCCTCGGACTCCATGGCCGGCTCGCGGCGCATGTTCCGCCAGATCAGCCCGATCAGGGCCACCGCCAGCAGGGCGACCGCCACCAGGAGGATGCGCCGGTGCCCGAACAGCGCCAGGCCGACGCAGCCGAGGATGGCGGTGGCCAGGTAGAAGGTGAGCGCCGTCTCGCGAGGGCTGAAGCCCAGGTCGAGCAGGCGGTGGTGCAGGTGTCCGGTGTCGGCGTAGGCGATGCCGCGGCCGGCGCGGCGGCGGCGGACGATGGCGAAGGCGGTGTCGCCGATGGGCAGCCCCAGCGCCACCAGCGGGACGAGCAGGGACAGCGCCACCGCCAGCTTGGCGACGCCGAGGATGGTGATCATGCCGAGGGCGACGCCGAGGAAGTGGCTGCCGCTGTCGCCCATGAAGGTGCGCGCCGGGTTGAAGTTGAAGACCAGGAAGCCGGCGCAGCAGCCCATCAGCGCGCCGGTGAGGACGATCACGTCGCTCTGCGCGTTCTCGGTGGGCCCGAGGCGGTTGATCGCCGCCAGCAGCAGCACGCCCGCCACGATCGTGACAACTCCGGCAGCAACTCCGTCGACGCCGTCGAGCAGGTTGATCGAGGTCTGCATGCCGACGAACCAGACCACCGTCACCGGCAGCGCCATGATGGAGAGGTTGAGCACGCTCGCCGCGTGGCCGCCGGGCAGCGCCACGAAGGTGATCGCCGCACCCACCGCGAAGGCGAGCACGCCGGCCCCCACCTCGATGGAGAGCTTGGCGTACCAGGGCAGGTCGAGGATGTCGTCGATGGCCATGGCCACCGTGATCACCCCGGTGATGGCGACGATCTGCCAGCGGGTGGCGATGGCGCCGCCGAAGGCGGCGACGCCGGCGGCGAACCCCACGTACATGGCCAGGCCGCCGAGGCGCGGCGTGGGCGCCGAGTGGATGCGCCGCTCGTCCCGCTCGGGATGGTCGACCGCGCCGCGGCCGATCCGTCGCGCCAGCAGCATGCTCAGCGGCACCACCACCATGCACACGACGCTGGCCAGGAGGAAGGGCGGGAGCGCCGGCAGCCAGGGCGCGGAGGAGGCGGTCGGATGCAGGGCGATCGAGCCTCTAGGTCCGGTACGGCAGCGGGAAGCGGCGGCACAGGGCGAGGCTCTGCCGCCGGACCCGTTCATGCGTGGCGGGATCGTCGAAGCCGTGCAGCATGGCGCTGAGCATGTCGGCGATCTCGTCCATCTCGGCGGCGCCCATGCCGCGCGTCGTCACCGACGGCGTGCCCAGGCGGATGCCGTTGGGGTTGAAGGGCGTGCCCCCGTGATAGGGGAACGTGTTGCGGTTGACGGTGATGCCCACCTCGTCGAGCGCGTCCTGCACCGCCTTGCCCTTGAGCTCGTGGGGTCGCAGGTCGATGAGCATGAGGTGGTTGTCGGTGCCGCCGCTGACCAGGACGATGTCGCGCCGGCTCAGCCCGGCGGCGAGCGCCTTGGCGTTGGCCACAACGTCGGTTGCGTACTGCTTGAATTCCGGCTGCATGCACTGGTGCAGCATCACCGCCTTGGCGGCGACGGCGTGGTTGTGCGGGCCGCCCTGGGCGCCGGGGAACACCGACTTGTCGACCGCGTCGGCGTGCTCGGCCTTGCAGAGGATCATGCCGCCCCAGGGACCGCGCATCGTCTTGTGGGTGGTGAGGGTGACGAAGTCCGCATGCGGCACAGGGCTCGGATGCGCACCGCCGGCCACCAGCCCGGCGAAGTGGGCCATGTCGACCAGCAGGTACGCACCGACCTCCCTGGCGATGCCGGCGAAGGCCTCGAAGTCGAGGATGCGGGGATAGGCGCTGTAGCCGGCGACGATCATCTTCGGCCGCACCTCGCGGGCGCGCTGCCGGACGGTGTCCATGTCGAGGCGCTGGGTCTCCTGGTCGACCGTGTACGCCTCGAAGTGGTAGAGGCGGCCGCTGAAGTTGACCGGCGAGCCGTGGGTGAGGTGGCCGCCGTGGTCGAGGCCCATGCCCAGCACGGTGTCGCCGGGCTGGAGGACGGCCATGTAGACCGCCATGTTGGCGCTCGACCCGCAGTGCGGCTGGACGTTGGCGTGCTCCGCGCCGAAGAGCTGCTTGGCCCGGTCGATGGCCAGCTGCTCGACCTTGTCGACCACCTGGCAGCCGCCGTAGTAGCGACGCCCGGGGTACCCCTCGGCATACTTGTTGTTGAGCCACGAGCCGAGCGCCTCCAGCACCGCCGGGGAGGCGATGTTCTCGCTGGGGATGAGCTCCAGGGTCTCCTCCTGGCGGCGCAGCTCCTCGTCGAGCAGGTCGGCCACGGCGGGGTCCACAGCGCGCACGGCGGGCTTCAACGGGGTGTGGATCAAGGAGACCCCTCCAGATATGGGCTCAGCTCGGCGTCGCCGAGGGGGCCGGCTCGCAGGATGCGCGGCGGCATGACGCTGCAGTCGATGATAGTTGAGGCCTGTCCGGCTGCGGGCCCGCCGTCCAGGACGGCGTCGATCTCCCGGCCCAGGGTGCGCTCGACCTCCGCCGCCGTGGTGGCGGGCGGCCCGCCGTGCCGGTTGGCGCTGGTGGAGGCCAGCGGGCCGGTGCGGGCGAGCAGCTCGCGGGTCAGGCTGTGCGCAGGGACGCGGACCATGATCGTGTCGCCCTGGCGGGGGATGGCGGGGTGCTTCGGGGGCCTTGCGAGGACGACCAGGCTCAGGGCGCCGGGCCAGAAGCGCGTGGCGAGGCGGCGGGCCGTGGGGTCGAGGGTGCCGAAGCGCTCGGCGTCCTCGGGGGTGGCGGCGAGGAGGCTCAGCTCCAGCCCCGGGGGACGGCGCTTGATCCGGAAGATTCGCTCGGCGGCGGCGCCGTCGTCCGGGTGGCAGGCGAGGCCGTAGACGGTGTCGGTGGGGATGGCCACGACGCCGCCGGCCGCGACGACGGCGGCGACCTCCTCGACGGTCATCGCGCCTCGACGACGCGGTCGCGACCGGTGAGGTCGTGGATGCGGTGGGTGGTGGCGGTGGGCAGCGCCGAGCGGACCAGCTGCTCGACCTGCTCGGCCCGGCGGGGATCGACCTCCACGGCCAGGTACGCGTTCTCGGTGAGCAGCGGGGCGACGCCGTCGAGGATCTGCCGGTAGGCGTCGAGGCCGTCGCCGGGGACGACCAGCGCCTGCTGGGGCTCGAAGTTCCGGACGCCGGCGGCCAGATCGTCGAGCTCCGACTCGGTGACGTACGGCGGGTTGCTCAGCAGCATGTCGAAGCGCGCGTCGTGCAGCAGCGGCCCCGTCCAGGCGCCCTGCAGGAAGGTGAGCCTCTCCTCCACCCCATGGCGCGCCGCGTTCTCGCGCGCGACCTCGAGCGCCCCCGCGGACACGTCGGTGGCGACGACCTGCGCGTCCGGCAGCTCGCCGGCCATGGTGACGGCGATGCATCCGCTGCCGGTGCCGACGTCGGCGATGCGCAGCGGACGCGCCTGTGCACGCGCCCACTGCAGCGCGGCTTCGACGAGGGTCTCCGTGTCGGGCCGGGGGATCAGGACCGCGGGTGTCACCGCGAAGGTGCGGCCGTAGAACTCGCGCTCACCGAGCAGGTACGCCACCGGCTCACCGGTTGCGCGGCGGCGGAGCAGCTCGCGCACCGGAACCAGCTCGTCCTCGCGCAGGGGGCGGTCGAACTGCAGGTAGAGGTCGATGCGGCGCAGCCCGAGGGAGTGCGCGGTGAGCAGCTCGGCGTCGAGGCGCGCCGAGTCGCTGCCGCGCTGGGCGAGGAAGCCGGTGCTGAGGCGCAGCACCTCCAAGAGGGTTGGCACGGCGCGATCCTACCGGGCCGCCGCGCGCCTCACGCTGCCGCCCGCCCTGCGAACACGCCGCCGATCGCGCCCGTGCCCAGCTCGATGACAGTCGTGAAGGGATCCGTCAGGCCGTTGCCCCGAGGTGGTGGGAAGGACGTCTCGCCGGCACGAGCGGCCGGTGCGGAACCGTCAGACCGCGGTCCAGCCGCCGTCGACGAGGAGCACATGCCCCGTCATGTAGCTGGAGGCATCCGAGGCGAGGAAGAGCAGCGGGCCGTCGATCTCGTGCAGCGCCGGGGTGCGGGCAAGGAGCGTCCGCTCCCGGATGGACCGCGCAAAGTCTTCATCCGCCAGGAAGCCTGTCATCTCCGAGGGAAAGTAGCCAGGCGCGAGGGCGTTCACCCGTACGCCGCGACCGCCCCACTGAGCCGCCAACTGGCGGGTGAGGTTCACGATGGCACCCTTCGTCGCGTTGTACGCGGCCATCGGCCCGCGGGACGAGACGACGCCGTAGATGGACGCGATGTTGACCACGCTCGCGACGGGGGACGCCAGGAGCAGGGGCCCCATCACTCGACACATGTCCAGGACGCTGACGAGGTTGACCTCGATGACCTGTCGCAAGGCGTCGAGCGACTGCTCCTCGATGGGACCGCCGTCACAGATGCCGGCGTTGTTGACCAGCACGTCAAGCCGGCCGTGCGGTTGGAGCCGTTCGGCCAGCGCCTGGCGGTGGCGCGCGTCGGTGATGTCGCCCACCATCGTCTCGATCCGCTCACCGCATTCGGACGCGAGCTCGTCGAGGAGGTCTCCGCGTCGGGCGGTCACCACCACCGTCGCTCCAGCCTGGTGCAGCACGCGCGCGAAGCGAGCCCCGAGGCCAGCGGATGCCCCGGTCACCAACGCGACCCGGCCGTCCAGCCGCCATCGCACATCTGGCAGGCGGCCGTCTGGTGTCGACGCGTCTTCGCCCATGTCAGCGAGTGATTATCCCCAGCGGTGCGGGCGGTCGCAGAGTCGGTCGCTCATGCGCCGCGGGCGGCAACGACATCGGGAGCCGGGCCCCCGGCAGGTCAGGCTTGCCAGCCCCGTGATGCTCACCTGGCGGGGGCGAGGGGACATGTCTTGACAGTCCCGCATGTCCGCACACCACTACACGCTTGTAGCAGTCCGCAATGTGCAACAGCACAAAGGGATTTCAGCGCACCGGCGCCGGCTCCTCCTCCAGCAGGCGCCGCGCCTGCTCCTCCTGCATCAGCGGCTCGACGACCATGTCGAGGTCGCCCTGCAGCACCTTGTCGAGCTGGTGCACGGTGAGCCCGATGCGGTGGTCGGTGATGCGCGACTGGGGGAAGTTGTAGGTGCGGATCTTCTCGCTGCGGTCGCCGCTGCCGACGTAGGACCGGCGCGTCGCGGTGAGCTCGGCCTGGCGCTCGGCCTGGGCGAGGTCGTAGAGCCGCGCACGGAGGACACGCAGCGCCTTGGCCTTGTTCTTGTGCTGCGACTTCTCGTCCTGGCAGGTCACCACCAGCCCCGTCGGCAGGTGGGTGATGCGCACCGCGGAGTCCGTGGTGTTGACGCTCTGCCCACCCGGCCCCGTCGAGCGGTAGACGTCGATCTTCAGGTCCTTCTCGTCGAGGTCGACCTCGACGTCGTCAGCCTCGGGCAGGACCACGACCGACGCCGCCGAGGTGTGGATGCGCCCCTGCGACTCCGTCTCGGGGACGCGCTGCACGCGGTGCACGCCGGACTCGAACTTGAGCCGCGAGTACGCCCCGTGCCCGTGCACCTCGAACACGACCTCCTTGAAGCCGTGTCCCAGCGTCTCGTTGGAGTCGAGCACCTCGACGCGCCACTGCCGCCGCTCCGCGTAGCGCAGGTACATGCGGAACAGGTCACCGGCGAACAGCGCGGCTTCGTCGCCGCCGGTGCCTGCACGGATCTCCACCACCACGTCGCGGTCGTCGTTGGGGTCGGACGGCACCAGCAGCAGTCGAAGGCGCGCGAACGCGGCCTCCTCGGCGGCGCGCTGCGTGTGCGCCTCGTCCTCGGCCAGCGCCCGCATCTCCTCGTCGGACTCGCCGTGGGCCATCTCCTCCGCCTCGCGCGCGGCCCGTTGCGCGCTGCGCCACGCGCGTCCCACCTCGACCACCTCGCGCAGCTTCGCCTGCTCCTGCGAGAGGCGCTGGATGCGGTCGAGGTCCTGGTAGACGTCGGGCGCCGAGAGCTGCGTGGACAGCTCGTCGTAGCGCTCCTCCAGGGCACGCAGGCGCGGCTCGATGCTCGCGGTCATCGGCGAACGTCCTTACGAGGCCAGCGGAAGCGGCGTGTCGTCGATCTCCCCGGCGCGGGCGGCGTGGAACGCTGCGATGGCGACCTCCATCTGGCGGTCGTCGGGCTCGCGCGTGGTGAGCAGCTGGGTGGCGAGGATGGGCGCGACCAGGACGCGTCCCACCGCCGTGTCGCGGATCCGGGCGAGCCCACGGATGCCCTCGTAGGAGATGGCGGCGACGACCGGCACCAGCAGGATGCGCGAGAGCACCAGCATCAGCGGGCTCAGCCCGCCCAGCGGTGCGAACACCACGATGCTGACCAGCGCGACCACGACCAGGAAGCCCGTGCCGCAGCGCGGGTGCAGGCGCGAGGCGCGGCGCACGTGCTCGACGTCGAGCGGGTCGCCGGACTCGAAGCAGTTGATCGTCTTGTGCTCCGCGCCGTGGTATTCGAAGACGCGCCCGACGCTGCGCATCGACCCGATCAGCAGCAGGTAGCCGAGCAGGATCACCGCGCGCGCCACGCCCTCGATCACGACGAACCCGACGCTGCGCGGCCCGCGATGGATCAGCGCCGCCGCGCCCAGCGGCAGCCCGACGAAGAGCAGCAGGCCGAAGACGATGGAGATGCTCATGGTGACGCGCATCGCGCCCTTGCTGAGCTGGATCTCCTCCTCCTCCATCTGCACGTTCGCCGACCAGCTCAGCGCGCGCATGCCGAGGTGGAGCATCTCCACCAGGCCGGCGACACCGCGGAGGAAGGGCAGCTTCCAGACGCTGCTGGTGTAGACCCGGGAGGTCAGCGGCTCCTGCTTGACGACGATGGAGCCGTCCTTGCGGCGCGCCGCCACCGCGTAGTGGCCCCTGCCGCGCATGAGCACACCTTCGATGACGGCCTGGCCGCCATAGAAGAACGGTTGCCTGGCGGCGGCGGCGGTGCCCATCGCGTTCTGCCCGAGGCGGCCGTCAGCTCTTGGCCGAGGCCTTCTGGGCGCGGCGGCGGAAGCGCTCGACCTGCCCGCCGGTGTCGACGATGCGCTGCGTGCCGGTGAAGAACGGATGGCAGACGGAGCAGACCTCCGTCTTCAGCTCGGGCAGCGTGGAGCCGGTGGTGAAGGTGTTGCCGCAGAGGCAGTGCACCACGGCATCGTGGTGGTAGGTCGGATGGATCTCGGTCTTCATGGCACTACAGTCTTGTGGTGGGGGTCGGCGAGCCAGCATAACACGGGCCCTCGCGGGGCCCTGGGGGCGGCGTCACTGGATCGTGGTGGCCACCTGGGCGGTGAGCAGGGCGGAGTGGGTCTCGGCCATGCCGATGGCGGTGATGGCGATGAGCACCGCGTAGCCGGCGGCGATCCACATCCGCGTGGAGGCGGGGATGCGCTCGTACTCGGGGTGCAGGGTCCGGTTGCGGAAGCGCTGCAGGGTGCCGATGCCGCCGATGACGAGGATGAGCAGGAGGAAGGGGTTGAAGGCGGTGCCCGCGGCCACCGGCCCGAGGATGAGCAGCAGGATCACGCCGAGGCCGACCAGGTTCGCCCAGGGGCTCAGCGCGCTGGCGATGCGCCCGCCGTCGAGCGGGCTGAAGGGCACCAGGTTGAACAGGTTGATGAGGAAGCCCACGTAGGCGAGGGCGAGCAGCAGGTTGTGGGCGTAGCTGCCCCCGGGGGCCGCCACGGCGAGGAGCAGCGCGGCGACCGCCCCCAGGCTCCCGACCAGCGGGCCGCCGATGGCGATGACCGCCTCCTGGCGGGCGTCCTTGGGCGGCTGCTTGAGCCCGATGAAGGCGCCGAACGGTCCGAGGAAGATGGGCAGCCCCACCGGGATGCCCTCGGCGCGGGCGAAGAGGAGGTGGCCGCTCTCGTGGATGGCGATGAGGGCGACCAGGCCGACGCCGTAGGGGAGGCCGAAGATGCCGGCCATCAGGGCCAGGCTGACCACCATCGAGATGGCGGTGGGGCCGAACTTGGCGAGCTTGAGCAGGGGCAGGCCGTACTTGGCGGCGGCGACGCCCGCCACGGCGACGGGGCCGGCGGCTCGGCGCACCGTGCTCTGCGCCTCCGGTTGCGAGGGCTCGGGCACGGCCGGCGGGGGCGCGTAGGGCGCCGGGACGTACTGCGCCGGCGGACCGTACGGCGGCTGGTAGGGCGACGACGGCGGCTGGGGATAGGAGTCCACGACTGCAGTGTGATACCCGGGAGTGATGCGCGCGTAAACCCTCAGCCGCGCGAGAACGCCCGGGTGAAGTTGCCGTGCCGCACCGATGGCAGCTCCAGGCGGAAGCGGTCGAGGGCGGCGCGCATCCCCAGGCCGGGCTGCATCTCCGGGAGGAGGCGGACCAGCCAGTCGTGGTCGACGTTGAGCGAGCGCCACTGGACCTGCATCACGCCCATCTCGCGGCAGGCGGCCAGCGTGCGGTCGAGCTCCTCGGGGGCGTCGGTGACGCCGGGGAAGGTGAGCAGGTTGAGACACACCTGCCCGCCCGCCGCGCGCATGATCCGCCCGCACTCCAGGACGTCCTCGAGCGAGTAGCCGACGGGACGGTAGTAGGCGCGGAACACCGCGTCGGTGAAGGAGATGGCGCTGATCCGCACCGAGGTGCAGCCGGCGTCGATCAACCGCTGCAGCGCCCTGGGGCTGCTGCCGTTGGTGTTGACGTGGATGGTCGCGCCGGGATGCATGGCATGGATCTGCGCGGTGGCCTCGGCGAGGGTGTCGTCGCGGGTCAGCGGCTCACCCTCGCATCCCTGCCCGAAGGAGACGATGTGGGCGTCCTCGCCGCCCAGGTGGTAATCGGCAAGGCTGGCCAATTCTTCCGCGGTGGGTGCGTAGCGCATGCGCGGCTGCGGGGTGGGCACGTCCTGGGGCTGCAGCGAGATGCAGCCGAGGCAGTCGGCGTTGCAGGCGGGCGAGGCCGGGAGCGCCGCTTCGTAGCGGCGGTAGAAGGTGTTCTGCGCCGTGTAGCAGTTGTGCTCGAGGGCACAGACGCTGAGCTGCTCGACGATGCGGTTGCCCGGCAGCGCACGCCGCGCCGCCTCCACCGCGGCGGGGAGGTCGGGACGGCGGAAGCGCGCCGGCTCCCACCAGTCGAGGGTGTCGGTGCGCAGGGCGGCGACGACCAGCTCGCCGCGGTGCTCCGCGAGGGCCGTGTAGCCGAAGAGCGGCAGCCGCGGCGCGCCCTTCTGCGGCTCCGACGCCGGCAGCAGCGTGCGCAGGTGTCCCACCGGCAGCACCGCGGCGACGGGCAGCGCGTCCTCGCCGAGCGTCACCGGCTCCCCGCTGCGCGCGAAGGCCAGGGCGCGCCGTCCCGGCAGGTGTGCGACGGTCGCCGTGTCCGGCAGCGGGATGGCGTCCTCAGCCCGGAGCGGCAGCAGCCGTGCACCGCTGCGCGCCGCCGGCCGCACGCCGGGAAGGACGTCGAGGCTCCCGTCGGAACGGGCGATGCAGCACTGCATGACGCGCCCGATCATAGGCGCGTCACGGCGGGCTTCAGCCCGCCGAGGAGGGGCACGCCGGGGGGAGGATCTGCCTCCCCCGTTCGGCGCGCGTCTCAGCAGGCCGATGATCTACGCTCCCGAGCCGCGCCACTCCTTGCGCCGCCACGGCTCGCCGGCGAAGGCCGCCCGCACCGCCTGGCGCACCTCGGCGTCACCGATCACGTCCGCGCCGGTCAGGGCCAGCGCCTCGGCGCCCTGGATCAGGGCGGTGTAGCCGCGGTCGGAGTCGGCGGCGGTGCGGAAGTCGTGGGTGTGGCAGGCGACGCCCTCGTCGGCGATGCCCACCTCCGGGTGCAGGGTGGGCACGGCGTAGGAGAGGTCGCCGACGTCGGTGGAGCCGACCCGCTCCCACGGGATGGAGGGCACGGGATCGAGGCCGACGCGGTCGAGGTGCTGATGGCAGCGCTCGGCCAGCACCGGGTTGGAACGCAGGTCGAGGTACGTCTCCTCCTCCTCCAGCTCCAGCGCGCATCCCGTCGCCGCCGCCGCCGCCTCGAAGATGGTTCGGAAGCGAACGTTCATCTCCTTCAGGTAGGCGCCGTCGCGCGCCCGGGTGATGAACTCGCCGCTGGTGCGCTCGGGGATGATGTTGGGCGCGGTGCCGCCCTCGAAGATGGCGCCGTGGATGCGCGCGTCGTCGCGCAGCTGCTGGCGCCACAGGGCGATGCCGTTGTAGGCGTGGACGAACGCGTCGAGGGCGTTCAACCCCTGCTGGGGGTCGGCCGCCGCGTGCGAGGCGCGGCCGGTGAACACGAAGCGCCAGTGGGTGCAGGCCAGCGCGTACATCACCGCCTTGGTCATGTCGGCTGGATGGAAGATCAGGGCGGTGTCGAACTCGTCGAAGACGCCGTCGTGGCAGAGCGGGATCTTGCCGCCTCCCCCCTCCTCCGCCGGGGAGCCGACGACGCGCACGCGACCGGGCAGCCCCACGTCGCGAAGCGCCAGGGAGAGGGCGATCCCGGCGCCGGCCGAACCGGTCCCGATCAGGTTGTGGCCGCAGGCGTGGCCGAGACCGCGCAGCGCGTCGTACTCGCAGACGAACGCGACGGCTGGCCCGGCGCCGGTCCCCGCGTCGGCGATGAAGGCCGTCTCCATCCCCGACGCCCCGCGCTGCACCTGGAACCCGTGCCGCTCCAGCAGGTCACAGAGCAGTGCCGCCGAGCGGTGCTCCTCGTACGCCGTCTCCGGGTTGTGGTGGATGTCGCGGGCGAGCGCCTGCAGGTCGGGGGCGAGCTCCTCCAGGTGGCGGTGGATCGACGCGGCGAGGCTGTCGGTGGCGACGGACATCGCGGAAGCTCCTCCGGGGAATCCTGCGGGGATCCCCAGCCTAGCGAATCTCCGGCGCCTCCTCGGGCTGGAGGGCGACGTGGTGCTTGGTGATGATCTCCCGCACCGTTCCGCTGCGCGCCCGCATGACCATGCTGTGGGTCTCCGCCCACCAGCTGTGGTACAGCACGCCGCGGAGCAGCCCGCCGCCGGTGATCCCGGTCACCGCCACGCTGACGTCGGACCCGGGCACGAGCCGGTCCATGCTCATCGCCGACTCCGGGTCGAACCCCGCCGCGACGATGGCCGCCGCCTCCTCCTCGTGCCGCACCCACGGCCGGCACTGCAGCTCGCCGCCCAGGCAGCGCAGCGCGCAGGCGGCGAGCACCGCCTCGCCCGTGCCACCCGCGCCGAGCATCACGTCGACGCCGCTGCCCGACACCGCCGCCATCATCGCCGCGCCGACGTCGCCGTCGCTGATCAGGGCCACCCGGGCGCCCATCTCGCGAACGCGCTCCAGCAGGGCCTGGTGGCGCGGCCGGTCGAGCATGGCGACGGTGAGGTCGTTGACGCGCACGTCCATGGAGAAGGCCACGCGGCGCAGGTTGTTCTCCGGGGTGTCGGTGATGTCGATGGAGCCGCGCGCCTTGGGGCCGACCGCGATCTTGTGCATGTAGGCGACGGGCGGCGGCTGCAGGATGCCGCCGGGCTCGGCGGCCGCGGCGATGGAGAGTGCCTGCGAGTGCCCGCGCGCCACCAGGCTGATGCCGTCGACCGGCAGCACCGCGAGGTCGATGCGGTCGCGCCCGGCGCCGATGCGGCGGCCGGGGCTGAGCGAGCTCCCCGGCGCGTCGGGGCCGATGACGATGCGCGCGTCGAAGGGCATCCCGGAGAGCGCCTCCTCCATCGACTGCAGCCCGGCGTCGCGCGTGCCCGCCTTGTCGCCGCGGCCCAGCCAGCGGCCCACGGTGAGCGCGGCCGCCTCGGTTGCGCGGAGCAGCTCCAGCCCGTGGTGGGCGTCGCGCACGGGGGTCCGGGGGCGGAGCGAGGAGGCGCGCGACGGGGCGGTGCTCATAGCCGACACGATGCCAGGTGGGGGTGGTGCCGGGCGCTCCGTGAAGGGACCGTGACTCAGGCGGTGGCCTGGGGCTGCGGCTCGGCCGGCGCGCCGGCCACCTCGGCGGCGCCCACCCCGGCCCGCGCCGCCACCGCGCCGACGAAGTCGCGGAAGAGCGGATGGGGGTCGCTCGGCCGGGAGCGGAACTCGGGATGGAACTGCGAGGCGACGAAGAAGGGATGGTCGCGCAGCTCGATCACCTCGACGAGCCGCCCGTTCGGCGAGGTCCCGCTGAAGACCATGCCGGCCTCCTGGAGGACGTCGCGGTAGTGGTTGTTGAACTCGAAGCGGTGGCGATGGCGCTCGTACACCACCGGCTCGCCGTACGCCGCGTGCGCCCGCGTCCCCTCCTGCAGCTTGCAGGGGTACACGCCGAGGCGCATCGTCCCGCCCATGTCCTCGATGTCGCGCTGCTCGGGCAGGAGGTCGATGACCGGGTGCGGCGTGAAGGCGTTGAACTCCGTCGAGTTGGCGTCGTCGCTGTCCAGAACCTCGCGGGCGAAGTCCACGACGGCGCACTGCATGCCCAGGCAGAGCCCCAGGTAGGGCGTGTCGGTGTGGCGGGCGTGGCGCGAGGCGACCACCTTGCCCTCGATGCCGCGGTGGCCGAAGCCGCCGGGCACCACGATGCCGTCGACGCCCTCCAGCACGCCGGTGTCGCCCTCCTCCAGCACCTCGGCGTTGACCCACTCGACCCGCAGGTCGACGTTGTGGTGCACCGCCGCGTGGCGCAGCGCCTCGGTGACGCTGATGTAGGCGTCGGGCATCTGCACGTACTTGCCCACCACGGCGACGCGCACCGGCGGCTTGGGCGACATGATGCGGCGGACCAGCTCCTGCCACTGCGAGAGGTCGGGACCGCTCGCCTCGATGCCGAGCACCTCGCAGATGTAGTCGCCGAGCCCCGCCTCCTCCAGCATCAGCGGCACCTGGTAGATGGAGCGCGCGTCGGGGACGTTGATCACGGCGCGCTTCTCCACGTCGCCGAAGAGGGCGATCTTCTCCTTCTGCGACTGGTCGATGGGGCGCTCGCTGCGGGCGACGATGACGTCGGGCTGGATGCCGATGCTGCGCAGGGTGTTGACGCTGTGCTGCGTCGGCTTCGACTTGAACTCCTCGCTGGCGGCGATGTACGGCACCAGGGTGAGGTGCACGTAGCAGACGTTGCGGCGGCCGACGTCGTTCTTGAGCTGGCGGATCGCCTCGATGAAGGGCAGCGACTCGATGTCGCCGACGGTCCCGCCCACCTCGACGATGACCACGTCGGGCCTGGGCTCGTTGTCCTCGGCGACGCGCAGCACGCGCTCCTTGATCTCGTTGGTGATGTGCGGGATGACCTGCACGGTGCCGCCGAGGTAGTCGCCGCGGCGCTCCTTGGCGATGACGCTGCTGTAGATCTTCCCGGTGGTGACGTTGCTCGCCTTGCTCAGCGAGATGTCGACGAAGCGCTCGTAGTGGCCGAGGTCGAGGTCGGTCTCGGCGCCGTCGTCGGTGACGAAGACCTCGCCGTGCTGGTACGGCGACATCGTGCCGGGGTCGACGTTGAGGTACGGGTCGAGCTTCTGCATCGACACCCGCAGCCCGCGCGCCTTGAGGATCGTGCCGATGCTCGCCGCGGTGATCCCCTTCCCCAGCGACGAGACCACACCACCGGTCACGAAGACGAATCTGGCCACGCGCGCATCTCCGAAGTGCGGGTTTTGACGACTCTAGCACCGCCCCGAGCGGCTGGCGCACCCATGTTCGCAAGGCGTTGCGACCGAGGTGCGCCGCGCATCACGCCGCGCCGGCCCTCGGCTCGAGGACGACGACGCGGGTCTCCTCCACCGTCCCGCTCGACCCGGTGAGGTTGAGCTTCGGCTGCGGCGCCCAGGAGCCCTCGGCGAGCCCCATCTCCCTGGCGAACTTGTCGACCGGCTCGTACTGTCCCGGCAGCCCCGGCACGGCGTAGCGCACGGGCACGACGATGGCCGGCTCGACGGCGCTGACCAGCTTGGCCGCCTCGGCGGCGGTGGCGGCGTCGTCGCCCCCGACCGGCGCCAGCAGGACGTCGACGTGGCCCAGCGACTCGATCTCGTCCTCGGTGAGCGGGCGGCGCAGGCGGCCGATGGCGGCGACGCGGACGTCGTCGACCTCGACGCGCATGATCGTGGTCGTCCCGGCGGGGAGGCCGAAGACGCGCACGCCCTTGAGCTCGTACTCGCCCGGGCCGCTCACCTCCTGCGGGCGGCCGTCGGCGGGGCGGAGGGTGGCGAAGCTGGTCTCGCCCTCGGTGCGCACGACGATGTCGGGGGTGAGCTTGGGGATGCCGGGGGCGGTGCCCGGGGGGATCGGGTCGATGACGACCTGCACGTCGCGGCCGCGGAGGCGGACGCAGCTCAAGCCGACGAAGGTGATCTCCATCGGGCAGCAGATGCTACTGGTTTCGGCGCGCTCAGGCGCGCGCCACACGGGGGAGCAGATCTCCCCCGACCCCCTCTCGGCAGGCTGAAGCCTGCCGGGGCGAGCCGAGGCTCGCCGTTCTTCGGCGCGCTCAGGCGCGCGCCACACGGGGGAGCAGATCTCCCCCGACCCCCTCTCGGCAGGCTGAAGCCTGCCGGGGCGAGCCGAGGCTCGCCTGGGCGCTCTTGCTTCAGGTGGCGCCGTCGACGATGGTGAGGGAGAGCTGGAGCTGCTTCCTGTCGCGGGTGACGGAGAGGCTCACGGTCTGGCCCGCCTCCAACCCCAGGGCGGCGGGGTCGAGGGGGTGGTTGGGGTCGACGGCGGCGCCGTTGACGGCGGTGATGACGTCGCCCTGGAGGAGGCCGGCGGCGGCGGCGGGGCCGCCGGGGATGACGCTGCGCACCAGGGCGCCCTGGGGGAGGCCGGCGGCCGCCGCGGTGGCGGGGTCGAGGAGGACGGCGACCACGCCGAAGGTGGGGCGCTGCGAGGTGCCGCCGTGGGAGAGGCGGTCGACCAGGGCGGCGGCGTCCCGGCCGCTCAGGGCGACCACACCGGGCAGGGCGGGGTCGCCGGTGACGTTGACGACCACCCCGACCACCTGTCCCGCGGCGTCGAGCAGGGGGCCGCCGTCGTCCTGGGGGTCGGCGGTGGCGTCGACGGTCAGGGCGTCGAGCACCTCGCCGGCGGCGGCGCTGGAGCCGCCGGCGGGGATGCTGAGGCTGCGGCCCACCGAGGACACCGTGCCGGAGTTGACGCTGACACCACCGAAGGGTGGTGCCCCCACCGCGACGACGAGGTCGCCCGCCCGCGCGTCGGAGGAAGCGAAGCTCAGCGCCGCCAGTCCCGAGGCCCCCACGGCCTGGAGCACGGCGATGCCGTGGGCGACGTCGGCCCCGGCGACCACCGCGCCGTACACGTGCCCGTCGGGCAGCGCCACGCGGAGCTGGGTGGCGCCCTCCAGGGCATGGGCGCTGGTCACGACCAGCCCGTCCGAGCTGGCCACGAAGCCGACGGCGAAGCCCTTGGGCTGGCCCAGCAGGTCGCCCGGCGCGAGCGGCTGGGTGAGCACCTTGGCGATGCTCGGGGCCGCCGTGGTGGCGATCGCCCCGACGCTGGCGGGCTGCGCCTGGCTGCCCGGCTGCGACGCCGGCGCCTGGGTGATGACCCTCTCCACGGGACCGTAGTGCTGGTAGATGCCCCAGGCCGCCGCCGCACCGCCGATCAGGCCGAGGCAGATGCTCAGCACGATGGCGGGCAGCAGGGGGACCCGGCGCAGGGTCCAGGCTCCGGTGGCTCGGATGACAGGCGGTTGGGGCCGCCCGACCTCGTCGCTCACGCGCTCAGGCGGCCGTCGCGGCGTCGCGGGTGCGCAGGTAGCGCTGGATGCCGGCGGCGTTGCTGTGGAAGCCGTTGAGCAGCTCCAGCTTCTCGCGTGCGCGCTCCGAGGCCTCGTCCGGCGACTCGGCGAAGCGCTCGGCCAGGGCGGCGGCGATGTCGTCGACGCCCGCCTCCTCGCTCTCGCGCATCACCTGCTCGGCGACGCCGACCCACTCGTGCAGCACGCGCTCCGCCTCGTCGAGGGTGGCCAGGGCGTCGGGCACGGGGCCGAAGTGGGTGAGCACCACCTGCGTCGGTCGCAGCTCGGCGAAGCGGCGCAGCGAGGCGACCGCCTGCTCCAGGTCGAAGTCGGGCGGTGGCACGGCGGGGCGGAGCACGCCCACCTCGGGGAGCCGCACCCCGACGGCGTCGCCGACCAGCAGCGTGCCGGTGTGCTCGTCGAGCACGGCGTGGTGGTGCTTGGCATGGCCGGGTGAGTCGACGAGCGTCAGCACCCGTCCGTTGCCGACGTCGATGCGGTACCCGTCGCCGGCGGCGACGAGGCGCTCGCCGGGCACCGCCTTCATCCGCCCGTACAGCGAGTCGAGCAGCGGCCCGTAGACGCGCGCCGCGGAGTCGACGAGGCGGGTCGGGTCGGCGAGATGCCTCGCCCCGCGCTCGTGGACCACCACAGTGGCGTTGGGGAAGGCCTCGGCCAGGTCGCCGATGCCGCCGGCGTGGTCGAGGTGGATGTGAGTGAGCACCAGCCAGCGCAGGTCGCGCGGCCCGACGCCGGCGGCGTCGAGCGTCCGGCGCACCGTCTCCACACCCGTGCGCGCGCCGGTCTCGACCAGTGCGGGCTGCGGGCCGTCGATCAGGAAGCCGGCGGTCAGCTGGTCCCAGCCCCCGAGCATGGTGTCGAGCTGGCGGATCCCCGGAGCGATCTCCTCCATCGCCAGAGCAGGGTACCCGCTAGTGCGTGGGGCTCGCGCTCGGGCTCGGCGTCGCCGTGGGGATGGCGTTGAGGGCGGTCAGCTGGTCGAGGTCGTGCTTCACCAGCGCCTCCTGCTGCCCGTAGGTGACGTAGTCGCCGCGCTGCAGCGCCGCCTGCGCCAGCTGCTCGTGCTGGTACAGGTCGACGAGGAGCTGGTAGACCTGCGGCGACACCCCGCCCGGCGGCGAGGGCGACGGCGTCGCGCCGGGTGACGGCGTGGGCGTCGGCCCGCTGGGCGGACTCGTCCCTCCGCTGCTGGTCGGGGCCCCTGGGATGGCCTGCCCGAAGAGGTCGGCCAGCGCCTGGCCGAAGGTGGCGTCCATCACCACCGCGTTCTGGGTGCCGACGATGACGTACTTGAGCTGCGGGAAGCTGCCGTTGGACGCCTGCACGTAGAGGGGCCGCACGTAGAGGAAGGAGCGGTTGTTGAAGGGCAGCACGATGACGTTGCCCAGCACCACGTTGGAGCCGCCGCCGCGCAGCAGGGTGAGCTGCGGGCTGATCTTCTGGTCGGTGTTGATGTTGTTGTCGAACTGCAGCGCGCCGAGCACGTTGGCCGCGTTGTTGATGGGCACCGCCACCAGCTTCGGTTTGTCGCTCGTGGTGTAGTCGGACTCCGCCGCCAGCCACGCGGTCATGTTGTTGTTTGCCGTGCCGCCGGCGGCGTTGGCCGCGGGAGAAAATGTCTGCAGCAGCACGAACTGCGGCTGCGTCGTCCCGGGCAGGGTCAGCTCGACGTAGTACGCCTGGGTCTCCTGCTGGTTGCCGTTGATCTGCTCCTCGGCGAGGCGCCACAGGTCGCTGCGGTTGTAGAGCACGCCCGGGTCGGTGATGTGCACCGCGGTGAAGGCCTCGGCCTGGTCGTGGAACATGTCCTCGGGGTAGCGCAGGTGCTGGCGCAGCGACATCGGCATCTGGTCGAGCGGGGTGAGCAGGCCGGGGAAGATCGACATGTAGGTCGCCGTGATCGGCTCGCTGGGATCGACCGCGTACAGCGTGGTGGCGCAGGTGCGGGCGTCGATGGTCGCCTTCACCGCGTTGCGCATGTACGAGGTGCCGTCGCTCTGCTGGAAGGAGTCGGGGAAGCGGTCGCTGGTGACGTAGGCGTCGACGATCCAGACCAGGTGCCCGCTCTGCGGGTCGGCCACCACGTAGGGGTCGCCGTCGATGGTCAGCCAGGGGGCGAGCTGCTGGATGCGGTCGGTGACCTGGCGGTGCAGCAGCACGCGGGAGTCGCTCGTCGTCTGGCTGGTGAGGAAGAGGTCGAGGCTGCCGAACTGGTTGAGCGAGAGGGCCAGCTTGTCGAAGCCGCCCGGCATGGCCATGCCGCCGTCGGTGCCGAAGTGGGTCGTCTTGTCACCGCTGCCCGAGGGGTAGTCGAACTCCGCCTGGTTGGTGTTGGCGACGACCGGCTGGGTGGTGGACAGCCCGCAGTAGATGCGCGGGTCCTTGACGTTGAGGTCGGGCGGCGCGTTGGGAGCCTCCAGCGCCAGCGGCTGCCCGCCCGCCAGGACGTCCGGCTTGCCCTCGTTGCCGACGGTGTTGACCGACACCGCGGTGATGCCGTAGCCGTGGGTGAAGTTGAGCGCCCGGTTGACGAAGGTGTTGCTGGGGATGCTGCTCTCGCTGATCTCGCGCGGGCTCAGCATCACCTCGGTCTCGCTGCCGTCGGGCGCCTTGTAGCGGTCGACGGTGACGGTGGGGAAGGTCTGGTAGGCGCGGCTGCGGTCGATCTGGGCGAAGGTGTCGGGCAGCTCGCGGAAGTCCTGGATGCGCACGTTGGCCAGGGTCCCGGGGTCGGTGGCCAGGTCGGCGGGCGTGGGCGCCGTGGGAGCCGTGCCCGGCGGGTTGCCGAACTGCTGCTTGTTGACGTCGCGCCCGTCCTGCAGCGCCCAGGCGTCGCGCGAGGTGGTCAGGTAGTCGGACATGGCCGGCGACTGGGCCGTCTGCGCGTTGGGGTTGACGCTCGCGTTCTGGTAGATGGCGGCGGGAATTCCCTGCGACAGTCCCGCCAGGAGCAGCCAGCCGAGCAGCAGCCCACCCAGCCCGATGCCGGTCCCGACCGGCGAGCCGCGCCGCCGCGCCAGCACCACCACGATTGCGGCGACGGCGAACCCCACCGCCACCCACTGCAGCGCGCCCAGCACCGGGCGGATGACGTTGCGCTGGGTGGCGTCGAGGCCGACGAAGTTGTCGTGCTGCGAGGTGGAGAGGTGGAAGACGCCGAAGTGCGCGCTGAGCGCGGCGAGGACGAACACCGCCGCCAGCACCCCGCCGCCGTGCATCACCGCGGTGCGCAGCGTGTCGCGCGCGGTGCGGCCGGGCGGCGGGTGCAGCGGCAGCGGCAGCTCCTCTGGTGAGGTCTCCACCACCACCGCCAGCAGCGCCAGGGCGATGGTGGCGATGAGGGCGACGATCACCGCACCCCAGGCGAGCCCGATGATGTGGTCGATCACCGGCAGGGTGAAGAGGAAGAACGAGTAGTCCTGCCCGAAGACCGGGTCGCTGCGGCCGAAGCTGTGCCCGTTCATCCAGAGCAGCACGTCCTGCCACTGCTGGGCGAGGTAGATGCCGCCCGAGATGCCCACGATCAGCGCCAGCGCGATGCCCGACCACAGCGCGATGCGGCCACCGCGGCGGTCGAGCGCACCGGCGGCGACGACCCAGAGCGGGATGTTCAGCGCCACCAGGCCACCCGTGACCGCCACGCCCACCAGGAAGAGGACGACCTGGGTCCAGAACGGCGTCCAGAACACGTTGCTGTGGCCGAGGCTGCCCAGGAAGAGCAGCTGGACGCGCAGTCCCATCAGGGAGAAGAGGACGACCAGGATGAGCACGATCGCCGCGATGACGCCGAGGATGATGCGGCGCCGGCGGGGGAAGAGCGGACCGCTGCGAACCACGCGTGGGCGTGCCCCGAACGGCGGCCGGCCGCCGAAGGGCGGACGTCCCGGCTCGCGGCGGGGATCGAAGAACGCGCTCATGAGGTGCGCGCGCAGTGTACGCGTCCCGCCGGGCCTTGCTCCCCCACCAGGCGCGCGAAGCGCCCGGAGCTCTGGCTAGCGGCGGCTCAGCAGGAGGCGGACGTCGAAGGGATCGCGCCGGCGGCGGACGCGACGCGAGGCGACCTCGGGCCGGAGCTGCACCATGTACGGCTCCTGCTGCCGGAGGACCTCCTCGATGGCGTCGGCCACCAGCATCCCCACCTTGATCGTGGGCACGCGGTCCGCGACCAGGTCGGCGATCCGCTCGTTGACCACGGTGACGTCGAGCTCGTGAGCGTGCTCCAGAACCTCGAGACAGTCGTCGAGGCGGCGGAGCCGGATACGGCGCTCGTCTGCGTCCGGGGACATGGGCGAGATCATGCCGGTGACCGTACCGCATCGCCCCGCCCCTGCGGATGCCCGCATGGCAACGCAATGATCAAGCGCGCCACGCGTGTGTCACGGCAGATCCCGCGCACGTGACGGCGGCCCGGAGGGGGCGGTGTGGGACGCCCTCGCCCGGGCCGCCGGCACCCGCCTCTAGTCGACGGCCGCCTCGGAGACGACCTCACGCCCGGTGACCTCGACGGCAGCGACCGCCGTGGCCTCCGGCGACGCCTGGCGGGTCTGCTCCAGCCAGCCGTCCCAGGTGAAGGCCTCGAGGCTGCAGGCGGTGTCGGTGTCGACGGGGCCGCCGGGCGTGATCAGGGTCTCGCCGGCGAGCACCTCGGCAATCAGCGTCAGTACCACGACTGAGGTCCTCCTCGTGTTGACCGGCTGACGGTGACCTGGCCCATGATGCCGAGCCCACCGCCGCCGATGCAAGGGTCGTTGGTCGCGGGGCCCGGAATCCTCGGGCGGGCCGCACGAAATCAGCGGGCCGCGGTTGCGGCGGGGCGCCGCGGGGTGCGCGGCCTGGCGCCATTGGCACCGTTCCTGCCGTTGCGGCCGTTGGGCGCGTGGGCCAGGGCGCTGCTGGGCATGGGGTGCCGCCCCAGCAGCGGCGCGAGGTAGGCGCCGGTGGCGCTCTCCGGGTTGGCCGCGACCTCCTCCGGCGTGCCCTCGGCGACCACCTCACCGCCGCGGTCGCCGCCGCCGGGACCGAGGTCGATGATGTGGTCGGCGGTCTTCAGCACGTCGAGGTTGTGCTCGATGACGATGACCGTGTTGCCGGCGTCGGTGAGCCGGTGCAGCACGCCGAGCAGCTTCTCGACGTCGGCGAAGTGCAGCCCGGTGGTGGGCTCGTCGAGGATGTACACCGTGCTGCCGGTGTCGCGGCGGCTCAGCTCGGTGCTCAGCTTGACGCGCTGGGCCTCCCCGCCGCTCAGCTGGGTGGCCGGCTGGCCGAGCCGGATGTAGCCGAGCCCGACGTCCTGCAGCGTGTGCATCTTGCGGGCGATGCGCGGCTGGTTCTCGAAGAGCTGCGCCGCCTCGTCGACGGTCATCTCCAGCACGTCGGCGATCGACTTGCCGCGGAACTTCACCTCCAGGGCCTCGCGGTTGTAGCGGCGGCCCTTGCACACCTCGCAGGCGACGTAGATGTCGGGGAGGAAGTGCATCTCGATCTTGATCATCCCGTCGCCCTCGCAGGCCTCGCAGCGGCCGCCGGGGACGTTGAAGCTGAAGCGCCCCGGCTTGTAGCCGCGCACCCGCGCCTCGGGAAGCTGGGCGAACAGCTCGCGGATGTAGGTGAAGACGCCGACGTAGGTCGCCGGGTTGCTGCGCGGGGTGCGGCCGATCGGCGACTGGTCGACGCTGATCACCTTGTCGATCTGCTGGATGCCCTCGACCTTGGCGTGCCGGCCCGGCCGCTGCTTCGCCTTGTAGAGCGCCTGCGCCAGCCGCGCATACAGGATGTCGTTGACCAGCGTCGACTTGCCGCTGCCGCTCACGCCGGCGACGCAGATGAACACGCCGAGCGGGAAGCGGACGTCGATGTCCTTGAGGTTGTTCTCCTGGGCGCCGCGCACCACCAGCGCCTTCCCGCTGCCGGTGCGGCGCTTCTCGCTGTAGCTGATGGCGCGCTCCCCGCGGAGGAACTGCGCGGTGAGGCTGTCCTCCACCTGCAGCACCTCGTCGAGGGTGCCCGCGGCGACCACCCTGCCACCGTGCTCGCCCGCGCCGGGACCGATGTCGACCACGTAGTCGGCGGTGCGGATGGTCTCCTCGTCGTGCTCGACGACGATCAGCGTGTTGCCGATGTCCCGCAGCGTCTTCAGGGTGGCGATCAGCTTGTGGTTGTCGCGCTGGTGGAGGCCGATGCTGGGCTCGTCGAGGATGTAGAGGACGCCCATCAGCTTGCTGCCGATCTGCGTGGCCAGGCGGATGCGCTGCGCCTCACCGCCGCTCAGCGAGCCCGCGGCGCGGTCGAGGGTCAGGTAGTCGAGGCCCACGTCGTGCAGGAAGCCGAGGCGCTCGCGGACCTCCTTGAGCACCTGGCGGGCGATGTACTGCTCGCGCTCGGTGAGGGTCAGCCGCTGCACCCGCTCGTGCGCCTGGAGCACGCTCATGCCGGTGAAGTCGGCGATGCTCATGCCGTCGACGGTGACGGCGAGGAACTCGGGCTTGAGCCGGCGGCCGTCGCAGGCCGGGCACGGCTTCTGCATCATCAGCCGCTCGATCTCCTGCTTGACCCAGTCGGACTCGGTCTCGCGGTAGCGGCGCTCCAGGTTGGGGATGACGCCCTCGTAGTGGGCCTCGAAGCTGCGCGTGTGCCCGCTGTGGCTGACGTAGCGCATGCGGACCGTCTCGTCCTTGGGAAGGCCGTAGAGGATCACCTTCTGCTGCCGGACGGTGAGGTCCTCCCAGGGAGCGTCGACGGGGATGCGGAACTTGCGGGCCACCGCCTCGACCACGTCCATCAGCCAGCGCTGGCTGGGGCCCTTGGTCCAGCCGCTGAGGGCTCCGTCCATGATGCTGAGGCTCGGGTCGGGGACGACAGCGTCCGCGTCCACCTCCATGCGCATGCCGAGGCCGGTGCAGACCGGGCAGGCGCCGTGGGGGGAGTTGAAGGAGAAGTTGCGCGGCGCGGGCTCCTCCATGCTGATGCCGCAGTAGACGCAGGCATAGTCCTGGGAGAAGAGCATCTCCTCCAGCGCGGGGGGCTCGGCGGCGGCGCCGCCGGCCTTCTCCGCCGGGATGAGCAGGATGAGCCCGTCGCTGAGCTTGGCCGCCTGCTCCAGGGAGTCGTGGAGCCGCGAACGGAGGTCCGGGTTGATGACAACCCGGTCCACAACCACCTCGATGGTGTGCTTGTACTTCTTGTCGAGGCTGATGGTCTCGCTGAGGTCGCGCATCTCACCGTCGACGCGGGCGCGCACGAACCCCTTGCGCTTCGCCTCCTCGAAGATCTCACGGTGCTCGCCCTTGCGGCTCTGCACCATCGGAGCGGTGATCATGAGCCGCGTGCCCTCGGGCAGGGTGAGCACCTGGTCGGCGATCTGCTCGATGCTCTGCTTGCTGATCTCGCGCCCGCAGTTGGGGCAGTGCGGATGCCCGATGCGCGCGTAGAGCAGGCGCAGGTAGTCGTAGATCTCGGTGACCGTGCCCACCGTGGAGCGCGGGTTGCGGCTGGTCGACTTCTGGTCGATGGAGATGGCCGGCGAGAGCCCCTCGATGTGGTCGACGTCGGGCTTCTCCATCAGGCCGAGGAACTGCCGGGCGTAGGCGCTCAGCGACTCGACGTAGCGGCGCTGCCCCTCGGCGTAGATGGTGTCGAACGCCAGCGACGACTTGCCGCTGCCGGACAGGCCGGTGATGACGATGAGCCGGTCGCGGGGAAGGGTGAGGTCGATCCCCTTCAGGTTGTGCTCGCGCGCACCGTGGATCTCGATGGTGTCGTGGGGCATGGGAGGACTGCCTAGGGTACCCGGTCCCGGGGCCCGTGACGCCTCGGCTGCGGGCCACGCCGATGTCGTATCGCCGCCGCAGAGACGACGACGGCCGCGGCGGTCACGCTGACCACCGCGGCCGTGAAAGCCGTGTGCTGGGAAGGCCTACTCGCCGCCGGCGGCTCCGGCTGCGGCCTCGGCCTTCTCCTTCTTCTCGCGCTTGGTGCCCTTGGACACCAGCGACATCTTCACCTCGCCATCGGTGAGGTCGACCACGACGGTGTCGCCCGGGCCGTGCTTGAGGCGGAGCAGCTCCTCGGAGAGCGGGTCCTCGATGACCCGCTGGATCACGCGGCGCAACGGGCGTGCGCCGTAGATCTTGTCGAAGCCCTCCTCGACGATCTTGTCCTTGGCGGCGTCGGTGACTGTGAACGACAGCTCCTGGGCGGCCAGGTGGACCGCCACCTTGGCCAGCATGAGGTCGACGATCTGGCGCATCTGCGCCTGGTCCAGCCGCTGGAAGACCACCACCGCGTCGACGCGGTTGAGGAACTCCGGACGGAAGGCGCGCTTCAGCTCGTCCATGATCGTGTCGCGCATCTTGCCGTGCTCTGCGTCCGTGGTCCGCTCGTCGGGGATGGCGGGCTGGAAGCCGAGCGACATGTTGGCCTTGAGGTTCGACACGCCGAGGTTGGAGGTCATGATCACGATGGTGTTCGAGAAGTTGACCGCCTTGCCCTTGGCGTCGCTGAGCCGGCCGTCCTCGAGGATCTGCAACAGCATGTTGAAGACCTCGGGGTGCGCCTTCTCGATCTCGTCGAAGAGCACCACGCTGTAGGGCCGGCGGCGCACCGCCTCGGTGAGCTGGCCACCCTCGTCGTAGCCGACGTAGCCGGGCGGTGACCCCACCAGTCGCGCCGTCGAGTGCCGCTCCATGAACTCCGACATGTCGAGCCGGATGATGGCGTCCTCGTTGTCGAAGAGGAAGGCGGCCAGCGAGCGGGCCAGCTCCGTCTTCCCCACCCCGGTCGGCCCCAGGAACATGAACGACCCGATGGGCCGCTTGGCGTCCTTGAGGCCCGCGCGTGCGCGGCGCACCGCCTGGGAGATGACCTTGACGGCCTCGTCCTGGCCGATGAGCCGCTGGTGGATCTCCTCCTCCATGCGCAGCAGGCGCGAGGTCTCCTCCTCGACCAGCCGCGACACGGGGACGCCGGTCCACGACGACACGATCTCGGCGATGTGCTCCTCGTTGACGTCGGGGATGGTCTGGCCCAGCTTGTCGCGCCAGGCCATCTCCTCGCTGACGTACTTCTCCTTGAGCTTCTTCTCGCGATCCCGGAAGGACGCCGCCGTCTCGTAGTCCTGGCCGGCGATCGCCTCCTCCTTCTGGATCTGCAGCTCGCGGATCTCCTTCTGCATGGCGCGCAGGTCGTCGGGGGTCGTGGTCAGCTTCATCCGGACCCGGGCGCTCGCCTCGTCGATGAGGTCGATCGCCTTGTCGGGCAGCGACCGGTCGTTGACGTAGCGCACGCTGAGCTCGGCGGCGGCGCGCAAGGCGTCGTCCGTGATGTGCACGCGGTGGTGCTTCTCGTACAGCGCGCGGATGCCGTGCAGGATCTCGATCGTCTCGGTGAGCGAGGGCTCGTCGACGAACACAGGCTGGAAGCGGCGCTCCAGCGCAGCATCCTTCTCGATGTACTTGCGGTACTCGTTCAGGGTGGTCGCGCCGATGCACTGGATCTCGCCGCGCGCGAGCGCGGGCTTGAGGATGTTCGCCGCGTCGATGGCTCCCTCGGCGGCGCCGGCGCCGACCAGGGTGTGGAGCTCGTCGATGAAGAGGATCACCTCGCGCGACGAGCGGATCTCGTCGAGGATCTTCTTCAGCCGCTCCTCGAACTCGCCGCGGTACTTGGTGCCGGCGACCAGCGCGCCCATGTCGAGGGTGAGCACGCGCTTGCCCATCAGGGACTCCGGGATGTTGCCCAGGATGATGTGCTGCGCGAGGCCCTCGGCGATGGCCGTCTTGCCGACGCCCGGCTCGCCGATCAACGCGGGGTTGTTCTTGGTGCGCCGCGAGAGGATCTGGATGACCCGCTCGATCTCCATCTCCCGGCCGATGACGGGATCGAGGGTGTTCTTGGTCGCCAGCTCGGTGAGGTCGCGGCAGAACTGGTCGAGCAGCGGGGTCTTGGAGGGCTTCTTCTGCGCCTCCTTGGCCTCCTCCTCGAGACCCGACTCGTGGAGCAGCCGCTCGATCTCACCGCGCACCTTCTCCAGGGTGGCGCCGAGATCCTCGAGGACGTGGGCGGCGATGCCCTCACCCTCGATGAGCAGGCCGAGCAGCAGGTGCTCGGTGCCCACGTAGTTGTTGCCCATGCGACGGGCCTCTTCGAAGGAGATCTCGATGACCTTCTTCACCCGGCTCGTCGGGATGATCTGCTGGATGATGATCCGCTCGTTGCGGCCGAGAACGGATTCGATGGTGCTGCGCACCTTGTTGATCTCGACGCCGAGGTTGTTCAGGACCTTGGCGGCCAGACCTTCGCCCTCGCGCAGCAGCCCGAGCAGGAGATGCTCGGTGCCGATGTACGAGTGGTGAGAGCGCTCGGCCTCTTCCTGCGCCAGGGTGAGGACCTTCTTGGCTCTCTCGGTGAACCGTTCGAAGGGGTACAAGTGCTGGGTCTCCTGGTGCCAGGGCTCGCGCGGTTGGGCCCCCTTGGAGAAAGGGGTGACCCGGTCCGCCCGGTCCTGAGCGCCTCCATTATGCCCACCGGGCGAACCAGCGAATCAACTTGCGCCGTGCCCGAAGTGCAACAGGGTTGTGTTGGGGCCGAACGTCCTGTTAAAGAACGCGGCGCCCGGCGGTTCAGGTACGCCGGACGCCGGGCCGCCTCGGGGACGGGCGATCTCAGCCGGAGGCGGGGCCGGACCCGGGACGCGGGCCGCCCGCCGGGCGGTCAGCCCACGCCGGCGCCCGGGGCGCTACTCCTCGTCGTCGTCCTCGTAGTCCGAGTACTCCGCGTAGTCCGGCGCGGCCCCCACCGGGGCGCCCTCGGGCTCGGCGGCGCCGTCGGTCTCGCCGGCGTCGGGCTCGTAGTCGACCCCGGGGTAGAACTCGGCGCCGCCGGCCTCCCCGGGACCGCGGCCCTGCAGCTGGCGCAGCGACAGCGAGATGCGGCGGCGCACCTTGTCGGCGTTGAGCACCATGACGGTGACCTCGTCGCCCACCTTGAGCACGTCCTCGGTGCGCTCGACGTGGTCCCAGGAGAGCTCGGAGATGTGGAGCAGCCCCTCGACGCCGTCGGCGATCTGCAGGAAGGCGCCGTACTTCTTGGTCTTGGTGACCACGCCGGTGACCGGCTTGCCGGGCGGGAAGCGGTCCTCGATGGTGTCCCAGGGGTCGGCGCTCATCTGGCGCAGCGACAGCGAGATGCGCGACAGCTCGGGGTCGAGCTTGATCACCTTGACCTCGACCTCATCGCCGACGTTGAGCATGTCGCTGACGTTGTTGATGCGGTCCCAGGACAGTTCGGAGATGTGGATCAGCCCGTCGGCGCCGCCCAGGTTGACGAAGGCGCCGTACGAGGTGAGGCCGCTGACCTTGCCGCGGATCACGTCGCCGACGTGCAGCTTCTCGAAGAGCTCCTCGCGCTGCCGCGCCCGGTCCTCGTCCTGCGCCGCGCGCTGGGAGACGATGAGGCGGTTGCGCTTGCGGTTGACCTCGAGGATCTTGACCGGGATCTTCGTCCCCACCAGCTCCATGAGGTTGCCGCTGAACTGGCGGGCCACCTGGCTGGAGGGGAGGAAGCCGCGCAGGCCCATGATGTTGACGATGAGGCCGCCCTTGTTCTGCTCGCGGACCTCGGCGTCGATGATCTCGCCCGCCTCCTCCTTCTCCGCGGCCTTCTGCCAGATGCCCTCGGCCCGCGCCTTGCGGAGCGAGAGGACGACGTTGCCCTCGTCGTTCTCCGGCTGGATGACGTAGACCTTGACGTTGTCGCCGGGAGCCAGCTCGACCGGCTGCTCGCCGCGGGCCTGCAGCTCGCGGTTGGAGATGATCCCCTCGGACTTGGCGCCGATGTCGACCAGAACCTCGTCGGGATCGACGCGGACCACCGTCCCGTCGACGATGTCGCCGTGGGACAGGGCGCGGATGACGTGCTCCTCCTCGCGGAGGAGGTCTTCCATGGTGAGGTTCTCGGGGTCCTGGACTTGGGTCGGGGCCAATGCGCTCCTTCTGTTTCCTGCCTGCGGTCGCCTGGGGTGGTGACAGCCGGGTCGGGGGCGGACTCGGTCCGCGGAACATGCCGCGTCGAGGCGTTGACGGGCGTGCTTCGAGGCCCGTGCCAAGCGGCTGCCGAAGTCTATCACCGTTCTTCGGCGCGCTCAGACGCGCGCCCCACGGGGGAGGCAGATCCTCCCCCCGGCTCGCCCCCTCCTCGGCGAGCTGAAGCTCGCCGGGCGCGCTGGAGCGCGCGGGCCGCGACCCAACCGCTGGCGCACCCATGCTGGCGGCCCCTTTAAGAGGTGTGGGTGCCGCATCCAGACCCGTTTGACGCGATCGACGCCGCGCTCACAGAAACGCGCCCTTCGCTTAACAACTCTCTACCCGGCGTGATTACCCCTTCCGGGGGTGAGGTGGGAGCCTTTCGCCAGCGCACACCGCGCGGGGCGCGGGGCCGGCGCAGACCGCTTCTTCACCGCATCGGACAGAGAGAACAACCCCCATGCGCATCACCATCACCTGCGAGGACTGCGGGCGCCGGCATCGTCTGGAGCGCAGCGTGGAACAGCCCGGCCCCATCTGGATCGTCTGCCACGACTGCGAGCTGCCCCTGCGGGCGGTGCTCGAGGAGACGCCGCACAGCCCGGAGCGCTTCCGCGAGGTCTGGTCGGAGGTGCTGGACATGAGCTCCTCCTCCTCGTCGACCTCGGCCTGAGCGGCGCGCGGTCCCTGCGGGGACGCATCGTCGAGGGTCGATTGGGGTAGAACCCCGGCATGGTCATCGACGTCACCGAGTCCACCTTCGCCCAGGACGTCCTGGAGCGCTCCAGGTCCGTGCCGGTCGTCGTCGACTTCTGGGCCGCCTGGTGCGGGCCCTGCCGCAGCCTCGGTCCCCTGCTGGAGCGCGCCGCCGAGCGGCGGGAGGGCGAGGTGGTGCTGGCCAAGGTCGACGTCGACGCCAACCCCCGCCTGCAGATGCAGTTCGACATCCGCGGGATCCCGGCCGTCAAGGCCTTCCGCGACGGGAGGGTCGCGGCCGAGTTCGTCGGCGCCCAGCCGTCCAGCGTCGTCGAGCGCTTCTTCGACGGGCTCGTCCCCTCGCAGGCCGACCGCCTCGCCGCCGCCGGTGACGAGGAGTCGCTGCGCAGGGCGATCGAGTTGGACCCCGGCCACGCCACGGCCCGGGTCGGGCTGGCTCGCGGGCAGCTCGCCCACGGCAACCTCGACGAGGCGCTCGACACCCTCGGTCTGGTCGAGCACGACCCCAGGGGGGCGGCGCTCATCGCCGAGATCGAGCTCCTCCGCGACGGCGGCCTGACCGAGCCGGTGCGCGCCGCCCTGCTCCGGCTGGTCGACGGCGATCCCGCCGGCGCGCTGCCACCGCTGATCACCGCCCTGCGCCAGACGGCGGGTGAGACGCGCGACCGGCTGCGGCGCGTCGTGGTCGGCGTCTTCGCCGAGCTCGGCGAGGACCATCCGCTCACCCGCCAGCACCGTCCCGAGCTCGCCGCCGCGCTCTACTAGCGTCTCCGGCCTTCGCGGTACCCTGGAGGCGATGCCTGCGCAGTCGCCGGTCGAGGTTCCCGTCGAGTCCCCCGTCCGCCGCGAGCGGCCGGTGCGCGACTTCGGCTGGAACGTGGTGGTGTGGAACGACCCGATCACGCTGATGTCGTACGTGGTCCTGGTGCTCCGGCGGCTCTTCGGCTACGACGAGCAGACGGCCACGCGGCTGATGCTCCAGGTGCACAACGAGGGCCGCGCGGTGGTCGCCACCCAGCCGCGCGAGCAGGCCGAGATCTCGGTGACCCGGCTGCACGCCTTCGGGCTGCAGGCGACGCTGGCCCGCGGCTGAGCGACTTGGCCACCGTCCGCCGCCACCGCGGCCGCGTCGAGGTTCGCCTTGACGGTGACGAGCGCGGCGCGATGCTGAGCATCGTCGACGTCCTGGCCCCGCACCTCGGCCAGGTGGCGCGCACCGTGCCCCGCGCCTACGACGACCCCGAGCTGGAGGAGGAGTACTCGCGGCTGATGCGCCCCGAGGTCGAGGCCAGCCGCGACGCGGACATCGAGCTGCTGCGGGAGTCCCTGCGCAGCCAGGGCGACCGCCGCGAGCTCGACGACTCCCAGGCGCTCTCCTGGGCGCGCGCCCTCAACCACCTGCGGCTCGCCGCCGGCGCTCTGCTCGGCATCGAGGAGGACGGCTGGGACGAGGAGGCGGACCCCGCGCTGCTGGAGAGCACCGAGTTCACCATGCTCATGGCCCTGGGCTGGATGCAGGAGCGCATCATCCAGTCCCTCGAGGCTTAGGACCGATTCTTTACTAAGCTGCCGTGGAGCGGGTAGCATGCCCGGTGATGTCCGTGTCCGCCGCTCCCCCCGGCGCCGTCCACCACACCATGGACGACGCGGCGCTCAGCGCCTACCGCCGCGACGGCTTCCTCGTCCTGCGCGGGCTGCTCAGCCCCCGCGAGGTCGCCATGCTGCGCACCGCCTCCGACCTGGTTCTGGCCGAGGCTGTCCAATACGGGCGAGAGCTGGACGCGCGCCATCCCATCGCGCTGAGGAGCGACCACGGCTTCTACGAATGGGACGAGATCGACGACCGCCAGTTCCTCTACGCCCGCGACGGTGAGGGACGGCGCGTCTGGCGCCGCGCCGAGCGGATGTGGAGCCGCGACGCCGCCTTCCGGGTGATCACCGCCAACCCGCGGGTGGTCGCCGCCGTGGAGCGCGCCGCCGGCGCGCCGGTGCTGCCCGCCCACGACTCGATGGTGGTCAAGATGCCCGGAGCCGGGGCCACCGTGCCCTGGCATCGCGACCCGCCCGGCAGGGCGCTCATCGAGCGGCTGGGCGACGCCTCGGGCGACTTCATCACCGACGTCTACGTCGACCCCTCGACGGTCGACAACGGATGCGTCTGGGGGATCCCCGGCAGCCACCGCTGCACCGACGAGGTGGACCCCGACGACTTCGGCCGCGCCGACGCGGTGCCGCTGCAGGCGGAGCCGGGCGACGTCGTCCTCCACTCCACCGGAGTCCTGCACGGCTCGCCGGCCAACCGCTCCACCGCGATGCGGCGCACCTTCTACATCCACTACGGGACGCGCGACACGCTGATGCACGGCTTCTGGCAGCGCAACGCCGGCTGGATCGAGGAGCAGGCGGCGGCCTTCGCGCGGATGGCCGAGGAGCGCCGCGCCCTGGGGATCGACCAGCCCGACCTCTAGTAGCGGGTGACCTTCATCGAGTAGTCGAGCGCGGTCGCCGAGTGGGTGAGCGCGCCGACGCTGATGAAGTCGGCCCCGGCCAGCGCGTAGGCGCGGGCGTTGGTGAGCAGCACGCCGCCGCTGATCTCCACCTGGGCACGGCCGCGGATGATCTGCATCGCCTCGCGCACCTGTCCCGGCGCGAAGTTGTCGAGGAGCACCCGCGGCGCCTTGTCGTTGAGCGCCTGCTCCAGCTCCTGCAGGTTGCTCACCTCGACGTTGATCATGGCCTCGGGATGCGCCTTGCGCACGGCGCGCAGGGCGGCGCTGACGCCGTTGGCCAGGGCGAGGTGGGTGTCCTTGATGAGCACCGCGTCGTAGAGGCCCATGCGGTGGTTGGTGGCCCCGCCCATGCGGGTGGCGTACTTCTCCAGCGTGCGCATGCCCGGCGTGGTCTTGCGGGTGTCGAGGATCTCGGTCTTGGTCCCCTCCACCGCCTTGACGTACTTGCTGGTGATGCTGGCGATGCCGCTCAGGTGCTGCAGGTAGTTGAGCGCTACGCGCTCCGCCTTGAGCATCGCCCGCGCAGGCCCGTAGAGGCGGGCGACGATCTGGTCCTCCTGGACCTTCTCGCCGTCCTTGGTCTTGGCGTCGAACTGGATGCGCTCGTCGACCAGCTTGAAGACGCGCTCGGCGACGGGGAGCCCGGCGACCACGCCGTCCTGCTTGCAGACGATCTTGCCGCGGCAGGTCATCTCCGGCGGCAGGATGGCGTCGCTGGTGAGGTCGCCGTCGCCCACGTCCTCGGCCAGGGCGACCAGGATCAGCGGGTCGAGATGCTCGGGAGCGAGCGGGTCAGTGTGTGGCGAGAGCGTGGCGGTCAAGGCGTGGTCCTCTGTCCTTCTGCATGACCCAGGTGCCGAGCCAGCGCTCGTCGCTCTCCGGGAAGTCGGAGCGCAGGTGAGCGCCGCGCGATTCGGTCCGGGCCTCGGCGGCGGCGACGACGAGCGACGCGGTGACGGCGGCGGCGCGCAGGGCCACCTCGTCGAGCCGCTCGGCCCCGTCGCACTGATGGATGATGGCGTCCACCGCTTCTGCGGCGGCGTGGAGTCCGGCGGCGTCGCGCACCAGGCCGGCGCGCTCCCACATGGTGGTGCGCAGGCGCTCGGTGAGCGCGGCGACGTCGGGGGTGGTCGGGGAAGACCCCATGTTGTTGCCGGGGATGGCGGCAACGTCGGCGTCGGAGGGCGGCTGCTTCTCGGCGTTGCCGTGCAGCGCCGCGGCCGTGGCCCGATGGGCGAAGACCACCGATTCCAGCAGGCTGTTACTGGCCAGGCGGTTGGCACCGTGCACGCCCGTGCTGGCCACCTCGCCGCAGGCGTAGAGCCCGGGCACCGAGGTGGCCCCGCCGAGGTTGGTGCGCACGCCGCCGATCAGGTAGTGCGCGGCCGGGGCGATGGGGATGCGCTCGCGCGTGATGTCGATGCCGAACTGCAGGCAGGTGCGGTGGATGGTTGGGAAGCGCAGCGCGGCGCGGTCGCGCAGCGGCGCGCAGTCGAGGTACACGGCGGGCTCGCCGCTGTGGGACAGCTCGCGCCAGATCGCCTGCGCCACCACGTCGCGCGGGGCCAGCTCGCCGCGCTCGTCGGCGTCGAAGAGGAAGCGCTCGCCGCGCGCGTTGACGACCAGCGCGCCCTCGCCCCGCACCGCCTCGCTGATGAGGAAGCGCGGCGCGCCGTCGAGAGCCAGCGCTGTGGGGTGGAACTGCACGAACTCCATCCCCGCCACCTCGGCGCCCGCCTCCCAGGCCAGGGCGATGCCGTCGCCGGTGGCGGGCTCGGGGTTGGTCGTGCAGCGCCACAGCCGGCCGGCACCGCCCGAGGCGAGCACCACGGCGTTGGCGCCGAAGCGGCGTCGCTGCGAGGTCTCGGCGTCGATGCACTCCACGCCGATGCAGCGGCCCGCAGCGTCGAGGAGGAGCTGGGTGGCGTGATGCCGTTCGTGGATGTCGGCGCCGAGCGCATGCAGGCGCGCGATCAGCGCGGTCTCGATGGCCAGGCCGGTGCTGTCGCCGCCGGCGTGGAGGATGCGCGCCCGGCTGTGTGCCGCCTCGCGGCCCACCATCAGCGCCCCGTCCTGGGTGTCGAAGCCGACACCCCACTCCACCAGCTCGCGGATGCGGCGCGGCGCCTCCTCGACGAGGACGCGCACCGCCCGCTCGTCGCAGAGCCCGCGGCCGGCGGCGACGGTGTCGGCGAAGTGCAGGTCGGGGGAGTCGTCCCCGCCCACCGCGGCGGCGATGCCGCCCTGCGCATGGCGGCTGCAGCCCTCGTCGAGGGCCGCCTTGGTGAGCACGGCGACGCGGCCGCGCCGGGCTCCGCTGAGCGCCGCCACCAGCCCGGCAATGCCGCTGCCGATGACGACCAGGTCGTAGGCGCCTGCTGAGCGCGCTGCTCCGGAGGTGTTCAGTGGACCGCCACCCGTTCCCGCGCCCGGGGCCTGGGGCGGTTGCGCTGGTCGACGTGGACCACGCGCGGCTGGAAGCCGGCCGCCTCCGCCTCGTCGACGTTCGCGTAGGTGATGAGGATGACCAGGTCGCCGGGATCGCCGATGTGGGCCATCGCCCCGTTGAGCGCCACCTCGCCGGGCTCCCCCTCGATGGCATAGGTGATCGCACGCGAGCCGTTGCTGACGTTGACGATGTGCACCTGCTCGCCGACCAGGATGTCCGCCAGCTTCATCAGCTGCGGGTCGATGCTGCAGGAGCCCTCGTAGTGGAGGTCCGCCCGCGTCACCGTGGCGCGGTGGATCTTCGACTTCATCAGGACACGCTGCACGGCGAGCTCCATTCGGCGGACCCCGGCGCTTGGTTCGACCGCTCCGCCGCCGCGCCGGAGGCACCCGTGACCGCCGGGATCTCGTCGCAGCCAAGGCGGATCGTGTCGATCAGCCGAGCTGTGGACATTCTACCAGCGAGCACGATTCGGCATCCCCTGGCCGCCTCCGTGACCTCGGCGAACGTCTCCGGGTCGACCACCGCGACGTAGTCCGGCGCGATGGCGGGGCTGCGTCGCAGCTCGGCCTCGACGGCGTCGACCAGGCGGTCAGCCCGCCTCTCCCCCGCCTCCCAGAGCCGGGCGGCGGCGGCCAGGCCGCGCGGGATGGCCAGCGCCTGGCGCCGGTCCTCCGGGCTCAGGTAGGCGTTGCGGCTCGACAGGGCCAGCCCGTCGGCGTCGCGGACCAGGGCGCAGGGGACGATCTCCACGCCGGTGTCGAGGTCGCGGGCGAGGCGCTGCACCACGGCCAGCTGCTGGGCGTCCTTCTCGCCGAAGTAGGCGCGGTCGGGGCGGGCGGCGTCCAGCAGCTTGGCGACCACGGTGGCGACGCCGTCGAAGTGGCCGGGACGGTGCTCGCCCTCGAAGCGCTCGGTGAGCGCCACACCGACGTGCACGGTGGTGTGCGCGCCCTCGGGGTACATCGCCTCGACGCTCGGCGTGTAGGCGGCGTCGACGCGCTCGGCGTCGAGCATGGCCAGGTCGCGCTCCAGCGGGCGGGGATACCGGGTCAGGTCCTCGCCGGCGCCGAACTGGGTGGGGTTGACGAAGATGCTGACCACAACTCGGTCGCACTCCGCGCGGGCGCGCCGGACCAGGCTGCGGTGCCCCTCGTGGAGCGCGCCCATGGTGGGCACGAGCCCGACGCCGAGCCCGGCGGCGCGCCAGCGCTCCGACTGCAGGCGCAGGGCGCCGGGGGTGTCGAGGATGCGCGGCATGGTGGTTGCGTCAGTGGTAGCTGTGCGCGTCGTCGGGGAAGACGCCCTGCCGCACGTCCTCGGCGTAGGCGCGCGCCGCGGCGACCGCCTGGGCGCCGAGGTCGGCGTAGCTGCGCACGAACTTGGGCATGGGATCCTGGGTGAGGCCGAGCATGTCGTGCATCACCAGGACCTGGCCGTCGCAGTCGGGACCGGCGCCGATGCCGATGGTGGGGATGTCGAGCTGCGCGGTCAGCTCCTTGGCGAGAGTGCGCGGCACGCCCTCGACCACGACCGCGAAGGCGCCCGCGTCCCGCAGGTCGCAGGCGTCCTTGCGGATGCGCTCCGCCGCGGCGGCCTCCTTGCCCTGCACCCGGAAGCCGCCGAAGAGGTTGATGAACTGGGGGGTGAGCCCGACGTGGCCCATCACCGGGATGCCGCGCTCGGTCATCAGCGCCGTCAGCTCCGCGGCGTAGCCTCCCCCCTCCAGCTTGACGGCGTGCATGCCGCTGCTGAGGAAGCGCGCGGCGTTGTCGATCGCCTGGGCTGTGCTGGACTGGTAGGCGCCGAAGGGCATGTCGCCGACCAGGAGCTGCTCCGGCGCGCCGCGGGCGACCGCGCGCGCGTGGTGCAGCATGTCCTCCATGGTCACCGGCAGCGTCGACTTGTGGCCGAGCATCACGTTGCCCAGCGAGTCGCCCACCAGGATCACCGGGATCTCGGCGGCGGCGAGGATGCGCGCGAAGGTGTAGTCGTACGCGGTGAGCATGGCGAAGCGCTCGCCGCGACGCTTGTAGTCGCGCACCGTCGTGATGGTGACAGGCATGGCAGGAACTCGAGGCTCGCCGCGGCGCGCGCCGCGCTAGGCGGTCGCGCCCAGGTGGCGGAGCGCGGCGCCGGCGCGGCGGGCGCGGCCGGTCTCGCGCCGCGGGCGGAGGACCGTCGCCAGGCTCTGCGCGGCGAGCACCTCGGCAACCTCCTCGCGGCCGGTGGCGCCGGCCAGGGCGAGGGTGTCGCGGGCGAGCAGCAGGTACAGGCTGCGGGTGGCCTCGTCGTTCTGCAGGGCGCGGAGGTGGCGGGCCACCGTGCCGGCGTCGTCGCGCACCACCGGGCCGGTGAGGGCGGCCTGGGCGCCGAGGCGCCGGACGTTGGCGGCGGCGCCTTCCAGGAGGGTGGCCAGCGCCTGGGTGGCGATGGCTCCGTCGACCCCGGTCGACTCCAGCAGCCTGGCGGCGCGCGCGAGCAGGGCGAGGGGGGCGTTGCCCGCCAGGACGGCGGCGGCGTGGTAGAGCGCGCGGTCGCCGCTCGGCGCGGCGAAGGGGATCCCGCCCAGGTCGGAGACGATGCGCTCCAGGGTTGGACGCAGCCCCTCGTCGGCCTCGACGCTGAAGAACGTGCCGCAGAGGACCCGCGGGCTGCTGTCGGCGGTGAGCGCCTGGAGCGGGTGGACCGCGCCGACGCGGGCGGCCACCTGCCGGGCTGCACCCAGCGCGCTGCTGGTGTGGGCGCCGCTGCAGTGCACCAGGGCGCGCTCGCCCAGGGCCATGCCGCTGGCTGCGACGGTGGCGGCGACCCGGGTGATCGCCGCGTCGGGCACGGTCAGGAAGGTGACGTCGGCGGCGCGGGCGGCTCGGACCGCGGTCTCGACCCGGCGGGCGCCGACGGCGTCGGCCAGCTCCTGCGCGTGGGCCGGGGTGCGGCTGGCCACCGCGACCACCTGGTATCCCGCCTCGTGCGCAGCCGTGGCCAGCGCACGTCCCGCCCGCCCCGCGCCGACGAAGGCCAGCGTGGGCAGGCTGCTGTCCCGGCTCGCCCGGGGGGCGGCAGCGTTTCTCACCGTCTCGGTCACCTCGTG
This sequence comes from Candidatus Dormiibacterota bacterium, assembly GCA_035652335.1. GTDB lineage: Bacteria > Chloroflexota > Dormibacteria > Aeolococcales > Aeolococcaceae > DASRDZ01. Next base: position 72,026 of record DASRDZ010000072.1, read on the forward strand.
ATCCAAGCGTCTGCTGTGTGCTGCGCACCGTGGCAGGCGGATGCCCGAGGTCTCATCGGTGGGTGGCGCGGCCCCCTTCCCGGCCCTCGTGGGGTCCGTGTGGGATGACGCCACCGCATCCTCCAACGCGATGCGTGCGCTCCAGTGTAAACGCCGGGGCGGCGGGGATGCCTTCGCCCCTCGCGGTCAGCTGCGGCGGCGGCGACCCAGGGTGGAGCCGAGCAGCAGCGCTCCCGCGGCGGCAAGGCCGGCGCCGCCGGCCAGCGGGGCGGCCGAGGTGTTGGGGATCCCCGCGGGGGACCGCGTCGAGCCTGCGGCGGCCGCGGAGGCGGCGGGCGCTCCGGCGGCGGACCCCGGCGCGGCGGGCGGCAGCTCGGTGGCGTACGCGGTGTAGGGGTCGACGGCGCTGGCCGCGGCGGTGGCGCTGCCCGGCGGCTCGTCGGCGTCGAAGGCGATGGTCGTCAGGTTGGTGACGCGGCTGACCGCAACTCCGAAATCGTCGTAGAGGTTCCGGTCGCCGTTGCCGCTGCAGCTCGATCCCTTGGTGCAGAGCACGCCCGTGTGGATCACGCCGGTGAGCTGCTGCTGCCGGAAGGTGGCGCCGCCATCGGTGGACCGCGCGAGATAGAGACGCCAGGGCGCAGCGGCGGGATCGCCGGGCGTGCCCATGGCGGTGCTGTCGTTGGTGTCGCCGCTTCGCGTCGACCCGTAGAAGCCGACGTCGACGTGTCCGTCGGGTCCCACCGCAACGGTTGGATAGTCCGCCGTGGCGACCGGCGCCGTGTCGAGACGGCGCCGCGGCGACCAGGTCGTGCCGCCGTCGTGCGAGACGCTGGTGAAGGCATTGTGGTTGTCGGACCAGGCGACGTACACGCTGCCGTCGGGCCCGACCCCCAGCGAGGTGGGCCAGACCTGCTGCTCGCCGTTGTCGTTGACGGCGACCACCTGGTCCGTCCACGTGCTGCCGCCGTCACTGCTGGTCGACACCTCGACCTCGGTGTCGACGCCCGGCGGGCAGGTGGGGATCTGCTCGGCGGTGGTCACCACGTTCTGCAGGTAGTCCGCCGGGCTCTGCATGTCGCAGGCCTCCATCGGCACGTAGACGTTGTGCCGGTGCGGCGAGGACGGCCAGCCGTCCACCATCGCCTTGTTGAACGCATTGGTGAGGCCGGGTGCGCTGTTCTGCATGAACAGGGCGCTCTGGCTCACCGGGTTGATGGTCGGCACCGGAGTGCTGGTGATCGTCGAGCCGTTGCAGACGTCGTAGGTGTTGACCACGGGGAGGAAGAGCGGCAGCTGGTGGTACACGAGGTACAGAGTGCAGGCGCCGTCGGCCGCCAGCCAGGGACGGTCCTGTGCAGGCACGCCGCCGAGGTTCATGACCTGGAAGGTCTGGCCGCCGTCCTGTGACCAGGCCAGGCTGCTGGCACCGAGCCACAGGCTGGTGCTGTAGACGTTGTAGAACCCGCTGCTGTTCTTCTCCGGTGCCACCGTGGCATCGCTGTCCTCACCGCCCAGGCCGAAGCTGCTGCTGCCGTTGGTGACGAACGGGTCGGACACCCACTGGAAGGTGCGACCGCCATCGCTGGAGCGCCACAGATCGCTGCCGGTGAGCACCCCTGCACCGGGGTTGGTGCGCGGGTCCTTGCCGGTGTTGCCGTCGATGTTGCTCCCGATCCAGATGGTCCCGGCGCCGTCGATGCCGATGCCGGGCTCCACGTCCTCGTTGTAGGGGGTGCCCTGCACGGGCGCGTCTGGCAGCGGTGCAACCACGAACTGCGGCCCATCGGTCGCGGCCGCGGCGGGGCGAAGCGCCAGTGTCGCCGCACCAGCGGCGAGGGCGGCCACGCCGGCGAGGCGGCGCGCAGCCAGGGACAGTCGAACGCGTCGGGCAGGCGGCATCACTGGACAGACGCCCGCACCCGCGGTCGCATTGCGGTCCGCCGGTGAGTTGAGGGAGGCTCTACGCTCCCGCTGCCGCCTGCGGCTGGTCGCCGCTCAGGCGAGCCTCGGTCTCCTCGATGATGCGGCCCATCTCGGCGTTGTCCATGGTCTCCACCTCGATGAGCCGCTCGGCGAGGGCGCGGAGCACCGCCTCGCGCTGGCGGAGCACCTCCTTGGCGCGGAGGAAGGCGGAGTCGACGAGGTGGTGCACCTCCTGGTCGATCTCGCCGGCGACCTCCTCGGAGTAGTTGCGCTGCTCGCCGAGGTCGCGGCCGAGGAAGACCAGCTCCTCCTTGGTGCCGAAGGCGAGCGGGCCGAGCTTGTCGCTCATGCCCCACTCGGTGACCATCTTGCGGGCCAGCGACGTCGCCTTGCGGATGTCGTCGGAGGCGCCGGTGGTGATGTTCTTCTCGCCGAGGATCAGCTCCTCGGCGCAGCGCCCGCCGAGGATCTGGGCCAGCTGGTCGACCAGCTCCGCCTTGCTGACCAGGTACTTGTCCTCCTGGGGCAGCGAGAGCGTCCAGCCCAGGGCCATGCCGCGCGACACGATGCTGATCTTGTGCACCGGGTCGGTGTGCTCCAGCGTCCAGCCGACCAGCGCGTGCCCCATCTCGTGGTACGCGATGGTCGCCTTCTCCTTCTCGGAGATCATCCGCGACTTCCGCTCGGGACCGGCGATGACGCGCGCGATCGCCTCCTCGAGGTCCTTCATGCCGATGACCTTGCGGTTGCCGCGGGCGGCGAGGATGGCCGCCTCGTTGATGAGGTTGGAGAGGTCGGCGCCGGAGAAGCCGGGCGTCTGCCTGGCCAGTGTCTCCAGCTCGACGGACGGGTCGAGGGGCTTGTTGCGCGCGTGCACCTCGAGGATCGCCTTGCGGCCGCGGATGTCGGGACGGTCGAGGGTGACGTGGCGGTCGAAGCGACCGGGCCGCAGCAGTGCGGGGTCGAGGACGTCGGGCCGGTTGGTGGCGGCGATGACGATGACGTGGGTCGCGGTCTCGAAGCCGTCCATCTCGACGAGAAGCTGGTTCAAGGTCTGCTCGCGCTCGTCGTGGCCGCCGCCGAGACCCGCGCCGCGCTGCCGGCCGACGGCGTCGATCTCGTCGACGAAGACGATGCAGGGCGAGTTCTTCTTGGCCTGGTCGAAGAGGTCGCGCACGCGTGAAGCGCCGACGCCGACGAACATCTCCACGAACTCCGAGCCGGAGATGGAGAAGAACGGCACGCCCGCCTCGCCGGCGACGGCCTTGGACAGCAGGGTCTTGCCGGTGCCGGGCGGACCGACCAGCAGCACGCCCTTGGGGATGCGCGCGCCGACGGCGGTGAACTTGTCCGGGTACTTGAGGAACTCGACGATCTCGGTCAGCTCGACCTTGGCCTCCTCGACGCCCGCGACGTCGTTGAAGGTGACCGCCGGCTTGTCACCCGCCAGCAGTCGCGCGCGGCTGCGGCCGAATGACATGGCCTGGTTGTTCCCGCTCTGCGTCTGCCGCAGCATGTACCACATGAAGCCTGCGATCAGGACCAGCAGGACCAGGTTGGGGAGGATGATGCTCCACAAGAAATTGCCTCCCCCGTTGGTGTCGTCACGGAAGTTGAAGAAGTTGTTGGCGCTGAACAGCGCGTTGATGTCGGTGTTCGGGGCGACGGTGGTCCGAGCCTTCTGGCCGTTGGCCGCGTACCAGTCGACGGTCTGACTGTCGCCTTCGACCACGGTCTGCTGGCTGGGGTCGTCCGAGATGATATTCGCCTTGTCGCTGCAGTCCAGGCCCGAGCTGCCGCCACCGCCGTGGCAGGACTTGTAGGCCACCAGCGCTTTGGAGAGGTCTCCCGCCGAGCGCTCGTTGGGACCCTGGCTGGGAAAGCTCTTGTATGCCAGCAGCGCGACCATGGCGATCGCAGCGAACAGCAGGAAATAGATGAGCGAGCGCCGCTGGCCTCTCATGGGCGGCAGTCTAGCATGGGGTCTCTGCAGCCCCTGTTCGTTGCAGGAGCGTGGTCGGCGGTGACCCGGCCGTGGCCGCCTCGGTCTCGGCGGCGAGGCGGCGCTGGTGCTCGGCGAGGGCGATGAGCCGCCTGCGCGCCGCCGGGAACACCTCTTCCAATGCGGGGATCAGCTGGTGGCGCACACGGCTGCGCAGGAAGCGCGGGTCGGCGTTCGAGGGGTCGTCGAGGACGGGCAGGGACAGCGCGACGCAGTAGGCCGCCGTCTGGGCGCGCCAGACGCCGAGCAGCGGCCGGGCGAGCATGCCGTCGCGGGGCGACATCGCCCGCAGCGCGCGCGGCGTGGCGCCGGACAGCGCGCGCATCAGCACCGTCTCGGCCTGGTCGTCGGCGGTGTGGCCGAGCGCCATGGCGGTGGCGCCGACCTCGGCGGCCAGCTCGCGGAGCACGGCGTGGCGGGCGGCGCGGGCGCGGTCCTGGAGCGAGCCGCCGGGCTCGACCTCGACCCGCAGCGCGTGGAAGGGCAGGCCGCGGCCGGCGGCGAGAAGGCGGACCGGCCCGGCCTCCTCCGCCGAGCCGTCCCGCAGCCCGTGGTCGACGTGCGCGACGTGGAGGTCGAGACGGCGCGGCGGGGCCAGGCGGGCGAGGGCGTCGAGCAGCGCCGTGGAGTCCGGACCGCCGCTGCAGGCGACGACGACGCGCTCGCCGGGCCGGAGCACCCCCTCGCGGTCGAGGGCCCGGGCCACCGCGCGGCGCACCCTGGCCACCTCGGGCACGCGCTGCGCGGCGGGCAGGGTCGGGGCGGGCGGCGGCACGGTCATGGCGATTGTCCGAGCACGATACGGGACCAACGGCTCTGTCGCCGCCCGGTGCAGTCCCCCAGCGTTGGACGGGCAGGAGGGCCGGGGCCGACAGGGGGACCTTCGAGATGCGCATCCGACGACGCGGTGCCGCCGCGCTCTTCATCGCCGCGACGGTCGCCACCAGCACAGCGGCCGTCGCCGCCGCGACCCCGAGCTTCCGCACCGTCACGGTGATGACCCGCAACCTCTACTTCGGGACCGACCTGACGCCGATCCTCCAGGCCCAGACGCAGCTCCAGCTCTTCCTCGCAGTGGGCACGGCGTACGGCCAGGTGGTGGCCTCGGACATCCCGGCGCGGGCAGAGCGCACCGCCGAGGAGATCGCCGCGACCACACCGGACCTCGTCGGCTTGCAGGAAGCGGCCCTGTGGGGCGTGGCGCCCTTCAGCGATCCCGCGGCGGTGACCCCGACGTACGACTTCGTACAGCTCATCGTCGCCGACCTCGGCGCCCTCGGCTACTCGTACACGCCCGCGGCCAGCTCGGTGAACTTCCAGGCAGAAGCCCCTGGGCTGCTCACCAGCGGTCCCGCGTACGTCGCGTTCACCGACCGCGACGTCATCCTCGCCCGCACCGAGGCGAAGATGAGCGTCGCCAACCCGCAGCACGGCCACTACTCCGTCGCGGTGACCCTCAACAGCCCCACGCTGGGGATCGTGACCGTGCCGCGCGGCTGGGCCTCGGTCGACGCCACCCTCCGCGGCACGACCTTCCGCTTCGTCGACACGCATCTCGAGGCCTACTCGTCCCTGGTGCGCAACGCCGAGGCCGGAGAGCTCACAACGATGCTCAGCGCCTACGACGGCCAGCTCGTCGTCGCCGGTGACTTCAACTCCTCGGCGCCGCCGGCGGGCGCCGACGACTCGGCCGCGTACAGCTGGATGGCGGCGCAGGGCTACGCCGACGGATGGCTCGCCAAGCCGCGTCCGGTCAGCGGCTTCAGCTGCTGCCAGGACGGGTCGCTGACCAACGCCGTCTCCCAGATGAACGAGCGCATCGACCTCGTCTTCCTCCGCAACGGGCCGGCGGCGCTCGGGATGGAGCTGGTCGGCGACCAGCTTGCGGACCGCACGGCGGGCGGGCTGTGGCCCTCCGACCACGCCGGTGTGGTCGCCGACGTGCGGATCGCGTAGCCCCGACCGGACTTCGCTTGGGGCGGCCCGCGCCGCGCGAGTCGCCCCTTTCGCGGCCTCCGCATACTGCCGGTGTGACGACCGGCGTGCGGACGGTGGACTGGGACGGCGACGCCGTGCTGCTGATCGACCAGACCGTCCTCCCCGAGCGGCTCGAGGTGCGGCGGGTGAGGTCGGTTGCGGAGCTCTGCGAGGACATCGCCCGCCTGGCGGTGCGCGGGGCGCCGGCGCTGGGGGTGGCCGGGGCTCTCGGGATGGCGCTCGCCGCCGTGCACGGCGAGGACGTCGACGAGGCGGCGCGGCGCCTGGGCTCGGCTCGGCCGACGGCCGTGAACCTCGGCTGGGGCGTCCGCCGGGTGCAGTCGCGGCGCCACGAGGGGGTCGAGGCGATGGTGGCCGAGGCGCTGCGCGTCCTCGAGGACGAGGTGTCGCTGGAGCGGGCGCTCGCGGTGCGCGGCGCCGACCTTCTCGACGCCCTCCACGCCGCGCCGCACCGGGTGCTGACCCATTGCAACACCGGCGGGCTCGCCGGGGTGGAGACGGGAACCGCGCTGGGTGCCGTCGCCGAAGCCCACCGGCGCGGGCACCTGGCGGAGGTGCTGGCCACCGAGACGCGGCCGTTGCTCCAGGGAGCGCGGCTGACCGCATGGGAGCTGGGCCGCCTTGGTATGCCCCACCGGCTGCTCGTCGACGGGGCGGCGGCCTGGGCGATGCAGCGGGGGCTCGTCGACGTCGTCGTGGTCGGCGCCGACCGCATCGCCGCCAACGGCGACGTCGCCAACAAGATCGGCACCCTCGCCCACGCCGTGGCGGCCCGGCACGCGGGTGTCCCCTTCGTCGTGGTGGCGCCAGAGTCCACCCTCGACCCCGCCGCGGCGACCGGCGACGACATCCCCATCGAGGAGCGCCCGGCCGGCGAGGTCACCGGCTGGTCGGGCCGGCGGGTCGCCCCGGACGGCACGGGGGTCTTCAACCCCGCGTTCGACGTGACGCCGGCGGCGCTGGTCACCGCCGTCGTCACCGAGCGGCGGGTGTTCCGCCCGGCCGAGGGGGAGCGGGCGGTGGAGGTCCAGGCAAGCCCATAGACTCGCGGGCATGGCAGCCCGCTCGTCCTCACCCCTGGCGCGCTTCACCCCGGCGGCGCGGGGCTGGTTCGAGTCGAGCTTCGAGGCGCCCACGGCGGTGCAGTCGCAGGGATGGTCGGCGGTCGCGGCGGGCGAGCACACGCTGATGTGCGCGCCCACCGGCAGCGGCAAGACGCTGGCCGCCTTCCTCTGGTCGATCGACCGCCTGCTCAGCGAACCGCCGCCGGCCGAGGCGGAGCGCTGCCGGGTCCTCTACATCTCGCCGCTCAAGGCGCTCACCGTCGACGTCGAGCGCAACCTGCGTGCGCCGCTCCGAGGCATCGCGCTGCAGGCGGAGCGCATGGGCGTCGCCGTGCCCGACGTCGCCGTCGCGGTGCGGACCGGCGACACGCCGTCCGCCGAGCGCGCGCGCATGGAGAGGCACCCGCCCGACATCCTCATCACCACGCCGGAATCGCTCTTCCTCATGCTCACCAGCAACGCGCGCCGCATCCTCGGGTCGGTGCGCTGGGTGATCGTCGACGAGATCCACTCGGTGGCCGCCAGCAAGCGCGGCGCGCACCTGGCCCTGTCGCTGGAGAGGCTCTGCGCGCTGACCGAGCGCGAGCCGCAACGCATCGGGCTCTCCGCGACGCAGAAGCCCCTCTCCGAGATCGCCCGCTTCCTGGGCGGGACGGACCGTCCGGTCAGGATCGTCGACATCGGCGAGCGCAAGACGCTGGAGCTGCGCGTCGAGGTGCCGGTCGAGGACATGGCTGCCCTGGAGCGCGGCGTGGAGATGCGCAGCGGCCCCGCGGCGGCGATCGGCGACGATCCCGGCTCGCCGCGGCGGAGCATCTGGCCGGCCATCCATCCGCGCCTCCTCGAGCTGATCCGCGAGCACCGCTCCACCATCATCTTCGTCAACTCGCGGCGTCTCGCCGAGCGGCTGGCGGCCAAGCTCAACGAGCTGGCCGGCACCGAGCTGGTGCGCGCCCACCACGGCTCGATCGCACGCGAGCAGCGGGTCGCCGTCGAGGACGCGCTGAAGCAGGGCCGGCTGCCCGCCATCGTCGCCACGTCGTCGCTGGAGCTGGGCATCGACATGGGCGCTGTCGACCTGGTCATCCAGGTGGAGGCGCCGACCAGCGTGGCCTCGGGAATGCAGCGCATCGGCCGCGCCGGGCACAGCGTCGGCGACGTCTCGCGCGGCGTCGTCTTCCCCAAGTTCCGCGGCGACCTGCTGGAGTGCGCCACCGTGGTGCAGCGCATGCTCGACGGCGAGATCGAGACGACCCAGGTGCCGCGCAATCCGGTCGACGTGCTGGCCCAGCACGTGGTCGCCATGTGCGCGATGGACGAGTGGCGCACCGACGAGATGCGCTCGCTGGTGCGGCGTGCGTCTCCCTTCGGCGAGCTGGGGGATCGCGCCTTCGAGGCGGTGCTCGAGATGCTCGCCGGCGCGTATCCCGCCGACGAGTTCGCCGAGCTGCGTCCGCGCATCGTGTGGGACCGCATCGCCGGGACCATCCGCGGCCGCGCCGGCGCGCAGCGCCTGGCGGTGACCAGCGGCGGCACCATCCCCGACCGCGGGCTCTACGCGGTGACGCTCTTCGAGGACGGACGCCGGGTCGGCGAACTCGACGAGGAGATGGTCTACGAGACCCGTCCCGGCGAGGTCTTCATCCTGGGTGCGACGTCCTGGCGCATCGCCGACATCACGCCGTCGCAGGTGCAGGTGACCCCCGCTCCCGGCGAGCCCGGGCGCATCGCCTTCTGGCACGGCGACACCGTGGGGCGTCCCGTCGAGCTGGGGCTCGCGCTGGGGCGCACCATCCGAGAACTGGCCGAATCCGGCGAGAACGCGGCGGTGCAGCGGCTGCGTGAGCGGTCGGCCTTCGACGAGAGCGCGGCACGCAACCTGCTCGCCTACCTGCGCGACCAGCGCGAGGCGACCGGCGCGCTGCCCGACGACCGCACCGTCGTGGTCGAGCGCTTCCGCGACCAGCTCGGCGACTGGCGCGTCTGCGTGCTCTCCTGCCTCGGTGCGCGCGTGCACGCGCCCTGGTCGCTGGCGGTGGAGGCGCGGCTGCGCGATCGCTACGACGCCGACGTGCAGGCGATCCACAGCGACGACGGCTTCGCCCTGCGGCTGCCCGACGTCGACCGTCCACCGCCGGTCGAGGACCTGCTCGTCGAGCCCGAGGAGGTCGACGACCTGGTGACCGAGCAGCTGGCCGGCTCGGCGCTGTTCGCCGCCCGCTTCCGCGAGAACGCCGCCCGCGCGCTGCTGCTTCCCCGGCGCCGCCCCGGCGAGCGGACGCCGCTGTGGAAGCAGCGTCAGCGCTCCCACGATCTGCTCCAGGTGGCCGGCCGGCACCCCTCGTTCCCCATCCTGGTGGAGACCTACCGCGAGTGCCTTTCGGACGTCTTCGACATGACCGCACTGCGCACGCTGATGTCCGACCTGCGTTCGCGCCGAGTCCGCCTCGCGGTGGCCGACACCGAGCGGGCCTCGCCGTTCTCCTCGTCGCTGCTCTTCGACTACGTCGCCCAGTTCATGTACGAGGGCGACGCGCCGCTCGCCGAGCGCCGCGCCCAGGCGCTGGCACTCGACCGCGACCTGCTGGCCGAGCTGCTGGGCAGCGCGGAGCTGCGCGAGCTGCTCGACCCCGAGGCGGTGGCGCTGCTGGAGCTGGAGCTGCAGGGCCTGCTCCGGGATCGCTTCCCCCGCGACGCCGACGAGGCGCACGACCTGCTGCGCCGCCTCGGCGACCTCGACGACGACGAGTGCGAGGCGCGCGGGATCACCGCGGAATGGCGGCACGACCTGCTGCGCACGCGTCGCGTCGCGCGCGTCCACCTGGGGGGCGCGCATCGACTCATCGCGGCGGAGGACGTCGCGCTCTACCGCGACGCGCTCGGTGTGGCGCCGCCCCCGGGCATGCCCGAGGCGTTCCTCGCCTCGCCCGACGATCCGCTGCCGGCGCTGCTGCTCCGCTACGCGCGGACGCACGTCCCGTTCGTCGCCGAGGACCCGGCGCGGCGCTGGGGCCTGCCGCTCCGCGACGTGCACGCGGCGCTGTCGCGGCTGGCCGAGGCCGGCGCGGTCCTGGAGGGCGAGTTCCGGCCGGGCGGCAGCGGGCGCGAGTGGTGCCACCCCGAGGTGCTGCGCAGCCTCCGCCGCCGCAGCCTCGCCGCGCTGCGCCGGGAGATCGAGCCGGTTGCGGCAGAAACTCTCGGTCGCTTCCTGCCGGCGTGGCAGGGCGTGGGCGCAGACGGCGGCGACGGGGTCCTGCAGCAGCTGCAGGGCCTGGCCCTGCCGGTGTCCGTGCTGGAGCGCGACGTCCTGGCCAGCCGCGTCCCGGCGTACTCGCCGCGGCTGCTCGACGAGATGATCTCGATGGGTGAGGTGGCCTGGGTCGGCCGCGGTGCGCTGGGCAGCGGCGACGGGCGCGTCGCGCTCTACCTGCGCTCCGACGCCGCGGCGCTGGTGCCCGAGCCGGTCGACCCGCCCGACGGCGAGCTGCACGCGCGCCTCCGCGTCGAGCTCGCCCGGCGGGGCGCGTCGTTCTTCACCGACCTGCTGCGCGCGATCCCCGGCGACGTCGACGAGCTGGTCGACGCGCTGTGGGACCTGGTCTGGTCCGGCGAGGTGACCAACGACACCTTCGCGCCGCTGCGCGCGCTGGGTCCGCGCACCCGCGGTGGCGCCGCGCAGCGTCCGTCCCGGCGGCCGCTGATGCGCCTCGCGCCGCCGCGCGCCGCGGGCCGCTGGTCCCTGGTGGCGGGATTGCGCGAGCCCGCAAGGACGCCGACCGAGCGCCTGCACGCCATCTGCGGCGTGCTGCTGCAGCGGCACGGTGTGCTCACCCGCGAGGCCGTCCTCGCCGAGGGCGTCCCCGGCGGCTTCGCCGGCCTCTACCCGGTGCTGCGCGCCATGGAGGAGGCGGGACGGATCCGCCGCGGCTACTTCGTCGACGGCCTCGGCGGCTCGCAGTTCGCCCTGCCGGGCGCCGTCGACCGCCTCCGCGCCGAGGCGCAGAGCGAGGCGCGGGTGGTCGCCCTCAGCGCCGTCGACCCGGCCAACCCCTACGGCGTCACCCTGCCCTGGCCCGGCTCGACCCTGCGCACGGCGCGGACGGCGGGCGCCTTCGTCGTCCTCGACGCCGGCGTGCTGCGCCTCTACCTCGAACGTGGCGGTCGCTCCCTCGCCACCTTCGGCGACGTCGCCCCGCAGCATCTGCGGGCGCTCGCAGGGGCGGCGACGCGCGCGGGACGGCTGGAGATCGTCAGCGTCGACGGCGGACCCGTGCACGCCAGCGCGGTGGCCCAGGTGATGCGCGAGAGCGGCTTCGGACCGACACCGCGCGGCCTCGTCCACTGGGGTGAGCGGCGCGCCCTGGTCGGCGCCTGATGCCCGAGGGTGACACCATCTGGCGCACCGCCGCGGCGCTGCGCCGGCGTCTCGACGGGCACACCGTCACCTCGGCGAGGCCGGCACGCACGCTGGGGCGGCTGGGCGGCCGTCGCATCACCGGCGTCGAGCCCGTCGGCAAGCACCTCTTCATCCGCTTCGACAACGGCCTCTCCCTGCACACCCACATGCGCATGGACGGCGCCTGGCACGTCTACGCGCCCGGCGAGCGCTGGCGCAGGCCGGAGCGTCTCGCCCGCGCCGTGCTGGAGACCGACGACACCGTCGCCGTGTGCTTCCTCGCCCCGCTCGTGGAATTGGTCAGGGACGGCAGCAACTCGGTGGGCCATCTCGGTCCCGACGTCCTCGGCGAGGGCTTCGACGTGCAGGTCGTGGCGCAGCGTGCCCGCGCCAGCCGCTTCGGCACGCTCGGCGAGGTGCTGCTCGACCAGCGCGTCTGCGCCGGGATCGGCAACATCCACAAGTGCAACTCGCTGTGGCAGCTCCGGCTCGATCCGTGGCGCAGCGTGGCGGACACCGACGACGCGACGCTGGCGGAGCTCTTCGCCACCGCCCGCGACCGCATCCGGCGCAGCGCGGTGGCGCGCGGCTTCGCCCCCGCGCCGGCGGTGCACGGCCGCGGCGGCCGCCCCTGTCCCCGCTGCGGCACGCCGATCTCGGTGCGCGCCCAGGGCGAGCAGGCGCGCCTCACCTACTGGTGCACGCGGTGCCAGCCGCCGACCCCTGTTGCTGCGAGCCAAAAAACTCTGTAGACGCGTAGTGACGGACTCCCGTCCGCGCCCTGTTGTATAGCCCGCGGACGGACGACATCCCACATCGTGCTCTGGCTGCACCGTCCCGGCCAGGCGGGGGCCACACGTGGACGACGCCGCGGATCAGGCACGCATGCACGCAGAGCGATGGGCGATGCTCCTCCCCCATCGCGATCTCGCCGTCGGCATGGTGCTGCGTGCCGGCGGCAACCTCGCCGACGCCGAGGACAGCGTGCACGACGCGATGCTGCGGCTGGTCCGCCGCGACGACCTCGACCCGGTGCGCGTGCGCTCGCTGCTCATCCGCGCCTCGCTGCACATCGCCATCGACCGCCGCCGCGCGGCCGCCCGGCAGCAGGACGCCGTGGTACGCCTCGGCGGGGAGGCGGCCGGACAGGTCAGCTCGCCGGAGCAGGTCGCCGCCACGCGCGCGGACGCCGAACGCGTGCTCAGCGCCGTCGACGCCCTGCCCCGCCGCGAACGGGAGGTGATCCTGCTGCGGCTCGCCGGGCTCAACGTCGCCGAGACGGCGCGCAGGCTGGGGATCTCCGCGAAGTCGGTGGAGGGCGCCTACACCCGCGCCCGGGCCCGGCTGCGCCTGCTGCTCGCCGGCGCCGTCGCCTGGGTGGCCGCCCGGCTCCGGCGCCTGGTCTCGCCGCACGTGGAGCTGGCCGCCGCCACCACCGTCGCCGCGCTGCTGCTCGCCGGCCCGTCCTGGGACCGTGCGGTGGCGGACCCGGGGGCGGGCCAGGCGTCTGCCGCCGCGTCGCACGGCGGGCTGGGCAACGTGCGGCAGCGCGAGGGGACGCCGGTGCCGCCCATCGCCGGCGGGCCCGCGCTTCGCCCCGGTGCCGCGCCATGGCCCGGCTCCCCCGGGTCCGCCACGGCACCGCAACCCGACCCATTCCCGTTCCTCCCCCACGGCCTGGTGCGCCCTGGGCCACCCGCACACACCGTGCCACCCAACTGCACCGTCTGCGTCCCAATCGACGCGCCCGGGGGGCTCGCCAGCACCGGCGTGTTCGTCAGCGTCGGCGACTGCGGCAAGCCCGAGGGCCCGGAGTGGGTGCAGCGTTGCCTTCTCGGGCCGTAGGCATCCCGCTGCACGCCATCTGTCCTTGGCTCCAAGATCTGCCGTTGCCGACAACAGGAGGCAGCGGGAGCGTAGGGCGTGCGACGGGCCGCGATCCTGGCCACGGCCCTGCTCGCCGTGCTCCCAACGGCCCCGATGAGCCCTGGGGCCCGTCAGCTCGGCCCGCTGCCGATCTGCGAGAGCACCGACCCGGTCGTGGTGCTGGGCCAGGAGGTCCTGCCTGGACAGACGCTCTGCGTACCCCCGCAGCAAGCCCGGGTCAGCGCCCTCGCCGCCGGCGGCCCGCGCGGACCGGCGCCCGCGACGCCTTGCCCGGCTTCAGCTGCCCCGCCATCATCCGCGCCGCCTCCGCCTCGACGGCGCGCCCCATGGCCAGGCGGAAGGTGGCGTTGACCGCCTCCACCGCCACCGGGCGCAGCCGCTCCAGCGCCTCCTGCACCCGCGGCCACTCGGCCTCCGGCTTGCCCGCCGCCTCGAAGGGCTCCCAGACGGTCTCGACGAACATCCTCACGAAGGCGCGGGCGATGCCCTCGGCGTGGCGGTTGAGCTGCTGCTGCACCTCGAGCCCCGCCTCGATGGGGATCCCCAGGCTGACCAGGGCCTCGCCCGCCCGGATCAGGGTCGGGCTGAGCACCTCGTAGCGCCCGTCGCCGAGCGGGGTGATCAGGCCGAGCTGCTCGGAGCGGCGCAGCAGGTCGGGGTCGGGACGGGCTGCGCCGGCGCGGGTGGCCAGCTCGGTGGCCTCGACGATCTCGGTGGGCTCGTCCTCCCATGGCTCGCGCAGCGAGTGGGAGAAGGTGAGCGCCTTGGTGGCGGTGCCGGGAGCGGTGCTCTCCAGGAGCCGGGCGATGGCGCCGAGGTTGAAGCCGTCGGCCTGCATGTCGCCGATGAGCTGGATGCGCGCGACGTGCTCGCGCCCGTAGTAGCCGGTGCGGCCGCGCACCTCGGGTGGGGGCAGCAGGCCGCGCGACTGGTGGGCGCGGATGTTGCGCACCGTCATGCCCGTGACCTGGGCGAGCTGGTCGATGGTGTACTCGGCCTGCTCCTCCCCCGCCCTGCCCGGCCCGCCGGTGCGGTTCCTCGCCTGCGCGCTCACGGCCCGACATTGTGGCGCGCCGGGGCGCTTGACGGCGCCACAGATTCATGTATCATCGATCGATGTCACATCAGGGAAGGAGCGCCATGACCGCCATCACCCAGGTCGCCGACCACGGCTCGCCGCAGGAGTGGTTGTTCGTCGCCGTCCCCCTCCTCGTGCTGCTCGCCGCGCTGCTGCAGCTCTGGCGCACGGGCACGCCTCGCCGGCAGCTGCCGCGGCTCCCCCTGGCCCGCGGCCTGTCGCGGATGGCCGCCTCTCTCGAGCGCCTCAGCGGCCTGCCCGCCTGGTGCGCCGGCGGCTGGCTGGTGGCGATGTGGTCGCTGGTCGTCGCCGTCGTCGGCTTCTTCTGGGATGTCGCCTGGCACATCGACTTCGGCCGCGACATCGAGCTCTTCACCGTCCCGCACACGCTGATCATCACCGGCCTCCTCGGCCTCGGGGTCGCCGGCCTCTTCTCCATCGGCCTGGCCACCGTCGAAGGGGCGCCGACCGCGTGGCGCCTCGGCCGGCTGCGCATCCCGCGGGGCGCGCTGGTGCTCGGCGTCCTCAGCGCCGGCGCCTCGCTCGGCTTCCCGCTCGACGACCTCTGGCACGCCACCTACGGCGTCGACGTGACCATGTGGGGCCCCACCCACCTGATGATGATCGGCGGCGCCTCGCTGGCCCCGCTCGCCATCTGGCTGCTGGCCACCGAGGCCGGGCCCGGCGCGGGCAGGCCGTGGGTGCATCGCCACATGCGCCGCCCGCTGGCCGGCGCGGTGGTGATCGGGCTGAGCACCTTCCAGCTCGAGTTCGACATGGGCGTGCCGCAGTGGCAGGCCCTGTACCAGCCGGTGCTCATCGTGCTGGCCACCTCGATCGCGCTGGTGGCCGCGCGCGCCGCCTTCGGGCGCGGCTGGGCGTTGCTCACCGCGGCCAACTTCCTCGTCTCCCGCGCCGCCCTGGCCCTGCTGGTCGGGCCGGCGCTGGGGCACGTCGTGCCGCGGTTCCCGCTGTACCTCGGCATCGCGCTCGTCATCGAGGCCGGGTTCCTGCTGGTGCGCCGGTGGGGAACGCTGCGCGCTGCGCTTGGCCTCGGGGTCCTGATCAGCACGGTGGGCCTGGCGAGCGAGTGGGGTTTCAGCCAGCTCTGGGGGCGCCATCCCTGGCAGGCGGCGATGCTGCCGCGCCTCTGGGTGGCGGTGCTCGCCGGCCTGGGCGGCGCGGTGCTCGGCGTGGCCCTCGGCAACGTGGTCGCCCATCGTCGCGCCGGAGTGTCGCGAACCGTCGTGCTCGGCGCCTTCGCGCTCGTGATCGCCAGCCTGGTGATCCCCGTCGCGCGCACCACCACACCGATGACGGCCGTGATGCGCACCTCGCCCGCCGGGCCGCGGCTTCCCGCCCTGACTCGCGACGGGCTTCCCTCGCCGTACCAGGCGATGAACGTCGACCTGGTGGTGTCGCCGGCCGACGTCGCCGAGGGCGCCGACTGGTTCGAGCTCAACTCCTGGCAGGGCGGCGCCTCGGAGCAGACGCCGCTGGTTCAGGTCGGTCCTGGCCATTACCGCAGCGCTCACCCCGTGCCCACGGGCGGGACGTGGAAGACGCTCGTCTGGATGGCCAAGGGACCGGTGATGATGGCCACCGCGGTGTCCTTCCCGCTCGACCTCGTCTACGCGCAGCCGCCGGTGACGCCCAGGCCGGTGCAGACCGTGCACTTCGCGGCATCGAGCACGTGGCTGCTGCGCGAGACGCACGGTGGCGCGACCTGGCCCGCGGTGCTCGCCTACACCGGGCTGTTCGGCGTGGTGGCGGTGTGGATCGTGCTCCTGGTGATCGGGTTCGCCTCGGTGGCCAGGAGCGGCGGCGTGGTGCTGCGCGGACGGCGCAACGCAGCGGACGCGCTGCCCGCGCTCCGCACCGCGGAGGAGGCGTCGGCACTGTAGTCGCGCGCAGCGGCGCATCCGCGGCTACCATCCGCGCATGCCGGAGCCCGCCGCGGGCGCACCGCGACTCGCCGAAGGCGTCGCCGCCCTCTCGCTCGCCACCGACATGGGGACCGGCAAGGACGTGGGGCGCAGCCTGCGCATCGCGCTGCTGGCGCTGCACCTCGGCACGCGCCTCGGGCTCAGCGAGGACGAGCGCAGCGCCGCGATGTACGGCTCCCTCCTGGCCATGCTCGGCTGCACTGCGGAGAGCAGCACCGGCGCACTCATCTTCGGCGACGAGATCGCCTTCGGCGCGCAGTACGCCCCGCTCGTCAACGCGCCGCGCCGGGAGATGATGGGCTGGATCCTTCGCCACTTCGCCGAGGACGAGCGCTTCGCCCGGCGCCTGCGCCGCCTGGCGACGATGATGACGGCGGGTCGCGTGTTCTTCGCCACCGTGAGCCAGGGACATTGCGAGGTCGCCCGGCGGCTCGCCGGCCGCATCGGCGTCGACGCGCAGGTCGGCGAGCTGCTCGGCGCGGTGTTCGAGCGCTGGGACGGCACGGGCGCGCCGCGCGCACTGCGCGGTGACGCGCTGCCCCTGCCGGTGCGCATCGGCCACGTCTGCTGGGACGTCGACACCTTCGGCGCGGCCGGCGGCCGCGACGCCTGGACCGCGCTGCTGCGCCGGCGCTCCGGCGTGACCCTCGATCCGCTGGTGGTCGAGGCTGCGCTCGCCGACCCCGACGGCGTCGACGCCTGCCTCGCCGAGCCGTCGCCGTGGGACGCCCTCCTCGCCGCCGAGCCCCAGCCGTGGCGCCGCTCCACCGGCGCCGACGCCCTGGCCTCGGTGATCGCGGACTTCGTCGACCTCAAGTTCGACCGCCTGGCGGGGCACTCGCGCGCCGTCGCCGCCCTCGCCGGCGCTGCCGCGGCGCAGCTGGGCCTGGACTCCTCGCGCGTCGACTCGGTGCGCCGCGCCGGACTGGTGCACGACCTCGGCCGCGTCGCCGTCAGCGCCTCCGTCTGGGACAAGCCCGGCCCGCTCAGCGACGGCGAGTGGGAGTCGGTGCGGCTGCATGCGTACCACGCCGAGCGCATCCTCGGGCGGACCTCGCTGCTCGCCGAGGAGGCCGCCCTCGCCGCCATGCACCACGAGCGCTGCGACGGCAGCGGCTACCACCGTGGCTGCGAGGCTGCCTCGCTGCCCCTGCCCGCGCGGGTCCTCGCCGCCGCCGACGCCTTCGCCGGCATGACCGAGCCGCGCGCGCACCGCCCGGCCATGGACGCGGCCGAGGCGGCGCGGACCCTCGCCGCTGAGGCACGCGCCGGCCGCCTCGACCCCGACGCCGTCGAGGCGGTGGTGCAGTGCGCCGGCGAGAGCGCCCGGGTGGAGCGGCCCGCCCCTCCCGCCGGGTTGAGTGAGCGGGAGGTCGAGGTGCTGCGACTGCTGGCGCGCGGCATGGCCACCAAGCAGGTGGGCAGCGCTCTCGGCATCTCCGCCAAGACCGCCGACCACCACGTGCAGAGCGCCTACCGCAAGATCGGCGTGGCCACTCGGGCGGGAGCCGCGGTCTTCGCCATGGAGCACGGGCTGCTCAGCTGACCGCTCGGTCCAGATCGGATGGCGGTGGGGAGGATTCCCCATTGGCGCGGGCGGCCGGCGCCCCCAGACTGCGCCTCGCGCCCGCCCGGCGGCGCAGCAGGCTCACAGGGGACACAGCCATGACCGACGCCAAGACACTGGTCCGCGAGATGTTCGAGGACGTCATCAACAACGGCAACGTCGACAACCTGGAGAGGTACTTCCACCCCGACTTCGTCGACCACGGGCCGCTCGGCGACGTGGTCGGCCTGGAGGCCTTCAGGGCCCTGGTGCTGACCTGGCGCAGCGCCTTCCCCGACGTGCACTGCGAGGTGCGGAACCTCTTCCAGGAGGGTGACCTGGTCGGCTGGACGGTGCACACCACCGGCACCCACACCGGCGACGGCATGGGCTTCCCGGCCACCGGCCGGCGCATCGACACGGTGAGCGCCAACATCGGCCGCGCCCGCGACGGTAGGGCCGTCGAGCACTGGGCCGAGCAGGGCATGCTGGCCACGCTGCAGCAGCTCGGCATCATCCCGCCGATGCCGCTGCCCACCCCCGCCTAGCGACTGGCGTCGGGAGGGGGCGGGCCGCGGGTCCGCCCCCATCCCCGATACCCTGCGCGGCGTGCCGTCCCTGCGCCGCGCCCACGTCGCGCTCGGCGTCCTCGTCGTCGCCGCGGTCGCGGTGCGCATCCCCCTGCTCGGCGGGCCGGAGATCGACTACGACGAGGGCGTGTACTGGGAGTCGCTGCGCGCCATGTCGGCAGGACACCCGCTCTTCTCCCAGGTGTACAGCTCGCAGCCGCCGGGGTTCCTGGCAGCGGTGTATCCCTTCTACCTGCTCGGACATTCGCTGGTCGCGGCGCGCGCGGGGATGCTCGTCTTCTTCGCGATCGCGCTGGGCGCCACGTATGTCGCGACGCGCGCGCTGATCGGCGAGCGCGCCGCCCTGCTGGCCGCGCTGCTGCTGGCCATCGACCCGCTGGCGCTGCGCCAGTCGCTGGCGCTGCAGGCGGACGGGCCGGCCATGGCGCTGGGCATGGTGGCGGTCGCGCTGGCGCTGCAGCGGGCGCGTGCCGGCACGCGACTCGACGCGGCGCTGCCCATGCTGTCGGGCGCGGCGCTGGCGCTGGCCGTCCAGGTCAAGCTGCTCGCCGTGGTCTTCGCAGTTCCGGTCATCCTCGGCCTCTACTCGCGGAGACGGCTGCTGGCCGGTGCGGCGGGCGCAATCGCGGCCGGCGCCGTCGTGCTCCTGCCCTTCGCGACGCGGCTCGACCTGGTCTGGCAGCAGGCGGTGGCGGGGCACGTCAGCGCGCGAGCGCTGAACGAAGGCGGCTGGACCGCCGACATGCGCGCCATGCTGCTGCGCGAGACCCTGCTCGGCGTCACCGGCATCGCCGGCGCGGTGGTGCTGGCGATGCGTCGCGCCGGTCGTGTGCTGCTGGTGCTCGGCGCGGGGCTCGCCGCCGTGGTCGCGCTGGCGGCGGTGCAGCATCCGCTCTGGCCGCATCACCTCGTCGTCGCGGTGCCGCTCCTCGCCATCGCCGGCGGGGCGCTGGCGACGGTGGCGGTGCCGCGCCTCGTCTCCGCCGCACTGGCCGCCGGCGCGACGGTGGGGATGCTCGCCGTCGCCGAGGGCGCCCTGCACGACCCCGCCACCGCCGACACCGTGAGGGAGGCCGTCGCCGTGCTCCGGCACGTCGCACCTGCGGGCATCCCGATCATCACCGACGACCAGTTCAGCGCCGCGCAGGCGGATCTCGACACCCCCCCTGAGCTGGTCGACACCTCCGTGGTGCGGCTCGACTCGCAGCCGGTGACCGCCGGCGACGTCGAGGCCGTCGCCGTGCGCGACGGCGTGCGCGTCGTCTACCTCGGCACCAACCGGCTGGTGCACCTCGACGGCTTTGCCGCGTGGCTGCAGCAGCACGCCACACGCCGGATCGACGTCACCGCCGCCGCTTCGGTGTACCTGCTGGCGGCTCCGTAGCCCTCAGCGGGTGGGGTCGAGCAGCAGCTTGCCCACCGTGCCCCGCGAGCGCAGGTCGCGATGCGCCTGCGGCGCCTCGGCGAGCGGGTAGGTGGCGCCGACGACGGGCTTCAGCGTGCCGGCGCGGACCAGCTCCATCAGCTCGCGCAGCGGCTCGCTGATCATCTGCGGGCGCGAGAAGGCCTGCACCAGCCAGAAGCCGATGATCGCCGCGCTGTGGGCCATCAGCGCGCGCGGGTCGACGGGCTTGGGCAGCTCGCGGCCCGCGGCGCCGAAGAAGGCGAGCCGCCCGAAGGGGGCGAGGGCGCGCAGCGACTCGTCGAACACGGTGCCGCCCACCATCTCCAGCACGACGTCCACGTTGCTGCCGTTGTTGGCCTCAACCAGCGCCTCCCTGAGGCCGCGGGGGTCGTCGTAGCCGATGGCCACGTCGGCGCCCAGGCGCAGGGCCAGCTCCCGCTTCTCGGGCGACGAGGCGGTGGCGATCACCCGCCCGGCGCCCCAGAGCTTGGCCAGCTGCACGCTGAGGGTGCCGACGCCCCCCGCCGCGGCGTGCACCACCACCGACTCGCCCGGCTGCATGTGGGTGCAGGTGCGCAGCAGGTGCCACGCCGTGGTGCCCTGCACCAGCAGCGTCAGCGCCTGGCCCAGCTCGACACCCTCGGGGACGTCGAAGGTCATGGGCGCGAAGGTGAGCGCCTTCTCCGCGTAGCCGCCGGCCCCGTAGCCCACCACGCGCCGACCGTCGGCGGTGTGGCCGGCCACCTCGGCGCCGGGGACGAAGGGCAGGGTCGGCGAGGAGAGGTAGGTGTCCTCCACCTGGTGGGTGTCGGCGTTGTTGACACCCGCCCGCTCCACCTCGACGAGCAGCTGTCCCGGCCCCGCCACGGGGTCGGGCAGCTCGACGAGCTTCATCACCTCGGGGCCGCCGAACTCGCTCACCTGGATGGCACGCATCCGCGCATGATGCCCCACCGCATGCCGGGGCCGCCGCCGAGCGTTGTTCGGGTGGACATGTCCCCCGCCACCGCGACCGTCGACGTCGGCACGCTGTACGAGCGCCACGCACCGGAGATCCACGACTTCCTGGTGCGCACCGTGCGCGACCACGCCACCGCCGAGGACCTCACCCAGAACACCTTCATCCGGCTCATGGAGCGCGGCGACACCGTCCGCGAGGTGGAGAAGGTGCGGCCCTGGCTGTTCACCGTGGCCCACAACCTGGCGGTCACCCACGTCACCCGGCGCCGTCCCACCGACCCCATCGAGGCGGCCTTCGAGATCGCCAGCGGCGAGAAGGGCCCCGAGGACGAGGCGCTGGCCATCGCCGCCGCCGCCCTGGTCTGGGACGCCGCCGCCTCGCTGGAGCCGCGCCAGTACGCGGTGCTCGACCTCAGCGTCCGCCGCGGCTTCAACGTCGCCGAGATCGCCGAGGTGCTGGAGATCACCCCGGCCCACGCCGCCGTCGTCGTCCACCGCGCCCGCGAGGCGCTGGCCCAGGCGATCCGGCTGCTGGTGGTGGTCCGCCAGCGGCGCCACTGCGCCCGGCTCGCC
>DASRDZ010000073.1:0-13579 GCA_035652335.1 Candidatus Dormiibacterota bacterium
AGTGGTGGGCGCATCAGGGATCGAACCTGAGACCTCTGCGATGTCAACGCAGCGCTCGTACCAACTGAGCTATGCGCCCACGGCGGCCGGGCGCCTCAGGGGCGCGCCGCACCGGGATTCTAGCAAGCCCCCGCCAGACCCCAAGCCCGGCTAGGCGCCGGCCGGACGAACCGAGGGTCAGGCCGCCCGCGACGGGGTGCGCGGCGAGCTGCTGAGCTCCGCGGCGCGGATGTCCTCGGCGGTCACGTCGACGCGGAGGGTGCGCTCGCAGTCGTGGCAGACGAGGTAGAAGGACTCGGGCCGGCGGATCGGCCGGGCGACGGTCTGGCGGTGTCCACAGCACTCGCAGGTGACGATTGCTCGCATTGCCTCGGGGTCCTTCTCCAACTTGCCGACGGGCTCGGTGCGGCAAGCCTGCTCCCCTCCCCCGCCAGCGTCGCGCACGGGCACGGCCCCTTGTCGCCTCCGCGACGGCGTCGTGCATGGCGCGACGCCGCCGTTGCAACCGTCGCCGGTTCCTCGGAGGTCGTCAGGCCTCCGGGACCTCCGCGTCCCCGGTGACCGCCTCGTCGAGGACGCCCAGCCGGTGCCAGGCCCGGGTGCGCAGGAACAGCGCCCCGAGGAGCAGCAGGGCGCCCAGCCCGGCCACCGTCCGCCCCACTCCGAAGGCGTCGGAGAGGCCGCCGGCGAGGAGCAGCGGGAGGGCCACGGCCGCGTTGATGACGGTGAAGATCCCGCCGAAGATGCGCCCGCGCGTCTCCTCGGTGGTGCGCTCCTGGAGCACCGTGAAGGCGGGGATGAGCAGGGCGCCCAGGGCGCAGCCGAAGAGGCCGGCGAGCACCACCGCGGTCGGCGTGAGCAGGACGCGCACGTCGGCGTGGCGCCACACGGACGGCAGCACCCCGAGCGCAACCAGGGCGGCGCCGCCGAGCAGCAGCGCACCGAGCAGCGTCGACGCGCGCGACATCCGTCGCGGCGTGGCGCGCCCGAGCACCACCGCCGACACCACCATGCCGAGCGTCGCCGGGATCAGCACCAGGTAGGTGTCGTCGGGCGCGCGGCCCAGGGCGTTGCGCATGTACGCCGGCCCGAGCACGAAGACGGTGAAGACCACCACCAGCGACAGCGTCAGCTGCCCCAGGGCGATGCGCAGCGCGGGACTGCGCCCCAGGATGCCGATCCCCTCGCGCAGCTCGCGCAGCACGTCGGTCTGCGGAGCCACCCCCTCCTGGACGGCGCGCAGCGAAGTGGCGATGCGCCAGATGCCGAGCGCGGCGACGGCGAACAGCCCCGAGCCGATCCAGAACGGGGCCATGTCGCCGAACAGCTTGATGCTCAACGTCCCCAGCGGCACGCCGACGACGAGGGTGACGATGACGGTGGTCATGAACAGCGAGGTGGCCGTCATGATCTGGTCACGGTTGACCAGAAACGGGATGCTCGCCGCCTCGGCCGGGGCGAAGACCTGCCCCACCGCGCTGAAGAGCAGCGTGACGACGATGAGCGGCCACACCTGCCCGTGGATCCCCGGCACGATCTGTGACAGCGGGATGAGCAGCACCAGCCCCGCGCGCACCACGTTGGTGAGCAGCATCAGGGTGCGCTTGTCGTGCCGGTCCGCCCACACGCCCGCCGGAGCGCTGAGCACGACGCTCGGCAGCGTGTAGGCGATCATCAGGAGCGACTCGGTCGAGCTCGCCTTGGTCAGGTTGTAGACCACGACGATGAGGCTGAACATGAGGAACTTGTCGGCCAGCTGCGAGGCGGCTTGCGCACCCCAGAGCATGCGGAAGTCGCGGCGTCGCAGCACGGCGAGGAAGCCCACCGCCTCCCCGGGGTTGGTGGGCAGAGCCGGCCGGGCGGCGTGCAGGGGCGGCGCGGGTCCGGCGGCCCGGGTGGCCGAGACGGTGGCGGCCGGGGCGTCCACCGCGGCGGGCGGGTCGACGGTGACGGTGACGCCGTCCGACCCGGCGGGCTGCGGCGCGCTGGCGGCGCCCGGGGGGGCGCCCTGGGTCTCTTCGGGTTGCACCGAGTCCGAGCCTGCCACAGCGGCAGGCGCGTTGGGGTGGTCGGCGCCGATCGACACGGTCACCGGGGCGGGCCGCGGACCGAGGTCGGGCAGCGCGGCGGTGTCCGTGCCGCTCGGGTGCGGCGTGCCGTCCGAGACGGTGTGCTGCTCGACGGTCGGCGCGCCGGGGCCGCCCGGGCCGCTGCTGGGACGCGCCTCCTCGGCGTCGCGGCCGGCGAGCTGCTCGTCGTTCACGCCGAAGCCTCGCGCCGGGCCGCCTCGGCGCGTGCCAGGGCCCGCCACTCCTCGAGGTCGAGGGTTTCCGGACGCCGCGACGAGGCGATGCCGGCAGCGTCGAGAACGGCCAGCGCGGCCGCCTCGTCACCCCCGAGGGCACGGCCGAGGCCGTGGCGCAGGGTCTTGCGGCGCATCTGGAAGGCGCCGCGGGCGAGATCGAGCACCGCGGCGCGCTCGGCGGCGGCGAGCTGCGCCGCGGGGGTGAGGCGCAGGATGCTGGAGTGCACCGCGGGCGGCGGCTCGAACGACGACGGCGGCACGTCGCCCAGCCGCTCGACGCGGGCGAGCGAGCGCACGGCGACGGTGAACAGTCCCCAGCCGCCCGGCTCGGCCGCCAGGCGTGCCGCCACCTCGCGCTGCACCAGGAGCACCGCGCGCCGCGGTGGGACGGGCATCTCCAGCAGCCGCGTGATGAGCGGCGCGGTGATGCTGTACGGGATGTTGCCGGCGGCGAGGTAGCCGTCCCGGAGCCCCAGCGCGAGGGGATCGGCGCGCAGCGCGTCGACGTGCTCGACGTGCGCGTTGGGATGCTCGCGCAGGGTGATCTGCGTGGCCCGCACCGCGGCGTCGTCCAGCTCGACGGCGACGACGCGACGCGCCCGCCGGGCCAGCTCCACGGTGAGCGTGCCGATCCCGGGGCCGATCTCGAAGACCTCGTCCTCCGGCGACAGCTCGAGGGCGTCGACGATGCGCAGCAGCGCGGCACGGTCGACCAGGAAGTTCTGGCCAAGGCGGTGCTTCAACGACAGCCCCGCACGGCGCGCGACGGCGCGCACGGTGCCGCCGTCGGTGAGGTCGAGGGGGCGGCGCGAAGGGGCCACGGCGGTCATGCCCCGCGCAGGACGTCGCCGCCGCTCGGGCCGGGAAGGCCGAAGAGGCGGCGGGCGTTGGCGGTGGCGGTGGCGGCGAGAGTGGATGGATCGGAGTCGCGCAGGCGAGCCACAGCGGCGCACGTCGCGCCGACGTAGCCCGGCTGGTTGGGGCGGCCGCGGTACGGCACCGGCGCGAGGAACGGCGCGTCGGTCTCCACCACCAGCCACTCGTCGCCGACGGTGCGTGCCGCGGACTGGATGCCCTCGCTCCTGGGAAAGGTGACGGTGCCGGCGAAGGAGCAGAGGAAACCACGGTCGGTGCACCGTCGCGCGAAGGCGGCGTCGCCGCTGAAGCAGTGCATGACTCCGCGCACGCCGGGGACCTCGTCGAGGGCGGCGAGCACCTCGTCGTGCGCGTCGCGGTCGTGCACGACCACCGGCTTGCCGTGGGTCGCGGCCAGCTCCAGCATGGCGCGCATCGAGCGGCGCTGCACCTCCATCGGCACCTCGTGGTAGCCGGGACGCCAGTACTGGTCGAGGCCGATCTCCCCCACCGCCACCGCACGCGGATGGCGCACCAGCTCGTCGAGCGCGCGCATCTGCGCGGCGTCGGGCGCGGCCTTCTCGTGGGGATGCCAGCCGACGGTGAAGAACACCCCCGGATGCTCCTCGGCGATGCGGCGGTTGCCGTCGGAGTCGTCGAGGGAGATGCCCACGGTGACGATCTGCTCCACGCCGCCCTCGACCGCGCCCTGCAGCGACTCGTCGAGCATGCCGCGCTCGTCGAGGAGGAGCAGGTGGCAGTGGCTGTCGACCAGCGGGCGCGCGGCGGCGATGGCGGCGGCGTCGTCTGCGCCGATGCGGGGCACCGGGGTCAGTCGCCTCCCAGGACCGCCAGCCGGTCGAGGCGGGGGAAGAGGATGTCGCCGACCTTGACCAGATCTCCGGGCTGGAGCACTCCCCAGCGGAGATGGTCGGGAGTGGCGGCGAGGTCGAAGCCGACCTCCTCGGCGACGCGATGTGCGGCGCGCGGGATGGCCGGCGCCATCAGCAGGGTGGAGATGCGGACGGCTTCGAGGAGCTCGTAGAGGACGGTGGCGAGGCGCGGGTCGGCGTCTTTGCTCAACGTCCAGGGGGCGACTTCCTCGATGTATTTGTTGGCACGCCCGATGAGGGTGCGCGCTGATGCCAGGGCGCCCGAGATGTCGAGATCCTCCAGCGCGCTGGAATATGCCGGCAGCACCTCTTCCGCGAGGGAGCGCAACTCGTCGTCGATGGGCTGGCGCGGGCCCGGTGCGGGGACGGCGCCGGAGAAGTAGCGCTGCACCATCTTGGTGGTGCGCGAGACGAGGTTCCCGTAGTCGTTGGCCAGGTCGGCGTTGTAGCGGTCGACGAAGACCTCCATGGAGAAGTCGCCGTCGCGGTCGAAGGGGATCTCCGCCATCAGCACGTAGCGCACCGCGTCGCTGCCGAACTGGCGGACCAGCGCGGTGGGGTCGACGAAGACGCCGCGCGTCTTGCTCATCTTCTCCCCGCCCAGGGTGAGGAACCCGTGCGCGTGGACGCGTCGCGGCACCGCGATGCCCGCCGCCATCAGCATCGCCGGCCAGATGATGGCGTGGAAGCGGGTGATGTCCTTGCCGATGACGTGGACGTCGGCGGGCCAGAAGCGCGGGAAGTCCTCGCCGTCCGGGTAGCCGGCGCCGGTCAGGTAGGCGGGCAGCGCGTCGACCCAGACGTAGATCACCTGGCCAGGGTCGTCCGGGACGGGGATCCCCCACGTCGAGAACGCGCGCGAGACGCTGATGTCCTCCAGCCCGCCGCGGATGACGTTGAGGATCTCGTTGCGGCGCGTCTCGGGCGTGAGGAAGTCGGGGTGGGCGTCGAAGTGGTCGAGCAGCGGCTGCTGGAAGGCGGACAGCTTGAAGAACCAGTTCTCCTCCTCCACCCACTCGACGGGACGGTGGTGGATCGGGCACATGCCGGTGACCAGCTGCTTCTCGGTGTAGTACGCCTCGCAGGAGGGGCAGAACCAGGCCTGGTAGAGCCCCTTGTAGAGGTTGCCGCTCTCGGCGAGGCGGTTCCACAGGTGCAGCGAGGTGCGCTCGTTGGCCGCGCCGCTGGTGCGCACCATCGCCGTGTCGGTGATGTCGAGGGAGTCGAAGAAGGCGCGGAACACGTCGGCCTGTCGCGCCGCGTAGTCCGCGGGCGTCAGTCCCTGCTCGGCCGCGGCGCGCTCCACCGACTGCGAGTGCTCGTCGGTGCCGACGGTGAAGCGGACCTCGCGTCCGCGCAGGCGATGATGGCGCGCGGCGACGTCGCAGCCGATCTTCTCGTAGGCGTGGCCGAGGTGGGGCGAGCCGTTCACGTAGTCGATCGCGGCGGTGACGTAGAAGCGGTCGGCGCCGGGCACGCTCAGGCTCCCACCAGCACCGTGCACTCGCCGCGCGGCGGCGACGCGCTGAACTGGGCGGCGAGGTCGGCGGCGGTGCCGCGGTGGAAGGTCTCGTGGACCTTGGTGAGCTCACGGGCGACCACCACCTCGCGCGCGCCGAGCAGGTCGGCGGCGAGGGCGAGCGTCTTGGCGATGCGCATGGGTGATTCGTAGAAGGCGAGGGTGCGGCCCAGCTCCAGGGCGGCGGCGAGGGTTCGCACAAGCTTACCCGGCGTCCGGGGCAGGAAGCCGAGGAAGCAGAAGGCGTTGGCGTCCAGCCCGCTGGCGCTCAGCGCGGCGACCAGCGCCGCCGGACCGGGGACCGGCGTCACCGCGTGGCCCGCCTGGCGCGCGGCGCGGACCAGGTGCATGCCGGGGTCGCTGAGGCCGGGCGTCCCGCCGTCGGTCACCAGCGCCACCGTCTCGCCGGCGTCGAGCCGCTGCAGCACCGCCGGGATGCGACGGCCCTCGTCGAAGGCGGGCAGGGAGAGGATCGGCCTGCCGGCGGGGATGCCGTGCGCGGTGAGCAGGGCGCGGGTGCGACGGGTGTCCTCGGCGACGACGGCGTCGCATTCGCGAAGCGCCCGCAGGGCCCGCAGGGTGATGTCCTCCAGGTTGCCGATCGGCGTCGCCACCACCTGGAGTGTGCCGCTCACCTGCCCCAATCCCTCGGGTAGCGGAACTCGCGGTCGATGGTGCGCGCGCTCAGCTTGGCGATGAGCGGCGGCCGCCGCTTGTACTGGGAGTCGCGCACACGGCGGCCGATGTCGTCGATGAAGGCGTCCTCGAAGCCCATGGCGCGCAGCTCGGCGCGGGTGCAGCGCGCGTCGACGAGGTGGTGCAGCAGCACGTCGACGACGGCGTACTGGAAGCCCAGCTCCTGCTCGTCCGACTGGCCCTCCCAGAGGTCGGCGCTCGGCGCCTTCTCGATCACCTGCGCCGGCAGCCCCACGTGCCGCGCGAGCGCCCAGACCTGCGTCTTGTAGAGGTCGCCCAGGGGGTTGAGGGCGTGCGCCATGTCGCCGTGGATGGTGCCGTAGCCGAGCAGCAGCTCGGTCTTGTTGCTGGTGCCCACCACCAGGGCGCGATGCGCCCAGGACATGTCGTAGAGGATCGACATGCGCTCGCGCGCCATCTTGTTGCCGCGCCGTCCCCGCTCGGCGTCGGGGAACCGCTCGAAGTAGGCGTCGACCTGCGGGGAGATGTCGACCACCACCGGGTTGAGGCCAAGGCTGTCCGCAACCGCGCGCGCGTCCGCCTCCGACTCGGGGCTGCTGGTGCGGTAGGGCATGATGATCGGCACCACGTTCTCGGCGCCGAGCGCCCGCTGCGCCAGCGCGGCGCTGAGCGCGGAGTCGACGCCGCCGCTGAGGCCGAGGACGACGCGCTCGAAGCCGACCTTGCGCACCTCCTCGCGGAGGAAGCCGACGAGGATGCGCTCGACCAGGTCGCCGTCGATGGCGAGTGCGTCGGCGGGGTTGACGGTCTGGGCCATCACGGCTCGGTGAGGCGCCGGTGGCGCAGGCGGTCCGTCTCGGCGTCGCTGAGGTCGTGGCGCTCGTCGCGGAGCAGCGGGTAGGCGAGCCGCACCCGCCGCAGCGCAGCCAGCTCGATGCGGTGCCAGAGCAGCTCCTGCCCGTCGCCCGCCTCGACCGCGACCACGCCGTCGGGGTCGACGACGCGCGAGCCGCCCCAGAAGTTGACGCCGTCCTCGTAGCCCACGCGGTTGCAGTACAGCACGTACGACGTGGTGAGCTGGGCGTAGGTGCGCGTCATGGCGTCGTAGCTGAGCGCCGTGCCCAGCGCCGCACCGTGGGACACGCCGCGGCCCGGCGACGAGGACGGGCAGAGCAGCACGTCCACGCCCTGCCGCGACAGCAGGGACGGCGCGCTGAGGTGCCACATGTCCTCGCAGACCAGCAGCCCCGCGCGCCACGGCCGTGGCTGCGCCGCCTTGGGCAGCGGCGCCTCGAAGGCGCGGAAGCGGTCGCCCTGGGCGAAGTAGCGCTGCTCGTCGAAGAGCCCGTAGGTGGGCAGGTAGACCTTGCGATGCACGTGCACCAGCCGGCCGCCGCTGAAGTACAGCGCCGCGTTGTGGAAGCGCGCGTCCTCGGTCTCCAGCACCGCGCCGACGAGGAGGTCGACGCCGTCGGCGGCGCGGGCCAGGTCGGCAAGCTCCGGCGAGTCGTCGCGCAGGGCCACGTCGGGGACGAGGTCCTTGAGGAAGTACCCGGTCAGCGACAGCTCGGGGAAGACGACGAGGTGCGCCCCGCCGTCGCGCGCCTCCCGCACGACGGACAGGTGGCGCTCCAGGTTGCGCGGCACGTCGCCGAGGTAGGGCGCGATCTGGGCCAGCACCACCACCACGCCGCCGTCGCCGGACACCTCGGCGCGTGCCGGGGCGGGGTGCGGCTGGCGGACGGGCTGCGCGGGGGCGTCGCTCTCGGGGACGGTCGAGGTCATGCGGGCTCGTCCTCCCAGGCGTTGGCTGTGGCCAGGCTTGGCATGAACTCCTCCGCCTGCGGCGGGGCAACGCCGCGGTGCACGAAGTCCTCCACCACGCGACCGACCTCGCCGAGCCCCACGCGCGCCACCGCGGCGCGGGGCAGCGCGTCGAGGAAGGCGCGGGCGTAGTCGCGGGTGCCGAGCCGCGAGTCGCAGAGCACCACGGCGCCGCGGTCGCGGCTGTGGCGGATCAGGCGGCCGAAGCCCTGCTTGAGGCGCAGCACCGCCTCGGGCAGCGCCAGCTCGGCGAAGGGATCGCCGACGCGCTGCGCCCGCGCCTGCACCAGCGGGTCGGTGGGCACGGGGAAGGGAAGCTTGGCGATGACCACGCAGGAGAGCGCGTCGCCCTGGATGTCGATGCCCTCCCAGAAGCTGCTGGTGCCGAGGAGCACGGTCTGCGGGTTCTTCAGGAAGCTGGCCAGAACCTGGCGGCGCGTGCCGTCGAGCCCCTGCCCCAGCACCGCGATGCCCACGTTGGCCATGCGGTTCTGCAGCAGCCCGTGCACGCGCTTGAGCGGAGAGTACCCGGCGAAGAGCACCAGGGTGCGGCCCCGCAGCTTCACCCCGACCTCCGCGACCAGGTCGGTGAGCGCCTGGTCGTATCCCTCGTCGTCGTACGGGGGGATGCCGGCCGGCAGCACGGTGAGCGCCTGGCGGAGGAAGTCGAACGGCGACTCGAGCTGCAGCTCGTGCGCGGAGGAGCCGATCCCGGTGCGGCTGCGCACGTAGTCGAAGGAACCGCCCACGGCGAGGGTGGCGCTGGTCAGCACGGTTGCGTCGACGCGGTCGAAGACGGCGCGGCGCAGCTGCTCGGCGACGTCGATGGGCGCCTCGTGCAGCTCCGCCTGCTCGGCGCGCAGCTCCAGCCAGGCGACGTGCTCGGCGCTCGGCGCGATGAGCACGCGCTCGACCACGGTGGCCCCGTCGGCCAGCGCCTGCGCCGCCAGGGCCAGCTCGTCGTCGAGGCGGTCGGGCTGGGGGAAGAGGGCGCCCTGGAAGGGCCTGCTGCCGCGGGCGTCGACCAGCGCCGCCGCCGCGGAGCGGTAGGTGCGGATGGCGTGCCAGGCGGAGCGGAGCAGGGTGCTCTGGTAGGCGGGGAGCTCGCGGACCTCGGCGCGCAGGCCCAGGGTGCTGTTGGCCGCGCCGTCGGAGCCGCTCTGCTCGATGACGAACCCCTTGACGTCGCCGAACAGGCGCTGGGTGGCCTCCCGGGCGGCGGCCAGCGCGATGCCGAGCTGGGACTCGCCCTGGTGCGGCGTGCCGAGGCGGTCGACGGTGCCGAGGACGTCGGCGGCGCTGAGCGTGGCGCCGAGCTGGCTGGTCGCCGACTCCTCCAGGTGGTGCGCCTCGTCGACCACCAGCGTGCGGTAGTCGCCGAGCACCTGGCCCTCGGTCTCCGCGTCGGCGAGGAGCAGGGCGTGGTTGGTGATGACCAGGTCGGCCTCGGCGGCGGCCCGCCGCGCGGCGACCATGAAGCAGCGGGCGTCGCGCCAGTTGGCGCAGGCGGCCCCGAGGCAGTCCTCCGCCTCCGACTGGACCCGCTGCCAGAGCTGCTCGTCGGGGCCGGCCAGGCGCAGCTCGCTGCGGTCGCCGGTGGCGGTCTGGGAGAGCCAGCAGAGCAGCTTCAGCTTGAAGCGGACGGCGTCGAGGTCGACGGCGCCGTGCGGGCCCCGGGAGGGCGTCGACAGGAACCGCTCCCAGCGGCGCAGGGAGATGTAGTGCTGGCGGCCCTTGAGCATCGCGGTCGCCGGAGGTGTGGGCAGCAGCGTGCTGAGGGCCGCTGCGTCCTTGTGGGCGAGCTGCTCCTGGAGGGTGACCGTGTGGGTGGCGACGACGGCGCGCGTCCCGGTGCGGCGGGCGTGGAGGGCAAGGGGCAGCAGGTAGGCCAGCGACTTGCCGACGCCGGTGCCGGCCTCGACCATGAGGCGGCCGCCGCGGTCGACGGTCTGGGCGACGGCGCGGGACATCTCGACCTGGGGGTGGCGGTATTCGTAGTCGGGCAGCGTGGCGGCGAGGGGGCCGTCGGGGCCGAGGAAGGCGGCGACGGCGTCGGGGAGCGATACGGCGTCCCCCTGGGCGTGGCCGTTGGTGCCGGTTGCGGCCATGGCGATGCGGTCTGGCACGGGGGCGCTCACCCCAGAGAGATCACCGCGGCGCTCGGAGAACGCGCCGGCCCGCGAGATGTGCGACGCGGGACTGGGCTCGCCGCTGACAACGCCGGCGAAGAAGTCGTCCAGGGGCCCAGGGGCCTCGGCGGCGACCTGGCGCATCAGCGCCAGCAGCGACGCGGGGAGCTGCTCGGCGACGTCGACGAGGATGCGGAAGAGCTCGGCGGTGGTCTCGGCGTCGCTGAGGGCGCGGTGGGGGCGGTCGTGCTCGATGTCGAGCTGCTCGCTGAGCAGCGGGAGGCTGTGGCTGGGCGCCACCGGCATGAGGATCCGGGCCAGGTCGAGGGTGTCGAAGACAGCGCGGTTGGCGAAGGCCTGGGGGAGCAGCGCGGCGCAGAAGGCCATGTCGAAGATGCCGCCGTGGGCGACCAGGCGGGCGCCCTGGGAGAAGTCGGCGAACTGGGCCATCGCCTCCTCCGGGGTGGCGTTGCCCTGCACGTCGCGCTCGCTGAGGCCGGTGAGGCGCTGCACGGCGAGGGGGATGGACATCGCCGGGTCGACCAGCATCTCGAAGCGATCGCGGATGCGCAGGTCGGGGCCCAGCCGCACCGCGCCGATCTCGATCACCCGGTCGCTCTTCGGGGAGAGGCCGGTGGTCTCCAGGTCGAAGGCGACGAAGTCGGCGGCGGGACTGCCCATCACCCGATTGTACGGGCCCCTGTCGGAAGCCCAATTCGCGCCGACCGCGGTGGCGCGACCGGCCGGCAGGCTCTGGCTCAGGCCGCGGGGGACGCGGCGGAGACGTCCCCGCCGGGGCCGAAGACGCCGCGATAGCGCTCGGGGAGCATGGCCGCGACGCGGGCCATCATGTAGTCGGCGCTCTGCTGGTGGTCCATGCGCGTGCCGTCGGCGTTGCGCTCGGGGAGCAGGAAGGGATCGCCGAAGCGGATGTGCACCTCCGAGTCGTGGCGCGGCCAGGACGCGCCCTTGGGCAGCACGCCCTCGCTCCCCCACACCGCGACGGGGACGATGGGCGCCGCCGATTTGCGCGCCAGGAACCCCGCGCCGGCGTACGGACGGTGCACCTGCAGGTCGACGGAGCGCGTGCCCTCCGGGTACATCATCAGCACGTGCCCGTCGCGCAGGATGGACAGCGCCTGCTTCAGGCTGGTCCTGTCCGCGCTGTGGCGAACGACCGGAAACGCGTTGTAGCCCTTGAACAACCAGCGCTGCCAGCGCTTCACGAAGTACTCGCTCTTGGCCATGTAGTAGACGTCGAAGCGCTTGATCAGCGCGCCGGTCAGCGGCGGGTCGAGGCTCGCGATGTGGTTGCCGACGACGAGCACGGGGCCCGACTTCGGCACCTTCTCCAGGCCGTCGACGTGCAGTCCCGTGAAGAGGAAGATCCGGCGCAGCAGGTGCATCACCGCCCGGAGGATTGGGTAGAGCACTGGACGGGTTTCCTACTCCCGGGTCGCGGCGGCGAGCCCGGCCTGACGGCAGATGCGCAGCGCGACGTCGACCATGGCGTCGACGTCGAGGCTGCCGGTGTCGATGATATTGGCGTCCGGGGCGGGTCGCAACGGCGACACGGCGCGTCCGGTGTCGAGGGCGTCGCGGCCGGCGATCTCGGCCTCCAGCTGGGCGGCGTTGACGGTCGTCCCCGCCACCCGCAGCTGCTCGGCACGGCGCTCCGCGCGAACGTGTGGCGAGGCCTTCAGGTAGAACTTCACCGGCGCCTGCGGAAAGACGACCGTGCCGCAGTCGCGCCCCACGGCGACCGCACCGGCGGCGGCCATCTCGCGCTGGCGGCCCAGCAGGACGGCGCGCACGGCGGGGATCTGGCTGAGCTGGGCGAGAAGGGTGGCCTGCGCGGGATCGCGCGCCTCCGCCGTGGCGTCGCGGCCGTCGACGCGCACCGACCAGTCGCCCGGGGACGCCTCCGGGTCGGTGTTGACCTCGATGCTCGTGCGCGCGGCCAGCTCTGCGGCGCGCTGCGGGTCGGACGCGTCGAGACCGGCGCGGACGGCGGCGACGGTGACTCCGCGGTAGAGCAGCCCCGTGTCGATGAGCGGCAGGTGCAGTGCGGCGGCGAGGCGGCGACCCAGCGTGGTCTTGCCGCTGCCGGCGGGGCCGTCGACGGTGACGACCGGGGCTGCCGCGCTCACCGGCGGCGCGGCGGTGGGAGGCCGACCGCCTCGTACAGCGCACGCTCCTCGGCATGGGTCAGTGGGCGTGCGTGGCCCTCCTTGAGCCGGCCCAGCCGCACCGGGCCGACGGCGACGCGCACCAGGTCGACGACGCGCAGGCCGGCGGCGGCGAAGAGCCGGCGCACCTCGCGCTTGCGGCCCTCGGCCATGACCACCTCGACCACATCGTTGCCGCGGCGGTCCTGCCCGGCCAGGTGCGCCTCCTGGGCGCGGGCGTCACCGTCGTCGAGGGCCACGCCTCCGGTGATGCGGCGGAGCGCGGCGGTGGTGGCGTGGGGGGTGACCGTGGCCCGGTAGCGCTTGGTGATGCCGTGCCGCGGGTGGGTGACGCGCAGGGCCAGGTCGCCGTCGCTGCTGAGGAGCAGCAGGCCGCGGCTGTCGCTGTCGAGACGGCCCACCGGGGACAGACCGCGCGGGTCGTCGACCAGGTCGAGCACGGTGGGGCGTCCCTGCGGGTCGCGGCGCGTGCTGACCACGCCGGTCGGCTTGTTGAGCACCAGGGTGCGCAGGGGCACGGGCTCGCCGATCGGCCGGCCGTCGACGGTGACGTGGTCCGCGGCGGGCTCGACCAGGGTGCCGAGGCGCGTGGGCCTCCCGTTGAGCTGGACGCGACCCTGCTCGATCAGGGCGTCGGCGCCGCGCCGCGAGGCCACCCCGTGGCGGGCGAGGTAGTGGTTGAGCCGCTCGGCCACGGCGGGCGGGCGCGGGGCGGCGATCACCGCTCGGCCGCGGGGCCGTCGGCGTCGTCGGGCGGCTCGTCGAAGGCGTCCTGGATGTCGGCGCTGACGCCGTCCTCCGCGGCGTCGTCCAGCTCGTCTCCGTAGCCCTCGTCGGGGTCGGCGGTGATCGGGGCGGTGGGGACGGCCTCGCCGCGCACCTCGATGTCGCCGGGGGCGGGCTGTGGTGGCTCGGCCTCGGCCTCCAGGTCCCAGTCGGCGGCGGGCAGCTCGGGGACCTTGAGGCCCTCCGGCAGCGCGGGCAGGTCCTCGATGCGCTCCAGGCCGACCACCTGGAGGAAGCGCAGGGTGGTGCCGAAGAGGCGGGGATGGCCGGGCGTGTCCTGCCGGCCGACCTCGGCGATGAGGCCGCGGCGCTCCAGGCTGTCGAGGACCGCCTCGCAGTTGACCCCGCGGATGGCTTCGACCGCGGCCCGGGTGAGCGGCTGGCGGTAGGCGACGATGGCCAGGGTCTCCAGCGCCGCGCGG
>DASRDZ010000074.1:0-24782 GCA_035652335.1 Candidatus Dormiibacterota bacterium
GAGTCGCCGCGGCGCACCACCGCACCGGGCGCGGCCAGCTCCTCCCAGCCGGGCGCGACCGGGTCGATGCGCCCGTGCACCGACGGCATCTCGAACTTGCGATGGCGGAGCAGCTCGGCGTCGAGGCCGCCGTAGATGACGTCGTGGAGGTGCTCGCTGAACTGCCCGAGCAGCCAGGGGGTGACCGCCCCGATGGGAGCGTCGGGACGCACCCGCACGCGAGCGCTGGTGCTGAGGCTCATCGCTGCCGGCTCCTCCTTCCTCGGTCGTTCCTGGCAGCTTATAGTATAAGTGGAGAAGTCAGGAGGGTCCCGCCGTGACCGCCACCGAGCCGGGCGTCGAGGTCGCCGCCGCCACCGTGCCGCCGGCCTGGCCGGTGCGCTGGGCGGCCCGCTGGATCTGGTACCGCACGCCGCCTGCGGCGACCCTGGTGAGCGCGCCCGCGCTCGAGGAGGAGCATCGCGATGCGGTGGTGCTGCTGCGCCGCCGCGCCGTCCTCGACGCCGTGCCCGACTCGCTGCGCACCCGCATCACCGCCGACGGGCGCTATGTGCTCTGGGTCAACGGCGTCGAGGTCTCGCGCGGACCGATCCGCAGCGAGCCGGGGATGCTGTTCTGGGACGAGCCTGACCTGCGCGCCCACCTGCGCCGCGGCGAGAACGCCATCGCCCTGCTGGTGCGCCACTACGGCGCGCCGACGCCCTGGTGGCTGCCCACCCGCGGCTACGCCGAGATGGGTCGCGGCGGCGTGGTCATGGAGGTCGAGGGTCTGCCCGAGCTGTCCACCGGTGCGGGCTGGCGGGTGCGACGCGGGCCCTGGACGGCGATGC
Organism: Candidatus Dormiibacterota bacterium; assembly: GCA_035652335.1. Classification (GTDB taxonomy): domain Bacteria; phylum Chloroflexota; class Dormibacteria; order Aeolococcales; family Aeolococcaceae; genus DASRDZ01. The sequence continues at coordinate 831 of DASRDZ010000074.1, forward strand.
CGCAGCTGTTCTTCGGCGCCCCCAACGAGAACCTCGACGCACGTCAGCTGCCCAGCGGCTGGCGCGAAACCGACTTCGACGACTCCGGGTGGGACGAGGCGACCCTGCTCGCCGAGACCACATCGTGGCCGGGCGTGAACGCGGGGCCGCCGGCCGCGCCGTTCACCCGCCTGGAGGCCAACCCGCTGGCGCCGCAGACCGACATCCGCATCGGCGCGACGCCGGTGGCCCGAGCCGTCAGCACCGGCGACCTCGAGCCGGCGGCTCGCCTGCTGCTCGGCGTCGACCCGGTGCACACGCGGGGCGGTCGCTTCGTCGCCGCCGAGGGGCCGCTGTCGCTGCCCTGCGATCTCGGCGCGGGCGAGGCGCTGACCCTCGACCTCGGCGGCATTGCCATCGGCACGCCGGAGGTCACGGTGGAGAGCGACGGCGCCGCGGTGGTGCTGCGCAGCGGCGAGGAGATGCGCGACGGGGCCGCCCTCGACCCGCATCGCAGCTGGGCCCACCGCCGCGTCTGCCGTCCCGGCCGCGACGTCGTCGAGCCGCTCGAGGTCGCCGGGATGCGCTACCTCACCGTCACCGCGGAGGCGCCGCTGCGCGTCCTCGACGTGGCGCTGCGCGAGCGGCGCTACCCGCTCGACGCCACCGGCGCCTTCGGCAGCGACGACCCCGTCCTCGACGCCATCTGGCGCACCTGCCGGCGCACCCTGGAGGTCTGCGCCACCGACGCCTTCCTCGATTGCCCGGCACGCGAGCAGCGCGCCTGGCTCGGCGACGCCTACGTGCACGGGCTGCTCACCTACGCGACCGCGGCCGACACCCGCCTGGCCCGCCACGTCCTTCGCCTCGCCGCCACCAGCCGGCGCGTCGACGGCACGCTGGGGATGATCGCCGCCGGCGACCTCAGCGCCGGGGGCATCACCATCCCCGACTACTCGCTGCACTTCGTCCGCGCCGTCGCCCGCGCCTTCGAGCACACCGCCGACCTCGACCTGGTCGAGGAGATGCTGCCAGCCATGGCAGGAATCCTCGACTGGTTCTGGAGCCTCACCCGCGACGGCGTCCTCGACGCCCTGCCGGGGTGGGTCTTCGTCGACTGGGCGCCGCTGCCCTACGACGGTCCGAGCGCCACCCTGCAGGGCCTGCTCGTCACCGCGCTCGACGACCACGCCGCCCTCGCCGAGGCGGCCGAGCAGCCCCGCGTCGCGTCGCGCAGTCGCCGCCGCGCCACCGCCCTGCGCGCGGGTTTCGGCCACTTCTGGGACGAACGCCGCGGCCTCTACGTCGACGACCTGCGGCGGGGGACGGTGACCCAGAGCGGCGTGGCCATGGCGGTGCTCGCCGGCGTCGCCGCCGACCCCGCGGCCCTGCTGGAGCGCGCCTGCGAGGCCGCGACCCTGCGCTACGCGGTGGAGACGCCCCAGCATCCGCGCAGCTGGGACTTCCCCGTCGACTGGGACGCGAAGCGCCACGTGCTCGCCGCCCAGCCCTTCTTCGCCCACTGGCTGCATCAGGCCCTGGCGGCCGCGGGACGGCACGACCTGCTGCTCGACTCGATCCGCCGCTGGGCGCCGTTCCTCGACACCGGCGACGGCACGGTGTGGGAGTTCTGGCGCGAGCACACCCGGCGCGGCAGCCGCGCCCACGCCTGGGCGGCGACGCCCGCCTACGACCTCAGCGCCTTCGTCCTCGGCGTCCGCCCCGCCGCCCCCGGCTGCGCCGAGGTCCTGGTCGCGCCCTGGTTCGGTCCGCTGCGCGAGCTGCGCGGCACGGTGCCGACGCCGCACGGTGCGGTGCGCGTCGACCTGCGCCGCGACGGCGCCGGCATCGCCGGCAGCGTCGAGCTTCCCCCCGGCGTGCGCGGCCGCTTCGCGCCCGTCGAGGCGCCGGCGCTGCACCGCGAGTTGGGGCCAGGCCTGACCGTTACCGGCCAGACCTGACCGGGGAGAGAGAGAAGGAGCGCTAGCGGGCGGCGGCCGGCTGGGGCACGCTGCCGTCGAGGCGGACGCTGCGGCGCAGCTCCCAGCCGTCCTCGAAGATCTCCAGGAACTGCCGTCCCGAGGCGGGGTGCCGCTCGATCTCGCCGAGGTCGAGGTCGGCACCGATGCCGGGCGCGGTGGGGATGGGCAGGCAGCCGTCGGCGTCGAGCTCGGGCAGCCAGGTCACGATCTGGCGCTCCCAGGGCTCGTTGAAGGTGTCGAAGTGCTCCTGGACGTAGTGGTGGGGGGTGGCGGCGGCGAGGTGCAGGCAGACCAGGGTGGCGATGGGGCCGCCCGCCTGGTGCGGCGCCAGCACCGCGTCGTGCGCCTCGCAGAGGGTGGCCACCTGCTTCACCGCGCCGAGCCCTCCCAGGTGGGCCGCCTCGGGCTGCCAGAAGGCGACGCCACCCGCCGCACCCAGCTCGGCGAACTCGCCGAGGGTGTGGAAGGACTCTCCGGTGGCGATGGGGACCGGGCTGCGACGGGCCACCTCGGCGACGGCGCGGGCGCGGTCGTGCCGCACCGGCTCCTCGAACCAGGTGGGCCGGTAGGGCTCCAGGCGGGCGGCCACCTTGACGGCCTCGTCGACGCTGAAGCGGCTGTGCCCCTCGACCAGCAGGTCGACGCCGGGCCCGACCGCCTCCTTGATGGCGGCGACGATCTCGATGGACAGCTCCAGGTCGGCCGGCACCATGGCCCGCCAGGCGGTGCCGAAGGGGTCGACCTTGAGGGCCGTGTAGCCGAGCGCGACGGTGCGCCGCGCCGCTTCGGCGAAGGCCTCGGGGGTGCGCTGCTGGCGGTACCAGCCGTTGGCGTAGGCGCGCACGCGGTCGCGGACCTTGCCGCCGAGGAGCTGCCAGCAGGGCACGCCCAGCGACTTGCCGAGGATGTCCCAGCAGGCGATCTCGATGGCCGCGGCGGCGGCGCGGTGGATCTGGCCGCCGTCGGTGTAGAGGTCGCGGTGCATGCGGCGGCTGAGGAACTCGATGCGCCGCGGGTCCTCGCCGACGACGATCGCCGAGAGGTCGGCGATGGCACCGGCGATGCTGCGCGCGAAGCCGTTGACGCTGCCCTCGCCGAAGCCGGTGATGCCCTCGTCGGTCTGCACGCGGGCGAAGACCCAGGTCTTCCACGGGTTGCCGGCCAGGACCGGCTCGATGCTGACGATGCGCATCACTCAATGCCCTTCATCATGGCTGCTTATCATACATGTTCATCCGCCGAGCACCAGGCTGACGTGGCTGTGCGGCGGCAGCGTCAGCGCGCCGTCGAGGTCGACGTCGTCGCACCGCGGCACCACGGCTGACGGTGCGTCCGCGGTGTTGCGCGCGGCGTCGCTCTCGTGCCAGAGGGTGATGCGGCGCGCGCGGCCGCGCAGGTCGGGCAGCGTCACCTCCAGCTCCTCGTCGCGATGGCGGTTGACCATCGAGACGTGCAGCCGGCCGCTGCGCGCGTCGAGGGTGGCGGCGGCATCCAGCACGGCCATGCCGCCGGTGGCGTCGTCGGTGGCGACGTGCGCGTCGACGGCGACGTCACCCGCGCACCCTCGCGCCACGGCGACGGGATGGAACACGGTCTGGCGCACCACGCCGTGCGGGGTCACCATGATCGGCGCCAGCACGTTGACCATCTGCGCCTGGGTGGCTAGGGTCACCTTCTCGGGATGGCGCCAGAGCACGTGCAGCCAGGTGGCCACCGCCAGCGCGTCCTTGAGGTCGTAGCTCTCCTCGAAGTGCGTGTCGATGCCGCTGCGCGCCGAGAAGCCGCTGCGCATCAGCGCGTCGAGGCTCAGCGTGCCCACCAGGGGACGGTACGTCTCCGCCCACACGCCCCACTCGTCCACGGCCAGGGTGACGGGCTGCTGCAGGCCGAGCTTGCGCTGCGCCGCCACGCACATCCCCCAGGCGGCCTCGATGTCGCGCTCGGCGTCGAGGGGTCCGGCGAGGATCGAGTGGTAGGGGTCGTCGAGGTTGCCGTGCCAGTAGAAGTGCAGGGAGAGGTGGTCGATGAAGCGGCCGGCGTCGCTGAGCACCGTCCAGTTCCAGTCCGGGTCGGGGGCGCCGACGCCGACGAGCCGGACCGACCGGTCGGTCCAACGCAGCAGCTTGCCCCACTCGCGGGCGCGCTCGGCGTACGCGGCGGCGCCGCTGTGGCCGTGCTGCCACCAGCCGTAGTTCTCGTTGCCCAGGCCCCAGAGGCGCACGCCGTGCGGCTCGGGGTGGGGCCCGGCCCTGCGCAGCAGAACCTCGGGCAGGTCGGCGGTGCCGTTGGTGTATTCCAGCCAGCCCAGCGCCTCGTCGGCGGTGCCGGTGCTCAGGTTGAGGTTGAGATACGGCGCGGCGCCCACGGCACGGGTGAAGGCGAGCAGCTCCTCGGTTCCGAAGCGGTTGGTCTCCACGGCGTCCCAGGCCAGGTCGTGCCGGGTGGGCCGCTGCTCCACCGGCCCGACGCCGTCGCGCCAGTGGTAGCCGGAGGCGAAGTTGCCGCCGGGCCAGCGCAGCACGGTGGGGCGCAGCTCGCCCACCGCGGCGAGGACGTCGGCGCGGCGTCCCTCCTCGGCGCCGGGCGCGTCGGGGTCGAAGATGCCGCCGTACACGGCGCGGCCGACGTGCTCGACGAACTGGCCGTAGATCTGCGGGTCGATGGCGCCGCGCCGGCGCTGGCGGTCGACGCTGAGGCGGGCGCGGGCGGTCATCGCGGAGCTCCTTCCCTGGCTGCGGGCGCGGCCGGGCCGGGCGCCACGGCTGCGCTACCTGGCAGCTTATCATACATGTTGCCCGGGTTCTGGCAAGGGGCTAGGTGACCGACGCGCGGGTCTCCATGCCGGCGACGCGGGCGCGGACCTGGGCTCCGGGGCCGACCTCGACGATGTGCAGGGGCGTGCCGAGCAGCACGAGAGACCGTGGCGGGAGATGCGCTCCCATCGCCTCCAGGTGGGCGCGCAGCCAGTCGACCGACGCCTGCGCCCCGCCCTGCATGGGAAACGGCGGCCCCTCATCGACCACCTCGTCGTCGATCACCAGCTGCAGGCGCGCGCCGGCGGGCAGCTGCACCGGTGCGTCCGAGACGTCGCGCGGCAGCACCACGCCGGCGTGGATGGCGTTGTTGGCGATCAGCTCGGCGAGCGTCGGCGGCGTGCCGCGCAGCACGTAGTGGTGCAGCTCCACCACGGGGAAGAGCGCGGCGATGGCGCCGCGGTCGTCGAGCATCGCCGCCACCTCGGCCTCGACCGCGAGGTTGGTGAAGCGAGCCGCCGACACCCACGACCCGCTGGGGCGCAGCTCGTCCCGCCAGAGGTGCCCGCTGACGGGCCCGCGCATGCCGAACTGCTCCTGCACGTGCTCGCCGGTGCAGCCGACCTTGTAGCCGGCCAGCGCCTCGCCGTCCGCGACGCGAAGCCGCGCCACCACGCGCTGCACGGCGTAGGCGTCGTCCACGGACAGCTCGGTGCCGTCGGCGAACACCGTGCCCGGCGAGCCGCGCCGGTAGTCGGCGAGCTGGCGCTCGGCGAGCTCGAGCACCTGGGTGGGGTCGAGGGGGGAGCGGAAGGCCATGGCCGGCATTCCACCTCATCGCGGCATCCTTCCGTGCGCGACCCGCGTGCCACACTTGCCCGCATGGCGCTGCGCTTCGAGGCGATCGTGGTCGACTGCCACGACCCGCGCCGGGTCGCCGAGTTCTGGGCCGCGGTGTTCGGCGGCCCGGCTGCGGTCGCCGCGCCGTCCGTCAGCGGCGTCGCGCGCGGCTGCCGCGCAACCCGAGCGCGACGCCGGCCAGGCCGGCGACGGCGAGCGTCGCGCAGGCGGCGCTGAGTCCGCGCGAGGCGCCGCCTGCCTCGGTGCCGCCAGCCGCGCTGAAGGCCAGTCCCGCCGCGGCGACGCCCGCCGCCATGCCGACGCCGCGCGTCATGTTGAGCAGGCCCCCGACCACGCCGGTGCGCTGCGGCGGCGCTGCGGCCATCACCATGGCGTTGTTGGCGGGGATCTGCAGGCCGAGGCCCGCGCCGAGCAGGGCCATCTCCAGCAGCAGCAGCGACTCGCTGCCGTGCGCGGCGGCGGCGGCGCCCAGTGCGACGCTGGCGATGAGCATGCCGAGGAGCGCAGGCAGCCGCGGGCCGAAGCGGTCGCCGAGACGCCCCGCCCAGGGCGCGACCAGCGCCAGCGCCAGCGGCAGCACGCAGAGCTCGAATCCCGCCGCCGCGGCCGATCGCTGCAACCCCAGCTGCAGGAAGAAGGGCACCGCGAACAGCGTGCCGAAGAGGGTGAGGTAGGCGACGAAGGCGAGGGCGAGCCCCGCGGCGATCCCGCGCATGGGGACGCGCAGGCGCACCCGGTCCGAGAAGCTGCGGCTGCGGGGCAGGAGCACCCAGGCGAGTGCGGTGCCCAGCACCGCGAGCGGGATGTTGACCAGGAACACCAGCCGCCAGCCGCCGAGGCCGATGAGCACGCCGCCGACGGCGGGGCCGGCGGCGAGACCGAGCGCCTGCGCCGCGCCCTGCATGCCGATGGCGCGCCCCAGCCGCCCGGGCGGCGCCGCCTCCTTGACCAGCGCCACGCTGTTCGCCTGCAGCATCGCCGCGCCGAAGGCCTGCACCACGCGGGCGGCGATCAGCGCCGCGAAGCCGGGCGCCACGCCGCAGGCCGCCGAGGCCACCCCGAAGACGACGAAGCCGTAGATGTACAGCAGCTTGCGGCCAACCCTGTCTGCAACTGCGCCGACCGCGACCACCGCGCTGACCAGCACCACCAGGTAGGCGAGGGTCACCCACTCGACGGCGCCGAGGCTGACGCCGAAGGCGCTGCGCAGGGTGGGCAGGGCGAGGCTGACGATGCTGGCGTCGAGCTGGCCCATGAAGGCGCCGATGCACACCGTGCCCACCGCCAGCCAGGCCGCTCCGTGCCACTCGCGCACCCGCGCCGGCCTGGCCGGCTCGACGAGCAGCCACCGCCTGGCGCCGTGGCCCATCAGTGCCCTCCAGGTGGCCGGTTCTGCGGCGCACACCGCGCGCCGACAGGTACGACAAGGCAGTTGTGCAACCGGTTGACCATCCGGCCCTCGCAAGAGTAGAGCCTACCGGTGATCCCCCGCTGCGGCGGCGGATGCGCGTCCTCAGTTGCAGGCGAACTCGAGGGTGAGCAGGCGGGTGTCGAGGGGGTCGTGCGCCGGGTCGGTGAGGTCGCGGTCGAAGACGTGCGCCACCGCGTTGCCGGCCACGTCCTCCAGGGTGGTGTCGACGGTGAGCTGCAGCCGCCCCTCCGGCCAGGGCCGGTGCGGCGTGAACCGCCAGCCGCGGTCGCCCGCAGCGACCGTTGCCTCGCCGCTCAGGCGCGCGCCGCTCGCGTCCGTGATCCAGAGGCAGCGGCCCAGCATGGCGTGGTCGAGCGGGCGGTCGAACTGCAGGGTGAGGGGCTCGGTGGTCCCGGCCCGCGGGACCGCCCACCGCCACGTGGCCGGGTCGATGCGCGCGCGGATCGCCGCGCCGACCTGGTACGCCCGCTCCGCCTGCGCGCGCAGGGGCTGCCCGAACGCATCGCGAAACTCCGTGGTCACCCGCAGCACCACCGGGCCGCCCTCGGTGAGCGGGTATCCGGCCTCCAGGTTGGGCACGAGACCGCGCTTGATCCGTGCCGGGTCGAGGAACAGCGTCAGCCGCCGGTGCGCCGCGTCCCACAGCTCGGGCTCCTGGCGCAGGAAGGTTCCCTGCAGCGGCTCGCCGGTGCCGGCGCGGCACATCTGCACCGCACGAGCCGCGAAGCCCTCGCTCATCGGCGCCGAGAAGTGCACGTAGATGCGCAGCAGGTTGAGCGGGACCTCGTCCGCGTCGGGATGGATGGCGACCACCTCCGCCGCCGGCGTCGCGTCCGGGGCGGGGCGCTCGATGGTCGCCGTCTCACCGTTCACCGTCACGGCATAGGTCGCACCGGCGGCGAAGGGGAAGCGCGGGGTGAAGCGGAGCACGTCGCCGTCGATCCACACCTCGCCCGCCATCGACGGCAGCGATCCACCGTCCAGCCCCGCCGGCACCACCTGGAAGGAGAGGTCCTCCAGGTCCGCGGCCCAGCCCGACACGAGGAGGCAGTCGCGCCCCTCGTGCCGGGCCCAGTCGAGCCGCAGTCGCGGGCTCAGAGCGACGCGGTGCTGTACGAGTGCAGGTCGACGTGTCCCTCGGGGGTGCGCTGCAGCATCAGCACCGTCTCGCCGTTCAGCGAGGCCATGCGCCCGACGCCGTGGTGGGGGAGGGACTGGCGCGGTGCGCCGACGGGCGCCTGCGGCGTGGTCAGCGACTCCTGCGCCTCGAGATCCTTGCGGGAGAGCTTGAAGAGCTCGTGCCGGCTGTTCGACACCAGCAGGTACTCCTCGCCGTCGCGCCGGAAGGACACCATGCCCAGCGGCGTGTTCATCGCACCCAGCTCGGCGACGGTGTGGCCGCGGGCCTGGTCGCCGCCCTGGAGGTCGCGCAGCGAGAACTTGACGATGGGCGTGCAGGTGTAGCTGGCCAGCACGCTCATGTCGTCGTCGTAGGCGACGAAGGTGCGGATCGGCGAGTGCGTCTCCCACTTGCCGTGCGAGACGTGGAAGATCTCCAGCGAGCTGGAGTGCGCCGCGCCTTTGAAGGGGAAGGGGATCTGCCGCAGGGTGGAGGTGAACTCCTCGTTCGACGCTCCTGCCACGACCAGCGTGCCGCCGACGTAGGCCATGTCGGTGACGGTGACGGTGCGCAGGCTCTCGCGCACCAGCTGGAGGATGGTGCCCCGCGCGTCGTAGGCCTGGCCGCCGGGCTCGTCGTCGCGCAGCACGCGGATGTCGGTGCGCTCGTCGTCCTCGGCGGGCGCGTCGTCGATGCCGGTCTGTGCGTACTGGACGTCGCGCAGCGAGACCTCCTGCAGGGAGCCGTCGTCCTCGACGCGGAGGATCAGCGGGATGCTGCCGGCGCCGCGGCCCCGGGCCACCGAGAGGTACACGCCCTGGGTGGCGGGGTCGACGGCCATGCCGCGGATGTCGACGTCGTCGGCGGGGACGCCGAGGTAGGCGGCGAGCCGCTCGTCGAGGCGGTCGACGTCGAGGCTGCGGGTTCCGCTCACCGGGCTGGCGTCCTCGATGGCGATGGCGTAGATGCGCGCCGCGGCGCTGTCGGCGACGAAGAGGATGCTGTCGGGCCCGAAGGTGATCGGGCCGGCCGAGCGCAGCTCCGGCGTGCCCCGCTCCAACCCGTAGCCGACTGCGTGTTCCGCACTGCGAATGGCCATGACTGGACCCCCGACGGATTGGCCGCTGAACCCTGCAGATGATAGCACTGGATCTCCGGCGGGCCTTGCGCACTGGACCATGGATCCCTACGATTCATATTCATCATTCGCATAGAAGCACGCATGTGCGCCGGTTCGGGGTGGCCAGGGTGACCGAGGTGCTGAGCAGGCCGCAGCGCCCCCTGCCCGTGATCGACGAGGCGACCGCTCCGTTCTGGGCGGCGGCCCGCCAGGGCATGCTCGCCATCCTGCGCTGCGAGCGGTGCCGGCGCTGGCGCAACCCGCCCTCGCCGGTGTGCCCCGACTGCTGGTCGGAGGAGGCCGAGTGGGAGCCGGTCTCCGGCCTCGGCACCGTCTCCCACTTCACCGTGCTGCGGCAGCCGCGGGTGCGCGGCTTCGAGGCGGCGGTGCCCTACGCGGTGGTCGTCGTCGAGCTCGACGAGCAGGCCGGCCTGCTCTTCGTCTCCAACCTCGTCGAGGCCGACCCCGACACCGTCCGCATCGGGATGCGCGTGCAGCTGCGCTTCGAGCCGCTGGAGGGCGGCCTGCGCCTGCCCCAGTTCGCGCCGGTGCGCAACGGCGGGCGCTGAGCCGTGGTGAGCCCGATCCGCAACCGCGTGGCCATCGCCGGCACCGGCTTCTCGCGCGTCGCCCGCCACGCCGAGGAGAGCATCGGCAAGCTGGCCATCGACGCCTGCCTCGGCGCGGTCGCCGACGCGGGCCTGTCGATCGACGACGTCGACGGGCTGGCCACCTACCCGCTGATGCTCTTCGGACCGTCGAGCATCGACGGGGTGCACTTCGCCGGCGTGAAGTTCATCGGACAGTCGCTGCGGCTGCCGCAGCTGCGCTGGTCGTGCTCGGTGACCCAGGGGACGGTGTGCGCGGCGCTGGTGGAGGCCGTCAACGCCGTGGCCACGGGCACCTGCAACCACGCGCTCGTCTGGCGCGCCATGCACAACCCGCGCGACCCGGGACGCGAGTACGGCTACCGCGACGTGCCGGCCTCGGGGATGGACCAGTTCATCCGTCCCTACGGCCAGGCGCACACGGTGATGAACTTCGCGCTGCCGTACTCGCGCTACATGGGCAAGTACGGCGCGACGCGGGAGCACATGGCCACCTTCATCGTGAACAACCGGCACAACGCCAGCCTCAACCCCGAGGGTGCCTTCTTCGGCAGGGCGATCGGGCGCGACGACTACCTCGGCTCGGAGATGGTCACCGACCCGCTCTGCATGCTCGACTGCGACATGCCGGTCGACGGCGTCGGCGCGGTGCTGGTGACGACGGCGGAGCGTGCGCGCGACCTGCGCAACCCGCCCGCCTACGTCAGCGGCGTGGCCGCGGGCGGACTCGACTACATGCACGCCCCGACCATGACACTGGAGGGGTACCAGGACGCGGCCGCACGCACCGCCAGGACCCTGTGGGAGAACAGCGGGCTCGGTCCGCGCGACGTCGACGTGGCCATGGTCTACGACGGCTTCAGCTACTTCGTGTACCTGTGGCTGGAGGCCTTCGGCTTCTGCGGCGAGGGCGAGGCCTTCGAGTTCGTGCAGGACGGGCGCATCGCCATCGACGGCGAGCTGCCGGTCAACACCTCCGGTGGCGCGCTGGGGATGGGGCGGCTGCACGGCACGCCCCAGCTCGTCGAGGGCGTGCGCCAGATCCAGGGACGCTGCGGACCGCGGCAGGTGCGTGACGTCGAGACCGTGCTGGTGCAGGCGGGCGGGCCCGCCACCGGCAATGCCGCACTGATCTTGTCCAAGACAGCCTAACGAGGGTGAGCCCATGCAGTACCAGGTGATCTCGACCGACAACCACATCAACGAGCCGCCGGGCACGTACGTCGACCGCGTGCCCAAGGCGCTGCGCGACAAGGCGCCGCGCATCATGCGCGGGCCCGACGGCGGCGACGGCTGGAGCTACGACGGCAAGCCGCCCAAGACCACCTTCGGCCTCGGCGCGGTCGGCGCCATCACCCAGCAGGACTACAAGCAGTACCGTCCCAACGGCATCAAGTTCGAGGAGCTGCTGCCGGGCAACTGGGACGGCGCCGAGCACATCAAGGACAACGAGCGCGACGGCGTCGACGCCGCGACCATCTACCCCGCGGCCGTCAGCGGCGCCTACATGCTGCCCGACCACGAGCTGGGCATGGCCTGCGTGCGCGCCTACAACGACTGGCTGATCGAGGACTTCTGCTCCGCCGATCCCAAGCGTCTGCTCTCGCTGCCCTTCCTGCCCGTGGACGACGACATCGACACCATCGTCAGCGAGGCGGAGCGGGTGATCGCGAAGGGCGCCGCGGGGCTGTACCTGCCCTGCCCTGAGGTCCCGTACCACGACCGCAAGTACGACCGGCTCTGGAAGGTGGCCACCGACGCCAACGTGCCGGTCACCATCCACCGCGTTCCCGCCAGCAAGCGCGAGCAGGTGCAGCCCTTGCCGGACGCGCCGCCCGGCCTCAACGTGGTGGGGATCGTGCAGCGCTTCTTCACCGCCATCAACCCGATCAGCAACATGATCTTCACCGGCGTCTTCGACCGCAATCCCGACCTGGTGTTCATCGCGGCCGAGGTGAACTGCTCGTGGGTGCCCGCCCTGGCGCAGCAGATGGACCAGGAGTACGAGCGGATGCGCCACTGGTCGCACCTGCCCTTCTCCCAGGTGCCCAGCAGCTACCTGGGCAAGAACGTCTTCGTCACCATCCTCGACGACTTCGTCGGCGCGCATGCGGCTCGTGAGGACGAGGTGCTGGCGCGCACTGCGATGTTCTCCAGCGACTACCCGCACAGCACCACGCTGTGGCCGCGGAGCAAGGAGTACATCGAGAAGATGACGGCGGGGATGAACGCGGACACCAAGCACGCGCTGCTGGCCGGCAACGCGGTGCGGGCCTACTCGCTGAACTGAGCCTCGTCGCCGTTGGGTGGGGTCACGCGTGTGGCCCCGCCCAACTCCTCCTATTGGCCGATGCGCCCGTCGATGCGCTCACGCAGCAGGTCGGCGTGGCCGAGGTGGCGGGCGTACTCGTGGATCATCTCCAGCATCACCTCGCGCAGGGTGATCGAGCCGCTGCCGTGGCCGATGCCGGTGCGATCGCGGCCGGTGACGTCGAGGCTCGGTGAGGCGGCCACCAGCCGCTCGGCGAAGTCGACCTCGGCGCGCCACACGTCCCATGCCGCTGCGACCACGTCGGGGTCCGGGACCGCACCGTCGAAGTCGCCGTCGCGGTCGGTATCGGAGCAGTAGAGGCGGGGCGCGTCCTCTCCCGCCATCACCGTGCGGAACGCGTGGCGCTCCATCTCCGCGAGGTGGCGCACCAGGCCGAGCAGCGACATGGTCGACGGCTCGACGGAGCGGCGTGCCATGGCCTCGGCATCGAGGCCCGAGCACTTGATCTCCAGGGTCAGGCGCACGCTGCGCAGGAACTCGACCAGTGCGGTGCGCTCGTCGGTCAGCTCCGGTCCCGTCTCGCGCGGGTCGTCGTCGGAGGCGAGGAACATGTCGGCACGGCGGGTCGTGGGCATGGCCGCCATTGTGACCCACGGATCCGCCGCGAGCGCCGTCAGTCGTTGAGCGCGACCTCGGCGGTGAGCGGGATGGTCTCGTCGATGATCGCGGTGGGACGGCGGTTGGGCACGGCCAGGGCGGCGAAGACGGCCGCGGCGGCGCCCAGCACCGCGGCGCCGAGCAGGGCCACGGTGACGCCGTGCTGGAACGCGGTGTGGGCGAGGGTCAGCACGGTGTCGCGGGCGGCGCCGGTGAGCGTGCGCGCGGTGTCGAGCGCTGCGGTGATCGACACCGATGCCTTGTTCGTGGCCTGCTGCGGCACTCCCGCGGCGTGCGCCGGGAACGACGCGGTGTAGGCAGACGCCGCGATGCTGCCGCAGAGCGCCACGCCGAGTGCCGCGCCGAGCTGGCGGTTGATCTGGTTGATCGCCGAGGCGCCGCCCGCCTTCTCCTTGGGCACCGCGGTCATGATCGCCTCGGTGCTGGCCGGCACGAAGATGCTGAACGCTGCGGCCATGAGCACGAAGCCGAACATCAGCTGCAGGTAGGGCGAATCCGTGGTGGTGCCGGCGATCACCAGCGCGGCGAGGCTGACGCAGCCGGTGCCGACGGCGATCATCCAGCGCGCGCCGAAGCGCTCGGTGAGCCCGGGTGCGCGGGGCATGAGCAGGAAGTTGATTGTCGTGATCGGGCCCGACGTTGCCAGCGCGGCGGTGAGCGGTGCGTAGCCCTTGACCAGCTGCAGGCTCTGCTGCACCAGGAACATGCCGCCGATCATGGCGATGAAGGCGACCGTCGTCGCGGACGCGGCGGCGGTGAGCTGCGGAGAGCGGAGGATGCCGAGGTCGAGCATCGGCGAGGCGGTGCGCTGCTCGCGCATCACGAAGGCGACGAAGAGGAGGACGGACGTCGTTGCGGCTCCGACGGTTGCCGGCGAGGTCCAACCGTATGCAGGGCCCTCGATGATCGCCCACAGCAGGCCGGCGAGACCGAGTGTGGAGAGGACGGCGCCGGGAACGTCGAAACGCGCGGCGTCGGGATCGCGCGAGCTGGGGACGAAGCGGTGCAGCAGGATGAGGGTGAGGATGACGACGGGGAAGTTGACGAGGAAGCACGAGTTCCAGGGAAACCAGCGCAGCAGCAGCCCGCCCGTGACCGGCCCGATGAAGGAGCCGGTGGCGTTCATCAGCGACCAGTAGGCGATGGCCCGCCGGCGCTCCCGCTCCTGGGTGAAGACGTTGACCAGGATGGACAGCGTCGAGGGCATGATCAGCGCCGCCCCGAGCCCGATCACCGCCTGCCACGCGATCAGCTCGGTGGCGGAGGTGGAGGTGCTCGCCCCCAGTGAGGCGAGGCCGAAGATCACCAGCCCGACCGTCATCACCTCGCGCCGCCCGAAGCGGTCGCCCAGCGCCCCGCCGCTGAGCAGCAGGCCGGCGAAGACCAATGTGTAGGCGTCGATGATCCACTGCAGCTGCGACGGCGTGGCGTTGAGGGCGCGCACCAGGCTGGGCAGCACCACGTTGAGGATGCTGTTGCCCATGCTCACCACGAGCAGGCTCAGGCAGAGCACGGAGAGTGCGGTCCACCGTGCGCGCGCCGCGGTCACCTGGGGAATTATGGTGACTATATGCAGGGATAGCAACCGCGGTGGGGCGGGGCCGGGCGGGGAGGCGGGAGAATCAGCAGCTCTGCCGGGCGGTACGTTGCGTGACTGGCTGCGACGAGCTGGAATGTGACCGCGTGCTCAGACTTGATAGGAGCACTGTCATGGTGGAGCCGCGGGGATTCGAACCCCGGACCTCTGCCGTGCGAAGGCAGCGCTCTCCCAACTGAGCTACGACCCCAAGCGGGCCCGAGTATACCCGCCGCTCCGACTCCGACATACTTGGCGATGTGCCCCCCGTCGACCCCGGCGACGACGTGGTGACGCGTTTCGTCGTCCGCAGGTATGCCTACGACCCTGCGCGCGACGAGCGCCGCCACCAAGTCGTCGCCGCATTTGACAATGAGCGGGAGTTTATGGGCCTCATGCGCCTGCTCCAGGATGAGCTGGACCGCCGGCGAGCCGCAGGGGATCCCGTCGACCCCCGAGAACATCTCACGGGCATCATCCTCGAGCCCGGATACCACCGACGACAGCGGGAGAGACGCCGCTCGCTGCGAGCAGCGACAACGCGACCGGCAAACAGACCGGACCCTCTCCAGCCCGGGGACTGATCAGCGGCTACTCGCCAGGTCAGTTGCGCGGCAGGATCACCGACCGCGCGGTCGGCCCGTTGAGCGGCGGAACCATCGAACAGAATGACGTGTTTCTGGCATGCGGCCACGCTCCCTGCTGGTCCAGTGGCGCGTCTACCGCCCACAGTTGACGAATGTCGGCTATGGTGGCGGCCAGTGCCGGGCAGACCGGCAAGACGGGCAGAGAGGGCTGGACATGGCGGGACGGAACCGAGCTGCCACCCTGGCCGGGGGGGCTGCATTGCCTGGGTGGCCTGGGCTTGGGGATTGCCGGTCAGAGCGCTCGGCCCGTCGGTGGCTACGGCTGTCGCGATGCCGTCAGTGGGTCGACCCGATGGTCCGTTGGCGAAGCATTCGGCCCGGAGAACACGCCATGCGGCTGTCCTCGCGGCTGGTGCTGTCGTTCGCGCTCAGCGTGTGCGTTCTGGGTTGCGGCAGCCCGGCCTTCTCCATCGAACAATCCACGGCAGGAAGTGCCCAGGGCGTCGACACGCCCGCCGCCCCGCCGCCGCCCGTCACCACTCAGCCCACCGTGACCTCGGTCACTTGGAGAGAACCGCCCGACACGGTTACGCCCGGATACAGCTTCCGGGCGAGCCACGTCAGGCTTGGGTACTCGACCGGGAGCAACTTGCCGCTCACCGAGCGCGGACAACTGAATATCAGCTTCTCCCTTGAGAACATACAGACAGACCGCGCGGCCACGGCACCGACGGGTTGGACGTTTGCTTACGCGACAGCCAAATGGCAGCAACTCGGCGCGATAGGCAACGAGACCGAGAATTCGGCGTGCGAGCCCATCAAAGGGCATGCCGACTACTGTATCGCGGGATCCATCCTGTCCGGAGATCAGTTCTTCAGCGAGTGGTGGCAAGCTGGCTCAAGCGCAATCTATGGTGGCGGCACCACTCTGCAGCCTCCCACTATTGCCCCCGGAGGCGCGGCCGGGGTGACGGTCTACGGTCGGACATTGTCCAGCCCTGTCAGCCATGGCGACGCCGCCCTCGTCATGGTAGATCGGGGCATCATCCCAAGCGATTCTTTCAATATGCCCCTAGCCCAGGCAGAAGCTGGGATAGATGTGGTGGTGTTCGTCATCCCCGACGGGGCTCTGTAAGAACCCAAAGTCGCGCGGCCCGATTGCGGGACGCCGGGTGACGGTGGGCTCAGGTCCGCCGGTGTCCACCCGGTCCTCGGGTGAGCCAGAAGGCGGCGAGCCCGATGAGCACCGCCGGCGCCAGGAAGAGCGGCACGACCACCATCTGGCGACGGTCGTATCCGGACCAGTTGACCACCAGCACTGCACAGTAGAGCAGGGCCACCAGGAGCGCACCGAGGCCGGCGCCACCGAGCACCAGCGGCGAGTGCGAGCGCATGAGCACGCCGATCGCCACAGCGGGCAGCGCGAACATCATCGCCAGCAGCACCGCGTCCGCCACCGACAGCGCGGAGACGGCGGCGGCCACCAGGGCAGCCAGCGCGTCCAGCCCCGCAAGACCGAACGCGGCCCGCGACACGGACCTCAGCGCTCGGTCATGCCTGCCGTCCATGAGCCCCCCTGAGCTACGCCGCCGGCCGGCGCAACGCCGCCACCTGCAGCATCCGCGACACGTCGGACGGCGAGACGATGCCGACGAGACGTTCCGCGTCGAAGACCAGCGCACGTGTCGCGGGGTAGCCGTTCATCCGCTCCAGCAGCTCGGTGAGCGCCTCGTCCGGGCGCGCCGTCGGCACCTGGTCGAGGGGCCACATCACGTCGCGCACCTGCACCGCGTCACGGCGGTCGCCCGCCGCGGGCTTCACCTGTGACAGCGCCACGAGCCCCACGACATGCCCTGCGAAGTCGCGCACCGGGAAGGTGGTGAAGCGGTGGCGGAGGGCGTACCCGTCGAGGAACTCGCGGAGCACGATCCAATCCGGCGCCAGCACCGGCGAGGTCGACATCACGTCGGCGACGCGGACCCCGCGGAGAGCCTCATGGAGGATCGACTGCGTGGCCTCGGTGCGCGCCGCACCGACCACGAACCAGCCGATGAACATCAGCCACAGTCCGCCGAAGCTGCCGGTGACGACGAGCTCCACGGCGCCGAGCAGGCTCAGCGCCCAGCCCAGCACCACGCCGGCCCGCGCCGCGCTGCGCGTCGCCGAGACCTGGTCGTGGCGACGCTGCCACAGCGCGGCGCGAAGCACGCGGCCGCCGTCGAGCGGGAATGCGGGCAGCAGGTTGAAGACGGCGAGCATGCCGTTGACCACCGCCAGCCACATCGCGACCGACACCACCAGAGCAGGCATGTCGAGCATCGCCAGGCCCATGGAGACCACCACCCCGGCCATGGCAAGGCCAAGGCTGGTGAGCGGCCCCACGGCGGCGATGCGCAGCTCGGCGCGCGCCGAGGGCGCGTCGCCGTGCAATCGTGAGACGCCGCCGAAGAGCCACAGGGTGATGCCCTCGACGACCACGCCGTAGCGCCGCGCCACCACCGAGTGGGCCAGCTCGTGGGCGAGCAGCGAGGCGTAGAAGAGGAACGTGCCGGCCAGCGCGGCGGTCCAGTAGGCGGCGGCGGAGCTGCCGGGCGCGGTGTCGGGGAGCAGCGAGTCGGCAAGGCTCCAGGCCACCAGCAGGAAGATGAGCAGCATGCTCCAGTTGAGCCCGACGCGGACGCCGAAGACGCGGCCCAGCGGGATGCTCTCGCGCAAGGCATCGCCGCGGCGCGGGGGCGGGCCGGGCCGTTGCGACGCGGGCGCGGTGGGCGACGACGTCACGGCCATGAAGCCATCATCCCCGTGGGTGCGCGAGGCTCATAGGGTCCAAAGCCCTGGGGACACAGACAAGACCGTCGTGCCGGAGGCGGAGTTGCCGGCATCGTGCCTCACCCACGCGACGCCGGAGGAGGTGGCGGCCTGCCGGCGTTGGTCCCCGCTCATGCGTGACGGAATGCCCTGGCGTATGGCGGTGTCGAGCGGGTATTGGATTGGCCATGGAGACCCGCCCCATCGGTCCGACCAACCCCGCCCAAGCGTCGCTCTACAGCGCACCGAGCGGGCGGGTCGACGTCGTCGACGTGCCGACGATGCGCTTCGCCGTCGTCGACGGCGTGGGCCGACCCCAGAGCGACGCGTTCGCCCAGGCCATCCAGGGCTTGTTCACGGTGGCATGGGGTGTTCGCTTCGCGCTGCGCGGGGGGCCCGGCGAGGAGAAGGTCTCTCCGCTCGAAGCGCTGTGGTCCTGGAACGAGAGCGACGAGGGTGGCGCCGAGTGGCGTGCGATGATCCGCCTTCCTCGCGCGGCCACCAAGCACGTGGTCCAGGCGGTGAAGCGCGAGGCGCTGACACGCCATGCCGAATTGGGCGTGGCCCTCGACGCGGTGTCGCTCGTCGACTGGCGTGAAGGGCTGTCCGTGCAGACCATGCACGTGGGTCCTTACGATCGCGAGGAACCGACGGTGCGCCTGCTCCGCGACTTCATCGACGTCAACGGCTACGTCGCCACCGGGCGTCATCACGAGATCTACCTGGGCGATCCCCGGCGCAGCGCTCCCGAGAAGCTGCGCACCATCCTGCGTCAGCCCGTGCGTCGCAGGTCCGGGCCCTAGCGGCCAACGGCATGGGCGGGCGGCTCACCTGCGCGAGAAGGGCCGATCGACCGTTCTCGCCGCCTCAGCCTCCGCCGGCCACGCCCTCGAGCATCGCCAGCATCACGGCCACGCAGCCGTCGCGGCTGAGCTCCCGTGCCAGACGCTGCCAGGCATGGAAGTCGACGGCGAGGCGGAGCGCCGCGTGCAGCCGTTCGGCGCGCCGCCCGCGGACGCTCCAGCCCGGCTCCAGGGTTTGTGCCAGGGACGACTGGAACATCTCGAAGCCCTGGCCCACGGGCATCACCGCGGCGTCGCGCAGGACGTTGGCCATCATCGCCTGGTTGGCCTCGTAGTAGGCGAACGCGGCGTCGAGCGCCACCGCGGCGCGCTGCCGTGCGTCGCGGATGGAGCGGAACTGCGCAGGCTCGGGGGGCGGGTGGAGGGCGCGGAAGTGCTGCGAGCACGCGGCGAGCAGCTCCGCCTGCCGGGGGAAATGGCGGTACACGGTCACCCGCTCGACGCCCGCGAGCTCGGCGATGGCGCTCACCTCGGTGCGAGCCGGCCCGACGGTGCGGTGCAGCTCCACGGCGGCCTCGACGATGCGCCGGCGGGTGTCCTGCCGCCGCTCGGCGCGCGCTCTGAGCTGGTACCGGCGTGCCATCGCGACGATGATGATACGCGGTGTTGCGCCATCTTGACAGCCGTCCGCCCCGGGGCTACACTCCCGCCGTCCAGATGATGCAACGGCGCGTTGCACCAAAATTCGGGGCGCGACAGCGGCGCGCCCCGCAGCAGGGAGGTCCCGCGGCATGCAGACCCTCAAGACCTTCGTCCCCGACGACGGGGCCAAGGCGATCATGGCGGGCATCCCCGGGGCCCGCTTCACGCCCGGGATGGTCGTGGGCTTCGACGGTACCGACGCCGTCGGGCCGGAGGCGGCGGGCGCCGTGATGGTGCTGCACATGACCGCGATCGACGAGGCGGCGACGCAGCTCTTCTTCCGCCGCACCAACGAGCTGAAGACCGTCCTGCCCGCAACCCCGGGCTTCATCCGCATGTTCAGCCTCTTCGACGGGCTGAGCGGCTACGCCGTCAGCTTCTGGCGCACCGCCGAGGAGGCGCTGGCCTTCGGCCACGACCCCGCGCATCGCGCGGTGATGCGCGAGTTCTACGAGAAGCCCTTCCAGTACAGCCAGTTCGTCGGCGTCTGGTCGGCCCACACGGTGCGCCGGCGGCACATCTTCTGCGCCGAGTGCGGCACCTCCAACGACGCACCCGCGACGGGGTGCTCCCGCTGCGGCACCGAGCTGCTCGACGTCTTCAAGCAGCAGGCGGCGGCCGTCGCAGCGGAGTCGAACGGCCAGGCGCATTGACCTCGACGTACTGCACGGGTTCCACCCGCGACGCGGGGCTCGGCAAGACCCGATTGGCTCACCTCGTGCGCGCTGTCCGCCGATGCGGGCTTGGTTCACGCGCTGATCGAGGCGGAGCGGGTGCTCGACAGTCAATGAGCCGTCCCGAACTCGGCACGCACCCGTCAGTCGTGGGCGAGCTCAGCAGCCCTCACGGCAACGTCCATCTCGCCCACTCTCGCGGCAACCTCGGCGAACTGCAGCGGTTCGTCCACCTGCAGGGTCCCGTCGAAGGGAAGCACCCGAATCGCACTGCCGCATTCGCAGAACGTGGAGACGGGATTGGGGCGGCCCTCACCACCGGCGACGCGTGCGGCGATGGCTGCAATCGGCTGGGTCCAGTCCTGGTTGCAGGCGCCACACCAGACTCGGTACGCGCGCCTGCCGCGCCCAACGTCCATCGTTCGCCACGCCACTGGGTGTCCTCCACACGGTCATGAACCGCGCAGCAGCGGACGCCGCGATCACGCCGAGGGGCCGAGCGTAGCCACGCCCTGCCGGCGTGTCGGTACGGTCGCCGACCGAGCGCTCCGCCACCCACAAGCAGGTGGCGTCAATGGCCCAGGTCGGCCGCGACGACGAGTGCGAGCCAGCTGCCGACGGCGAACAGCGCGAGCGGAATTGACCAGGAACACAGTCGCCGATGACGTCGCTGTCGTCGCAGCGATGCGACGCGAGCCGACACGCGGGAATAGACTGGGCTCTGGGATGTTCCGCTGATGGAAGGCGACTCCATGCTCGACGGGCCCTCCGGCGGCCCGCCTCGTGCCGGCAGGGGAGGAGACACGGAGCGGCGCCGTCGACGTCGGGGCTGCTCGTCTGTGCGGAGCCCCTTGTCGACCGAGCATCTGCGCCCGTGGCGCGAAGCGTCTGCCCGGCTGCGTACGGAGCGGCCGGTGCCGCGACGGGGGTCGCCCGTGGAATAATCCCCGCGGCGTGGCTGCCACAGGGAGCCGCCGGCGATCATTCTCCGACGTGTCGCCGGCCGAAATGTCGACGTCCTCTACCGAGTGCAATCCATCGTGCCAACACGACCCAGACACGACGACAACCGCGCGAATCGAATCCTCGAGGCGCTGCCTGCCGCGGAGAGGCTCCGGCTGGCGGAGCAGATGACCCCGGTGGAGCTCGCCATCAAGACGGTGCTCTTCGAACCCGGCCAACGGATCGACGCCGTCCACTTTCCGGTGGACGGTGTCGTGTCCCTGGTCACGGCGCTCGAGGACGGGGCCATCGTCGAGGTGGCTACCGTCGGCAATGAGGGCATCGTCGGCGTCCCCCTGCTGCCCGGCGGCAGCCTGGCGGTGCGCGCCATCTCCCAGGTGGCAGGCCGCGCCCTGCGGATGGACGCCGCGGCCTTCCTCGCCGAGCTCGGTCGCAGCGGTCCTCTGACCGAGCTGGTGCGCAGGTACGTTCAGGCTCTCTTTGGCCAGATCTCGCAGGCGGCCGCCTGCAATCGGCTCCACTCCAACGAGGAGCGGCTCAGCCGCTGGTTGCTGATGAGCCATGACCGTGTGGGCGTCGACGAGTTCGCCATCACCCACGAGTTCCTCGGTCAGATGCTCGGGTCACGCCGGGCCACGGTGACCCTGTCGGCGGGGATTCTCCAGGCGGCGGGTTTGATCCGCTATCACCGCGGACTCGTGACCGTCGTCGATCGGTCCGGGTTGGAGGCGGTGTCCTGCGAATGCTACGGCGTGATCAAGGACGAGCTCGACCGCGTCATCCAGGAGGTGCCGCCCGCCGCCGGATAGGGTGGCGAGCCCGAAGCGCATGGCATCATGCGGGCGGACAGAGATCGCCCGACTGTTCGTCGGGCGATCTGGTCACGACCTGCGGGCTCCCCGCCGAAGCCCGAGGCTCCTCCGTGAGGGTCAGTGGCTCGTGCGTCGGCGCAGCACCATGAGACCGAGCCCGGCAAGCACGAGGATGAGGCCGGTACCGATCGGCAGCGCCGCGCCGGTGTTCGGCGTCGAGATCGCCTGCGTTCCCCCCGTGGTGATCCCCAGCACACCGGCCGCCGGCGTCGATGTCGGCGTTGGAGTCGATGTTGGCGTCGGTGTTGGCGTCGGCGTCGGCGTCGCTGTTGCTGTCGCCGTCGCCGTCGCTGTGGGCGGCGACGTCGATCCTGTGCAGCTGTAGCTGTCCGACTTGGTGGTGGTCCCTACCATCGGATCGGACGTCGACGACACCTCGACCCGGAAGGTGTTGAAGCCGGCGCTCAGGTCCGCCGCCGGGATGGTGATGCAGAAGTCGTAGGCTGTCTTGCCCGCGACCAGGGTCACGATCGTGTCGGTGCCGGCGAGGGGCACGAAGATGGCACTCCCAGGGGTGTGCCCCGTCACGTCGAGTGTGATCGTCTCTCCGGCGATCGGATTCTCGACGGTCAGGACACCGCAGGTGCGGCCATCGGAGGTGCACGTTGCGGTGATGCCGGTGATGGATGCCTCGGTGGCCGTCTGTGCCGCGACGGTCGGCGAGCGCGTCGCCGCCGTCGCCCCGACCGCCACCAGGCTCAATCCCGCCGCGAGCGAGGTGAGCGCGACAGTCTGCACCCACCTTGTGCGAAGACGCAGCGAGGGATGGGAACGGTGCAGTGTGCGTGCCGCTCGTTGCAAAGGAGTCATCGGTGGGTCCTCCGGGTCGTGTGTCTCGAGTGCGGAACTCCTTCTGCGCAGCAGACGAAGCAGTGATACGTGGGGGCGGGTTCACTTGCCGTCGCCGCAAGGCACGCCGGGAGGGGAGCCACATGGCCCGGAAAGGGCTGGTGGGCCGGGAACGTCGCTCGGGCTCTGCCTGACCTATGTTCCCGAGCCTCACGGTAGGCTTGGCGTTCCTGCGGCGTCGGTCCGCCGCAGTACGCACCGGAGCTGAGCTTGGGTGGTCGGCTCGACGGTGTCCGGCCCTCGCTTCGGTACGGTGACGGACCGGTCCGTACGCAGCCGGACAGACGTTCCGGGCGGCTCGAGCGCACTCTGGGGTGACACGGGGCTCCGCACAGACGAGCAGCCCTGCGTTGACGGCACCGCTCCGTGCCTCCCTTTCCACCGGTCGGCACGAGGTTGGCCGCCGGAGCGTGCGTCGGGTGTGAAGTCGCTTCCCACCGCCCCGGTCGTCTCCCACATCCGGCACAGCCCGGCTCACTGACGGAGGTTTCCCTACCATGGGTTTCGGACTCGGACTTCTGCTCATCGCTGCGGGCGCGATCCTCGCGTTCGCGGTCCACACCACCAACACCAACGGCGTGGATCTGCACACCGTCGGCGTGATCTTGCTCGGGGTCGGTGGGTTCAGCACCGTGCTCTCGATGGTCTTCTGGTCGTCATGGGCGGGCCCCGGCGCCCTCAACCGCCACCGCGCCGTCGCCGGCGCACCGGATGCCCCGGGCACGACCATCAACAAGTTCTGAATCGCGTGTCCGATGTAGGGAACGCTGTGCCCGGACGAAGCGGCGCGAGAGCAGCAACCGTTCGGCCCCGCGTGAGCATCGCGCGCGCACCGAACACACGGCGCGTGCTCGCATGACGACCGCGTTCCACGCCTTTCCTCCAGAGACAGGTCTGCTGGTCCGTCGGGCAGTCGACGCGATGCATCTCGATCACGACGGTTCCGGCCGGTACCGGCTGGTGCGCCGCTCCGACGGGTGCGTCGAGGCGGACGGCTCCAGGGACGACTGCATCGCCAAGGCCGAGCTGCTGTGGTGGGAGGCCGAGGCCGCACCGACCTCCGTGGTCCGGTACCACGTGCAGCAGCGCGCGGCTGCACTGGAATTCGACCGCTGGGAGGCTCCGCGCCGCCGGTGGAAGGAGGACCCATACCTCACCAACGCGGTCCTCCAAGCGCACGTGCTCGGCTGATTCGCGTGCTCGAGGCCCTTGGAGCCTGGGCTGTTTGCCAATCCGCCCGATCGCGCGAGCGGGTGATCGCGCCGCGACACGCCGGCCGCTCCGCATGGTGCCTGGTGAGAGCAGGCGCCCGT
>DASRDZ010000075.1:0-28421 GCA_035652335.1 Candidatus Dormiibacterota bacterium
CGTGGTACTGGTAGAGGTCGATCCAGTCGGTCTGCAGCCGGCGCAGCGAGGCCTCGACGCAGCGGCGGATGTAGCGCCGCGAGCCGCGCGCCCGGGTGCCGTCGCCCATGTCCATGCCGAACTTGGTGGCCACCACCGCGCGGTCGCGACGGCCGCGCAGCGCGAGCCCGAGCGACTCCTCCGAGCCGCCGCGGCCGCCGTACACGTCGGCGGTGTCGAACAGCGTGATGCCTGCGTCGAGCGCGGCGACGACGGTCGCCTCGACGGCGGCGTCGTCCATCCTGGTGCGGAACTGGTTGCAACCGAGGCCCACCACCGAGACGGTGAGCCCGCTGTCTCCGAGCTGGCGATATCGCATCGTGCGATTCTAGGTGAGTCGCTGCTTGACCACCTTGCCGAGCGCGTTGCGCGGCAGCGCGGCGACGAAGCGCACCTGGCGCGGCACCTTGTACGGCGCCAGCCGCTCACGTGCGTGAACCAGCAGCGCGTCCGCGTCGAGGTCCGGGTCGCGCTTCACCACGAAGGCGGTGACCACCTCGCCCCACTCCTCAGAGGGCAGGCCCACCACCGCGGCCTCCGCCACCAGGGGATGCGCCATCAGCGCGTCCTCGACCTCGCGCGGGTACACGTTGTAGCCGCCGGTGATGATCAGCTCGCGGGTGCGTCCGACGATGCGCAGGTAGCCCTTCTCGTCGTGCTCGCCGACGTCGCCCGTCGAGAACCAGCCATCCTTGTCCAGAACTGCGGCGGTGGCCTCGGGGTTGCGCCAGTAGCCGGCGAAGACGTTGGGCCCGCGCACCCGGATCTCGCCGCGGTCGCCGCCGGCGAGCTGCACCTCGACGCCCGGCAGCGGCAGCCCCACCGTGCCCGGGCGGCGCTCGCCATCGTACGGGTTGGAGGTGTTCATCAGCGTCTCGGTGAGGCCGTAGCGCTCCAGCACCCGCTGGCCCGAGAGCTCCTCGATGCGCGCGAACAGCGACGGTGCCAGCGCCGCCGACCCCGACACGCAGAGGCGCAGCCGGGCCAGCTCGGCCGCCCGCGGCTCGGCGGCGAGCCGCGCGTACATGGTGGGCACGCCGAAGAACAGCGTGGCCTCGTGCTCGCGCGCGGCGTCGAGGACGGCGGCGGCGTCGAAGCGCGGCAGCAGCACCGCCGAGGCGCCCGCCAGCAGGGTGCCGTTGAGGCCGACGGCGAGACCGTGGGCGTGGAACAGGGGCAGGGCCAGCACCAGCCGGTCGGCGTCCGTCCACCGCCAGGCGTGGCCCACGGCCGCCGCGCTGGCCAGCAGGTTGCCGTGGCGGAGCAGCGCGCCCTTGGGAGTTCCTGTCGTTCCTGACGTATACATGAGGAGGGCCGGGTCGTCAGGTCCCAGGTCGTCGAGCGGGGGACCGCCGCCGCCCGCCTCCGCCGGCAGCGCCGCCGTGTCGAGCACAGCGCGCAGCGACGGCGCCGCGCGCGAGATCCAGGTGCCGCGCTGCGCGTCGTCGACCACCGCGGCCGCGGGGTCGGAGTCGCGCGCCACGTGGGCCGCCTCGCCCTCGCTGCAGGCGGGGTTGAGGAGCACCACGATCGCTCCCATGCGCAGCGCTCCGAGGTAGGCGTCGACGAAGCGCGACGGCGTCGCCGAGCAGAGCACGACCCGGTCGCCGCGGTCCACCCCCCGTGCCGCCAGCGCCGCCGCCGCGGCCGCCGACGCGCGCTCCAGGCCGGCCGCGGTGCGCCACCCGTGGCCGGGCACGTGCAGCAGGCGCGCGTCCGGATGCGCGGAGCGGCGGGCGGACATGGCCCGGGGGAGGCTGCCCCCCGCCAGCAGGTCGAGGTCGCTCACGGCCGCTGATCATCGGCCATCGCCGCGCCGATGTGACGGGGCCGAGACGGCCGGCAAATCGCACCCGCCAGCCGCGTCACAAGAAGGCTCCGAAGGCCCAACCGCCTCACGCGCGCGGGCACGATGGCAGCCTCTTGAACGTCATGACCCAGCCCCGGCGGCGGGAGGCGCAGCCCCTGCGGCCGCTCCGGGTGCGGCTCCCCGAGGACCGGCTGGCGCGCGTCCGTGTCGTCTTCCTCGCCTTCAGCGAGGTGAGCGCGCTGCTGCTCCTCCTCTACGTCTCCCTGCTCGGCCGCGGCCTGGTGCCGTCGCTGGTGGCCGGCACCGCCCTGGCGGCGCTGGCCGGGAAGTGGGCGTGGGACTACCGCCGGCCGCAGCGCCATCTCGCCTGGGACCTCGCCGAGGTCGCCCTGCTCATGCTCACCGCCGTCGCCGCCGGCGTGCCCATGGTGGTGCTGCTGCTCCTCTACGCCCGCGTCTCGGCGATCGCCGTCGACAGCACGACGCTGCGCGCCGCCGTGGTCGGCACCGCCTGCGCCCTCGCCTTCGTCGCCACCAGCCTGCTCGCCTCCGGCAGCCACACCGCCGGGGCGGTCGCCGAGGACGCCTTCCTCGCCACGGGCTTCCCGCTCGCCGCCACGGTGATGCGGATGCTGGGCGGCATCCTCGCCCGGCTGGCCCGCAGCACCGAGCGCGACCGTGCCCTGCGCATCGCCTTCTCCCGCGTCGCCGGCGCCGCCGACGGGCCCGAGCTGGCGGCGCGCACCGCCGAGGCGCTGCGCAGCGTCCTGCCGGAGCGCGCGGCCAGCGTGCGGGTGCTGCTGCGCGACGAGCCCGGCTGGCCCCACCTGGGCATCCTGCCAACGGCGCGGCGCTTCGCCCTCGACGGCGGCGAGCTGCTCGACCTCGAGCCACGCGAGTCGCTCGCGTTCTGGCCGGACGCTCCGGCCCAGTATCCGGTGCTGCTGGCCACCGGGCTGGTCGCCGCGGGACGCCTGGAGGGTCTCGCCCTCATCGCCGCTCCGCCGCTGCGCCACGACGACCGCGCCATCGTGCGCAGCGTCGTCGAGCACGCCGCGCTGGCGCTGGGCACCATCACCCTGGGCCACGAGCTGCACCGCCGCCGCGCCGAGCAGCGCATCGCCGCATTGACCCGCCACACCAAGGACGTGATCGCGGTGCTCGACCGCGAGGGGCGCGTGCAGCAGGCGACAGCCGCCTGCCAGGAGGTGATCGGCGTCGACGGCGCGGAGCTGCAGGGCTCGGCCCTCGTCGACCACGTCCATCCCGACGACGCGGCGGCCTTCCTCGCCGCGGTCACCCCCGCGCTGGGCGGCGCGGCCGACGTCCCGGCTGTGGAGTGCCGCGTCGGCGCCGAGCGCGGCGGCTGGCGCCACGTCGAGGTGGTGGGCAGCAACCTGCTCGGCGTCCCCGGCGTCGACGGCGTGGTGCTGACCGTCCGCGACGTCACCGAGCGCCGCCGCATGGAGGAGGGCCTGCGCGCCAGCGAGGCGACCTTCCGCCGCCTCTTCGAGGACAACCCGCAGCCGATGTGGGTGCACGACGAGGCGACGCAGCGCTTCGTCGCCGTCAACGACGCCACCCTGCGCCACTACGGCTACACGCGCGAGCAGTTCCTGGCCATGACCGTCGCCGACGTCGAGGTCCGCGAGCGCCATCACCGCCGCGCCGGCGGCGACGTCATCGAGGTCGACGCCGTGCGCCACGTCGTCCCCTTCGACGGCCGGCCCGCGGTGCTGACCATGGCGCGCGACGTCACCGAGGAGCGCGCCCTGCAGGAGCAGCTCCGCCACCAGGCATTCCACGACGCGCTCACGGGACTGCCCAACCGCGTGGTGCTCACCGAGCGCGCGGCCCATGCGCTGCAGCGCACCCGCGGTCGCAGCGCCAAGCGGCCGGTGGTGATGATCCTCGACCTCGACGGGTTCAAGTCGGTCAACGACGCGGTGGGACACTCGGGCGGCGACGAGGTGATCGCCGTCGTCGCCGACCGCATCGCCGCGGCGCTGCGTCCCGGCGACACCGCGGCGCGCATGGGTGGCGACGAGTTCGCCGTCCTCCTCGAGGACGTCGCCGACGTCGACGAGGCGGTCGCCGTGGCGCACCGTCTCGTCCAGGCCATCGAGGCGCCCCACCGCACCCAGGGACGCACCGTCTCGCTGAGCGCCTGCGTCGGCATCGCACCGTGCGGCGGCGACCGCACCACGGTGCGCGACCTCCTCGGTGACGCCGACCTGGCCATGTACGTCGCCAAGGGTCGCGGTCGGGGCGCGGTGCAGGTGTTCACCGCCGACCTGCGCTCCGCCCACGACGACCGCCTGCGCATGCAGGAGCACCTCTCCCAGGCGCTGCGCCGCGGCCAGCTGCACGTCGTCTACCAGCCGCAGGTCGACGTCGCCGGCAAGCGCGTCATCGGCGCCGAGGCCCTGGTGCGCTGGACCCATCCCGAGCACGGTGTGGTGCCGCCCGACGTCTTCATCCCCATGGCCGAGCAGCTCGGCCTCATCGGCGAGATCGACCGCTACGTCCTGGAGACCGCCTGCGCCGACCTGGCGCGGTGGCGGGAGCAGGGCTTCGCCGCGCTGCGCGTGGCGGTGAACATCTCCGGCTACGACCTCGACAGCGAGTCGCTGGTCGACGACGTGCGCCGCACCCTGCTGCTGCACATGCTCGACCCCTGGCAGCTCGAGCTGGAGCTGACCGAGAGCATGGCCGTGCAGCAGCCGGAGACCGCGGTGCAGCGGCTGGAGATGCTGCGCGGCACCGGCGTGCGCATCGCCATCGACGACTTCGGCACCGGCTACTCGATGTTCAGCCGGCTTCGCGCCCTGCCCATCGACCGCCTCAAGATCGACCGCTCCTTCGTCCGCGACCTCGACTGGGACGACGACGCCGCCGCCATCGTGCAGTCGACGGTGACCATGGGCCACGCCCTGGGGCTGACGCTCATCGCCGAGGGTGTCGAGTCCGAGGAGGTGATGGAGCGCCTCCTCGACCTGGGCTGCGACAGCGCCCAGGGCTTCCACATCTGCACCCCGCTGCGCGCGCCCGAGTTCGAGACATGGCTGGCAACAACGACGTGGCGCGTGCCCGCCGCCGAGGCGGGGATGGTGGGCTGAGCCTAGGCCTCGACGACGGGGAGGTCGACGTCGACCGTCTGGCCCGCCCCCAGGTCGACCTCGCGCTCGATGCGGATGCCACCGGGCACGAAGCCCAGCAGCCGCCAGCGCCCGGGCACGGGATAGAAGAGGAAGCGGCCCGACTCGTCGGTGCGCACCTCGGCGGTGAAGTCTCCGGAGGGGCCGATGAGCTGGACGTAGGCGCCCTCCACGGGTGCGCCGCGGCGCACCACGCGACCGTGCAGCCTCATGCGGGCGCCTCCCGCTCGATGGGGACCCCCACCAGCGAGCCGTACTCCGTCCACGACCCGTCGTAGTTCTTGACGCCGGGCAGGCCGAGCAGCTCGTGCAGCACCACCCAGGTGTGCGCCGAGCGCTCGCCGATGCGGCAGTAGGCGATCACCGGCTGGTCAGGCTGCAGCCCGGCCTGGCCGAGGTAGATCTCGCGCAGCTCCTCGGGCGACCTGAAGGTGCCGTCCTCGCGCGCCGCCCGCGACCAGGGGACGTTGCGCGCGCCGGGAACGTGCCCGTTGCGCTGCGCCTGCTCCTGGGGGAGGTGCGCCGGGGCGGCGAGCACGCCGCTGTACTCCTCGGGCGAGCGCACGTCGATCATCGCCACCTTGCCGATGCCGGCCACCACCTCGTCGCGGTAGGCGCGGATCGCCGTGTTGGCCGGCTTCGGCGTGTAGGTGGCCACCGCCGGCGAGGGCACGTCGGCGGTCAGGTCACGCCCTTCCAGCTCCCACTTCTTGCGCCCGCCGTCCATCAGGCGCACCGCCTCGTGGCCGTAGTACTTGAAGTACCAGTAGGCGTAGGCGGCGAACCAGTTGTTGTTGCCACCGTAGAGGATCACCTCGTCGTTCTCGGTGATGCCGCGCTCGCCGAGGAGGCGGGCGAACTGCTCGGGCTCGACCACGTCGCGGGAGTGACGGCTCTGCAGGTCCTCGCGCCAGTTGAGCGCGACGGCGCCGGGGATGTGGCCCTTCTCGTAGGCGCTGGTGTCCTCGTCCACCTCGACGACGTGCAGCTGCGGGTCGCCGAGGCGGCGGGCCACCTCGTCAGTGGAGACGAGGATCCCGGACGGGCTGTCGACCGTCGTCATGAAGCCCTTCCTCACGGTGCGGTTGGGGACGATCCCCGCTCTCGACACTAGCAGTCGCGACCCCCGCCTGCAAATCACGCCACGGTGACGGAGCGCGCCGAGCGGCGCGAGCGCGGTCGATCAGCGTCCACAGCCAGGCGCCCGCCTCCTGCGCGTCGCGGCAGTGGGCCAGCGCCGCCCAGCGCTGCCCCGCGCTGACCCCACGGAGGGTGGCCAGGCCGAGCGCGCGCTGCAGCGGCCCGGAGGACAGGCGCAGGCTCTGCAGCTTGGCGAGCGGCAGCACCACCGTGGCCGCGGTGAGCCGTCCGGTGCGTGCGCAGAGGTAGCGCTCGTCGTGCCAGGCGGCGAGGAGGTGGCGGGAGAGCGGCGCCTTGACCCAGGCCCGTCTGGGCACCCGCGACCCCGGGGGCGGCGACGGCTGGGCGTGCGGCGTGACCCGCGCCAGCAGCCAGAGCACCTGCTCGCGGGGGGCGACAGGGAGAAGGGTCCTGGAGACGATGTGGGCACCCTGGTCGGCCCGGCGCGAGACCCGCTGGCGAGCCACGTCGACGTCGAGCCGGCACCAGCCGAGCGGCCGCCAGAGCAGCGGCTCGACCAGGCGCACCGCCTGGATGCGCCCGAAGGGGATGGTCTCGTGGCGGGTCTGCAGCATGCCGCGGTCGAGGCGGAAGCCGTCGGGCGCCTCGCTGATGCGGAAGTCGAAGTCGGCGTTGAAGGCCTGGGCCACGGCGACGACGTGGAGGGCCAGCGCCGCCACCAAGCTGCCGAAGGAGAACTCCAGGGCGCGGGCGGCCCCCCCGGGGGACGCGGTGGTGGCCCACAGCAGGCCGACCACTGCCAGCAGCGGGATCAGCGTGGCGCTGCGCAAAGCGAGCGAGCCGGCCAGCCGTCCGCCGGGCACCTGGAGCAGCGGGTAGGCGGGCGGCTCGGGCGTCTCCGCGGTGAGCCCATGAGCCAGGGCGAGGAGCTGGGAGCGGATGGCGTGGGCCTCGTCGCTGCGGACGTAGGCGAGGCGCGCCCGGTCCTGCCCCCGGCCCGCGGAGACGATGCGCACCTCGGCCACGCCCACCAGCCGGGCGGTCAGCGGCGCCACCACGTCGACCGCCTGGATGCGGGTCAGCGGCACCCGGAACGACTGCCGGCGGACCAGGCCGGTCTCGATCTGCAGGTTGCCGCCGGCGATCCGCCAGCGGGTCACCAGCCAGGACACCACCGCGCCGACCACCGACAGGCAGAGCAGGGCGGCGGCCACGATCCCGGCCACGATGCGGTCGCCGGCGCGCCTCGGGTCGACGCCGTTGGCGACGAGGTTGGGCAGCACCACCAGCACCCCGAGCAGCGCGGCGCCCCCGCGCACGACCGGAGACAGCGGGCTGAGCCGCCGCCACTGCCCGTCGACGGGGAGCACCGACGGCGACGGCGCGGCGCTCACAGCCCGGTGGCCCGGGCCTCGCCGATGGCGGCCAGCCGGTCGCGCAGCCGCTCCGCGTCGTGCCGCTCCAGGCCGGGGATGCGCGCGTCGGTGGCGGCCGCCGCGGTGTGGAGCTGCACGGTGGCGATGCCGAAGGCGCGAGCCAGCGGGCCGGCGGTGACGTCGATGAGCTGCATCCGCCCGTAGGGGACGACGGTGAGGCGATGGAAGAGCAGCCCGCGCGAGACCACCAGGTCGTCCTCGCGCTCGGCGTAGCCCCAGGAGAGGTAGCGGCCGCGCTCCACCAGCCAGGCGAGCACGACGAGGACGGCTCCGAGGACCGCCTGGACGATGCCGAGCCGCTGGCCGCCCAGCGCCTCCCCGATGCCGAAGCCCACCAGGAGGAAGAGGAAGGGCACGGCCAGCAGTGCCAGCAGGGTCTGGCGCGCCCGCCAGAAGCGCGGCGAGATGCTGGTCAGCTCGATCCCTGCACCCATGTGCCGCAATGATGCCCGAGGCGGCGCGGGGGCACGGCCGGCGGTGGCCGCACCCCCCCTCAGCAGGCCTGCCAGTGCGTCCCGTCGGTGCTGCAGAAGAAGTAGGTGTGCCCGCTCCAGGTGAAGGTCGAGGTGGTCGTGCTCACCGTCGAGGCGCTCGAGGTGGTGGTGGTCGTCGTGGCCGTCGTCGTGGTGGTCGACGTCGACGCGCTGGTCGAGGTGCTGGTCGTGGCGGTGCTCGTGGTGGCGGTGCTCGTCGTCGACGTCGACGCCGTCGTGCTCGAGGTCGCCGTGCTCGTTGAGCTGCTCGATGCCGGCAGCGGCGTGTGCGGCGCGGGGCAGCCCGACGCCGACGAGCTGGTGCTCGACGACGACGTCGCCGTGTTGAGGAAGGGCATGCTGCTGAAGCCCTCCAGGGTGATCGGCCCCACCATGGGCACCGCGATCGGCTGCGACCTGTAGGTCACCGTCACCGTGACGCAGCTCGGCGCCGCCAGCGAGGGCAGCGCGTCGACGACGATGTTCGCCTTGCCGGGGTCGACCGGCGTCTGCTGCAGCTCGGTGCTGCTCACCGCGCAGAGCGGCGCCTTGTTGACCGGGACGGTGGTCATCGCCTTGCCCACCTGGTCGACGATGCTGTCGGGTGAGCCGCCCTCGCAGGTCACCGTGCCGCTGCTCGACGAGTACAGCGTCGACTCGACCGCGGCGTAGCGCGAGCCACTGCGCGCGCCGTTGCCGACCGCCTCGTTCTGGAAGTAGAGGAGCGCGCCGGCGATGATGCCGGTGAGCACGAACACCGCGACCGTGCCGACCAGGGCGAACTCGACGAGCGTCTGGCCGCGGTGGCCGCGCCGCCGGGCGCGGAGGATGTGCGCGGCGCGGTTGCCGTCAGCCGACAATGGGGGGGTTCCCTGAGCCCATCACGCCGGGCAGGTTGTAGGGGTTCTGGGTGCCGTCGATGGTGATGGTGGTGGTGCCGTCGGTGTTGAAGTCCTCGACGACGCAGGGTCCGTTGATGGTCACCGTGCCCGCCGACGTCTTCGGGTAGCCGGTGCCAGTGCCGACTCCGGCCTGCAGCATCCCGCCGGCGCTGAAGACGATGCCGACGTCCCAGTAGGCGAAGGGGTTGGGCTGGGGCAGGTTGTTGACCGTGCTGCAGGCGCCGCCCACCATGGGCATGCCGTTGCAGGGAAGCGAGGCGTTGTAGACGACGCCGTTGACCGTGACCGCCGCCCTGTCGCCGGGGTAGGCGTCGAGGCCGAAGTTGCCCGAGGTGCTGCGGTCCTGGAACAGCGCGATGTCGCGGTACACGCCGGTGCTCGGTGCCGAGAGGGTGACCGCGCCCTGGCCGCCGAGGATCAGCGAGAAGTTCGTCCCCTTGCCGTACTGCGTCGAATCCTTGTTGAACGTCGACTGGTTGTAGGAGACGACGCCCTTGAACGGGCCGCTGCTGAACAGCGAGCCGAAGGGCGCCGGCGCGCTGCCGGTGGTGCCGCCGCAGGTCGGCGAGCCGCTGTCGGTCTCCGCCGTCCCGCTGGAGGTGGTCACGCCCGACGGGTAGCAGGGCGCGCCGTTGCCGCTGCCGCTGGCCGTGAAGGCGCTGCCCGACCAGGAGCCGGGCACGTTGGCAGGCAGCGGCACCGGGCTCGCCGTGGCGATCATCACGTTGGCGCCCTGGACCGTGCTCCCGGAGGGGGTGAGGATGGCCAGGCCGCCGTCGAAGCGGAAGGTGCCCGGGTAGGCGCTGCCGCCGCCGTTGGGATCGTAGACCCCGCTGCAGTCGGCGAACTGCACGTTGCCGGCGGTGACGACCACCGGGCTGCTGTACTCGCCCGGCTGCAGCACGATGGTGCCGTTGACCGCGGCCGGGACGGTGCGCGCCGTCGGCGCGGTCTCGCCGGGGCACAGGCCCTGCGTCTTGTCGGCGAAGGGATCGGGCACGCCGCCCGCCCCCGCCACCGGCATCAACGGGTCGCTGATCTGGCTCTGCTTGTTGACGATCTGGTCGTACTTGAGGGTCACCGACTGCGAGCCTGTGCCGCCGCTGCAGACCGCGGTGTTGTACGGGTCGGGCGTCGGCGGGTACTTGGGCGGGGTGTTGTTGTAGGGCGGCGTGGGGCTGGTCGAATCGCTGAAGCACCAGTCCAGCGGCCAGTTGCCGCCGGTCGTCTCCATGACTCCGTGCAGGATCAGGTTGCTGCTGTCCTTGGCGTCGACGACGTCGTCGTAGGTGGCCCCGTTGTGGCTCTGGTTCCAGGGGCCGTAGGGGACGGTGGAGTTGGCGAAGATGGTGCCGTAGACGTTGAAGCTGCCGGTGCCGCCGCCCAGCACCTCGTGCGGCATCACCTGGTTGAGGGCGACGATGGCCACGCTCTGCCCGTTGCCGGGGTTGAGCACTGACTTCGCCGAGGCGGCACTGCTCAGCGAGTGCACGCCCACCACCTGGGCCACGAAGGGCTGCCACGAGGGCTGCACCCTGACGCTCACGCCGCAGGCGTTGGCCGGCGGGTAGTCGGCGGTGTCGGTCACCGCGTACGCCGCGCCCTGGGCGTTGGTGATGGTGGCGCCCGTCTTGTCGAGGTAGACGCCGCTCCAGCTCGAGCTCACCGCCGCCGAGTTCTGGTCGATGACATCCTGAACCGCGTTGAACACGGCGGCGTTGGTGGGTGGCTGGGCGGTGCCCTGGCAGACGCCCTTGACGGCGCTGGTGCCGGCCACGGCGGCGAAGTCGGCGGCGTTCTGGGCGCGGCGCATCTGCACCATCCCGTAGCCCCCGTCGACGGCGACGGCGACCATGGCCACCACCACGAAGGCGCCCAGGGCGAAGAGCACGACCACCTGGCCGCGCTGCCGGGCGCGGCGCTGGCGATGGCGGCGCGTCACGGCGTCGCCCCCGCCTGCGCCTGCACCGCGATCCTGCTGACCAGCGGCAGCACCGCCAGGACAGGGTGGACCACGTGCACCACCTCGATGGGCTGCAGGGCGCGACTGCCCACCGTCCTGGTGATCCACACGCAGCCGGCACCGGCGGCACAGCCGGACTGGCTGGTCGCGCCGGTGTAGCAGCTGCCGCACCCCTCCTCCTCGTTGACGGCGAGCACCGCGTCGGCGAGCTCGGTGGACAGCGCGACGTTGGCGTTGGCGCTGACGTCGTTGGCGGCGGCGATGGCGCCGGCGCGGGCCGCGCCGGTGAGCCCGATGGAGCTGTTCATCGCCGACGACGCGCTGAAGCACACGGCGATGAGGAGCATGAACAGCGGGAGTGCGACGGCGAACTCGACCATCGACTGCCCGCGGGTGGACGTGCGCCGTCCACGAAGAGGAGATCCCCGCCTGGGTGACGAAGGGTGCACGAGAAGTTCCCACGGACACCCGGGTGTGCGACCAGGGAGTCCGGTTTGCGGCTGCCTGGCCGCATTCTGGACGGCGGCGACACGGACGATCAGTGACGAACCGGTCGCATTCCGCCGAATGTCACCAAGATCGATGCACGCCGCCGAGGGCGCACCGCGGCGCGGGTCACGGGGCGGTTGCGTCCCGCGACCGCGTCACCACATGTGACGCTAGCAGCCGTCCCCCGCCTCGTCCACGAAGTACGTCTCGCAGGCGAGGTCGAGCAGGTCGCCGGTGAGCTGCACCGGACGGCCCTGGTAGCGCGCCGCGTGCACCGCATGGTTGAGCAGGTCGCGCGGGTGCGCGCCGTGCAGCGCGCGGCCGGTGGTGCGGTAGTGGCGGTCCATGAGGTCGTCGATCACCGCCATCTCGTAGGGCACCTTCTCGCGGGCGCAGAGCCGGCGCCAGATCTCGCGGTAGTCGTCCTCGGAGGGGTTGGGGACGTGCACCTTGAAGCGCACCCGGCGCAGGAAGGCCTCGTCGACCAGGTCGCCGGGACGGAGGTTGGTGGAGAGGATCAGCAGGTTGGTGAACGGCACCGCCACCGAGGTGCCCGCGCGCGCGATGTTGAGGTAGTCGACCCCCTTCTCCAGGGGGACGATGAGCCGGTTGAGCAGGTCGCGCGGCGGCATGTGCTGCTGGCGGCCGAAGTCGTCGACGAGGAAGAGGCCGCCGTTGGCCTTGAGCTGCAGCGAGGCCTCGTAGAAGCCCAGCGTCTTGTCGAAGCCGAGGTCGAGCATCTGCGGCTGCAGCTCGCCGCCCACCTTGACGACCGGGCGCTCGGTCAGGATCCAGCGGGCGTCGTGCGGAGGCACCTCGCGCTCCACCGGGCGGTGGTGGATGGGGTCGAAGAAGCGGATGACCTCGCCGTGCACGTAGAGGGCGCGGGGCACGAAGAGCGGCTGGCCGAGGATGCGGGCGCAGGCCTCGGCGATGCTCGTCTTGCCGTTGCCCGGCGGCCCGTAGAGGAAGATCGCCTGGCGCGCGCTGAGCGCCGGGCCCAGCCGGTCGAGCAGCGAGTCGGGCAGCACCAGGTGGGCGAAGGCGGCGGACAGCATCTGCCGGTCGACGCTGAGGTCGATGCGGGCCTGGTGGCGGGCCACCGCGCTGTAGACCTCGACGGGCACGGGGGCGGGCCCGGCGTACTGGTTGAGCTCGATCAGCTCGCGGGCGCGCTCCCGGCCCGCGGTGGAGATGAGGTACTGCATCCCCGCGGCGAGGGGCTCGCCGGGGCCGGTCACCGCCGCCCGCATGCCGGTGGAGCCGCAGTAGCCCTCGTCGGAGAGGAACTTCAGCACCCCCTCCACGATGGGGAAGGGCAGGCAGGTGTGCTGGGCCAGGTCGCGCCCCAGCATCCCGCCGTTGAAGTAGAGGACCTTGAGCACCAGGTCGCAGACGAAGCTGAAGGGCAGGCCAGCCTCTTCGGCCGTCCGCGGGACGGGTGGGAAGGCGATGGGGGTGGGCAGGGATGTGGTCGCTGCGGCCATCCCGGGCAGTGTCACACCCCGTCTGCGGGGTGTCTCATGTGGGCACAGGGCTGTCATGCATCCGTGCCGGGAACGCTGGCGCCCCGTGGCGGGACCCCTTCTGCTACGGTGCCGTGCACCATGCCCCCCTCCTCCACCGTCCCCATCGACGAGGGCCCCCGCGACCGCCGCCGCGTCGGCCCCTTCTGGCTCGAGGAGGGGACCGGGCTGGTCCTCGCCGGCGCCGCGATCCTGCTCGTCTTCGCCGTCCTCTACGTGATCGCGACGCTCAACCGTCCCCACTGAGCGGCTGAGGCCGTAACGCCGGGGCCGCCGCCCCGTTCCACGCTCGTGCGCGGCTCAGTCCGCCGCGGCGCATGACCCTATGAGCCAGCGCTCCACCGCCAGAGGCAGCCGCGCCACCACCGTCAACGGCAGGCGGCGCCGCAGCAGCCTCCACACCCGCACCGGCCTCCGCCACCGCCGTGGCGTGCGCATCGTCCTCTTCGTCCTGGCCGCCCTCTGCGGGCTGGGCCTGGTGGGCGTGGCGGTGGTCTACGCGGAGTACGAGAACCTCAAGAGCCAGCTGCCCGACGCCGCCACCCTGGCGGCCATGGAGCCGTCCACCGACTCCCACGTCTACGCCGCCGACGGCACGCTGATCGGGGTGCTGCACAACAGCGACTACCGCCACGTCCACGTCCCCCTCGCCGGCGTCTCGCGCTGGGCCAAGCTGGCCACCATCGACGTCGAGGACCGGCACTTCTACCAGAACAGCTCCTGGGACCTGCCCCGCATCATCAAGGCGGCCTACGACAACCTGCGCGGCTCGGCCAACGCCGGCGGCGCCTCGACCATCACCGAGCAGCTGGCCAAGATCTCCTTCCTCTCTCCCGAGCGATCGCTCGACCGCAAGATCAAGCAGGTCATCCTCGGCGCCGAGATCGAGGGGGAGTTCACCAAGGACCAGATCCTGGAGATGTACCTCAACCGCATCGCGTACGGGAACCACGCGATCGGCATCGAGACGGCGGCTGAGGTGTTCTTCCAGAAGAGCGCCAAGGACCTCGACCTCGCCGAGGCCTCGATGCTGGCGGGCCTGCCCAACTCGCCGACCAGCTACAACCCGCTCAACCACGACCCCGGGGTGGCGGTGAACCCGCTGGCCAAGACGCGGCAGCAGGTGGTGCTGCAGGCCATGGTGAGCACCGGCGACATCACCCAGCAGCAGGCCGACGCAGCCTATGCGGAGCCGCTGACCTATCACTACTGGTACGAGTCCGAGCCCAGCGTGTACCCCAACTTCATGCAGTTCGTGCGCGACTGGCTGGACAGCAAGTACGGCGACGCCTACATCAAGCCGGGCGGCTGGGACATCCACACCACCATCGACCCCGCCAAGGAGAAGATGGCCGAGGACTCGCTGTCGAACGGCGTCAAGGCGATCGCCGGCCAGTACAACGCGCACGACGGCGCGCTGGTGAGCATCGACCCCACCAACGGGCACGTGCTGGCGATGATCGGCACGGCGGATCCCAACGACGCGGTGATCAACGGGCGCAACCTCGCCTACGAGCCGCGCCAGCCGGGGTCGACGATCAAGCTGTTCACCTACACCGCGGCCATCGCCTCGCGCCAGTTCACCATGACCTCGCCGATCCTCGACGCGCCCATCTCGCTGGGGCAGCCGGGGCAGAGCCCGTACTCGCCGCACAACTACGACAACAGCTACCACGGGGTCTGCCAGCTGCAGCAGTGCCTGGGCAACTCGTTCAACGTCCCCGCCGTGAAGGTGGAGGTGAAGACGGGCATCCCCTTCATCACCGACCTGGAGATCGCCGCGGGGCTGAAGTCGCTGGCGGTCCCCGGCAACCGGCCCTGCTCGGTGTGCTACGCGGCCACCCTGGGCGGCATCACCACCGGCCTCACCCCGCTGGAGCTCGCCGACGGCGTGGCCACCATCGCCGACGGCGGCGTCCACCACGACCCCACTCCGGTGAGCACGATCGTCGAGCACGCCACCGGCAAGACGGTGTTCGCCGACGACCCGGCCAGGACCGGCGTGCAGGTGATCCCGCGGGACGTCGCCTTCATCATGAGCGAGATCACCAGCGACGACCGCAACCGCTACCGGGAGTTCGGGCCCAACGGCCCGCTCACCCTCAGCGACCGGCGCGTCTCCGCCAAGACCGGCACCACCGAGAACTTCGTGCTCAACTGGACGGTGGGCTGGACGCCGAACCTGGTTGGTGTCGTGGTTGTCGGAAACCCCTGGGCCAGCTGCCTCAACCCCGCCGACACCGGCAAGCTGGCGGCCACCCTCACCCGCCAGCACAGCCAGTACGACACCAGCTATCCCTTCGACGCCGCGCAGATCAAGGGCTACGGCCTCACCCCGCTCAACGGCGAGTGCGGCCCGCTGACCGGCTCGACCGGCGTCACCGGCGCCGCGCCGATCTGGCACAACTACATGGCGGCGGCGACCAAGAACGACCCCAAGACCTGGTACACCAAGCCGGCCGACGTGATCGCCCAGGGCAGCGGCGACGACGCCAACTTCTTCCTCCCCGGCACCGAGAACACCAACTGCTTCTACTACGCGCCGCAGCCCGACCCCAACAACTCCTGCCAGTACGGGGGGACGGCGCCGCCGACGCCGAAGCCCTCGCCCAGCGCCCCCGCCTCCCCGGTGCCGGGAACGCCGGCTCCGGCCACCCCGCCGCCCGGCCCCCCGGTCCCGCCGACCCAGAAGCCGCACCCCTAGACTCCGCCGGATGACCTCGCCTGCGGCCCCCGGGAGCGACGAGCCGCAGCTGCCCGCCGGCCCTCCCCCGATCGTGCTGGCGGTCGCCCTCGACCTGGTCACCCGCTACCGGCTGCGCCTCACCGACCCGCGCGACGGGCGCCTCGGGCTGCTGGGGGGCGACGCGTACCTGCTCGGCGCCGCCTCCTGGACAGGCCGCCGCGCCGCCTTCGTCGGCTTCTATCGCGCACCCGATGACCCCGAGGCCGCGGCGCGCGACCTGGAGGCGCGGATGCGCGCGGCGGAGGCCTGGGGCAACGAGCGGCTCGGGGCGCAGGGCGCGCAGCGCTGCGACGTGCTGCTCGTCGCGCTGGGGCGGCCCGGGCGGCCGGGGAGCGTGGTCTCGGGCCTGGGCGGCGTGCAGGTCGGCGCGCTGTCCGTCGACGAGGCGACCGGCGAGGTGCAGGTGCTCGCGCCCGTGCCGCCCGGGGTGCCGGGCGCCGGGGAGGTGCGCGCCCATGCCCGCGCCGTGCTGCAGGGACGCCCCACCCCGACGCTGGCGGCTGTCGACCTCGCCGAGCGGCAGACGGTCGCCGGCGGCTACGCGCAGCCGGCCCGCCGGGCGCTGGCCGCGCAGACCGTGGTGACCTACTCGCTGATCGCGGTCTTCGTCGTCGTCTGGCTGCTGGAGAACACGCTGCGCCCGCCCGCCGGCAGCGAGCCGGTCGAGGTGGCCATGGGCGCGCTGGCCAACACCGGTCCGCAGTCGCACGACTGGTGGCGCTACGTCAGCAACGGCTTCCTCCACCTCGCCCACACGCCCATCCACATCCTCTTCAACGGCTTCGCCATGCTCTACATCGGCCGCCTCGTCGAGCAGCTCTACGGGCGGCTGGTGCTGCTCGGCGTCTTCCTGGTGACGGTGGTGACGGGCGGGCTGCTGTGGGTCGGCGCCACCTCGGCGGGCGCGTCGTCGGCGGGCGTGAGCATGGGCGCGTCCGGCGGGATCATGGGGCTGATCGGGCTGCTGGTGGTGCTGGGCCGCGTGCAGGGCCGCGACGTGCCCGTCGGAGTTGTGGCCAGCATCCGCCAGTACGCGCTGAGCATCGTGGTGCTCAATGTCATCACCGGCTTCGTCCTGGCCGGCTCGATCAACAACTTCGCCCACGCCGGCGGCTTCCTGGGCGGGGCGCTGCTGGGCCTCTGGCTGCCGCCGCGCGCCTCGGTCGGCGGCCGCGAGCTGCGCGCCTGGGAGCGGGCGGTGCTGGGGGCGGTGATCGCCGTCGGCGTCCTGGCCCTGGGCTTCGCCGCCCAGCACGCCTGGTCGCAGCTCACCGCAGCTCCGGTGATCCCGGGGATCCCCCAGATCCAGACCTAGACGGTCGACTATGACGCGACTTGACACGCCGCGTCGCGACTGGGCATACTGGGCCGCGGAAGCTGTCCTTTTTCCCTTCCTCCGGCTCTTCCCCTCCAACCGGGGAGGTCCTTCCCACGAGGGGCCTCCCTTTTTTCGCGCCTCCGGCGGGCTACCCTGCGGCGTGCTGCGTCGCCCCCGCGCGAGCCCAGAGACCCTCCAGGTCGTAGAAGGTCCTCTCCCCCGGCAGGAACACGTGCGCGATCACCGAGTCGAAGTCGAGGCAGGCCCACGACGCATCGCGCAGCCCGGCGACGTTGAGCGGCCGGATGCCGTTGTCGCGCGCCTCCTGCTCGATATTGTCAACGATGGCACGAACCTGCCGGTCGGTGTCGCCCTCGCAGATGACGAAGAAGTCGGCGATGGTCGTCCTGCCGCGGAGGTCGAGGATGACCACCTCGCGCGCCTTCTTGTCGGCGGCTGCATTGGCGATGAGATCGGCCAGCTCGGTGGGGGTCATCCGTTCCGCATTATCACACGGGGTCCTGGGCCACGCGGTACAGCCCGCGCTCGCGGATGAGCCGCTCCACGGCGGCCGAAACCATGCCCTCCAGGGGCTCTCCGCCGGCCACCCGGCGGCGGATCTCGGTGGCGCTGACGGGCGGCGAGTCGACGTGGATGAGCCGGGTGCGCGCGGGCTCGAAGCCGAGGCGCGCGGCCTCCCCGGCGTCGAGCGGCGGCACGCCGGTGCGGTTGACCAGGACGAAGCGCGCGCGGCCCAGCAGCTCGGCGCTGCGGTGCCAGGTGCCGATCTCGCGGGCCGCGTCGGCGCCGAGGGTGAGCCAGAACTCCACGCCGGGGTGGGCGCGCTCCAGCTCGGCGAGGCTGTCGATGGTGTACGAGGGTCCGCTGCGCCGCGCCTCGTCCTCGACGACGCGCACACCGGGATGGCCCTCAGCGGCCGCTCGGACCATGGCCAGCCGGTCGTCGACCGAGGCGTGGGCGGGGCGGCGGTGCGGCGGCAGCGCGGTGGGCAGCAGCCACGCCTCCTCCGCGTCGACGCTGCGGCGCACCTGCTCCAGGATGGCGAGGTGCCCGGTGTGGATGGGGTCGAAGGTGCCGCCGAGGACGGCGACCCGGCGCGGCCCGGCCGTCACGGCGCGACGTCCTCGTCGCTCCAGTCGAACTCCACCTCGCCGATGCGCACCGTGTCGCCCTCGCCCGCCCCGGCGCGGCGCAGGGCCTCGTCGACCCCGGCCTGGCGGAGGCGGCGCTGCAAGCGGGCGACGGCCTCCTCGCTGCCGAGGTCGGTCATGGCCACGCTGCGCTCCACCTCGCGTCCGCGGACCACGTACACCTCGCCGTCGCGCTCGACGCTGAACTCGCCGAGCCCGCGCCGGCGCTGCCGGTAGACGCGCTCCGGCGGCGGCGACTGCGCGGCCGCGGCGGCGCGCTCCGACGCCTCCCGCGCGCGCTCCGCGGCGACGCGCTCGGCCGCGGCGGCGAGCAGGTCCCGAGTGCCCTCGCCGGTGGCGGCGGCGATGGCGAAGGCGCCGGGCAGCGCGCCGGCCGCCAGCTCGGCGGCGACGGCGGCGCCCTCGGGGACGTCGACCTTGTTGAGCGCCACCAGCGCCGGCTTGCCCGCCAGGGTGGCGCTGAAGGCGCGCAGCTCCTCGCCGACCTGGCGCAGCGCCTCGGTCACGCCGTCGCTCCCGAGGGTGGCGTCGACGACGTGGACGAGCACCCGGGTCCGCTCCAGGTGGCGGAGGAAGTCGAGCCCGAGCCCGGCACCGTGCGAGGCACCCTCGATGAGCCCCGGGACGTCGGCGATCACCACGGTGCGCCCACCCTCCAGCTCGGCCACGCCCAGGTTGGGCTGCAGCGTGGTGAAGGGGTAGGCGGCGATCTTGGGGTGGGCGCCGGTGAGCGCGGCGAGCAGGGTCGACTTGCCGGCGTTGGGGAGGCCCACCAGGCCGACGTCGGCGATGAGCTTCAGCTCGAGGTGGACGCGGCGCTGCTCGCCGGGCTCGCCCAGCTCGCCGATGCGCGGCGCCTGGCGCGTCGACGAGGTGAAGCGGGTGTTGCCCCGCCCGCCCCGCCCCCCGGCGGCGACGACCACCTCGGCGCCGGGATGGTCGAGGTCGGCGAGCTGGGCGCCGGTGGCGGCGTCGGTCACCACCGTGCCAGGCGGCACGGGGAGGACGAGGTCGGCGCCGCGCCGTCCCGTCTTCAGGGCGGCGGCGCCGTCGCCACCGGGCGGGGCGCTGAAGCTGCGCCGGTCGCGGTAGGCGCCGAGGGTGGCCACGCTGGGGTCGGCGCGGACGATGACGCTGGCCCCGGCGCCGCCGTCCCCGCCGTCGGGACCGCCCTGGGGCACGAACTTCTCGCGGCGGAAGCTCACCGCGCCGCGGCCGCCCTTGCCGGCGGCCACGCTGAGGGTGACCTCGTCGAGGAAGAGGCTCAGCTGCTG
This sequence comes from Candidatus Dormiibacterota bacterium, assembly GCA_035652335.1. Lineage (GTDB taxonomy): Bacteria > Chloroflexota > Dormibacteria > Aeolococcales > Aeolococcaceae > DASRDZ01. The sequence continues at coordinate 19,408 of DASRDZ010000075.1, forward strand.
GCGGGCTCGCCGGCCAGCCGGGCCTGGGGCAGGGCGAGGACGTTCACCCGGGTGCGGTCGTGGCCGGTCTGGTCGAAGGCGACCGTGCCGCTGCGCAGGGCGAAGAGGGTGTGGTCGCGGCCGACGCCGACGTTCTCGCCGGGGAGGATCTTGGTGCCGCGCTGGCGGACGAGGATCGTGCCGGCGAGGACGAGCTGGCCGCTGCCGCGCTTCAGGCCGAGACGCTGGCCGCGGGAGTCGCGGCCGTTCCTGCTGCTGCCGCCGCCTTTCTTGTGGGCCATGGGTCAGGACTCCGAGTCGCCGCTGTCGGCGGCGGTGTCGTCAGGGTCGGGAACGTCTTTCTTGGCGCGTGTCCGGGGCGCGCGCTTCTTCGGGGTCGGCGCCTCCGCCACGGTGTCCGCCGCGGCTTCGGTCGCTGCGTCCGTGGTTGCCTCAGGAGCCTCGCCGGTGCCCCAGGCCTCCGGGGCCTCGGCGGCCTCCGTGGCGGGAGCTTCGGCGGCCGGGGCCTTGGCGCGGGAGCGCGAGCGGACGGGCTTCTCGGCGGCGGGCGCCTCGGCGGCGGGCGCGGCCTTCTTCTTCTCCGCCGCCTTGGGCTTGGGCAGCGGCTCGCCCGCGGCCAGCACCGCCTCGACGCGCAGCTCGGTCAGGGAGCTGCGGTGGCCGTGGGTGCGGCGGTAGTGCTTCTTGGGCTTGTACTTGAAGACGCGGATCTTGGCGCCCCTGCGGTGCGACACCACGACGGCGGCGACGCGGACGCCGTCGACCACGGGGGTGCCCACCTGGGTGCCGTCGTCGCTGGCCACCAGGACCACGGGCTCGAGGGCGACGACGCTGCCCACCTCGGCGGCGAGGCGGTCGACGACCAGGCGGTCGCCGGGGCTGACCCGGTACTGGTGGCCGCTCTGCTGCAGGATGGCGTACATGCGTGACTTCAGTGCGAGGAAGGTGGATCGGGAGCCTCGGGCAGGCGCGGTGAAACCGCAGCCCGGGCCCGGGCGCGAACCGGCAGGATAGCAGACCCCGGGCTACGGCTTGCGCGTGGGACTCGGCTTCGGCGTCGGCGACGGTGGGGCGGGCGTCGGCGTGGGCGCGTTGAAGGTCACCGGCGCGGTGTCGCCCAGGTTGATGACGGCGCCGTCGGCGTCGGTCAGCTGCGCGGTCACCGCGTAGCGGCCGCCGAGGGCGGTGGGCAGCACCTTGGCGCTGAAGACGATGGTCAGCGCGCCGGGTCGCGCCGACGACGAGCCTGGCAGGGTCCAGCCGCCGTAGTAGACGATCAGCGCGCCGTTGATCGGGTCCACCGGGTTGCTGCGCGTGTAGTTGCCTTCCAGGTGCTCGGTCTTGTTGAAGGTCAGCCCGCTGGGCAGGGTGACCAGGATGCCGACGCCGGCCGCCGGCCCGCTGCCGCGGTTGATGACGCTGACGTGGTAGTGCACCAGGTCGCCGCGCTTCACCGTCGTCTCGTCGACGGCGATCGCCATGGTCAGGTCGGACGACGACTGCATGTGCAGCGCCGCGCCCTTGCCGACCACCTCGTCGTTGCCGTCACTGAAGACGTGGGGCACCACCGAGTAGTCGCCGGGGGAGCCCGCCGCCTTGGCGGTGAAGGAGATCGTCAGGGTGGCGTGGGCGGGCGTGCCGTCGGCGTTGATGCCGGGAGCGCCCATCGTCCACTGTCCCCAGAGCGGCTCGTTGCTGTTGACCGCCGGGTCGGACGGCTGGGTCCGCGTGGTGGTGGCGCTGGCGTCGACGCCGGTGGTCGAGGCGTAGCGGAACTGGGCGGGCAGGTCGACGCGCACCGTCACGGAGGTGGCCTGCCCCGGGCCCTGGTTGGTGACCAGGACGGTGAAGGGCACCGAGTCCCCGGGGCGCACCGTGCTCAGGTCGACGTCGCTCGTCGTCTTGGTGGTGATGTCGGCGCTGGACGACCCGCAGGCGGTGGCCAGCGCGGCGACGGGAAGGACGGCGAGAGCGGCCAGCAGCGAGGCAGCCCGGCGCGACCGGACCATGGGCGTCGCGTTCAGACGCGCTGGGGGGCTCGGACCGTGGTGAGCGGCCGGCGCACCGGACGCGGCGGCGCCAGCGGCACGTCGGGCGCGGCCGGCAGCGGCAGCGTGTACCCCGCCTCGGCGAGGAGGCGGAGGGCCATGGCGACGTCGAGCCCGACCACGGTGTCGACCCGGCCGCCGACGGCCTCGACGAAGTCGCTCGCCCCGCCCTGGATGGCGTAGCCGCCCGCCTTGTCGAGGGGCTCGCCCGAGGCCACGTAGGCCTCCAGGTCGGCGTCGCCGAACTGGCGCATGCGCACGGCGGAGCGGCTCACGCCGAGCGCCTCCGCACCCTCGGGGGCGGCGATGGCGCAGATGCCGGTCAGCACGGTGTGGCGGCTGCCGCGGAGCTGGGTGAGCATGTCGCGCGCCCGCTGCGGGGTGCCCGGCTTGCCCAGCGGGCCGCGCGGGCCGATGACCATGGTGTCGGCGCCGATGACGAAGGTGCCGGCGGGCTGCTCCCGGGCCACCGCCAGCGCCTTCTGCCGGGCGAGCAGCTGGACCGCGAGGTCGGCGCACATCCCCGGCGGGGGGGCCTGGTCCTCCGGCGGCACCACCACGGTGAAGCGGATGCCGACGCGCGCCAGCAGCTCACGGCGGCGGGGGCTCGACGAGGCGAGGACGATCCGCGTCATGGACGCGCGGCGGACAGCGACGGGGAAGCAGGCATCGTGTACCAGGGGACGAAATGGCGTCTCCCGACCCCGAGGCCGGGAAGCGGCCCCGGCGCAGCCACGTGTGACGCAGCCGGGTGCAGCCCAATCGTACCAACTCTCGGGGTTTTCGTCAGTGTGCGGCTGAACGCTCAGCTAGCGTGATGCGAGAACAGTCAGAACAATCGCAGCGATCGCAGCAGCACAAGCCACGCCGGACAGGTGCAGCGTCTTGCCATGCAACGCTCGCAGCGCCACGCGCACGACACCTCCGTACAGGGCGACGCCCACCAGCGTCAGCGCCGCCGCCGCGGCGGCAGGGAGCCCGGACCACCCGGGCGGCGCCAGCAGCACCGTGGCGACCATCGCCGGGACGGCGAGGAGCAGCGCGCGGAGGAGGACGGGCACGGTCGCCTCGTCCGGCTCGGCGAGCCCGGGGACGGCGAGCAGGATGGCGGCGGCGGCGAGGGCGCGCCCGGCGGTGAGGCGCGGGCCGGGCAGGCCGACCACCACAGGGAAGGCGAGCGTCGCGGCCTGGGCGGCCAGCACCAGCAGGGGGACGCACGCCGCCAGGGCGGCGGCGATCCGCGATCGCGGCCAGCGGGGCACGGTGCCGAGGGCCACGCCGCCACCGGCGAGGAGGACCACCGCGAGCACGTTGGTCGGGGCGTCGCCGGGCGCCGGGAGCTCCAGGGCGGGCGACTGCGGCAGCGGCACGAGCGCGGCCGCGAAGAGAAGCAGGGCGGCGGCGGCGAAGGCCGCGGGCGTCCATCCGTTGTCGACCGGCCGCCGGCGGCCGCCGAACCCGGCCGCCAGCGCCGCCCCGCCCGCCGCCGCGCAGGCGAAGAGGCCACCCGGGAAGAGGGTGACGGCGACGACCGCTGCGAACAGCCCGAGCGCGTCCATCAGATGCTCACCCCGAAGACGTGCTGGGCGATGGGGGCGGGGGCCAGGCCGAGCCCGAAGAGCGCGGCGACGACCACCCAGGCGAGGGCGCGGCCGCCCACCCCCGCGGGCGGGGTGTCCGGCGCCGGCTCGGCCCCCCGGCCGGCCAGGCCCCGCACGGCCACCGCCGTGAGCACGGCCACGGCGACGTAGGCGGGCGTGCTCACCCGGTTGCCCGCGGCGCTGAACGCCTGGAGGCAGAGGAAGCGACCCCAGAACCCGGGCAGCGGCGGCACGGTCAGCAGGCTGAGCCAGGCCATGCGGCGCTGCCGCTCCAGCCCGGGCCGCGCCGGGTTGAGGAGCACGGGCGCCGCGCAGAGGTGGGAGAGGACGATGAGGTAGCCGCCGAGCTGGGCGGGCGGGTGCAGTGTGCCGAGCGCGGCGGCGGCCAGGGCCAAGTCGGCGATGAGCACGCGACCGTAGGCGCTCGACCGGTCGCGGAGCGCCTGGACAGCGTTGAAGAGCGCGGTGACCAGGCCCAGGCCGAGCAGGCTGTTGGCCAGCGGGGTGCGCGTGCCCAGGGGCTCCAGGGGCAGGAGCTGCCCGGCGGTGAAGAGGACGGCCGGCGCCAGCAGCAGGGCCCAGGGGGCGACGTCGGCGCCGCGCAGCGCCGTGACCGCCGCCGAGGCCCAGCCGCCGAGGGGCACGATCGCCAGCAGAGCGCAGATCCCGCCGGCCAGGAGGCCGCCCGCCAGCGCGGTGCGCGTGTCGATCGCCGGGCCCGCCCGGGGGACGAAGGCCGCGGCGGCGAGCAGGGCGGCGGCGCCGAGGCCGGCGACGCGCCCGGCGGCGAGCGAGGCGCGCCCGGGCGTGGCCGCGATCCAGCGCGCGGCGACGGCGGCGACCGCCACAGCCACGGCGACGCTCCAGATGATCGGCACCGTGGCCGCGAGCACCACCACCACGGCGGCGCCGGCGACCGCGGCGGCGACCACCTCGCCCCCCTCCAGCCGTGGGGCCAGGGCGAAGGTGGCGGCCAGGGCCAGGCCGGCGCCGACCAGCAGCCCGACGGCTGGGTGGCCGAGGGTGAGGCTGGCGCCGTAGCCGGCGCTGCTGGTGGGGCCGGGCCAGCTGTCGGACACGCTCGCCGCCAGGCCGAGCAGCCCGGCCACGGCGGGGGCCAGCCAGACCAGGCGCCGGCGGCGGACCAAGGGGAGCAGCGCCGCGGCGAGGAAGCCGCAGGCGGCCCAGACGCCTGCGTAGACGACCGGGGTCACGAGGCGGGCTCCGGGCGCTGGGCCGCCTCGCGCAGGACGCGACGGTGACGCCCGGTCAGCCACCCGGCGGCGGCGGCCGCCACCGGGGCGAGGCCGGCGGCCGCGGTCGCCTCCGGCAGCGCGCCGGGCCCGGCTTCGAGGAGCCAGCTGGTGGAGGCGGCGAGACCCAGGACCGCCGCGCCGATGGCCAGGTCCTGCACCGAGCGGGCGCGCAGCAGCCGCAGGCAGCCGGCGAACCAGGCGTAGGCCGCGGCGAAGACCGCGCCGTGCGCGGTGGCCTCACCGCCGACCTGGACGTTGAGGCTGACCCACGAGGCGGCGGGGAGGGCGAGCGCCGCCCCGACGGCGCGCAGGCTGCGCGGCCCGAAGAGCGCCGCGGGTGGCGCCACCACCGGCACTGCGGGGTCGAGGCCCGGGACCCAGCGCAGAGCGCCGGCGGCCCGCAGGGCCAGCGTCCCGCTGAGCGCGGCGGCAACCCCGGCGACCAGCGGCACCAGCGCGGCCGGCCCACCGCCCACCTGCGCCGCCGCCGGGGCCAGGCCCAGCCCGACGGCGACGGCGGCGATGCGGAGGGCGCGACGGCCGTCGACCATGGCGGCGACCACGCCGGCGAAGAAGCCGAGGGTGGCGATCAGGGCCTGGCTCACCGGCTCACCGGAAGATGAAGAGGCAGGCGATGGCGCCGGCCACCACGAGGGCCAGCCCGGGCTGCTCGGTGAGCCAGCCGTCGATCGCCGCCAGCCCTCGGGTGGCCCGCCCGGCGTTGCGCACCACGAAGGTGCGTCCTGGGATGCCGGCCGCCAGGGTGGGCGGCGCGGCAGGTCGGGGGAGAGCCTCCCTTGGTGCCGCCCTGCGCCGCTCCGCGAGAGCCGACGCCGACCAGGCGGTCGCCAGGGCGACGAGGCTGGCCAGCGTCAGGTAGCCGCCGGCCCAGGCGGCGCCGGGCAGGCGCGTGGTGGCGACGTCGATCGCGCCCTGCAGCGGGCCGGCGGTGTCGGCGACGCGCTCGACGTACACGCTCTGCACCAGGCCGGGCAGCAGCGCCGCGAGGAACCCGGCGCCGAGCACCAGCACGGCGTCGGCCCGGGGACCGCGATGCCGGCCGCTCGGCGGGGCGGCGGACAGCGCCGCTCGTGCCGACATCGCCGCCGCGGAGGCGCTGACCACGGCTGCGACACCCAGGAGGATGGCCACCGTCGAGGTGGCGAAGCCGGAGGCGGCGACCGACCCCGTCCCCAGCAGGACCGCGGCCGTCCCGTAGCCGACGGGGAGGCCGCCCATCGCCGCCAGGGCGAGCGCCCGCACCCAGGCGGCGGCGCGACCCGAGCCCTCGTCGCCGCCCACACCCCAGGCCGGCGCCGCCGCCAGGCCGAGGATCAGCGCCAGCGACAACGCCGCCATCCCCGACAGCGCGGCGGGCGTGCCCACACCCGCCAGCGCGATCAGCTCCCCCGCCATGGCCACGGCCAGCCCCCGACCCGCCGCGGCCGGGACGCGCCAGGCCTGCGCCGCGCGCGCCGCGCCGAGCAGCGCCGCCGCCAGGCCGCCGGCGACGAGCAGGTCGGCCACGCCGGTGGCCAGCTGCGTCCCGGTCACCTGCACGAGGCGCAGGAGAACCAGCAGCCCGCAGGGGATGGCGCCGATCGGCAGCCACGCCGTGCTGGCCGCGCGACCGGCGCGCCCGGGAAGCGCGGCGGGGGCCAGCAGCCGCATCGCGCCGGTGAACGCCCAGGGCCCGGCCAGCCCCCACCCGACGGCCGTGGCCGGGATGGCGCTGAAGTCGGACGTCTGTAGCGAGCTCTGCAGCGACACCGCCGCGACCAGGAGCCCGATGCTCGACCCGCTCTGGATGGCGAAGGCGATGCGGGCGCGCAGTCGCAGCCGCGGCACGGCGCCCGCGGCGAGCAGGAGCGCACCGACGTTGGCGATCTCGACGCCGCCGAAGAGCAGCACCGCGTTGCCCGCCAGCGCGGCCACGAAGGTTCCTGCCAGACACAGCAGCAACGCGGCGCGCTCCAGCGGCTGCCGCCGCCGCTCGGCGAGCGCCAGCAGGGCGATCCCCGCGGCGAGCAGGCAGATCACCAGCGCCGCGGGATCGGCGCGCGCCACCAGCGACACGCCGGGAGCGAACTCGCCGAGGTTGCGCTCGACGCGCGCCGAGGGAAGGATCAGGGTTGCGTCGCTGAGCAGGAGACCGCCGGCGGCGCCGACCCCGAGCATGGCGATCGCCCGAGCGCCGCGCGACATCCGCCGCGGCAGCAGGTAGCAGGCCAGCGCGGCCACGAAGAGCAGGCCGGGGGCGACGAAGAGTCGCAGCCCGGGCGTCATCCGCAGCGGGTCAGGAGGACGCCGCCCGTCCCGAGCGACCGAAGCTCTGCAGCCCCACCTCCTCGGCGCAGTAGGGACAGACGTGCCAGCCGAGCCTGAGCCACTTGCCGCAGGACGTGCAGCGGCGGGCGAACTGGGTGCGGCAGTAGGGACAGATGACGAAGTCCTGCTCGATCTCGCGGCCGCACTTGGGACAGGGGCGCACCGTCGGCGTCTCGACGATCTCCTCCTCGGTCAGCGCCTGCTCCTCGAGCTGCAGGGCTCGCTCCTCGTCGAGAGTCCGCGGCGGGCGGATGATCAGGTACAGCAGCAGCCCGAGGAACGGCAGCAGGAGTCCGATCAGCCCCGCGAAGGCGGCGAACACCCACGACTCGCTGCGCCGCCGCGCGTCGCGCACGATCCAGAAGGCGACGGCGACGTACATCACGGTGAAGTAGGTGGCGGCGGCGACGACGCCGGCCACCAGCGCGCCGTTGCTGGAGTCGAGCAGGGCGCCGAGCGGAGGTCTCATGCGGCGTTCTCCCCGAGCAGGGCCTGCAGGCGAGCCCGTTCCGCGAGCGCCTCCTCCAGCTGCGCTCGCGCACCGGCCACCACCTCGGGACGGGCCCGCTCGGTGAAGGCGGGATTGCCGAGCTGCGCCTGCTTCTGGGCGATGCGCGCCTCGACGCTGTCGAGCTGCTTGCGCAGCCGCGCGGTGTCGTCGCGGGTGGCGCCGCCGACGAAGAGGGTCGCGTGCGCGCCGCCGGCGACGACGCGCACCGGCGTCATCCCCTCGGGTGCCTCGCCGACGACGTCGAACGGGGCCAGCGACTCGATGAGCCGGGACACCTCGCCGCGCGGCAGCCCGCCGTTGGCGTCGACCACCAGCGGCTGGCGCTCGCGACTCGCGGAGGGCACGCCGGCGTCCTGACGCGCAGCGCGCAGCGACTGCACCAGGTCCAGGACCACGTCGACGGCGCTGCGCGCCTGCTGGGCCGCGTCGTCGCGCCACCAGTGCGGCGCCTGCGGCCAGTCGCGCTGCTGCAGCATCGGTGCCGCGTCCGGGAGGCGCTGCGCGCACTCCTCGGTGATGAAGGGCATGAACGGGTGCAGCAGGCGGAGCAGCACGTCGAGCGCGGTGGCCGCCGTCCAGGCGGCCGCGTCGCGCGAGCGCGGCTCCGCGTCCTCGCGGAGGCGCGACTTGGCGGCCTCGACGTACCAGTCGCAGAAGACGTGCCAGATGGCGTCGTAGAGGCGCTCCATGGCGTCGTGGAAGCGGTAGCTCTCCACGGCGGCGTCACAGGCGGTGATGGTTTCTGCCAGGTTCGCCAGCAACCAGAGGTCCTCGGGTGCGAGGTCGTCGCGGGGCACCTCGCGGGGCGCCCTGATGGCGTCGCCGCGCTCGCCGAGCCGGGTGACCAGGAAGCGGGTGACGTTCCAGAGCTTGTTGGCGAAGCGCTGGTAGGAGGCGATGCGCTCGACGTCGAAGCGCATGTCCTGGCCCGAGGTGCCCACCGCGCCGGCCCAGGCCCGCACCGCGTCGGCGCCGTACCGCTCCACCATCTCCAGGGGGTCGACGGCGTTGCCCTTCGACTTGCTCATCCGCGAGCCGTCGGCGGCCAGGATGGTGCTGTTGATGATGACGTCGTGGAAGGGCTCGGCGTCCCGGAAGCGCAGGCCGGTCATGATCATCCGCGACACCCAGAGGAAGATGATCTCGCGCGCGGTGCCGAGCACGTCGGTGGGATAGAAGCGGCGCAGGTCCTCGGTGTCGTCGGGCCAGCCGAAGATGGCGAAGGGCCAGAGCGCGCTGCTGAACCAGGTGTCGAGCACGTCGGGGTCGT
>DASRDZ010000076.1:0-49856 GCA_035652335.1 Candidatus Dormiibacterota bacterium
CTGGATCACCGTCGACTACCTGCCCGCCACCCTCCACTCGTTCCGCACCTTCGACGGCGCCGCGGCGTGGTACTCGACGCTGGAGCACGCCGTGACGCTGGTCGGCGTCTCACCCGACGCGGTGCTCGTCGACGATCCCGCGCGGCAGCTGGCATGGCATTCGCGGGAGGAGTTCGAGAGGGGCTTCGACCAGCTCCATCGCATGGCCGTCATCCTGGAGTGAGAGGCCACCGCACTCCCTAGCAGGACACCACGGTGGCGCACACGGTCGACACCGGGATGGCGAAGGAGATGCCCTCGACGCCGGTGTCGACGATCTTGGCCTCGGTCACCCCGATCACCCGGCCGCGGCTGTCGACGACGGGGCCGCCGCTGTTGCCGGGGCTGATCGGCGCGGTGAACTGGATGAGCTGCCGTCCGCCGTCGCTCCGGAATCCCGAGACGATGCCGGTGCTCACGCTGCGGGTGAGCCCGACCGACGATCCGACGACGACGACCGCATCGCCGACCGACGGCGTGCCGCTGGCGAGTCCCAGCGCAGGCAATGACTGCGCCGTGGTGAGCAGGGCAAGGTCGGCAGCCGGCGACACGCGGGTGATCTGCGCCGGCAGCGCCGTCCCCTCTCCCACCACGGTGACAACGCGGGCGCCGTTCTCGTACGCCGACTGGATGACGTGGTAGTTGGTGACCAGCGACGCAGCTCCCGGCGCCGACGTGACCACCCAGGCGGTGCCCAACCCCGTGTCGGTGCGCACCTCGAAGACGGACGGCGACACCGCGCGGACGAGCGCAGCGGTGTCGGTGATCCCGGCGGCCGCGCTCTCCACGGCCTCGAGCCGCTGCCGCAGCTGGTCGACCGCCGCGCTGTGCGAGCGGTTGGCCGCGTCGAGGTCGCTGCGCAGACCGTCGTTGGCACGCCAGAGCAGCAGCTCGGTGACGACGACGGCGGCGACCATCAGCGCCACGGCGATGAACCGCCCGGGTCGGTGCCGGCGCAGGGCCGGTCCTGCTTCGCCCTCGATCACGAGCCGCTCGGAGCCGGCCCGCCGTGTCCCGTCCACAGGTTGAAGGTCTGCACCGTCAGCGCGATGAAGCCTGCACCGGCGATGACGCCGATGATGACGTCGGCGGTGACCACGCCGACCACCACGCCGAGCGCGACACCGATCGCCATGAGCGCGGTGACGGTCCAGCGGTAGCTCGACTCGTTCCGGTGCATGGTCGTCCTCCTGGTTGCGCGAGCCCACACGTTGCCGGCGTGCAGGCGGAATCCGCGCGTGGGTGAATGCGGTGCTGTCAGGGCCGTGCGCCAGGTGTCGCGCAGGCTGAGCTTCGGACCGGAGTGGAGCACCGCGGTCGCGTACAGCCGGCCGCCCACCTGGACCAGCAGGCCGATGGCGGCGACCGCGATGACCGCGGCGAGGACGGGCTCCCACCAGCCCGGCGATCCCATGGCGAGCCGTCCGGGCATCATCATCGGTGCGGTGGCCGGGAAGAACGACAGGACGCGCGCGGCGACGCTGTCCGGCTGCGCGATCAGGAAGAAGGCGGCGAAGTAGCTCGCCACCATCAGCATCGACGTCGGTGCGACCGAGCTCTGCGCATCCTCGGGCCGCGACGCCAGCGCGCCGAGAGCGCCGTACAGCATCGCGTACATCGCGTAGCCGATGACGAACCAGATCACCAGCCAGACGAGAACCGCAGGGCGGAGCGTGGCGATGTCGAGCGAGCCCATCGCCGTTCCGGCGATCAGCGCGGCGAGCGCCATGACGCCCACCTGGGCGAGACCGAGGAGGCCGATCCCGAGGACCTTCCCCGCCAGCAGCGCGCGCGGTGAGATCCGGGCGAGGAGCACCTCGACCACGCGACTGGACTTCTCCTCGACGACCCCGGTGAGCACCAGTGCTCCATACGTCGACATGACCACGAGAAGCAGCCCCGTCATGACCACCGTCGCCGTCTGGTCGGCCGAGCTTCGCCCGGCGACCGCGCTCAGCTCGACGTTGGTGACGGCGACGGGCTGCATGACGGTGGCGAGCTCGCCCGGGCTGATCCCGGCAGCAGCCGCACGCTCGCTGATGGCCACGACCTGGATCGCCCCGGTCACCACCGCCTTCAGTCTCTCGTCCGCTGCACGGGGCCACTCCAGCTGGCGGCCGTCGACGACGAGGACGTCCACCTGGCCCTTGCGCACCGCGTCCTCACCCGCCCCGCGTGTCGGGTACTCGTGCAGGCGCGCCGTGAGTCCGACGCCCGCCGCCTGTGTCTGCACCGCCGCCGGTAGGCCGCCCGGCGTGGCGCCGGACACACCGATGTCCGTTGTCCGCGCCGCGCCGAGGAGCAGCTCGGGCAGGACGATCATCGCCACCACGACGACCAGGGTGATGGCGAGGGAGATGCGGAAGGTGCTGGAGCGACTCCGCTCCCGCATCTCGCGGGTGGCAACGAGCCACGCGGCGCGCAGGTTGCTCATGGGGTGACCACCCGGCGGAACAGCTCCGACAGTGTCGGCGGCGCGAAGCTCAGTGCGACGATTCGCGTCTCCCGACCGACTCGGGAGAGCAGTGAGCCGGCGTCGGCGCGCGAGTCGGCGCGCAGGCGCACGTGTCCATCGGTGGACTCCAGAACCTCGACCCCGGTGAGCTGCGCCCACTCCGGAGCCGGCCCGGTGAAACGGACGTCGACGAAGCGGTCGGGAACCGCGGCGCGGATCTCGTCCAGCGCACCGGTGAGGACGACGCGGCCGTGGTCGATGATGACCACGTCCTCGCAGAGGTCGGCGACGAGGTCGAGCTGGTGGCTGGAGAACAGCACGGTCGCCCCGGCGGCGGCCAGGTCGGAGAGCAGGCCGGCCATCACGCCCATGGCGAGGGGATCGAGGCCGGAGAAGGGCTCGTCGAGCACCAGCAGGTCAGGCTCGTTGACCAGGGCCGCGATCAGCTGGACGCGCTGCTGGTTGCCGTGCGACAGCGCGTCGACGCGATCGTTGGCGCGGTCGCCGACCCCGAGGCGGTCGAGCAGCGCATCGACGGTGCCCGCCACCTGTGGCGCCGTCCGGCCGCACAGCCGCCCGAGGTAGAGGAGCTGGTCTCGGACGCGCATCCGCGGGTAGAGTCCGCGCTCCTCGGGCATGTAGCCGAAGTGCACGCGGTCGCCGTCCCCGACGGGATGGCCGCGCCACGTCACGCTGCCACCGTCGAGCTCCACGAGGCGGAACGCGGCGCGCATCGCGGTGGTCTTGCCTGCGCCGTTGGGGCCGAGGAACCCGGTCAGCCGGCCCGGCCGCGCCGCGAACGTGCAGCCGTCGAGCGCCGCGACATCGCCGAAGCGCTTGCAAGCGCCATGGAACTCGAGCACCGGTGCATTCCTCTTGGCACCACCGTGCGATCTCGACACGAGGGGTGACCAGAGGAGGAGGTCCCGCGCGCCGCGGGCCGAACGGCGTCATGTGTGCGGCGCCGGACGCCCGCGACGGCGGGTGCGGTGACGCGCTACCCCGCGACGGCCGCCGCCGGAGAGGCCGTCGTGAGCGCTCCGTATGGCTCCAGAGGCAGGTTGAAGACCCGAATCGCGTTGTTGCGCAGGATCTTGACCTGGATGTCCGCAGGGACGGGCTCCAGCGTCTCCCGGATCTCCGCCACGTTCTCGGCGTCCAGGTGGGGGTAGTCCGTGCCCCAGATGATCTGGTCCTGGTACTTCTCCGCGAACGCCGGGAGGGTGGTCTCCTCGGCCATGAACGCGACCGCACACTGCTGCATGAACGTCTCGCTCGGGAGCCGCTTGACGCCGGGGTAGTTCCTCGGGTCCATCTTGTACTGGCGGTCCAGCCGGTCGAGGAGCAGCGGCATCCAGCCGCCGTTGCACTCGATGATGGCCAGCTTCAACCCGGGGTACTTGTCGAGGATGCCGCCGTACATGAAGTACGTCAGCATGACCATGCCGTTGAGCGGCGAGAGGATGCCGCCCGCGGCGGGCAGCGCGCCCTCCTCACGCGTCAGGACGTCCGCCATCTCCGGCATGTCGTCGAAGGAGGTGGAGGGATGCACCGCCAGGGTCATTCCGGCGTCCTGCGCGTCGGCCCACACGGGGTCGAGCACGGGATCGTAGACGGGCTTCTCGACCAGCCGGCGCTTGGCCGGAACCTTGATCCCCTTGAAGCCCTTCTCGGCGGTGCGCCGCAGCTCCTTGCGGGCCTCCGCGACGTTCTGCCAGGGCAGGTACGCCATGGGGAAGAGCCGGTCGGGATGCGCGGAGCAGTACTCGTCGAACACCCAGTTGTTGTAGCCGCGGCACATCTCGGCGAGAAGGTCGCCGTCGCGCACACCGTTGAGGACGTTGCCGACGCTGCCGAAGATCACCACGGCCTCGATGTCCTGGGGGTCCATCTGGTCGGACACCCGCGACGTCGCGAAGAAGCCGCCGTCGGCCAGCTCGCCGGGCAGCCAGCGCCGCTTGGCGCCCTCCTCCTGGCTGAGGCCGTAGGTGCCGCCGCCCTGCATGCCCTTGGCCTTCAGCTCGCCGTTGATCCAGGCGCGCGCGCCGCCCTCGGGGTCGTTGTACACGCTGCACGCCCTGTTGGCCGCGTCCACGTACTTCCTGGGGACGTAGCGCTCCCAGATGTCGAGTGGTTCAAGGATGTGACCGTCACAATCGACCAGACGGAAACCGCTCGGCGTGTGTGCCATGGGTTGACCCCTCTGTGGCTGCATCGGCGAACAATGTTCGGCCGCCCCATTCAACGCCGCACGCGGTCGGGTGTCAAATGGTTGCAGGCGTGCGCAGCGGATTCGGGACGGCGGCTTCGAGTTCGCCATGTGCCGCGCGGTGCGGCCGGAGCGGGTCGCCGCTCCGCCGCACCCACGCGGACGCGGTCATGCGGCCCCGGCGGCCAGCTCCTCGAGATGGTCGAGGGCATCCTGGAGGCCGTCCTCCATGCCCGACTGCACGTGCGCGTCGCGGAACGCCCGGTTCTTGTGCTGCACCAGGATCGCCAGCCGTGTCCCGCCCTCGACGTCGGTGAAGGTTGCCGTCGTCGTCGCCGCCGCCTCCGGCATTCCTTCGAACACCTCTGTGGACACGAGCTTCTCGTCGGGCACCACCTCCAGGTACTCGCCGTGGAAGACGACGGGGAACCCGGCGTGCGCCGTCATCGCGTACCGCCACCGCCCGCCGGCGCGGAGGTCGATGTCGATGCTGTCGACGGTGCCGCGGTCGGCGTGCCACCAGCGCGCCACCAGCTCCGGCGTGGTGTACGCGCGATAGACGAGATGCCGCGGCGCGGCGAAGTCGCGGGTGATGAGGATCTGGTCGTCGCTGGGCAGCGTGACCTTCGCGGTGCCCTTGGTCGTCGTCGCCATGTCAGTGCTCCTCCTGTGCTTTCAGCTCGTCCAACACCGTGTCCATGCGGTCGAACGCCTCCGACCACGATCGTTCGTAGGCGCGCACCCAGTCGTGGATGGCCTTGAGGGGTTGGCCGTTGAGGCGGTAGAGGCGCTGGCGGCCGGCCTCACGGACGGCCACCAGCTCGACCTCGCGAAGCACCTTGAGGTGCTTGGAGACCAGCGGCTGCGGCAGCCCGAGGAGCTCCACCAGCTCGCCGACCGACAGCTCGCCCGACGCCAGCGCGTCGAGGATCTGCCGCCGCCGAGGTTCGGCGACGGCGTTGAAGGCGTCGGTGGTGGTGGCGGCCCTGGCCATGCCGGGGACTATACATTCCCATATGGACATATGTCAACCCACCCCGAGGTCCCTGCCCGCGCTGCCGCGCTCAGCGCTTGACCCGCTTCGGACGCACACGCTGCAATCGAATCGCGCGAACAGGGGCGCGCCCATGGAGGACCCGACATGCAGACGTGGATCTGGATCGTCATCGCGCTGTGCGTGGTCGCCATCGCCGCCGCCGTGCTGGCAGCGATGCGGCAGCAGCGGCACCGCGGCCGGCTTCGCCAGACGTTCGGACCGGAGTACGACCGCACCCTCGGCCAGCATGCCAACCGCCGTGATGCGGAGCGAGAGCTGGCCGGCCGGTACGAGCGCCGTCAGTCCCTGGCCATCAGACCTCTGTCCGTCGAGCATCGCCAGGGATTCGCGCAGGAATGGCACGACGTGCAGGCCCGGTTCGTCGACACGCCGGCGGACGCCGTGCGCGACGCGGACTCGCTGCTCTCACGCCTGATGCGCGAGCGCGGCTACCCCGTCGCCGACTTCGACCAGCGTGCCGTCGATGTGTCGGTCGACCACCCGCGCGTCGTGGAGAACTACCGCACCGCGCACACCATCTCGCTGCGCAGCGCCGCAGGCCAGGCGTCGACCGAGGAGCTCCGCCAGGCGATGGTCCACTACCGGTCGCTGTTCGAGGACATGCTGACCGACGGCGGCACGGCCGCGGAGGCGGCGGCGCCGGCAGCGCGCGACTCGCGATGAGGCGCGGAGGGGCGGGCCTCCACGCCACCACCGGCCGTCGAATGCGTATCACCACCCTCGGGTGTGGCGCCGGCGTTGCACGCAGATCAGGACGGCTTGAAGGAGAGAATCACTGCCTCGAAGACATCGAGCGGTGGCGGCACGGGATCGAGGTCCGGCCGGTATGCGACAGTGAGCGCGTAACACGTGCCGGCGATCAGCACACCCACCCCCAGGCCGCGCGCATTGTCCGGGCCGGTGTGCTGGTGAACTCAGGCCCAGAACGCCGCGACGGCGCGCGGGTCTCCGACGAACTGCTCGATGCTGCGCACCCGCCCGTCGTCGACGCCGACCAGCACGATCTGCGCATCGTCGAAGCTGCGGCCGTCGGGACGCGTTGCGCTGACCTGCGTGAGCACCGCGACATGACCGGCGCCGTCCGCCATGACCGCCCGCGGCAGCGCGCGCAGCGTCCCGGCGGTCAGCTCCGCCGACGCGCCGAGGTAGGCGGTGATGGCGTCGAGGCCGCGGTGGACGCCGCCGAAGCGGTCGTCGTTGCGGTGGTTCCAGGTGGCGTCGGCGTGGAGCAGGCCGCCGAGCGCGGCGATGTCACCGCTGGCGAAGGCGCCGAAGACGGCCTGCACGACGGCGATGTCGGCGTTCTGTGCGGACGGAGCGGTCATGGTGGTGGACTCCCGGTGAAGCGCGAATGCGGCGACGCCCACCGTAGGTGCCATGCCGCGCCGGCGCCATCGATCGTTCAGTCGATGCCCGGTTGGGCCAGGCCGTGCTGCATGGCGAACATCGCCAGCCCCGCCCTGGTCGTGACGCCGCACTTCTCGTAGATGTGCACGGTGTGGGTGTGGACCGTCGACGCCGACAGCGACAGCTCCGCCGCCACGTCGCGCTTGGAGTCACCGGCAACCAGGAGCCGCAGCACCTGCAGCTCGCGCTCGGTGAGCCCGGCGGGCAGTCGCGGCAGCGGGACAGAGGACGCTCCCGCGGCGTCGAGGACTGCGCGGACGGCATCGCGTTCGAGGGGCATCGCGGCCAGCATGCGCGCGGCCTCGGCGAGGTCGACCGCCGGACGATGCGGTCGCGGTTCGAGCAGCGCGTGCAGGACGTCGGCAGCGGCGAGAAGGCAGGCCACCGCGTCGAGCTCCGGCGCGCGGACCGCCGCCGGGTAACCCGAGCCGTCGCCGCGCTCGTGGTGGCGGCCGGCGACGGCGCCGAGCGGCGCCAGCAGCGGTGAGCGGGCCAGGATGCGGCTGCTGTGGTACGGGTGCAACCGCACGAGCTCCCATTCCTCCGGACGCAACGGCCCCGGCTTCTCCCAGATGCCCGCCGGCACGGCGACGCGTCCCAGGTCGTGCAGCAGCGCGGCGCGGTGCACGACCTGGGGATCGACCGCATCGCGGTGCTCCGCGGCAAGCCGGGCCAGCTGCGCCACGCCGCGGGAATGGCCGGTGAACCATGGTGTCTTGAGGTCGGCGGCGTCGCCGAAGCCCGCGAGCGCATCGTCGAGCGCGGCGTCGTCCCGGAAGAGGCGCGGGCGCCCAGGTTCGGCGTCCACCACGGCTGCCCACACGTCGTCGGGGTCGGCCAGAGCCAGCAGCTCGTCGGGCGCCGCGAGGAAGACCGCTGTGATGTCGGGATCGAGGGCTCGCCCCGACCACCGCAGCACCGCGTCGACCGCGCCGCCGTGTCCCTCGGCGGCGTCGAACATCACCGCGGTGAAGCCGACGGCGGCGAACCGTGACGCCTCGGCGACGTCGCCACCGGCACGGCCCTCCGGCACGCCGTGGCCGTCGTATCGCTCGAAGCTGTCCAGAACTGCGCGGCGCACCGCGTCGGGAAGCTGCAGCCGCGCACAGAGGCCGGCGCCCACCTCGCAGTCGGCGCGCGCGCCCTCGGACTTCATCCGTCCCACGCCGGCGACGCCACCGAGCGCCTCGAGCTGAGGGGCGTCGACGCCGAGGCCTGCGAGGAACGCGATGGCCTCCTGCGGCTGGGTAGGGTCGATCATGTCGCCGCGCGCGCGCACAACCACGTCGTCGCCGCCGAAGGCGCCGGCGATCTCGTGCGACGTCGCCGCGCAGCCGGCGAAGCGCAGCAGCGTCGCGTAGTACACGTCCGCCTGGGCGGGCGTGCTCAGCCCGGCGCGCCGGGCCAGCTCGGTGGCAAGGAGGCAGGCGCGCATCGCCTCGCCGGGCGGATGCCCGCGGGTGAGGTCGCTGGCCACCGACAGCGCCGCCACGACGCCGCCGATGCCGACCGGCTCGCGCACGGCAGCCAGTCTAGGCGCGCAAAGGGGGGCACAGATTGCGCTGGCAATTCGGGACCAACTGGATCCGCCCGAGTCACCCATGTCCCATACGGGCCGGCTCATATGGTGGTGAGGGCCGGGATCGAACCGGCGACACCGGGTTTTTCAGACCGAGCAGGCGCCTCGAAGCTACCACGAGCTTTCCACGCCATGAGCTCAATTTCGAGGCCCTGCGGCGCCAGCTGGGGACCCGTGCTGCCACTCAAAGGGCGTACCAAGAGGCCGTACCCGCTCGCGGGGGTCGGCGCAGCCGACAGGAGCCCGGCTGGGCCGCCCGACCGGTGACGGAGCGGCCACGACCACGGGTTTCGGACGGGTCCTGTTCGCTCGACGCTCGCCAAGGTGGTTCCTCGGCCGGGCCAGAGGCCGCACCTGCGAGTAAGCGGGCATTGCCTCAGCCACCCCCACCACTCATGGTGCACCCTCGTAACGGGCTCCGCGGCTGAACCTCCGGGGAGCCCCTTCCCCGTCCTTGCCTTGGTTCGGGGCTCCTCCAGCTCCCACCACCTCCGCGGCTCGTGGCCTCCTCGCCGGACGCTACGCGGCCGACAGCATCTCCCGCGCCAGCGCGGTCACCTCGGACGCCTTGCCCCCCTTGCGGTGCGCCGACACGCGCGGCATGCCGACCGCCTCACGAAGGCGCGGATCGCCCGGCGGGGCGGCCGTGAGCAGGACGATCGGCAATCCCGCACAGTCCGACAGTGCGCGCAGGTGGCGAATGAGAAGGAGCCCATTCATCACCGGCATGTCCAAGTCGGTGATGACGAGGTCGAACGCGGAGGACTCGATCAAGCGGGCAGCGACCCCGCCGTCGCAGGCCGTCTCCACCTCGAAGCCCTGGTGCTCGAGGAGGAGCCGGAGAGCCTCTCGACAACAGGTGTCATCATCGACCACCATCACGCGCCGCCTCGGCGGTTCGCGATCCGTCAGAGGGACTCTCTCCATCTAGGTACCGTCCGCCGAGCTGCCCCTCGGCGGGCACGACGCGCGGCTGCCATCGCGCCGTTGCAGTGAATTGTCCCTCCGTTTGCTGTACAGAGGCTGAACGCCGAGCGCCACGTTCACGATGGGCCGACGGAGTCGCGCCACGGCCTCGTTGCGAGACCCGCTGCCAGGACAGGGCGAGGTCGGCGGGCGGGTGACCATCGCCGGCGACGTGCGCTCGAAGCCAGGTGGCCGGAGGAGGCGAACCGAGTCCGCCCACGCGGCGTGATGGCACTTGCGGAGGCGGGTCCGTCAAGGCCTGCCGGCACTGTCCTCACCTCCGCTGAATGGCGGCTGACGCCAATCCGCCCTTCGACTTCTGGTCCACCCTCCGGTGCGTGGACCGCTTCCTGACCGCCAGCGGCTACGCCGTCCACCGTCGAGATGGTCTGTTCAGCGACACGGGCGGGACACCAGACGCCTGCAGCGGCCAAGGAGGCGTCTGGCACAACCTCGCCGAGCCAGTCTCCTCCAACCCCCAGGTCATCCCCGGGGTGCGCCTGCGGCGATTCCACGCACTCGTGGTCCGCCACCTCGTCGACAACCGGGAGCTCGCGGAGGGCAGAGGCACGACCTCGGCGGAGGCGTTCGGCGTCACTTGGTTCGTATGGGTTCCGCCGTCTCGTCGCCTGGGACATCGAGAATGTCGCCGAGGCGACGGCGCGCGAGGGTCCTGCCAGGGGGAATCGGCTCCCGTCACCTCTACCCTGGTGGCGACCGCCAGCTTGCGCGCGGTCGCCTGCCGCACCGACCTTGACAGCATGGACCGAAGGAGGTCGGCTACCAGTTCGATCGGTTCAGCGTCGTCTGCGGGTAGTTGCCCAGGTTGACGACGCAGGTCAGCACCACCGACGTCTGGTCGTAGAAGACCGCCTCGAGGGAGTTGCTGCTCTGTCCCCACTGGGTGATGTTCCACAGGTTCGAGGGCGCTGCGTATCGCGTCCCGTTGATCCACATCCCGCATGCCGACCCACCTGCCAGACTCACGGTCCAGTGCGAGTAGCAGGGAGCGGTGGAGGTCATGTCGACGCGCCTGTACCAGCTCACGCCACCTCCGCTTGCGACCACCGAGGGAATGCACGATGCGTGCGCGGTCGCGGCGGCGGTGGGTGCGGCGCCGATGGCTGTACCACCGCCACCCGCTACGCTGCTGCCGGCACCGCCGGCGTTGCCGTCGGTGCTTCCGCTCCTGTCACCGACATTGCTCGAGGGCGAGGATGCCAACGAGCCGAGATTGATCGGGCTGTACTGCTGCATGACGGCGAAGCTGCCCGCGAGGTAGGCGAGAACGGCAAGGCTCACCAGCGTCGCGTCGAACGGTGACCTTGCCTGTCTGATCGTCGGCGGCTTCGCGCCCCGTGGTGTGACCAGGATGCGAAACAGCTGCAGCACGGCGATGCCGAGCACGGCGTAGACGACGATCGCCAGCAGCGACGCGAACTCGATGATGTGTGCTGCGCTCCCGCCATCGGCGACGATGCCCTGGAACGGAGCGACGAGGGCCGAGCTGATGTGGAGGAGGACGTTGACCAAGACCGACTGTGACGAGGCTCCGGCTCCCAGGAGCATGGCACGGGCCGCGATCACCACCACGACTGCGCCGAGGACGCACGCGACTGCGACCGGTGCCGCGCGCCGGGAAGGGGCGATCGGCCCGCTCGTGGCGACCGCGGTGCGCCGCAGCGGCAGACGCCGGATCAGCACCACCAGGCCCCAGCCGACCAGACCCACGACAGCCAGCGCCACCAATGACGCGATCTCCACGACGTGGGTGCTCGATCCGGCGTCGACGAAGCTGCCCTGCAAGGGTGCCACCAGCGGGCCACTGAGCCGGTCGGCGAATGCCAGGAAGAACGAGGAGGACGAGGGCGCGATCAGCTTGCCGAGGAAACGCACTGCCACGATCACGACGGCGAGTGCGACGAGCACGCGCGCGAGGCTTGCAGCACGGTAGTGGCGCTGCGGCCGCTGCTCGGCCGCCAGAACCGCCGAGTCGTGTGCGGCCGTGGTTGCCTGCGTCTCGTCTGGCGTGGCGGGGGGCGGATGGACGTCCTGTGGCGCTGGTTGTTCGGGTCCTGACTCGGCCACCACGTCTGCCCCCGCATCGCCTGCGCAAGCCCGCAATGATGGCGACCCATCGATAAGCGCAGGCTAGCCTCTAGCGGCCTGAGTATACGCGCAGCAACGCCACAGTGCCCATCAGCGCGCATTCCCGGGAGTACCACGATCGAAACCACCCATTGTCCCGTCGGCCGCCAGGACAGAGCGAGTCGGCGGGTGGGCGACCATCGCCCGCGTCGTTCCCTTTTGCGAGGTGGCCGGGGGCAGAGCGGTTCAGTGCAGCCCGGCGCCCGGAGCGCCTCGCCTCGGCGGTCCTCCGGCGTCGACGTCGGCGGCGCCGAGTGGCGCGGTCCGGGCGCACCGTGTCTGCCCCCGGCGCGATAGCGCTTGAGTGGGCAGGTCCGTCAAGGCCCGCCGGCACGAGCCTCCCCGTCGCTGAATGGCGGCTGAACGGACGGGGATCCCGTCACCGAGATGGCGCTGGCCGGCGCGCCGTGACCGAACAGGTGGATGAGAACGGTGACCCCACCGAGGTGCAGCGCCGCGACGAGACCCATGGGCCAGCCGCCGGCGGCTGCCATCACGGTGCTGAGCACCACCGTCACCGCCGCCATGTGCCGGGCCTCGGTCATCGGCCGTACACGTCCCGGCCGAAGGCATGCACCGAGGGCAGACCGGCCTCCCCGAGATGCCCGTGGCCGTCCGACCCTCCTGCTCGCACGCCGAGCAGGTCTTCGACGGTGCGGAGAAGCGAGTAGTGGTTGTAGGCCACGTCGCTGACCCGGCCTCCTGCGACCAGCGGTGACACGACGACGGCACCGACGCGGCCGCCCCCGGGCCCGGTCTGCCCGGGCTCCTGCACATTCGGACCCCGCGGCTCATCGCAGCACGCGCTGGCATCGCCATTCTCCGCTTCGTCGAACGTGACCACGAGCATCCCGTCCTGCTGGAAGGCGGGTGATCGCAGGATCAGTGGCACGTAGCGCGACAGCCACGGTTCGACCGCGCCGCCTCCGCCGTCGTGAGTCCCGGAGACATTGAGGCCGGCACAGGGATCGTCGTGCCCATCATTGCAGAGGTTGGGCACGACGACGCTGAGGTTCGGCGTGGTGGCCGTGCTCGCCAGATCGGGGAGGAGTGCGCTCAGCGCGACCACGTTCTCGTCGCAGGCCGCCCGGTCGTCGATGATCGACCGGAAGTACGCGAAGGGGTCGTGCCGCGCCGCGTACTGATCCGTGGCGGTGGCGTTCTGCGTCCCGTCAGCATGGCCCACCTCGGGGTGGCCGCACGTCGCCGCCTCGCGCCGCGGGTCGTTGCCCATGTCCTCCATGTAGCCCTTCCACGTCTCCCCCACCGCAGTCAGCTGGTCGGCGATGGTCTGGACGCTCGATGGATATACGCAACCGTCACCGTGGACCTGGCCCTGCGCATCCAGGCGAGAGTTCCCCGTGAAGGCCGAGTACGTCGTGCAGTCGCTCTGCGTCGCCGGGTCCGGGGCCTGCCCGCTGATCATCGCGATGTAGTTGTCGGCGCTGGCATGGCCGATCGCGAAGTACTGCCGCAGCAGGACGCCGCGGGACGCCAGCGTACCCCCGAGGTAGGGAACCGACGTGCCTGGACCGAACACGTCACCGTACGATTCGTTCTCCAACACGATCACGAAGACGTGGTGGATCAGCGGCGCACCCCCTGATGCGATCCACGGCGAGGCGGCGGGGACCGGTGGCGTCGTGACGGCACATCCGGCGAGGAGGAGGGAGACTGCTGCGGCGGACGGCACGAGTCGCCGCCGTTGGGTCACCCGTGTGCCGTGTACGGCGCCAGCAGTGGCGCGATGGACCCGCTGCAGGCGCACGCCGCGTCCCCGAGATGCGGGACCCGGTAGACGTCCTCGAGACTGCGCAGGATCCCTGCTTGGTCGACCGGCGTGTCGACGTGTGTCCCGCTGCGGAGAGTATCGCTGATCACGATCAGGGGAATGTGGCCGCCCGCCGCGCGGTTGCAGCATCCCGCAGTGGTCGTTCCCTGGTCCCACGTGACGATGATCACGCCGTCGTCGCGGTACCACGCCGAGTGCTGCACCTCGTCGACGATGCCGGCGAGCCAGTGGTCGGAGGCGGCCGTCGAGCACACCGTCCCGCCGTCGCACAGGTCGGGACTGATCCAGACGAAGGCCGGGACCGAGTTGGCCTCCAGGTCAGTGCCGAGCAGCCACAGCGGCACGACGCGCTGGCAGTTGGACGGCGTCAGCCGCAGCTGGTTGCTGTACGCGAACGGGTTGTGGAGACGAACGTAGCTGCCAACCACAGCTCGTGTATCGCACGCCTGCGGCAGGCCGTCCATGAAGGCGCGCCAACCAACGGACCTCTTGGCGATCTGGTCGATGAACGTGGGTGCATACCCGATGTCGCACGTCGCGCAGTCCGTCGAGAAGCCGCCGGTCGTTCCCGTGAACAGCTCCATGTAGTCGAGCAGCTCCGGATGTGCCGTCGCATATGCATGCGTGGCGGTGCCGTACCGTTGTGCCAGCTGGTTGATGCGTGGTGCCGCGGCACTGCCGGCGAGGTCGCTCACCTCGCGCGTCTGCAGGACGATGAGCATGACGTGCGGATCGCCGGTGTGCTGATGGCGCGTGCCCGGAGTCGGAGTGATCTCGGCAGTCGAGGTCGGCGCCGAGCGCGGCGCCGCGGGTGGGGGCCCCCCGCAGGCTACGAGCAGGGCGGCGACGGCGCCCGCCACCACAGCGGCCCGTAGCCGCTCCGGGACGCGGCCCGTTGCACCGACGAGGACCACGTCATCGCACGGGAGGAGCGCACGACGGCCATGCCATCGCCACCATCGCGAATGTCCTGGCAGACGGACGCACCGTTGCCGGTCCGGCTGGTGCAGGCCTTCCTGTACACACTGACCGCGCTGGCCATGCTCGGTGTCCTGCTGGCGCTGGGGCTGGTCCTGATCATCGCGTTCGCACAGCAGCAAGCCGGCTTGAACGTCACTCTCGGCCTCCTTTCGGGCGCGGCTGCTCTCGCGGTGGTCAGCGCGCCGGCCGCGGTCGGCTACGGCCTGGGCCGGCGGCGGCGCTGGGCCTGGCTGGCAGCCCTCGTCCTCCTGGCACTGCTCGCCATGGCCACGCCCGCGGGGCTCGCCGCCATCCGGTCGGTGAGCTTCCTCTGGCATCCGCCACGCCTGCTCATCGCTGCTCTGACCGCCGTCCCGGCCGGTGCGCTGCTGGCCCTCCTCGCCCCCGGCAGCCGGCGCTGGGTCGAGCTCCACGGGTCGGCTGGACAGAGGAGCGGGGACTTCTGAGCCGAACGGTCGGCGGTCTCGGGACGACGCTGCCATGCCGCCATCCTGCCTTCCCTGGCTGAACGGCGCCTGAACCCGCAGGCTCCCCGTTCAGCACTGGTTCAGGGCGGGGGCGCACACTTGCGCCATGCGGGTGCTGGTCGTCGAGGACGACGGGCGCCTCTCCGTGGCGCTGCGGCGAGGCCTCGAGGAGGACGGGTTCACCGTCGACGTCGTCGGGGATGGTGCGAGCGCCGTGTCCGCAGCGGTGATGGCGCCCTTCGATGCCATCGTCCTCGACGTCATGCTTCCCGGGGGAATCGACGGCTTCGCGGTGTGCGCCCAGCTCCGCCGCGCTCGGGTGCGCTCGCGCGTGCTGATGCTGACCGCACGCGACGCCGTCGACGACCGGGTGCGCGGTCTCGAGGTGGGCGCCGACGACTACCTCGTCAAGCCGTTCGCATTCCGGGAGCTCGTCGCCCGCCTCCGCGCACTCGGCCGGCGGCACCTCGACGATCGCGCCGCCGTGATCGAGATTGGCCCCCTGCAGGTCGACACCAGCGCCCGCGACGCGCGCGTCGGCGAGCGCAGCCTCGTCCTCACCCCCAAGGAGTTCACCATCCTCGAGTTCTTCGCCCTCCATGCCGGCCAGCTGCTCACGCGGTCGCAGGTGGAGCGCGCCATCTGGAACGACGATCTGGCACCGACCTCCAACCTCGTCGAGGTGTACGTCGGCCGCATTCGCCGCAAGCTCGGCGGGGCGGGGGTCGCCGACCCCTTCGTGACCATCCGCGGGGAGGGCTACCGCTTCGACCGCCAGCGCCTGTGCGACGCTTCCTCCGCCGGACGCGCGTCCGCCTGACGCTGATCTACACGATCGTCGTCCTCCTCGTCGCAGGAGGTGGAGCGGTCGTGTATTGGGCGGTGTTCGCCAACGTCGAGCTCGGGGGTATCGACAGCACGCTGCTCCGCACCCAGGGCCGACTCCTGGCCTCTGGCGTCGTCGTGGTCGAGGGTCGTCTGCACTTCCGCGACCCGGCGACGCTGGGGAGCGCCACGGCGGGCGCCACCGTCACCGCTGCGATCCTCGCGGACCAGGGCGTTGCCGAGGACGAGTCGGTTCCGCCCCCGTCCGCGGCCGTCCTCCAGGCCGCGACAGCCGCGCCGGGGAACGGCACCGCACTCATCACCACGATCACGACGCCCGGCGGACCCGCCCGCATCGTCGCGCGCCGGCTGCACCTGGCCGATGCACCGCCCGGAGTCCTCGTGCTCTCCCGATCACTCGCCAGCTACGACGACACCCTTCGGCACACCGCGGTCTTCCTCACCGTCGCGGTCGGCCTCATCACCCTCCTCGCCGCCCTCTCGGCCTACTGGCTGTCCGGCCGGGCGCTGCGACCGGTGCACGAGATCACGGCACTGGCGCGCGGGCTCAGCGAGCGCACCCTGGACCAGCGCATCCAGCTCGACCTGCCCGACGACGAGATCGGCGAGCTGGCGGCGACGTTCAACGCCATGCTGGCGCGCCTGGAGACGGCGTTCACCACCCTTCGCCAGTTCACCGCGGACGCGGCGCACGAGCTGCGCACCCCGCTCGCCGTCGCCATGACCCAGGCGGAGGTCGCCCTGCAGCGCACCCGGGACGCGGGTGAGTATCGCGCGACGCTCGAAACGGTCCTCGCGGAGACGCAGCGGCTCAGCACACTCGCGGACCGGCTGCTCACCCTCGCCCGCGCCGACGCCGGCGCACTGCGTCCTCACCTGGAGGCGGTGGAGCTCGCCGACCTGCTCGAAGACCTCGTCGACCGCTGGCAGACCGTCGCCGCCGACCGGGGCGTGGACCTGGTCACCAGCCTGCCGCCGAGCGGCGACGCCATGGTCGACGTCGAGATGCTCCGCCGTCTCGTCGACAACCTCGTCGACAACGCCCTGCGCCACGCCCCGACCGGAGGCATGGTCCGGGTCACGGCACAGATGCGGGACGACCTCTGGACGCTGGCTGTCGACGACTCCGGCCCGGGCGTCCCCGGCGAGTTGCGTGGCCGCCTGTTCGAGCGATTCACCCGGGGGGACCGCAGCCGCACGCGCGGCACTGGGGGCGCCGGCTTGGGCCTGGCGCTGTGCGCGGTGATCGCCCGGCTGCACGGCGGCGACATCCGTCTCGACGCCGCCCACCCCTCACGGTTCGTCGTGGAGCTGCCGCGGAGTGGCGCGAGCGCCTGACCCGTCGGCCCAGAACACCGGCCGGAGCGCGCCCGGCAGCAGGTGATCCACCCGCGCCAGGAGCGGTGTGAGTGGCGCAAGCCCGAGCCACGCGGCGGCACCGCAGGCGAGACCGACGGCGAACCCACCGGCCACATCGCCCACGTAGTGCACGCCGACGAAAACGCGGGCGAAGGCGACGATCAGGCTGAGCACGAACGTCACCAGGGCGAGGCCGCGCATCCGCCACCACGTCGCACCCGTGACTGCGCCGAGTGCGAGCAGGTGGTCCGACGGGAACGACGCGTCGGCACCGTGCGGGATCAGCGGCGTGAAGTGCTCGGCGACGAACGGCCGCTGTTCCGGCCACATCGCGCCGATGAGAGCACCGAGCACAAGTGCAACGAGGCCGCCGAGCCCGATCGCGAGCACGGTCCGCAGCCCGTCGGGATGGCACCACGCGAGGACGACGACGAGCACAACGGCGAAGACGAGATCCGCAGCCGCGACACGCATGACGGCGTCGAGGACGGAGAACCTGCCAGCCAAGTGCTGGATCGGGGTCGAGAGGTCAGCGGTCATCAGGTGGCGAACGAGCGCGCCGCGGTCGCGGTTACCCGGCGTTCAGGCGGGCTACAGGAGTCGAGGCGCAGGCTGATCAGCCGCCGTGGGCGCACCACCTGGATGCCGAGGTGCTGCTCGAGCGTCGTGCACCGGCTGATACGCCGCGACTCGACCAACGATCCCGCCCGGTCGAGCTGTCCCACGAGGCGGGCTCGAGTTTCGATACAGGATCCGTGGCGGCGTCGTCGTCTGAAGTAGCGGATGACCGAGCGATCTGGACCAGATGACCTGGGCCGCCCGCCTCGTGCGCGCGCGACGGACGTCGGCGTGAATCCGGGGAGGCCGGACGACATCCTCGACGACATGATCCTCAGCTCCCTCCGCGCGGCGGGTCGGCCGCTCGTGCTCTCCGAGATCCGCGCCACCGTCGCGGCTGACCCGCGCTCCGCGGGCGTCGCAGCGTTCGCCGTCTCCGTCGGCACGTCGCTGGAGCGTCTCATCGCCGCCGGACAGGTCACCACGTGCCCTTTGAGCCCCCGCGCCGGAGGATCTCCCACCGCCGCGACGACGATGGCCTATGTGGCGTGCGGTGCGCCTGGAATGTCCGCCGGTATTCACCGGGCCGCTGACAAGCGGATGTGAAGCCCTCCGGAGGCTCCGTTGCACACCGACACCGGCCGTGCCCCTCCGAGCCAGCCGGGGAATGCTGTCGACATTCAGCGAGCGTTCAGATTCCAGCGCAGCCGTGCCGGGGTGATGCGACGAATGCAATGGAGCGCCGGCGACACGCTCGGGATGTGTCGAGCGATCGTCACACGAGCAGCCGCACGGCGAGGAGGGCGAGCGCAGCGGCGAGCAGTCGCTGGATGAGCGCCCCAGACGCCCGCGAGGAGATGCGCGCGCCGAGCTGCGCCCCCACCACGACGCCCGCCGACAGCGCCACGGCTCGGCGCACACCGTCGCCATGGGCAAAGCTGCCGGCGAGGGTATGCGTGATCGACGCGACGCCCGCCATGTTCGCAAGGACGAAGTGCGACGTCGCCGTGGCAACGTGGGCGGGAAAGCCGAGAACGCTGACGAGCAGGGGAACGTGGATGACGCCCCCGCCGATGCCCAGGAAGCTCGACGCGAATCCGACGCCGACGCTCAGCAGGGCGCCTCGAAGCACGGGCACGCGGTACCGGTAGGTCGTGCCGCTGCGGTCGGTGATGACTCGGCACACACCGCCGGCGCCCGCGACGGAGTGCAGGTGCCGCGGACCTCGAATGGCGAGCGCGGCGAGGCAGAGGAGCAGCGCGCCCATGATGGGGTCGAAGACGCGGCGCGCCGCGTACTGGACGACGAGCGCACCGGCCACAGCCCCCGGAAGCGTCGCCAGCGCGAAGACGACGCCGCTGCGGTAGTCGATGCGGCGCAGCCGTGCGTACGCGGCCGACCCGGAGGCGGCGTTGAAGAACACGGCAACCAGGCTGATGGCGGTGACGGTTTGCGGAGTGTCCTGTGGGTAGAGGACCAGGAGAACCGGCGTGAGGATGAACCCGCCGCCGGCACCGACCAGCGTCCCGAACGCTCCCACGAGCGCCCCCAGGACGGCAAGACCGGTCCATGTCCATGCCGTCATGGACGGGAAGTGAATCGTCGAGGGCGCACGTCCACCCAGTGTCGCTCACCCGCACACCCCTGCGCCCGCCGGAGGGGTGTCCCACCGCGCACCCACGCCGTGCCGGTCAGTGCGAATGCCCGAGCCGCCCGCGCCGCTGCCCGCTCGTCTCCTCGTCGTCGAGGTCGTCGTCACGCGTGACCAGGAGCAATCCGATGATCATGACGACGCCGACCATCAGCATCCACACGAAGTCGAGGTACTCATTCAGTCCCATCGAGCAGCTCCTCTGTGCGACGCCGTGCAGTCCCGGCCGTCATCGGACATCTCGACCATATGCCGGCGCAGCGCGCGTCGGGCAGAGGACCGTGGCACGGGCACGTAGGGCTTTCGGCCCTCCTCGGCACGGCGCGGACGTTCACCTCGGCTCCCACGGCGCGCCGAACGTCCTGCCCTGCCAGGACCGACGGCCCTGGAGCGCAGGCGAACGAGGGCGTCGCCTCGGCCACGACCAGCATGACCGTGCGCAACGCCGCGAGGCAGCGGAGGGAGTTGCAGCAGCCGACCCCTCTCGATGACGTCTGGACTCACGCGGACGACGTGGCGCGTCTCGCCCGCCAGCTCTGCAGCAAGGCTGCATCCGGCCGTCCCGCGGAACGTAGCGGGAGGTGCGCCGCTGCGACGTCGGCGGCCACCGTGCGTTCTGCCACCGGCTCTGCGCAGCAGCCCGCGGGTTTGATCGCCGCACGCTGTATCGGTGGCCCCCGTATTCAGCTGCGCTACAGGATTCCGGCCCAAGGATCACGCCACCCTGTTCCCTTGATAAGGCTTCATGGACGTTGTTGCGCGCGCGCAACAGTCCTGCCCTAGACTGTGGTCCTAGAGCCCGTTCGTTAGGGCTCTATCCCCGGAGCGAGGACCCGACGATGACATGCAGTCAATCGGAGTCATGCGCTCCACCCGGCGAATGACGCCGGCAACCCTTGGAGATCAAGTGACAAATGCAAGCCGTCGCCGCTTCGATCTCCCTGTGCTGAAGTGGTCGGCGCGCGTGGCACCGGTGGCGCTGTCGCTCGGTTGCGCGCTCGTCGTCACGGCCTGTGGCACCCCCAGCGTGGTGACGCCGGGTGGTCCGTCCACCAACCAGGCGGGTTCCGCGTGCTCCCCCCAACCGTGCGGGTCGGACGCTGGGCTGACCGTCTATGTCACCGGTCTGGTCCACGTTCCCACAGCTCCCGGCCTTGTCGAGGCAACCTTCATTGTCGCGAACCACGACACGGTCGCCCACGACCTGTCCGGTGCCGAAGACACGTACAGCCTCCAGCCGGCTGGTGACGCGGCCATCAAGGACAACGATGCGTCCTCCCTCGGAGTGTTGGCCGACGGGTCGCCGTGCCAGAACGATCAGGCCAGCCTTCCGCCCGGCGCCCAGTCGCCCACGTTGCACACCTGCTTCGTGATGTCCGAGGCGCAGGTCGCCGACTCGTTCAAGTTCATCTGGTCGATCGACACCGCCGACGTATCGGCCGGTGGAACCATCGATCTCTCCGGCATGGGCATGCAATGAGAAACGACTATGGAAGCTCGAGATGGACGACCCTTCCGCGGTTGACGATTCCGCCCCTCCTGGGGTGGCGGCGGTTCTCGTAACGTCCTGCGGGGTGCCTGACACAGCCGCCAGGGTCCGTTGTCCGGGCCGCCGCCGGGGCCACGTCCGTGACGGGTGAGCACGAGGCGGTCTCCGCGATACAGCGTCCCTCGGCGATAGTGCCCGCGCTGCGTCGTCTCGACGACCAGGCCGCCGTCAGAGAGGTCACCGGTCAGGAGCCGCCGGTCTGCGCCATCCGTTGAGCTCGCCCACATGGGTATTGGCGCGGTCGGTGAGGAGGAGTGCCCGCCGGAGCGTGTAGGCATCGGGTTGCGACGTGGTGGTGAGGGCCGGGATCGAACCGGCGACACCGGGTTTTTCAGACCCGTGCTCTACCAACTGAGCTACCTCACCCCGGCCGCCCCCGCGGGCGAGCGGGAAGGGTACCACCTGGCAGGCGCACCGCCGAGCAGGGGTTTGGCGCCCGGCAACCGCCCGTAGAATGCCCTCATGGGCCGTGTACTCCACATCCGCATCCACGGCCTCGACACCGCCGGCCTCGAGCCCCTGCAGGCCCGCTTCCAGGAGCTGACCGCCACCCGCGACTGGCGCGGCGACAGGCCCTGGCTGGCCGACGCCGGCACCAGCGACCTCTTCGCCACCCTCTTCTTCGACGACGCCCGCGAGGCCGCCGAGCGGGAGAGCCCCGAGCTGGGGCCGCTCAGCGCCGCCGGGTTCGTCCGCCTCAACCGGGACGAGACGGACGCGCTGGCCCTCCTCTTCATCCTCCGCGACCTCAGCGAGCGCTTCGGCGCCCACGTCGCCCTGCGCGACCCGGACAATCCCATCGCCAAGCTGCGCCACATCGACCTCAGCGCCGGCCTCCTCCCCGACGGGGCCCAGCTGGAAGCGGTGCTGGTGGCCCGGCCCATCTACAAGCGGCTGCCCGGCGCGGTCATCGAGATGTACCCGCCGCGCGCCCTGGGCTCGGCCTTCGGCACCGTGGAGGCGACCGACGAGCGGCGGCGCAACTGGAGCTTCCTGGTGCACGGCATGCGGGCCACCGCCCCCACCTTCCTCGAGGCGGAGGCGGAGGCGATGCGCATCTACCGCGGGCTGCGCTTCCTCAGCTAGTGCGCGCCGTCGTCCAGCGGGTGACGCACGCCCAGGTCAGCGTCGACGGCGAGGTGACCGGCGCGATCGGGCGCGGCCTCTGCGTCCTCCTCGGCGCCGGGCCCGACGACGACGAGCGGACCGCCCGCCGCCTCGCCGAGCGCGTCGCCACCCTGCGCATCCACGCCGACGCGGAGGGCCGCATGAACCGCGACCTCCAAGCGGTGGACGGCGAGGTGCTGGTGGTCAGCCAGTTCACCCTCTACGCCGACAGCAGCCGCGGCCACCGGCCCAGCTTCGTCAGGGCGGGGCCGCCGGAGCTCGCCGAGCGGCTCTGCGAGGTCTTCTGCGCGGCGCTGCGCGAGCGCGGGCTGCGGGTCGCCACCGGCCGCTTCGCGGCCCACATGCTGGTCGCCCTGGAGAACGACGGTCCTGTGACCGTCGTGCTCAGCAGCGGCGAGGAGCCGTGGGCCGCGGATGCGGGGTGACCGGTCGGTCAGCGTCGAGTAGCGGCCAGCCTCGGCCGCAACCGGGCTAGCCGGCGCGGCGGGCGCGGAGGCCGGCGAGCTGCTCGTCCTCACCGCCCGAGCCGGAGTAGCGGAGCAGCTCCGGGGGCCGTCCGCCGGTCCCGGCCGGGGAGCGGAAGCGGGCGTGGCGCTGGCGAAGCGAGGCCACCTCGCGCTCCGGGACGGAGCGGAGCACCCCGGCGTCGCGGAGCTCCTGGACGCGGCGGCGGAAGGTCCGCTCGCTGCTCCTGGGGCCGCCGTGGAGGGCGACGTGGAGCCGGAGGAGGTCGTCGCCGGTGAAGACCTCGCCGAGCAGGGCGGCCGCTCCGGCGACGGTGCGGGTGTCGGCGCGGAGCCGGTCGGTGGCCGCCTTGAGGGCGGCCGTGGCCCCGGCGTCGAGGCGCAGGCCGCGGCCGACCGAGGCCCACTTGCCGCCCGCCTCCTCGTCGTACGCCGCCACCGCCAGGTACCAGGCGGTCACGGTGCGATTGCCGCGGCTGGGCTCGTCGTCGAGGCCGACGAGCTGGAGGCCTCCGCCTCCCCCGCGGCGCCGGCCGCCTCCGAGGTGCCCGCCGGCGGCCTCGACGGCGCGCTGGGCGGCGTCGGCGAAGCGCTCGCCGCGCTCGACGTCGGCGCTGGGCAGGGACCGCCCGGCGGTGAGCACGTGGAGGGCCCGGCCGGGCGTGGTGCCCGGATCGGGATCGAAGCTGAAGACGACCGCCTGGACCGCGAGCGCGGCGGGTGCTGCCTTGGCCATACGCTGCTCCTCCAATCGTGCCCGGAGCCGTTCCCCGTGCAGACGACCCCTCCCGGGCAAGTTCGCGATGATGCGGACCGAAACTGTTTGCGTACATGATGACACAAACTCGGCCCCCGGAGGTCCCGGCCGGGATGGAGGAGGTCCCAGGCGGGGGCCCGGCCGGGGGGGCCGAGGGACCCCCCGAAGTGGTGACCGCCGCCTCAGGCGCCGCAGCCACGCTCGGCCCAGACTGCCTCCATCAGCCGCTCCCGGCCCCCCGGGAGGGCGAGGCAGGAGACACGGACATGGCATCCCCGGGCCATCACCACCCGACCTTCGTCCACCTGCAGTACTGCATGGACGCCGCCGAGGACGCGGCCATCGCCCGCTGGACAAGCGAGCGCTCCCGCCCCCTCACCGCCCTGCTCGCCGAGATCGTCCGCGACGGCGCCCGCGCCGCGGAGATCCGGGCCCGTCTCGACGTCACCCTGGCCAGCCTGCGCGGCTGAGCTCCCCGGCTCGGTCGCGCGGGCGTCCACGGCGGTCCGGATGCCGCTGGAGTCGGCGGCGCGCAGCAGGCGGACCGCTCGCCGGCGCCGTCCCACCCCAGACCACCGCCGAGCCCATGTCCCCAGCCCCCCGCCGGGCCAGGCCCTCCCCCGCTTCGCCGCGCCGCAGTCGCTCGACGTCGTCGACATGGCCTCGCCGTCCTGCGGCTGCAGCAGCGACGGCATCCAGGGTGCGGTGGTGGCCAGCCCGTCGCTGGCGGCAACCCTGCAGAGCCAGGACGGCCTGCCGGTGCTGGCCAACCTCGCCGACCAGCACTTCGCCAGCGGGCACGACGCCTACGCCTGGGCGCTCACCAACGTGTGGCCGCAGACCACCCACAGGATGCTGACAGCAGTGGCACGAACTCCGTCGAGCCTGCTGCGCGACGCCCGCTTCGACGGCAGCATGGGCGGCCGGCGGCTCAACGCGCTGGTGGTGGGCATGGCCGGGATCGGCTGAGCCCCTGCCCGCAGGGGTCTACGGCCGGCTGTGGCCGAGGACCTCGGTGGCCATGAAGACGAAGAACAGGGCGCTGGCCAGCAGGGTGAGGAGGTGGAAGACCTCGTGGTAGCCGAAGACGCCTGACCAGAGCCGCGGCCGCTTCCACGCGTACGCGGCCGCGCCCAGCGAGTACAGCGCCCCCCCGCCGACGATGAGCAGCAGCCCGCCCACCCCGGCGGCGGCGAGCAGCCCCGGCGCGGCGACCACGCCCAGCCAGCCCATCCCGAGGTAGATGGCGGCCACCGCGCCGTCGGGCAGGCGCACCGAGCGGGTCACCAGGGTCACCCCCGCCACCGCCGCGGCCCAGATGCCGGCGAGGACGGCGGGGCGCACCCAGCCGCCCAGCAGGTTGAAGACGACCGGGGTGTAGGTGCCGGCGATGACCACGTAGATGTTGGCGTGGTCGATGCGGCGGAGCACCCCGGCCACCCGCGCGGGCCAGCGGCCGGCGTGGTACAGCGCGCTGGTGCCGAAGAGCACCACCGACGAGGCGGCGAAGACGCCCAGGCTGAGCTGCTTGGGGACGTCGGGGCGGGCGCCCAGCACCAGCAGGGTGCCCAGCACCACGGCGGCGACGGCTCCGGCGGCGTGCAGGTACCCGCGCAGCAGCGGCTTGGCGACGTGGGGAACCATTCGCCCCTGATCATCCCTCCGCGTCCCCTCCCGGCGGCGGCGCGCAGCGTGGCGGCGCGCCCGCGCCGGGGCATTTGCATCTCTGAACATCCGCCGCACCGATCCGTGAGCTGTTCGCCGGATCGATCGAGACCGCACCGACCGCACGATTGCGGTGCCGCACCGGTGACCACCACCGGGCGAGCGAATCTCGAAGAAAGGAGGTATCTCAGCAATGACGGACGTCACCACGATCGACGTGGCTGCGGAGCTGGCGGGCACTGCCCCCGAGTTCCACCACAGCTTTGTCTGCACCCCGCCCGGCAAGTGATCGAACTCAATCCCCGAGGTGCCCGCGCCACTGCGTGAGCGCATCGCGGAGAGCGCGGGCGCCGAGAGGCGCCCGCGCCGCATCCCCCCGGCGGACCGAGGAACCCCGCCGCGGCCTCACCCCCAGGAGAGCCAATGACGCCCAGCGTTGACACCCGCGAGGCGGCTCCCGCCTCAGCCGAGGCCACCGTGCCCCGGCAGCGCGACCCGCTGGCCCGGCTGCTGGCCGCCATCGGCATCTCCCTCTACGGCTACACCTTCGCCATGGTCGCGATCATGGTGCTGCTCCTCCAGGTCACCGGCTCGGCCGCCGCCGCCGCCGCCTACCTGGTGGTGCGCTCCGCGCCCCGAGCCCTCGGCGCGCGCCCGGGCGGCACCCTGGCCGACCGCTTCGGCCCGCATCGCGTCGCCGCCGCCTGCGGCGTGGTCCAGGCCGGCGCCACCGCGCTGGTGATCGGCGCCGGCGCGGCCCGCCAGGCCTGGCTCATCTACGTCGCCGTCGCCATCGCCGGCCTCGCCAGCGGGATGTTCCAGCCGGCCACCATGGCGCTCACCCCGCGCGTGGTCAGCCCGCGGCGGCTGGCCCGGGCGAACACCGCCTACAACGGCATCGTCGCCTCGGCGGTGCTGGCCCCGCCCGCGCTGTCGGTGCCGCTGCTGGCCTTCGGGGGGCCCAACCTGCCGCTCGCCGTCGACACCGTGGGCTTCCTGGTCGCCGCCCTGCTGCTGGCGACCATGCCGCTCCGCCCGGCCGAGAGCTCAGGCGACCACGCGGCGGGCGAGCCCGTCCGCACCGGCGCCTTCCGTCTCTTCCTGCGTGACCGCTTCCTGCGCTCGCTGGCCGTCTCCTGGGCGGCCGAGGGCATGGTCGCCGGCGCCGCCCAGGGCGCCTTCATCGCCGCCGCGGCAGACCGCTTCGGCGGCGACGCCCGGGTGGGCCTGCTCTACGCGGCGGTCGGCATCGGGTCGCTGGCCGGCACGGGGGTACTGCTCCGCCTCCAGCCGGCGCGCGTGCCCCGGCTCGCCGTGGTGGGCTCCGCGATGCTCTCCGTGGTCGCCCTGGGGCTGTTCGCGCTGGCCACCGACATGTGGTTCGCCGTGGTCACCCTGGCCACCGCGGGCCTGGCCAACTCGCTGTACCAGACCTGGGGCACCACCCAGCTGCAGCGCGACGTCGACCCCGAGATGCTCGGCCGGGCCAGCGGCGTGGTGGTCTCGCTCAACATCGGCGGGGTCATCGCCGGCGCCCTGCTGGTCACCGTGCTCATCCCCTCGATGGGCTGGACCCACGCGCTGATCGCCGTCAGTCTCACCGCCGGGATCCTCATGGCCGTGCTGGCCACGCCCCGCCGCGCCGACATCGCCGCACTGCGGCAGGCCTTTGCGTGATCAGCCTCCCGGCAACGACGCGCAAGGTGCACACGCGCGGGACGCATCGCGTCTGCGAGCCGGAGGAGACGTGGGAGCGGGTGAGCCCGCACCTCGCCGCCGCCGGCATCACCCGGGTCGCCGACGTGACCCGGCTCGACGTCATCGGCGTGCCCGTCTGGCAGGCGGTGCGCCCGCTGTCGCGCAACCTCTCCGTCTCCCAGGGGAAGGGAGTCACGCCGATGCTGGCGAGGGTGTCGGCGGTGATGGAGGCGATCGAGCTGTGGCACGCCGAGCGCGTCGAGATCGACGCACCCGCCGCGCCGGTGCGCGAGGTGCCGCTGCCCTATGTTGTCGACAGCCTTGACCTGATCAACCGCAACCTGCTCGGCGGCGCCACGGTGCTGCACTGGGTGGACGGCCGCGGCCTGCGCTCGGCCCGGACGGTGCCGGTGCCGCGCGAGTACCTGGAGATCGACCACACCGTCGCCGACCGCTGGCACCCACCGCTCTTCCTGGTCACCAGCAACGGGCTGAGCAGCGGCAACACCGTCGAGGAGGCGGTGCTGCACGGCCTCTACGAGGTGATCGAGCGCGACGCCCTGGCACGCCTGCTCGACACGCCGCGCGCAACCTGGCCGCGGCTCGACCCCCACAGCGTCGGCGGCGACGACGCTCCCGCGCTCATCGAGCGCATCCGCGCCGCCGGCTGCGAGGTGAGCATCGCCGTCGCGCCGAGTCCCACCGGGTTGCCGGTGTTCATGGTGGAGGTGTGGTCGCCCGCCTACCCGCAGTGGTTCGGCGGCGCCGGCTGCCACCTCGACCGCGAGGTGGCGCTCTGCCGAGCGCTCACCGAGGCGGTGCAGTCGCGGCTCACCGCCATCAGCGGCGCCCGCGACGACGTCGACGCCGGCGTCTACACCCGGGTCACCGACTGGTGCTCGCCGCAGGTGGAGCGCGCCGGCGGTGACATGGTCGGCTACGACGACCTGGCCGACTGCGCGGCGGGCGACCTCGCCGACGACCTGCGCGGCGTGGTCACCGCCGTGGAGCGGACCACCGGCGTCGAGCCCGTCGCCGTCGACCTCAGCCGCGAGCGCATCGGCATCCCGGTCGTGCGCGTCGTCGCGCCGGGGATGCGCCAGGCGAGCATGCACTGATGGCGCGCACCGTCTACGTCCACACCGGGCCGACCCTGAGCAACGACGACGTCACCGCTGTGATCCCCGATGCGGTGGTGATGCCGCCCGTCGCCGCCGACGACCTGCTCCGCCTGCCGGCGCAGCCCGGCGACGTCGTGGTCATCGTCGACGGCTACTTCCAGCAGGCGCAGGCGGTGCGCCACAAGGAGATCCTGCTGCTGCTGGAACGCGGCGTCGAGGTCTGGGGCGCCGGCAGCATGGGTGCGCTGCGCGCCGCGGAGCTGCATCCGCTGGGCATGCGCGGCACCGGGGTGGTGTTCCGCCTCTACACGCGTGGCGTCATCGACGGCGACGACGAGGTCGGGGTGACCCACGGGCCGGCCGAGCTGGGATATCCGGTCGTCGCCGACGCGCTGGTCAACATCCGCTGCACGGTGCGCCAGGCGGTGCGGGACGGCCTGGTCAGCCGCGACGACGCGCGCGACTTCGTCGCCGCCGCGCAGGCGACGCCCTTCGAACAGCGCACACCCGCCGCGCTGGTCGACGCAGCGATCGCCGCGGGGGTCGACGCCGCCGTCGCCGCTCGCATCGGCGCCCTGCTGACCGGGCGGCGCGTCGACGTCAAGCGCGAGGACGCACTCCGCGCGCTGCGCCGGGTCAGCCACCAGGGATCAACGCCTGCGCAACCCTCGCCGCACGCCGTCAGCGACCACGCGCACCTGCGACTCTGGCGCGAGCGCAGCCGGGTGAGCCCCGACGCCGACGGTGTCGCGCCGGTGACCGACCGCCAGGTGCTGTCCGCCTGCCGCCTCTACGCGGATGACTACGTCGACTTCGCCGCCCCGGTGGCGCTGCGCACCCTGGCGTCGCTGGTGGCACCACCGCACGCCGCGCCACGGACCGACGGCGAGCTGCTCGCCGCCATCGCCCCGCCGGCCGATCTCGACGACGTGCTGTCCGCCCATCACCTGGGCAGCGAGGAGGCGCTCGCCCACCTCCGCCGGGAGGAGCGTCTCGCCGCTGCGCTGCAGGCTGAGTGCGCGCACGAGACCTCGCTCGCCCGTCTCGTGCTCCGCGCCGCCGATGCGCGCGGCCTGCTCCACGACGACGACGCCGCTCGCTGGCAGCGCGCCTGGCTGCGCGCCGGCGAGCGCGACGCGCCCGAGGCGCGATTGCTCGCCGCGCGCCGCGCCCTCGCCGTCGCGCCGGGGTTGCCCGTGCACGACGCGTTCGTCGTCGCACTGAAGCTGCAGGGCGCCTTCGCCGCCGCCCGCGAGGTGGCCCGCGCCGCGCTCGCCTTCAACGACGAGGTGGCCGCCGCCCATCCCGAGTTCGAGGTGCACCGCATCGACGGCGACCGCGTCGCCGCCTGGTTCGCGGAACGCTGGGACGTCGCTCCCGAGGAGCTCGACATCGCCCTGCTCGACCGCGGCTTCGCCGATCGGGAGGAGTTCCTGGCGGCGGCCCGCCCCTTCTACATGGCCGACAAGTTCCGCCCCGTCCACCGGGGCCTCCGCCTCGGTCAGGCCGCCTCCCCCTGGAGCGCCGAACAGCTCCATGTGTCGGCCTCCACTCATCCGTCACGCGGCGGTTGACGGAACCGTCGGACCACGGTGACACCGGTGTCCGACGATGGCGACCACAGCTCGCAGAGGACGCCACAGCTTGACAACCGCCGGCAACCAGTACGACCCGGACGCGTACGTCCGACTCGGACGAGCCCTCTGGGAGGGAGACGAGCACCTGCGCTCGGTCCTGGAGCTCTCCCCCATCGGGCTGGTGCTGCTCGCCCTCGACGGCCGCATCCTGCGCGTCAACGCCGCGGTGTGCGAGCTGTTCGGGCGCACCGCCGAGGAGCTGGTGACCCTGACCTGCTTCGACGTCATCGCCGAGGACGAGCGGGCGGGCAGCATGACCAACGCGGTCAACCTGCAGGTCGACGAGCTGCCCCTCTCACAGCAGGAGCGCCGCTTCATCCGGCCCGACGGCCGCGAGGCGTGGGGCCTGGTCAACACCGTGGTGGTGCGCGACGCCAACGGTGAGCCGACCGGGCTGTTCAGCCAGATCCAGGACATCACCCGCCGCAGGCAGGTGGAGGCGGAGCTGCGCGCCAGCGAGGAGCGGTTCCGCACCCTCTTCGTGCACGCGTCGGTCGGGCAGTGCCTCGTCGACATCGGCGCGCGCGCCATCACCGCGGTCAACCCCGCGCTGGCGCGGCTGCTGGGTCGCACCGAGGAGGAGATGCTCGGGGAGGCCTGGGAGACGTTCATCCATCCC
This sequence comes from Candidatus Dormiibacterota bacterium, assembly GCA_035652335.1. GTDB lineage: Bacteria > Chloroflexota > Dormibacteria > Aeolococcales > Aeolococcaceae > DASRDZ01. The sequence goes on from DASRDZ010000076.1 coordinate 30,153, forward strand.
GAGGACCGCGCCCCCGCCGCCAAGCAGGTCCGCGCCCTCGCCGACGGCGAGATCCCCTGCTACGAGTCGGGACAGCGCTACCTGCATCGCGACGGGCAGTGGGTGGAGACGCACACCACCGTCGCCCTGGTGCGCGACCGCGAGGGACGCCCGCAGAGCTTCCACGTCCTCATCCAGGACGAGACCAGCCGTCTCGAAGCCGAGCAGCGCCGCCGCGAGACCGAGGCGACGCTCGCCTTCCAGGCGACCCACGACACGCTGACCAGCCTGCCCAACCGCGCCCTGTTCGCCGACCGCATGCGCACCGCCATCAACCGCCTGCGCCGCGGACGCAACCCGCTGTCGGTGTTCTTCGTCGACCTCGACCGCTTCAAGTACATCAACGACTCGATGGGACACGGCGCAGGCGACCTGGTGCTCTTCGAGACGGCGGCGCGGCTCAGCCAGGTGATCCGTCCCGGCGACACCCTGGCCCGCTTCGGCGGCGACGAGTTCACCGTGCTCTGCGAGGACGTCGACGGCGTCGAGGGCGCCACCGCCATCGCCGACCGCATCATCGAGGCGATCCGCGAGCCGATGGTGGTGGGCGGCCGGGAGATCTTCGTCGGCGCCAGCCTCGGCATCGCGCTCGCCAACGACCGCAGCGCGACGCCCGAGGGCCTGCTCAGCGACGCCGACGCCGCCATGTACAGCGCCAAGGAGTCGGGCCGCGGCCGCCACCACGTCTTCGACGAGCACCTGCGCAGCGCCACGGTGCGCCGCGTCGAGATCGAGAACGGCCTGCGCCGCGCCCTGGAGAACCGCGAGTTCGTGGTCCACTACCAGCCCATCGTCTCGCTGGACACGGCGGGCGTCATCGGCGTCGAGGCGCTGGTCCGCTGGCAGCGCGCCGACGGCCATCTCTACTCCCCCGCCGAGTTCATCCCCGTCGCCGAGGACACCGGCCTGATCAACGAGATCGGCGAGCAGGTGCTGGTCGACGCCTGCCGGCAGACCAACCGCTGGCGGCTGATGATGGACCCCGGCCGCGTCTTCCACCTCACCGTCAACATCTCACCGCTGCAGCTGATGCGTCCCGGCTTCAGCGAGTGGGTCGGCGAGGTGCTGGAGCTGACGGGACTGCCCGCCGAGTGGCTCTGCCTGGAGATCACAGAGAGCGCGCTGATGTCCGACACCGAGGGCGCCATCGCCGTCCTGGAGAGCATCCGCGACCTGGGGGTGCGCATCGGCATCGACGATTTCGGCACCGGCTATTCGTCGCTCAGCTACCTGCAGCGCTTCCCCGTCGACCTGGTCAAGATCGACCGCAGCTTCACCATCGCGCTCGACCGCCACAACTCGCAGGCCAACGCCCTGGTCGGCGCCGTGGTGCACCTGGGCGCTGCCCTGGGGATGAGCATCGTCGCCGAGGGCGTGGAGAGCGAGGACCAGGCGCACATCCTGGCCACGCTCGGCTGCGAGGCGGTGCAGGGCTTCCTCTACAGCCGCCCGCGCCCGGTGGCGGACGTCACCGCCATGGTCCTCGACGGCGTCGTCCCGGGCGCGTCGCCGGTGCACGTCCCCGCGGCGCGCCTGCTGCAGCACCGCGCCGGGCGCAGCACGGGCTCGGTGTTCGGCGACATGCGCCGTGCCCGCGACCGCGTGCGGGGCGACGGCGTCGCACTGCGGGTGGTCAACGAGTAGGTCTCGCGGCGGCGGCGCGGGATGTGGGCGGAGAGGGACTCGAACCCCCGGCCTTCTCGGTGTAAGCGAGACGCTCTGACCAGCTGAGCCATCCGCCCGAGCGCAACTCTACCGTGCGGCGGTGCGCTCCTCGACGCCGCCGTCGGGACGGCCGGCGACGACCAGGTCGGCCATGCCCAGGAAGAGGCCGTGGCCGACCACGCCGGGAACGCCCTCGATCTGCTCGGCGAGGCCCTCGGGGTCCTCGATGGAGCCCGAGCCGCCGTCGGCGATGAGGTTGCCGTTGTCGCTGAGCAGCGGCTGGCCGCCCGCGTCGCGGCGCAGCTCGAAGGCGAAGCCGGTGGACTCCAGCGCCGCCAGGGTGGCGGCCCAGCCGAATGGGACAACCTCGACCGGAACTCGGCCGCGCAGCCGGGGGTGCAGCTTGGCCGCGTCGACCACCACCACGAAGCGCCGGGCGGCCGCCGCCACGATCTTCTCGCGCACCAGCGCGCCGCCCGCACCCTTGATGAGGCGCAGGTCGGGATCGACCGAGTCGGCGCCGTCGACGGCCAGGTCGACGCCGGTGCGGCCCAGCTCGACCAGGGGGATGTCCAGCGCGCGCGCCTGCGCCGCGCTCTGCTCGGAGGTGGGCACGCCGCTCAGCGACATGCCCTGCCGGACCAGCTCGCCGACGGCCTCGATGAACCAGCGCGCCGTCGAGCCGGTGCCGAGGCCGAGGACCATGCCGTCCTCGACGAGCGCGGCGGCCGCCCGCCCCGCCGCCTGCTTGCCGGCCAGGGCCTCGTCCATGGCGGCCAAGCCTACAGGCGGCCGGCGGCGGCGCGCAGCGCGGCTAGGAGGCGATGCGGCGGCGCAGCTCGTCCAGGTCGCGGGCGGCGCCGGGAAGGGCGGGCTTGGCCTGCTCGGGACGGAGCATGTAGCGCTCCTGCTCCACGAAGATGGCCTCGATCAGCTCCGCGGGCCCGTCCTGCGGCCGGAGCAGGATGCCGTGCCGCTGCAGGGCGACGCGGATGCGGCCCGGGACCTCGGTGCCGCGCATGTTGATCTCCTCGAGCTGGGTGAGCAGCCCGTCGAGCTCGCAGAGCGCAGAACGGCGCTCGTTGCGGATCCCCTCCTCCTCGGTGGCCCACGACAACTGGTTCAAGACCCGGGTTCTGACGATTGCTGCCATGTGGGGTGCTTCCCTTCCAGGACGGGGGGCCCGTCCCGTTGCTGATGTGATGTGGACCAGAATGCGACCGAACGGATGCACCATTCAAGCAAGGATGGTAAAGAGTGATGAACCCGTTGGCTAGAGGGGAAGAGCCAGCGGGGGTGCGGGGTGTCCCGGCGCGGCGGCCACGGCCTCCAGCAGGCGCTCGTCAGCGGGCAGGTGCACCCGCCCGAAGACGTCGGCGAGGCGCCCGGCGAGGAGCGGCGCGAGCTGCTCCGGCGTCAGGTCGGGCGACGCGCCGCAGCGCTGCAGCGAGGTGACGCCCCCGTCCTCGATCCCGCAGGCGACCACCTCGGCGAACCACCGCAGCGGCTCGTCGCCGACGTTGAGGGCGACCCCGTGCTGGGTGACCCCTCCGCTCAGCTTCACGCCGATCGCGGCCACCTTGTCGCCGCCCGCCCAGGCACCGGTGTAGCCGGGCCGCAATCCGGCTTCCACCCCGCAGGCGGCGCACACGTCGCAGAGTGCCGTCTCCAGCGCACGGACGTAGCGCAGCACGTCACCCTGGCCCGGCACGCCGCGCACCGGGAACACCTCGGCCAGCCGCACGATGGGATAGGCGACCAGCTGCCCCGGCCCGTGGAAGGTGACCGAGCCGCCCCTGTCGACGTCGAGGTACTCGGCGCCGAGCGCGCGCAGCCGCTCCGGGCCGCCCGGCACGTGGCGCGCCTCGCCGTTGCGCCCCATGGTGAAGACGGGCGGATGCTCCAGCAGCAGCACGCAGTCGTCGACGGCGCCGTCGCGGCGCAGCGCGGCGAGCTGCCGCTGCAGCTCCCATGCGACGGTGTACGGCACGCGGCCGAGCCACACCGAGCGCAGCGGCGCGATCACGGCAGGGCGGTCGCCGCCACCGCCTGGTCGGCCGCGTGGTAGCTGCTGCGCACCAGCGGCCCGCTCTCCACGTGCGCGAAGCCCAGCGAGGTCCCGTACTCGCGCAGCTCGGCGAACTCCTCGGGCGTCCAGAAGCGGACCAGCGGGTGGTGCTTCAGCGACGGCCGCAGGTACTGGCCGATGGTGACGATCTCGATGTCGTGCGCGCGCATGTCGCGCAGCAGCGCCCTGCACTCCTCCATCGTCTCGCCGAGGCCGACCATGAAGCCGGACTTGGTGCGCGAGCGCGGCTCGATGCGCTTCGCCATCTGCAGCAAGCGCAACGACTGCGCGTAGTCGGCCTTGGGGCGCACCCGGCGGTAGAGCCGGGGCACCGTCTCCACGTTGTGGTTGAAGATCTCCGGAGCTTCTGCCATGACTGTCCGCAACGACGCCTCGCTGCCCTGGAAGTCGGGGGTGAGCACCTCGACGGTGGTGCCTGGCGAGAGCTCGCGGATGGCGGCGATGGTGCGCGCGAAGATGCCGGCGCCGAAGTCGGGCAGGTCGTCGCGGTCGACGCTGGTCACCACCGCGTGGCGCAACGCCATGCTGCGAACCGCCTCGGCGACCCGCCGCGGCTCGTCCTCGTCGACGTCGCCACCCCGCTTGCCGCTGGTGACGGCGCAGAAGGCGCAGGCGCGGGTGCAGACGTCGCCCAGGATCATGAAGGTGGCGGTGCCGTGGCCCCAGCACTCGGCGAGGTTGGGGCAGCGCGCCTCCTCGCAGACGGTGTTGAGCTGCATGCCGTCGACGAGCTGCTTGATGCGCGCGTGGCCGTCGCCGGCGGGCAGCTTGACGGTGAGCCACGGCGGGCGGCGCTCGACCCCCTCGGGAAGGAGGCGCTGGTGGAGCGGCCTGGAGTCCGGCGCGGCCGGACGGGGGGACACGGGGATGGGCTTCATCGCTGCTCGCCCACTCTACACTGCGACCTCCGGGCGGCAGGGAGGCGGCGGAGCCGGGCGGTTCGCCGAGGTGGCGTTGGGGCAGAATCGGGGGTGTTCATGGCCCTGACCCTCCCCCTCCCCCCGCCTCGCAACGAGCCGGTGCGCAGCTACGCGCCCGGCACCCCCGACCGCGCCGCCATCCGCGCCGCGCTGCGCGACATGGTGGCCGGCGCGCCGCACCCGCTGCCCATGGTGATCGGCGGCCGGCCGGTCGAGGGCAACGGCGGCGGGCGCATCGCCGTGAAGGCGCCGCACGACCACGCGCTGCTGCTCGGCGAGATGCCCCAGGCGTCGCCCGAGGACGTCACCGCCGCCGTTGAGGCGGCCATGGCGGCGTGGCCGGACTGGTCGCGCACGGCGTTCGAGACGCGCGCCGCCGTCTTCCTGCGTGCGGCGGATCTGCTCGCAGGGCCCTGGCGCGACCGCGTCAACGCCGCCACCATGCTCGGCCAGAGCAAGACGGTGTTCCAGGCGGAGATCGACGCGGCCTGCGAGCTCGCCGACTTCTGGCGCTGGAACGTCCGCTTCGCGGCGCAGCTCTGGCGCGACCAGCCGGTCTCGCCGCCGGGGGTGTGGAACCGCACCGAGCTGCGTCCGCTGGAAGGCTTCGTGGTGGCGATCACACCCTTCAACTTCACCTCGATCGCCGGGAACCTGCCCACGGCGCCGGCGCTGATGGGCAACGTCGTGGTCTGGAAGCCGGCGCCGACGCAGCAGCTCGCCGCCTCGGTGATCATGGACGTGCTGGTCGCGGCGGGCCTTCCCGACGGGGTGGTCAACATGGTCACCGGGCACGGCGCAGGTGCCCTCGACGTGGCCCTGCGCGACCCACGGCTTGCCGGCGTCCACTTCACCGGCTCGACCCCGACCTTCCGTGCGCTGTGGCGGTCGATCGGCGACAACCTCGACGGCTACAGGACCTATCCGCGCCTGGTCGGGGAGACTGGCGGCAAGGATTTCGTGATCGCGCACGAGTCGGCGTCGGAGGAGGAGCTGCTGGTGGGGCTGCTGCGCGGCGCCTTCGAGTACCAGGGACAGAAGTGCTCGGCGGCGTCGCGGGCGTACGTGCCCGAGCCGCTCTGGCGCCGGCTGCGGGGACGGCTGGCCGGCGCCACGGAGTCGCTGCCCATGGGCGACGTATCCGACCTCTCCAACTTCATGGGTGCGGTGATCGACGAGCGCGCCTTCCGCAAGCACGAGGAGGCGCTCCTGGCAGCGCGCGGCGACCCGCACCTGCGGACCGTCGCCGGTGGCGAGGCGGACGCGTCGCAGGGCTGGTTCGTCCGCCCCACCATCTTCGAGACCGACGACCCCACCCACGACCTCATGCAGCGCGAGCTGTTCGGACCGATCCTCACCGTGTACCCGTATCCCGACGGGCGGTGGGACGAGGCGCTGCGCCTCGTCGACGAGACCTCGCCGTACGCGCTGACCGGCGCGGTGTTCGCCCGGGATCGCGGTGCGGTGGAGCAGGCGATGGCGCGGCTGCGCGACGCGGCAGGCAACTTCTACGTCAACGACAAGCCGACCGGCGCGGTGGTGGGACAGCAGCCCTTCGGCGGCGCCCGGGCCAGCGGCACCAACGACAAGGCGGGGTCGATGGCCAACCTGGCGCGCTGGGTGTCGCCGCGGGCGATCAAGGAGACGTTCGTGCCGCCGACCGACTGGCGCTACCCGCACATGGACGCGGACTGAGGCGGTGGACGTCGTCGCCGCCGTCAAGGGCAGCAACCCCACCACCATGGGCACCGTGGCGGTGGTCGTCGTCCTCGCCTTCCTCGCCGTACTCTACTTCGCGCCGACCATCGTCGCCGTGGCCACCCACTCCCGCAACCTGGTCGCCGTCGTGCTCGTCGACACGCTGCTGGGATGGACCTTCCTCGGCTGGATCGCCGCCTGGGTCCTCTGCTTCACCGGCCGCAACGACCAGTACCCGGCCGGCTACGCCTGGCCCACCGCCGCCCCCGGCGCGCACGGCCTGTCACCCGACGGCCTCTTCTGGTGGGACGGCCTCGCCTGGCGCGACACGCGCGTGGTCGCCCCGCCGAGCGCACCGCGCAGCCCCGACGGCTACTGGTGGTGGGACGGCATGCGCTGGCGCCCGGCACCGCCGCCCCCGCCGCACTAGCCGCAGATCACCAGAGGGCGGCGGAGTCCTCGATCGACTCCAGGGTGTCCTTGACGCTGCGGAGGAAGCGGGCGGCGGCGAGGCCGTCGTTGACGCGGTGGTCGAAGGAGATGCAGAGGTTCATCATCGAGCGCACCGCGATGGCGTCGTCGTCGACGACCACCGGGCGCTTGACGATGGCGTCCATCACCAGGATCGCCGCCTGCGGCTGGTTGATGATCGCCTGCGACATCACCGTGCCCAGGGCGCCGGCGTTGTTGAGGGTGAAGGTGCCCCCCTCGACATCCTCGATGCGCAGCCGGCCGTTGCGGGCCCGCTCGGTGAGGTCGGCGGCGGCGAGGGCGAGGCCGGCCATGCTGAGGCGGTCGGCGCCCCGGATCACCGGCACCACCAGCCCGTCCTCCAAGGCGACGGCGAGGCCGAGGTTGACCTCGTTCCTGAGGACGACGCCCTCGTCGGTCCAGGTGGCGTTGAGGCTCGGGTTCTGGCGCAGGGCGGCCACAACTGCTTTGGCCACGAATGGCAGGAAGGTGAGGTCGGCGCCGTGATGGCGGCGGAAGTCCTCGCGCTGCCGGGAGCGGACGCGGGCGACGCGGGTCATGTCGACCTCGACCATCGTCCAGGCGTGGGGCGAGGTGAGGACGCTGCGCGACATGTGCTCCGCGATGGCGCGGCGCATGGGGGTGAGGGGGAGCAGGGTGTCGCCTGCCGCCTGCGGAGCGGCCGCAGGAACGGGGCGTGGGGCCTGCGGGGGCGCAGGTGCGGCTGCCTGGGCGGTGGCCTCGGCGCGGCGGGCGGCGACGCCGCCGGGGGGTGGGGCGGCCTCGCCGGAGTCACGGCGCTGGACGTACTCGAGGACGTCCTTCTTGGTGATGCGGCCGTTGATGCCGCTGCCGCTCAGCCGGGTGAGGTCGACGGCGTGCTCGCGGGCGAGCATGCGGACGGCGGGGGTGAGGTGGAGACCGTCGGGGGCTGCCGGAGCGCCCCGTGGCGCGGGAGCGCTTGCGACAGCGGCGGGATTCGCGGGGGTCGCCGCCGTTGCACCGGCGCCGCCCGCCGCCGGAACCTCCTGGCGGGTTCCGGCACCAACCGCTTCAGCAGGCCGAGCCTCCTCCGCCGCGGCCGCCTCCTCCGCAGCTCCCTCGATCCTGCAGATCTCGCCGCCCACCGGCACCACGGTGCCCTCGACGGCGAGATGCTCACCCATGACGCCCGCAACGGGTGACGGGATCTCCGCGTTCACCTTGTCGGTGGTCACCTCGGCGATGGACTCGTAGCGCTCGACGGGATCGCCCGGCTGCTTGAGCCACTGCGTGATCGTCCCCTCGGTGACGGACTCGCCGAGCTGCGGCATGGCGACGGTGACGGCCATCAGTACGCCGCCAGCTCGCGAAGGCGGGTCTCGATCTTCGCCGGGGTGAGCATGTAGAACTCCTCGAGCGGCGGCGAGAAGGGCACGCCGGGGATCTCCGGGCCGCCGAGGCGCATCACCGGTGCGTCGAGATGCTCGAAGCACTCCTCGGCCACGATCGCGGCCACCTCCGACGCCACCGACACGGCCAGGTTGGCCTCCTGCACCACCAGCACCTTGCCGCACTTGCGCGCGGTGGCGGTGATCTGCTCGCGGTCGAGCGGTCGCAGGGTGCGCAGGTCGACGACCTCGCAGGAGAAGCCGTCCGCCGCCAGCCTCTCGGCGGCGTCGACGCAGAAGTGCGACATCAGCCCGTAGGAGAAGATGGCGATGTCCTCGCCCTCGCGCAGGACGCGGGCGCGACCGATCTCCTCGACGTAGTCGCCGTCGGGCACCTCACCCTTGATCAGGCGGTAGGCCCGCTTGTGCTCGAAGTAGAGCACCGGGTCGGGGTCGCGGATGGCCGCGCGCAGGAGGCCCTTGGCGTCGTGCGGCGTCGACGGCACCACCACCTTCAGCCCCGGCACGCCGCAGAAGATCGCCTCGATCGACTGCGAGTGGTACAGCGCGCCGTGCACGCCACCGCCGAACGGCGCGCGCACCACCATGGGCACGTTGAAGTCGTTGTTGGACCGGTAGCGGATCTTGGCGGCCTCGCTGATGATCTGGTCGACCGCCGGCATGATGAAGTCCTGGAACTGGATCTCGGCGATGGGGCGCATGCCGTTGATGGCGGCGCCGATGGCCACGCCGACGATCGCCGACTCGGCGAGCGGCGTGTCGATGACGCGCATCTCGCCGAACTCCGTGTGCAGCCCCTCGGTGGCCTTGAACACGCCGCCCTTGACGCCGACGTCCTCGCCCATCACGATGACGCGCTCGTCGCGGCGCATCTCGTCGCGCATGCCTTCGCGGATCGCCTCGATGTAGGTCTTGACGGCCATCGTGCGCTACTCCCCGTACACGTGGAGCAGCGCCGACTCGGGCGAGGGCAGCGGCGCCGCCTCCGCCTCCTGCAGGGCCTTGTCGACCTCGCGCATCACCTCGGCGCGCACCTCCTCGGCGTCGCCGGGCTGCAGCACGCCGGCCTCCTCCAGGGTCTGCCGGAAGCGCAGCACGCAGTCGTGCTTCTTCTCCTCGGCGAGCGCCTCGCGCGTCTTGTAGACGCGGTCGTCGTCGTCCGACGAGTGCGGGGTGAGACGGGCCACCTTGGCCTCGATGAGCGTCGGTCCCTCGCCGCGACGGCCGCGCTCGACCGCCTCCTTCATCGCCGCATAGCACGCGATGGGGTCGCCGCCGTCGACGATGACGCCGGGCATGCCGTAGGCGCGCGCCCGCTCGGCGACGTCCTTGAGCGGCATCTGCTTGTCCCAGGGCACGCTGATGGCGAAGCCGTTGTTCTCGACGACGGTGATCAGCGGCAGGTGGTGCACCGCGGCGAAGTTCAGGCCCTCGTGGAAGTCGCCCTCGGACGTGCTCCCCTCACCGAGGGAGGTGAAGGCCACCGCATCCTCGCCGCGCACCTTCGCGGCCAGCGCCGCGCCCGCGGCGTGCAGCACCTGGGTGGCCACCGGGGAGCCGCCGGTGATGATGTTGAGGCGGCGGCAGCCGAAGTGCGAGGGCATCTGGCGCGAGCCGCTGTTGGGGTCGTCGGCGCGCGCCATGGTGGCCAGCAGGTGGTCCCTCGGCGTCATGCCGAGCACCAGCGTCACGGCGAGGTCGCGGTAGTACGGCGCCGCCCAGTCGTAGCCGGGGCGCAGCGCCATGGCGATGCCGACCTGGGCCGCCTCGTGCCCCTGGCACGAGATGACGAAGGGCGCGCGCCCCTGGCGGTTGAGCACCCACATGCGCTCGTCGAGCACGCGGGCACGGACCATGTGCCGGAACATCGTGCGCAGCGCCTCGGCGTCGAGCCCCGCCTTCTGCGCCGCATCCTCTTTCGCTACAGCCACTCTCTTCGTCACTCCAACCGGTTTCAGATGTGGATGGCCTCGCCGCTCACCGCCAGCGCGGCCTCACCGATGACCTCGCTCAGCGTCGGGTGCGGCGCCACGGCGCGCCCCACCTCGAACGGCGTCGCCTCGAGAAGCATGCCCAGGGCGGGTCCCGCGATCAGCTCGGTCACCTCGTGGCCGACGACGTGCACGCCCAGGACGTCGTCGGTGCGCGCGTCGGCGACCACCTTGCAGAAGCCCTCGCCCTCGCCCCAGATCAGCGCGCGGGCGTTGCCGCGCATCGGCATGACGCCGCAGCGCACCTCGTGGCCGGCCTGCCTCGCCTCCTCCTCGGACAGCCCGATCGACCCGATCTGCGGCGTGCAGTACGTGGTGCGCGGCACCAGCCTTGGCTCCAGTGGGTGGGGGGTGCGCCCGGCGACCGCCTCGGCGGCGATGACGCCCTCGTGCATCGCCTTGTGGGCGAGCAGCAGGCCACCGGCCATGTCGCCGACGGCGTGCACGGCGTCGACGTTCGTGCGCATCCTGGCGTCAACTGTGACGAATCCGCCGGCGACGTCGATGCCGCAGGATTCCAAGCCGGCGTCCTCGACGTTGGCGCGACGTCCAACCGCGACCAGCAGCACCTCGGCGTCGAGACGCTGCTCGCCGCCGTCGCCGCCGGCAACCGTCATCGACACGCCGCCCTCGCTCTGCGCCACCGACGAGGCGTCGAGCCGGGTTCCCACCAGGCAGCGGATGCCGCGCTTCTCGAAGGCGCGCTGCAGCTCGGCGCCGACGTCCGCGTCCTCCAGCGGGACCAGCCGCGGCAGCATCTCCACCACCGTCACCTCGGCGCCGAGGCTGCGCCACAGCGAGGCGAACTCGACGCCGACGGCCCCGCTGCCCAGCACCACCGCCGAGCGGGGCACGTGGTCGAGGCGCAGCGCCTCGTCGCTGCTGATGACGTGGCGGCCGTCGAGGTCGAGGCCGGGAAGCGAGCGCGGGCGCGAGCCGGTGGCGAGGATCACCGCAGCCGCTTCGATCTCGTCGCGGCCCTCGACGGCGACGGCGCCGGGCGCGACCAGGCGGCCGCGGCCCGGGACGAGGTCGACGCGGTTCTTGCGCAGCAGGAACTCGACGCCCTTGTGCAGGCGGGAGACCACCTCGTCCTTGTTGCGCGAGGCGGCGGCGTAGTCGACCGCGGGCGTGGCGGTGACGCCGAGGCGCTCGCCGGCGGCGATGGAGTCGACCAGCGCGGCGGTCTGCAGCAGCGCCTTGGTGGGGATGCAGCCACGGTGGAGGCAGGTCCCCCCGACCTTCTCCTCCTCGACGAGCGCGGTGCGGAGGCCGAGCTGGGCGGCGCGGATGGCGGCCACGTAGCCTCCGGAACCTCCGCCGAGCACGACGAGATCGAAACGTTCCGGCACTGCAGGGCCGAGCTTACACCCGGCGGACCGCGTCCACGGCCAGAACCTACGCGGCCGCGGGCTGCGGCTGGAGGAGCTGCAACGCGGCCTGGAGCTGGGGATCCTGGGAGGGGTCCACGCTCTGGGCGTCGATGCGGAACTGGTCGTCGGTGTTGGGCAGGGCGACGGTGCGGTCGGGGGTGATGCCGGTTCCGTCGATGCTCTCCCCGTCAGGGCCGAACCAGCGCTCCACGGTGAGGTGGAGGTCGGCGCCCCCGGGGAGGGGGAAGTCCTCCTGTACCGAGCCCTTGCCGAAGGTCTTCTCGCCGACCAGCTGGCCGCGGTCGTAGTCGTGCAGCGCGGCGGCGACGATCTCCGAGGCGCTGGCGCTGTCGCCGTCGACGAGGACGACGAGCTTCTGGGTCAGCGCCACGCCGCCGCTCAGGATGGTGTCGTGCTCCACCTTCTGCGCGGTGCTGGGCACGCCCAGCGGGTTGCCTGTGCTGGTGGTCATGCGACCGCGGCGCACCACGACGTCCTGCTCCTTGCCGTGGACGGGCCGGAGGAACTCCGAGGCGATGCTCTGCGCCTCGCTGACCAGGCCGCCGGGGTTGCCGCGCAGGTCGAGGATCACCGAGGTGGCCCCGCCGTTCAGGCCGTCCTGGAGCTGCTTCTTGAAGTCGGCACCCGAGTTCTCGTCGAACCCGGTCACCTCCATGTCGAGAACCGGGCCGAAGCGCTGCGAGTACACCGCGGGGATCTGCAGGTTCTGGCGCGTCACCGTGACGCTGAGCGGCTGACCCTTGCGCAGCACGCCAATCGTCACCTGGGTGCCGGGGTCGCCGCGCACCAGGGAGGCGGCGGTGTTGAGGCGGCTGTTGACGTCGGGGACCTGCTGCGCCAGGTTCCTGCCGTTGACGGTGGCCAGCACGTCGCCGTTGCGCAGCCCCGCCTTCTCAGCGGGCTGGTTGTGCAGCACGTCCTCGATGACGATCTCGGTGGGCGTGGCGTTCTGCGCGCAGATCGTCTCACCGGCGCAGCGCGCCTCCAGGGCGATGCCGATGCTGCCGTTGCGCTGGCCGCTCAGGTTCGACTGCAGCTGCGCGTACTGGTCGGCGGTGTAGTAGTTGCTGAAGCGGTCGTTGTAGTCGTCCTTCAGCTTCTGGATGATCCCCGTCTCGGCGCCCTGCGTGCCGGTGTCGGCGCTCAGGCCGCGCAGCACGTACTCCTGCTGGATGACCCGCCAGGTCGCCGCGATGGCGGACTCGTCGACGTTGTTGCCCTGGCCGATGCGCGGGAAGATGCGGTTGATGACGCCGGCGGCGTCACCCGTCGCCAGGTTGTTGACAGCGAGGCCGGTGACGTAGCACGCCGCCAGCACCAGCACACCGACGACCAGCCCCTGGCGCCTCGGTCGACCCGGCTGGGCTTCCCTCGGCTCGGGGGGGTCCGGGATCACGGCAGGTAATTTAGGGGATTCACCGGGGTGTCGTTGAGGCGGACCTCGAAGTGGAGATGGGGGCCGGTGGAGTTGCCCGTCGAGCCCTCGTAGCCGATCGTCTGGCCGCGGCCCACCGCCTGGCCGTTGCCCACCGCGAACGAGGCCAGGTGCCCGTACACCGAGACCCAGCCGTTGCCGTGGACGATGATCACGTGGTTCCCGTAGCCGTAGCCGGAGTAGTACGTGTAGGCGATGCCGGCGTCGCCGGCGCCGACCGGCGTGCCCCACGGCGCGCCGATGTCGATGCCGGTGTGGAAGTGCCGGGACGGGCAGTTGGGGTCGTAGTTCTCGAACTGGTACGGCGTGCAGCCGAAGCCCTGGGTGATGGGGCCCTGCTCGGGCCAGACGAAGCGGCCGTTGCCGCCGCCCTGCCTCGCCGCCGCCGCCTGCGCCGCCTTGATGTCGGCGATCTCCTGGTCGAGCTCCTTGGCGGACTGCTCGGCGAGGGCGAGCTGCTGCGCGTCGTACGCCTGGGTCGCCTGCAGCGAGGCCTCGGCGACCTGGCGGGCGCTCTGCTGCGCGTCGAGGATGTCGGCCTGGTACTTGAGGCCGGCCAGGGTCTGCTTCTCCTCGGCCTGCTTGGCGGTGATCTCGGCCACCAGCTGGTCGACGCGCTGCTCCTCGTTCATCACCGCGGTCAGGGTGTCCTGCTGCGAGCCCGCCAGCCGGCGCAGGTCGATGAGCTGCTGCCAGAACTGGTTGAAGGTCTTCGAGCCGAGCACCTTGTTGAACATGCTGGTCTCGCCCTGCTTGTAGATGTAGACCAGCTGCCCTGCCAGCTCCTGTTTGTCGACCGCCAGCCGCGCCCGGGTGTCGGCGAGCTGCTTCTGGGCGGTGTCGAGGTCGACGCCGATCTGGGCAAGCTTCGCCTGGGCGTCGCTGATGCTCTGCTCGGTCTGCTGGATCTGCAGGTCGATGGACTGGATGGTCAGCTGCAGCCGGGTCTCCTGGTCCCTGGCGGCGGCGATCTGCTGCTGCAGCGACTTGATCTGGCCGCCCACCGCGTTGCGCTTGGCCTGCGCGTCGCTGAGCTGGTCGGCGCTGACCGGGCGCACCCCCGGCACCGCCACCATGGCACCGACCACCACGAGGAGCATCAGCAGGCCGAGGCTGCGGGGGCGGGGGGACGGAGACATCGCCTGGCTCTCCGGTGGTGGGACGGTGGCTGTGACGTTTGGGTTGAGCTTGTCTGGAACGTTCGGGGCGCTAGACGGCCAGGAAGCGGCGGACGCCGAGGTAGCTGCCCAGCGCGCCGAGCAGGATACCCGCACCGCCCGTGGCAAGCAAGATCACGACCAGGTAGGCGCCGTCGAACTGGAGCGGGAAGAAGAGCAGCTTCTGGTGCAGCGTGCTGACCAGCACGTTGTAGCCGACGGCGACCAGAACTCCCGCGACGACGGCCGCCAGCACGCCGCCGAGCATGCCCTCCAGCAGGAAGGGCCAGCGGACGAACCAGTCGGTGGCGCCGACCAGCTTCATGATCTCGATCTCGCGGCGGCGCACGTAGACCGCCGTCCTGATCGTGTTCATGATGATGACCAGGGAGATGAAGAAGAGCACCACCACCACCACCGCGGCGATCAGCGAGATGGCGAAGATGAAGCTGTTGAGCTTGTTGATCACGTCGGGGTTGTAGTCGGTGGCCAGGTCGCCCTGCTGCACGATCGGCGTGCTGGTGGCCAGGTCGTGGATGGCCTGCAGGTCGCTCATCTTCCGCAGCGTCACGTTGAGCGACGCCGGCAGCGGGTTGCTGCCCAGCACGCGCAGCGACTCCGCGAACGTCGCCTCCTGCTGGGCCGCCTCCTTGGCCGCCTGGTCCTTGTTCATGAAGCTGACCGACTGGATGCGCGGGTCGTGCTGCAGCCGGCTCTGGAAGTCGGCGATCTGCGCCAGCGAGGCGCCGTCGTCGAGGTAGATGCGGATGTTGCTGGCCCTGGACTGCTCGGTCTGCAGCACCTGGTTGATGGTGTGCCGGCCCAGCGCGGTGCCGCCGACCATGAGCAGGATCAGCCCCATGGTGAACACCGCCGCCAGCGAGACGCCCAGGTTGCGGCGGAAGTTCTGCACGGCGCTGAGGGCGGCGAAGTGCAGGCTGGCGAGGACCCGCCTCATATGGTGGCCTCGCCTTCCTTGAGGTACTGGCCCTCCATCTCGTCGCGCACCACCCGGCCGTTCTCGATGGCGATGACGCGGCGGCGGACCAGGTCGACGACCTCGCGGTTGTGCGTGGCCATCAGCACGGTGGTGCCGCGGTGGTTGATCTGCAGGAGCAGCTGCACGATGCCCCAGGAGGTGTCGGGGTCGAGGTTGCCGGTGGGCTCGTCGGCCAGGAAGATGCGCGGCCGGTGCACCAGGGCGCGGGCGATGGCGACGCGCTGCTGCTCGCCGCCGGAGAGCTCGTCGGGGAACTTGGTGAGCTTGTCCTCGAGGCCGACGATCCAGAGCGCCTCCTCCACCTTCTCCTTGAGGTGGCGCTGCCCCGGCCGGGTGACCTGCAGCGCGAAGGCGACGTTCTGCGCCACCGTGGAGCGGGGCAGCAGCTTGAAGTCCTGGAAGACGATGCCGAACTTGCGGCGCAGCTTGGGCAGCCGGCGCCGGGGCATGCGGGTGATCTCCGAGCCGTCCACGAAGATACGCCCGCTGGAGGCGACCTCCTCGCGGATGAGCAGCCGCACCAGGGTCGACTTGCCCGCCCCCGAGGCGCCCACCAGGAAGACGAAGTCCTTCTGGTAGATGGCCAGGTCGACGTCGCGGAGGGCGACGGTCCCGTTGGGGTAGGTCTTGCCCACGCCGTGGAACGAGATGACCGGGCGCAGGGCGGGGTCGGCGGCCAGAGCCGGCCGGGGGAGCGTGAGAACGCTCATGGGTTCAACCTGGGAGTGATCTGGGGAGCTGAGCGCCCGACTGGGAGGCGGGACGGCGACGGCGGTGCGTGCAGGGGGACGCTCCGACTCGGGACAGGCTCGCGGCTGGGACGGTGTGGTGCGAACGGGGACCTGACCCTTGGACGCGACCGAGTATAGCCGGGCATCTCCCGCGGTGCCGCATTCCCAGGCGGCTTCGACCCGGCCGTCACGCGGCGCGGACGCGCCCGCGGCGCGCTGCGGCGATTGGCACGAAAAAGCCCCGGATTCGGGGTGTGGGACCCGGGTCCGGGGCGCTAC
The DNA here is from genome assembly GCA_035652335.1 of Candidatus Dormiibacterota bacterium. Taxonomy (GTDB): domain Bacteria; phylum Chloroflexota; class Dormibacteria; order Aeolococcales; family Aeolococcaceae; genus DASRDZ01. Next base: position 46,413 of record DASRDZ010000076.1, read on the forward strand.
CGGGGCCTGGCCCGGCGCCTTCCGGCGTCTAGGCCACCCCGGCCATCGGAGTCGCTCGGTCGTTCATGGTTGACATGACCTCCGTTGCGTTAGCCGATAGTTACACTATAACGTTCGTGCTCGGGCACGTCAAGCCTGGTGGCCGCCGGCACCGTCGCCGTCCTGGCCGACCTGCCAGCGTAGGTAGCCCTCGATGAAGGGGTCGATGGCCCCGTCGAGCACGGCCTGGGCGTTGCCCACCTCGACCCCGGTGCGGTGGTCCTTGACCATGGTGTAGGGGTGGAGGACGTAGGAGCGGATCTGGCTGCCCCACTCGGCGGGCATCGACTCGCCCTTGAGCTCGGCGAGGTGCTCGGCGTGGGCGGCCTGCTGGAGGGCGAGCAGCCGGGAGCGGAGCACCCGCCAGGCGACGTCGCGGTTCTGCTGCTGGCTGCGCTCGTTCTGGCAGGTCACCACCACCCCGGTGGGGATGTGGGTGAGCCGCACCGCGCTCGAGGTCTTGTTGACATGCTGGCCGCCGGCGCCGCTGGAGCGGAAGACGTCGGTGCGCACGTCCTCGGGGTTGATCTCGACGCTGACGTCGTCCTCGATCTCGGGGCTGACCTCGACCAGGGCGAAGCTGGTGTGGCGACGGTGCGCCGAGTCGAAGGGGCTGAGCCGGACCAGGCGGTGGACGCCGCGCTCGGCCCGCATCCGGCCGAAGGCGCGGTCACCGGCGATGCGCACCGTCGCCGACTTGATCCCCGCCTCCTCCCCCGCCGACTCCTCGAGGAACTCGACGTCGAGGCGGCGGTCCTCGGCCCAGCGCAGGTACATGCGCAGCAGCATCTCCGCCCAGTCCTGCGAGTCGGTGCCGCCGGCGCCGGCGTGGACGCTGATCAGGGCGGGATTGTCGGAGTAGGGGTCGCTGTAGAGCAGGTCCACCTCGCGCTCGCTCAGCTCCCGGTCGAGCTCGTCGAGGTCGCGGCCGAGCTCCTCCTCCATGGCCGCGTCGGGCTCGGCGTCGAGCAGCTCGGCGAGGTCGCGGGCGTCCTGGGCACGCTGCAGCAGACCGTCCCAGCGGGCGATCTCGTCGCGGAGGCGGCTGGCCTCCTGGGTCAGCTTGCCGGCGCGGCGGGGGTCGTCCCAGAGCGAGGGGTCGCTGATCTCGCGCTCCAGCGCCTCGAGGCGCGAGCGCTTGCCGGGCAGGTCAAAGATGCTCCCGGAGCTGGGTGACCTTCTCGTACAGCGCCGTCGATCGTGTGCTGAGCTCGCTCATGCGCTGATCCTACCCGGCCCGCGGCGGGGCATCGAGGCGGTGACGGGCTGTTCGCGGGTTGGGCGTGGCGGACCGGGGGCGCCTACGCTGCCCGGCGTCATGGAGGCGTCCAGCGGGCGACGGCCCGCCCTCGACGTGCTGCGCGCCGTGGCTGCGCTCGGCGTGGTCTTCGGGCACGCCGGCATGCTCACCGCCACGGCACACGTCTCTGCCGCCGGGGTTGCCGGCTTCGTGGCCCAGAACGGTTGGAAGGGCATCTACCTCTTCTTCGCCATCAGCGGCTACCTGATCGCCCGGCCGTTCGTGCGCGCCGCACTCGGGGTGGGGCCGCGCGTCGAGGTCGGGCGCTACGCGCTGCGCCGGGCGGGACGAATCGTGCCGGCGCACTGGGTGGCGCTGACGGCGATGGCGGTGCTGCTCCTGGTCGACAAGGCCGCCGTCCCCCAGGACCTCACCGCCGGCCGCTTCCTCGCCCACGTCCTCCTGGTCCAGAACTTCGTGCCAGGCGTGGCCCAAACCATCCTGCCGGTGACCTGGACGCTGGGGCTGGAGGCGATCTTCTACGTCACCGTGCCGGTGGCGTTCTGGCTGGCGACGCGCGGCGGGCGGCGGGTGCTCTCGCGGTCCGCGCTGCTGGTCGGGCTGGGAGTGGTGTGGGTGGCCGCGGCCGCGGTGTACGTGTCCTCGGGGACGTACTCGGGCACGGGTGCGCTCGGCGCCATGCTCGGGAACGCTCTCCTGCCGGTGGTGGGATACCTCTTCTTCTTCGCGCCCGGCTGGCGGTGGCGGCGCTCGAGGCGGCCGGCTGGCTGCGCCTGCCGCGGTGGGCACCGGGGCCGCTGCTCTGCGCCGCCTTCGCGCTGTGGGTGGTCGCCGGTGGGCTCTCCGGCCTGGGCGCGGACGCCGTCGACGCGGTCTTCGGCGGGGTGGCCGTGCTCGGGGTGGTGGCGTCATCGGGGCATGCGCGCTTCCCCCGCGCCGTGGTGGCGCTTGGCGAGGCGTCCTACGGCATGTACCTGTGGCACTGGCTGGTCCTCAACGTCCTGCGCTGGGCGGCCGCCTCGGCGGGCATCTCGGCGTCGATCTGGACCAACCAGGTGGGCGACTGGATGATCGTGGTCGCGCTGACCTTCCCCATCGCCTGGCTGAGCTGGACGCGCATCGAGCGTCCCGCCATTGCCTGGGCGCGCGGCCGCCGGGCCGCGCCGAGACCGGCGACGGTCGGCGCGGTGCAGTAGCTAGGCGGCGGAGAGTCCCCGGCGGCGCCGGACGCCGCGGTCGAGCGGGGCGAAGATCAGCGCGTCGACGAGGACGCCGACGGCGAGGATCAGCCCGATCGACATCAGCATCAGCGGCATGTCGATGTTGGCGCGGCCCGATTCGAGCAGCTGGCCGAGTCCCAAGCCGAGGTCGCCGCCGTTGACGATCAGCTCCGCCGCCATCAGCGAGCGCCACGAGAACGACCATGCCTGCTTCATGCCGGCGACGTAGCCGGGCAGCGCGGCGGGGAGAACGATGTAGCGGTAGCGGGCGATGCCGCGCGCGCCCATGGCGTCGCCGACGCGCAGCAGCAGCGGCGGGATCTGGTCGAAGGCGGCCACCATGCCGCCGGCGATCGAGGGCAGCGCGCCCATCACCACGACGAAGAGGATGGTCGTCTGCGAGAGGCCGAACCAGAGAACGCCGACCGGCGCCCAGGTCACCGAGGGCAGCGACTGCAGCGCGGCGATCAGCGAGCCGATGGCCAGGCGCACCACCTGGAAGCGCGCGATCAGCAGGCCGAGCGGCGTGCCGACGGCGATGGCGATGGCGTAGCCCTCGCCGCCGTGCATCACGCTGGTCCACACCGCGTTGGCGACGTTGCCGTTCTGCACCTGGCCAACGAAGGCCGCCCACACCGCGCCCGGCGACGGGATGGTGTACGACGGCTGCAGCTTGAGGACGAAGATCAGCTGCCAGACGCCGAGCAGGAAGCCGAGTGCGACCAGTTTGGGCAGCACGATGCGCACCACCCGCCGCTGCCACGGCGTCGTCCCCGAGGTGGGAAGGTCGAGCTGGTCGAGGCCGGACTCGACCTGGGCGGTGCGCGCGTCAGTGACGGCCATGGCGTCCGATCTCGTCGCGCAGCCGGTCGGTGATCATCACCGACATCGCCGCCACCTCGGGCGACTCGATGCGCCGCGGGT
>DASRDZ010000077.1:0-87655 GCA_035652335.1 Candidatus Dormiibacterota bacterium
GCTGCGCGGCAGCGGACGCCAGCGCTCCCAGCCGAGCAGGCGGGTGGCCATCACCCCGGTGCCCCGCGTCAGGGTGAGCAGGATGCTGCGCAGGCCGATCAGCGCACGCGTCGGCGCGACGTAGGTCAGCCGCACGCCGCCGCCCGCGTCGGTGCGCATCGACTGCAGCTGCGCACCGCGCGAGCCGAGCGCCTCGGTCACCGCGCCGACGTGCTCCGCGCCGCAGTCGATGAGGCACTCCTCCACCGGCTCGACGCGATGGCCGTCGACCTCGCGCGTGATCACCGCGGGGCGCGAGACCTCGAACTCGTAGCCCTCGCGCCGCATCGTCTCGATGAGGATGGCGAGGTGCAGCTCGCCGCGGCCGCTCACCTCGAAGATGTCGGCGGTGGGGCCGTCGGCGACGCGCAGGGCGACGTTGGTGAGCAGCTCGCGCTCCAGGCGCGCGCGCAGCTGGCGCGACGTCGAGGAGAGCGTCGCCTCGCGCCCCGCGAAGGGCGAGGCGTTGACGCTGAACTGCATGCGCAGTGTCGGCTCTCCGACCTCGAGGCGGGGCAGCGCCTCCGGCGTGTCGGCGTCGGCGATGGTGTCGCCGATGGCCACGTCGGGCAGCCCGGTGACGATGACGATCTCCCCCGCCGACGCCGACTCCACCGGCAATCGCTCCAGCGCCTCGACGGCGAGCACCTGGCCGACGCGCTGGCGCAGCGACACGCCCTCGGCGGTGCACAGCACCACCGGCATCCCGGGCGCGATCGACCCGCGGACGACGCGACCGATGGCCATGCGCCCGCGGTAGGAGTCGTGGTCGAGCGCGCTGACCAGGAGCTGCAGCGGCCCGTGCAGGGCCCGCGGCGGCGGGACCTGCTCCAGCACGGTGTCGAGGAGCGGCTCCAGGGTGGTGCCGTCGACGCGCAGGTCGAGCGTCGCGGTGCCCTCGCGGCCGTTGGTGTAGACCACCGGTGCGTCGAGCTGCTCGGCGTCGGTGGCCAGCTCCAGCAGCAGGTCGTGCACCGCCTCGACGGTCTCGTCGGGACGTGCGTTGGCGCGGTCGATCTTGTTGACGACGATGATGGGGCGAAGCCCGAGCGCCAGTGCCTGGCGCAGCACCACGCGCGTCTGCGGCATCGGGCCCTCGGCGGCGTCGACGAGCAGGAGGCACCCGTCGGCCATGCCGAGCACGCGCTCCACCTCGCCGCCGAAGTCGGCGTGCCCCGGCGTGTCGATGATGTTGAGCTTCACCCCCCGGTAGCGCACCGAGGTGTTCTTGGCCAGGATGGTGATGCCCTTCTCGCGCTCCAGGTCGTTGGAGTCCATGATCAGCTCGCCGACCTGCTCGTGCTCGGCGAACACCCGCGACTGCTTCAGCAGGGCGTCGACCAGCGTGGTCTTGCCGTGGTCGACGTGGGCGATGATGGCCACGTTGCGGAGATCGCCGCGGACCTCCATGCCCGGCTGCGCGCCTACTGCGATTCCTGCACGGTGACGCTCTGCATCACGTCACCCATCTGGATCGCGAGGGCCACGTCGATCCCCTTGGTCACCTGCCCGAAGAGGTTGTACTGCTTGGGCAGCGTCGTGTCGTTGGCGATGCACACGAAGAACTGTGAGCCGTTGGTGTTGGGGCCGGCGTTGGCCATGGCCACGCAGCCCGTGGTGTAGTCGCCCTGCACCGGCTCGTCGGCGAACTCGTAGCCGGGGCCGCCGCTGCCGTCGCCCTTGGGGTCGCCGCCCTGGATGACGAAGCCCGGCACCACGCGGTGGAACTTGAGCCCGTCGTAGAAATGGTTGCGGGCCAGCACCACGAAGTTGTTCACCGTCTTGGGCGCCAGCTTGGGCTCCAGGCAGAGGACGATGTCGCCCCTCTCGGTCTTGATGGTGGCCAGGTAGAGCTTGGCGGTGTCGATCTGCATGGCCGGCGCCGACGAGTAGGCGTGCAGGTCGCTCGGCGCGTCCTTGGGCTGCAGCGGGCTGCCGAACTGCGCCGTGCTGCAGGGAGTCGCCGCGCCGGCCGCGGTCCCGCCGCCACTGCTCACCGTGCTCGACTCGACGGCGGAGCTGGATGCGCCGGACGGGCTGGAGGAGCTGGAGGCGCTGGACGAGCTGCCCGACTGCGACGTGCCCGTGCTCCCGCAGGCGGCCAGGAGCGCGGCACCGGCGAGCAGGAGGGCGCGCAGCGGGCGCGGGGACGGCACGGCCATGGCGCCGAACCATACCGTGCGCGGCGACGCCGGCGGACTCCGGCCCCGCAGGACCGCCCTGACCGGCGGGCACCAGGTGATAGCCTCGTCCAGAGGAACGGGAGCAGGGGCGTCACGACTGATCGTCCAGACGGTTGGAGGGTGTGCCCATGACCCGCCGGCACGCCAGGTCCGGCATCCGCGCCGGAGCAGCCCGCCTGCTCGCCGTCGCCACCAGCGGCGGCGCGGCGGCCCTGCTCCTGCGCGCATGGCGGCGCCGGGAGCGGCTCGAAGGCCAGGACGTCGTCGACCTCCTCCTCTCCCGGCACCGCGAGACCGAGCAGCTCATCGAGGAGTACGAGCGGTCCACCGCGGTTCCCGAGGTGCGCCGGGCGGCCCTGCGCGAGCTGCGGCGGCGCCTCTCGATCCACGAGGCGGTGGAGGAGCAGCTGGTCCATCCCCTGGTGAGGCGGCAGCTTCCCGACGGCCATCGCCTGGCCGCGCAGGTGCTGGCGGAGGAGCGGCAGGCCAAGCAGCTCCTCGCCGCCATCGAGGACGCCGAGCCCGGCGGCGACGACCGCGAGGAGCTGGTGCGCCGCCTCGTCGAGGGTGTCCGCGAGCACGCCCACACCGAGGAGACGCTGCTCTTCCCAGCGCTGCGGCTCCACCTCGGGCCTCGCGAGCGGATGCGGCTCGGGGCGATGGTGGAGCGAGCCGAGCGGCTGGCGCCGACCCACCCCCACCCGCACGCGCCAGGCTCGGTGGGGATCCCGGTCGTCGGCGTCCTCGACCGGGCGCGCGACCGCGTCCGCCACGGCTCGCCGCCCCGCTGACACCCTCACCCCGCCGGCAGAGGAGGCGGCGGCCGGGGGACCACCAGCCTCCCTGCCGTGGAGTGGGAGTTGCCGTCCGTTGCGCCGAGTGTGCCCTGCCACCGGTTGAGAGGGGGTGTGCACGGCGTTAAGAGGTGTGGGCGGCGGCGCTAGGATTCGCCACCGGCATGGCAGCGCTGCGGGTGGTCCTGGGACACGGCGCGTCGGGGACGGCGGCCTCGATGCGCCCGCACGTTCGCGGCCTGGAGGAGCGCGGCATCGCCGCCGAGGCGATCGACCTCCCCAAGGGAAGGGCGGAGCGGGCGGTGCCGGTGTTCGCCCGGCGCGTCGCCGCCGATCCCGGTGGGTTCGTCGTCGGCGGCCACAGCTTCGGCGGCCGCGTCGCCTCGATGCTGGCGGCGGAGACGCCGGTGGGTGGGCTGGTGCTGCTGTCGTATCCGCTGCACCGGCCCGGGCATCCCGAGGACCTGCGCGTCGAGCACTGGCCGCGCATCGCCTGTCCGGTGCTGCTCCTCTCCGGGGAGTCCGATCCCTTCGCCCGCGTCGACCTGCTGCGCGCGAACGTCCCGCTGCTGCGTGACGTGACGCTGCACACCTATCCGGGCGTGCAGCACGGCCTCCTCCCCGTGCTCGACGACGCCCTCGACCGTGTCGCGGAGTTCGTGCGCTCGCTGTAGCCGCAGGACCGGGCGAAGCTGACCTTCGGCCCGCCTCCGCGCAGCGGACGGCCCGCCGCATCGGTGACCTTCGCCGCTGGCGCTGCCGGCCGTCCCATGCCGATGCTGTGGCATGCGCCCGCATCCTCACATGGCCACCATCGACGGCAACGAGGCCGCCGCCCGGGTCGCCCACCGGCTCAGCGAGGTGGTGGCGATCTACCCCATCACCCCCGCCTCCGCGATGGGCGAGCTGGCCGACGCATGGTCGGCGTCGGGGCGCACCAACCTGTGGGGCGCCGTCCCCGCGGTCGTGGAGATGCAGAGCGAGGGTGGGGCCGCGGGCGCGGTGCACGGCGCGCTGCTCAGCGGCGCGCTGGCGACGACCTTCACCGCCTCGCAGGGCCTCCTGCTGATGCTGCCCAACATGTTCAAGATCGCCGGCGAGCTGACGCCCGCCGTGATCCACGTGGCGGCGCGCACCGTCGCGACGCATGCCCTCTCCATCTTCGGGGACCACAGCGACGTCATGGCCGCACGCGCGACGGGCTGGGCGATGCTCTGCGCCTCGTCGGTGCAGGAGGCCCACGACTTCGCGCTGGTCGCACACGCGGCGACGCTGCGGGCGCGCGTGCCCTTCCTGCACTTCTTCGACGGCTTCCGCACCTCGCACGAGGTCAACACCGTCGCCCTGCTCGACGACGACGACCTGCGCGCGCTGGTGCCCGACGCGCTGGTGGAGGAGCACCGCGCGCGCGGGCTCTCCCCGCTGCATCCCGTGCTGCGCGGCTCCGCGCAGAACCCCGACGTGTTCTTCCAGGCGCGCGAGGCCTCGAACCCCTGGTACGACGCCGTGCCGTCGCTGGTCGACGGCGTGATGCGCGAGCTGGAGGAGCGCACCGGTCGCGCGTACCACCTCTGCGACTACTACGGAGCGGACGACGCCGAGCGCGTGGTGGTGGTGATGGGCTCCGCCACGGGGGCGCTCCAGGACGCCGTCGACGCGCTCACCGCGCGCGGCGAGAAGGTCGGCGTGCTCACGGTGCGCCTCTTCCGTCCCTTCCCCGCCGAGGCCCTCCTCGCGGCGCTGCCGATCTCGGTCCGGCGGCTTGCCGTGCTCGACCGCACCAAGGAGCCGGGCGCGCTCGGCGAGCCGCTCTACCAGGACGTGGTCACCGCCCTGGCCGCGGACACGATGCGCGAGGGCGGCTCGATGCCGCTGGTGGTGGGCGGGCGCTACGGCCTCTCCTCCAAGGAGTTCACGCCGTCGATGGCGGCAACCGTCTTCGCCGCCCTTGCGCTGCCCCGCCCGCGGAACGGCTTCACCGTCGGCGTCGTCGACGACGTCACCGGCCGTTCCCTCGACGTCGACGAGTCGCTGGTGCCGGAACCCAACGGGGTGCAGCGCGCGGTGTTCTTCGGGCTGGGCAGCGACGGCACGGTCGGCGCCAACAAGGCGGCGGTGAAGATCATCGGCGAACAGGGGGGGCTGCAGGCGCAGGCGTACTTCGTCTACGACTCCAAGAAGTCGGGCACCGCCACCGTCTCGCACCTGCGCTTCGGCACCGCGCCGATCCGCGCCACGTACCAGGTGCGCCAGGCGCAGTTCGTCGCCTGCCATCAGTTCCTCCTGCTCGACCGCATCGACGTGCTCGACGTCGCCGCGCCCGGCGCGACCTTCCTGCTCAACAGCCCGTACGACGCGGCCTCGGTGTGGCCTCACCTGCCGGTCGAGGTGCGGGAGCAGATCGTCGGCAAGGGGCTGCGCTTCTTCGTCGTCGACGCCGCGGCCGTCGCGCGCGACGCCGGGTTGGGGGGACGGATCAACACGGTCCTGGCCACCTGCTTCTTCGAGCTGAGCGGGATCATCCCGGCGGAGCAGGCGGTGGCGGCGCTCAAGGCGCAGGTGCGCGAGGTCTACGCGGCCAAGGGGGAACGGGTGGTGCGGGCCAACGACGACGCCATCGACGCCGCGCTGGCGGGCCTGGCGCAGGTCGCGGTGCCGGCACAGGCGGGCGGCGGGCTGCACCGCCGTCCGCCCGTGCCGGCGGACGCGCCCGCCTTCGTACGCGAGGTGCTCGGCCCCATCATGGCGGGGCACGGCGACGAGCTGCCGGTCAGCGCGCTGCCGCCGGACGGCAGCTTCCCCACCGCCACCTCGCGCTGGGAGCGACGCGACATCGCCGCCGAGCTGCCCGTCTGGGATCCCGCGATCTGCATCGACTGCGCGAAGTGCGCGCTGGTCTGCCCGCACGCGGCCCTGCGCATGAAGGTGTACGACCCGGCTGCGCTCGACGCCGCGCCCGAGGGCTTCCAGTCGAAGCCCTGGCGCAGCAAGGAGCAGCCCGGCATGGTGATGACCATCGCCGTGTCGCCGCAGGACTGCACGGGCTGCGGCATCTGCGCGGACTACTGCCCGGCGCACTCCAAGGTCGACCCGGCGCACTGCTCGGTGGAGATGGCCCCCGTCGAGACCCAGCGCGACGCCGCGCTGCGCCGCTGGGAGTTCTTCGAGACGCTGCCCGAGATGTCGCGCGCCGAGGTGCGGGTGAGCACCATCAAGGGATCGCAGATGGTGCAGCCGCTCTTCGAGTTCCCCGGCGCCTGCGCCGGCTGCGGCGAGACGCCGTATCTCAAGCTGCTGAGCCAGATGTTCGGCGACCGCATGGTGGTGGCCAACGCCACCGGCTGCTCCTCCATCTACGGCGGCAACCTGCCGGCGACACCCTGGAGCGTCGACCGCTTCGGACGCGGCCCCGCCTGGGCCAACTCGCTGTTCGAGGACAACGCCGAGTTCGGCTACGGGATGCGGATCGCCCTCGACCAGCGTGCCGAGCAGGCGCGAGCGTTGCTGCAGGAGATGTCGGGAACGGTGGATGCGGCGCTGGTCGCGGGGCTGCTCGACGCCGACCAGGGCGACGAGACGGGCGTGGCCATGCAGCGCCTGCGCGTCGCCGAGCTGCAGCACTCGCTGGCGGACGTGGACGACCCCCGGGCGCGCCGGCTGTCGAGCCTCGCCGACGCGCTGGTGCGCACCAGCGTGTGGATCGTCGGCGGCGACGGCTGGGCCTACGACATCGGCTTCGGCGGCCTCGACCACGTGCTCGCCTCGGGCCGCGACGTCAACGTCCTGGTGCTCGACACCGAGGTGTACTCGAACACCGGCGGCCAGGCCTCGAAGTCGACGCCGCGCGGCGCCGTCGCCAAGTTCGCCGCGGGCGGCAAGCGCACCGCCAAGAAGGACCTGGGCATGATCGCGGCGATGTACGGCGACGTGTACGTCGCCCAGGTGGCCATGGGTGCGGACAACGCGCAGACGGTGCGCGCCTTCGCCGAGGCCGACGCGCACCGCGGGCCGTCGCTGGTCATCGCCTACTCGCACTGCATCGAGCACGGCATCGACATGGCCACCGGCATGTCGCACCAGAAGGAGGCGGTGGACAGCGGGTACTGGCCGCTCTGGCGCTGGGTGCCCGGCGGCGGCGATGCGGTGCACCCGCTGCGCATCGACTCCCGCCACCCCGTCATCCCGCTGCGCCAGTTCGAGGACGGCGAGACGCGCTTCACCTCGCTGCGCCGCCGCGACGCCCGCGAGGCCGACGAGCTGCTCCACGAGGCGGAGCACGACATCGCCGAGCGCTGGCACGTCTACGAGCAGATGACCGCCGTGGAGCACGACGCGGAGGAGTCCCCATGACCGCGCCCACCGTCGCGCAGTGGCGCGAGCTGTACGCCGAGGTCGTCGATCCCGGCCTGTGCATGGGCTGCGCCGCCTGCGTGATCGCCTGCCCGCGCGGCGTGCTCGCCTACGCCGGCGAGCGGCCCGTGCAGACGGACGCGGAGAGCGGTGCGGACGGCTGCCGCTTCGGCGACGCGGGATGCACGGTGTGCGCCAAGGCCTGCGCCCGGCTGCGGCCGCAGACGGTGATGCTGGAGAGCGCCGTGATGGGCCGCGCCCACCGCGACGACGAGCCGGCGGGCGTGGCCCGCAGCGTGGTGGCGGCGCGCGGCGCCTCGCCCGCCGTGCACGCGGCCGGGCAGGACGGCGGCTTCGTCACCGCGCTGCTCGGCTGGGCGCTGGAGCACGAGCTGATCGACGGCGCGGTGGTGTCCGGCGTCGATCCCACTGCGCCGCTGCTGCCCGTGCCGGTGCTGGCGACGACGCCCTCAGCTCTTCTGGCGGCGGCGCGCTCGCGCTACACGTACTCCGCGAACCCGCTGCTGCTGCGCGACGTCCCGCCCGCGCGACGGGTCGCCCTGGTGGGCACGCCCTGCCAGGTCAGCGCGGTGCGGCGCGCCCAGGCGTCGGGCCTGAAGCGCTTCCGCTCCGTCGTCTTCACGGTGGGGCTGATGTGCAGCGAGGCCTTCACCGTCGAGGGGTTCCTGCACGGCGTGCTGGAGTCGCGCCTCGGCATCGACCTGCGTGACGTGGCCAAGGTCAACATCAAGGGGCGCGTACTGGTGAGCGTCCCCCCGGGACGGGAGGGACGGTTGCGCCAGGGCGCAATCCCCGGCAGCGCCGCGCGGATCGCCGCGCCCGGGCTGGTCGAGGTGCCGCTCAAGGAGTGCAAGCCCTTCGCCCGCGAGGCCTGCCACCACTGCCCCGACTTCGCCGCCGAGCTGGCCGACGTCAGCGCCGGCGGGCTGGGGCTGGACGGCTGGACGATCGCCATGGCGCGCACCGGCATCGGCGAGGACTGGCTGCACGGCGCCGCCTTCGAGGGCGCCGTCGAGCTCCGCGACGCGGGCGACTTCCCCGAGGCGCTGGCGGTGCGCGACCGCCTGGCGGCGGCGCAGCGGCGGCGGCCGGCGAAGCACGCGGCGCTGCCCGCCTGACGCCGCCCTCAGCGCCGCACGTCGAACTCCAGCTCCAGCACCGACGCCGCGCCGCGGTGGACGCGGTGCCGCGGCCAGCGGGTGCGGATGAGGGTGAGCATCCGGTGGTTGTCCGCCAGGACCGAGGCGCGCAGCCGCGCGACGCCCTCCTCGGCGGCACGCAGGGCGACGTACTCCAGCAGCGCCGCACCCAGCCCGCGCCCCTGGTGCTCGTCGACGACGGTGATGCTCACCTCGGCGACGGTGGGCTCGGCGGGGTCGCGGACAAAGCGGCCGACCGCGATGCCGTCGCCGGTGGCGAGGTCGGTGGCGCAGATGGCCTCGTGGTCGTGGTGGTCGACCTCGAGGAAGTAGTGCAGCTCCCGCTCGGTGAGCAGGGCCTTCGGCGAGAAGAAGCGCATGTAGCGCGACGCGGAGCCGAGGTGCTCGAAGCCGCGCAGGTAGACCTCCCGGTCGCTGGGCCGCAGCGGCCGGAGGAGGACGCGGCCGCCGTCGCGCAGGGTGACCAGGCGGTGGGTGGTGCGCGCGGGCGCCTGAACCGATCGGGGTGCGGGGGGCGGATAGGGCAGTTGCATGATGCAACGCCCAGTATGCGCCGGTCAGTTGCCTGAAGCAACCCTCTCGCGACGCCGCCAGGCCATCCCCCGCGCCTCGACGTCCTGCCGGCAGTCCGGGCAGACCAGCACGGGCATGACGTCGTGCCCGCAGGCCTTGTGGGTCAGCACCATGGGAGGCCCGGTATCGCCGGCGGCCCAGCGGTCGCCCCAGCGCATCAGGGAGAGCAGCACCGGGTAGAGGTCACGACCCTTGTCGGTGAGGCGGTACTCGTAGCGCTCGGGTCGCTCCTGGTAGAGGCGGCGCTCCAGCACGCCCTCGTCGACCAGCGTCTGCAGCCGGTCGGTGAGGATGTTGCGGGCGATGCCCAGGCTGCGCTGGAAGTCCTCGAAGCGGCGCACCCCGCAGAAGGCGTCGCGGAGCACCAGCAGGCTCCACCACTCCCCCACCACGTCGAGGGTGCGGGCCACCGAGCACTCCATGCCGGCGAAGCTGGTGCGCTTCATGCCGCCAGCATAGCCCGCTTCGCGTTGCGTGACGCTACGGATTCAGCGCCGCACGTCGCGCGGGTCGCTGCGGGTGGCCTCCAGCTCGTGGCGGTAGGGCAGGTTCTCCATGTCGCCGTGCGCCGACATGACGTGGGCGGCGCAGCGGGCGGCGAGGTCGAGCGCCTCGGCAAGCGCCTCGCCGTCCAGGGTGGCGGCGAGGAACCCGGCGGCGAAGGCGTCGCCGGCGCCGACGGGATCGACGACGCGCTGCAGCGGCGCGGCCGGCACCTGCACCACCTCCCCGCCGGCGCCGACCGCCAGCGCCCCCTGCTCGCCGAGCTTGAGCACGACGAGCCGCGGACCGAGCGCGAGCAGCGCCTGCGCCGCCAGCAGCGGGTCGGGCTCGCCGGTGATCAGCTCCGCCTCGGCGACGCCGGGCAGCACCACGTCGCTCTGCGCGGCGAGGTCGCGCATCACCGGCCGCGCCTCGCCGTCGCTCCACAGCTTGCGCCGCATGTTCGGGTCGAACACGACAGGAACTCCGGCGCCGCGGGCCACCTCCGCGGCGTGGAACGACGCCTGCCGGCACGACGCCGAGAGCGCAGGGGTGATGCCGGTGAGGTAGAGGTGCTGCGCGCCCGCGACGTACCGCTCCGGGACGTCGGCCGCCCCCAGGCGGCTCGCCGCCGAGCCGCGACGGTAGTAGAGCACCTCGATGGCGCCCAGCTCGCGGCGCTCGCGGATCATCACGCCCGTGGGCGCCTCGGCGTCGACGACCGCGTGCGCCAGGTCGACCCCCTCACCGCGCAGGCGGTGCAGGATGACCCGCCCGAAGTCGTCGTTGCCGACCCGGCTGATCCAGCCGGCGGCGTGGCCGAGCCGGCAGAGCCCGGCGGCGACGTTCGACTCCGCACCGCCGACCAGGCGACGGAAGCTGGTCGCCTCGCGCAGCGGACCGGACTGCTCCGCCATGAGCAGGACCATCGTCTCGCCGAGCGTCACCACCTCCGGCGACGCGGAGGCCGCCGCTGCCTGCCGGCTCACGCGCTGCGCGCCGCCCGCACCGCCTCCATCAGGGTCGCGGCCCGCGCGGCCAGGGCCGCCTCGTCGCCCGACTCGACGAGGTCGACCGGGACCAGCTGCGCGCCCACGCCCACCGCCCAGGCGCCGGCCGCCATGAACCCGGCGGCCGTCTCCGGCGTGATGCCGCCGGTGGGAACCAGCGGGATCTGGCGGAGCGGGCCGAGCAGGTCGTGGATGTACCGCGGGCCGACCGTGCTCGACGGGAACACCTTCACCGCCGTCGCCCCCGCGTTCCAGGCGCGCACGATCTCGCTGGCCGTGAACGCGCCGGGCACGTAGGGGATGCCCAGCGCGTGGATGTCGCGGATCAGCGCCTCGTCGCTGTGCGGCGAGACGAAGAAGCATGCGCCGGCGTCCGCCGCACTGCGCGCGCTGCGCAGGTCCATCACCGTGCCTGCACCCACGGCGACGTCATCGCCGAGCGACTCGCGCAATGCGGCGAGGGTGTCGAGCGCATTGTCGGAGTCCATGGTGATCTCGACGGCGCGCACGCCGCCCTGGGCGAGCGCACGCGCCGCCATCACCGCATGGGCGGTGCTGAGGCGCCGGAAGATCGCCACCACGCGCGTCTCGGCGAGCGCGTCGGGCGCGGGGTTGCGCCGCAGCGGCGCGACGTCCGCAGGCGCGCTCATCGCTTCGGCACCGCATAGCGCTGCTGCGGCACCACCGGCACCCAGTCGGGACGGCCGGGGTCGCGGTCGTACGCGTAGCCGCCGATCGAGCGGAACAGCTCGTGGTACGTGCCCAGCCTGTCGCGGTCGAGCTCGACGCCCAGCCCCGGGCCGCCGGGCACGGCGATCTCGCCGTTGACGTAGCGCATGAGTCCTCCCTGGATGACGTCGTCGCAGAGGTGATGGTAGTGCGCGTCGGCCGCGAACTTCAGGTTGGGGAGGAGGGCGCCGAAGTGCAGCATGGTGGCCAGCTGGATGCCCAGCTCCCCGCTGGAATGGACGCTGACTCCCCACTGGAAGGTCTCGCAGACCTTGGCCGCCTGCCAGGCCTGGCGCAGCCCGCCCCAGAAGGTGGTGTCGAGGAGGATGACGTCGACGGCGTCGAGCCGGATGCACGCCGCCAGCTGCTCGGGGTTGACCACCACCGTGTTGGTCGCGGTGGGGATGCCGACGCGCTCACGCACCCGGCGCATGCCGTCGAGCCCCCAGGTGGGATCCTCCAGGTAGTCGTTGCGCAGGTCGGCGATGGCGCGCGCCACCTCCAGCGACTCCTCGACGGTCCACACCGCGTTGGGGTCGAGCCGCACGCGGTCCTCCGGGAAGGCCGCGGCGATGGCGCGGAGCACCTCGACGTCGTGCTGCGGCGGGAAGTGGCCGCCCTTCAGCTTGTGGGTGCGGAAGCCGTGCTTCTCGCGGAGGGCGCGGCAGTGCGCCACCATCTCGTCCGGCGTCTCCTCACCGCCGGCCCCGCCGTCCTCCGACGGGTAGCGGTAGAAGAGATACGTGGCGAACGGCACCGACTCGCGCAGCGCGCCGCCGAGCAGGTCGCAGACGCGCATGTCCAGGGCGCGTCCCATGATGTCGAGGCAGGCGAACTCCACCGCGGCGTGCATCTGCATGCGGTTGTTGTAGAGCGACGCCGTGGGGTTCATCAGCTTCCAGCGCAGCATCTCCAGGTCGAAGGGGTCGTGGCCCAGGAGGTACTGGCGCAGGCCGGCGATGGCCTGGTCGGCCACCTCGCCGCCGCCGCCCATCTCGCCGAGGCCGACCAGGCCTGCGTCGGTCTCGACCTCGACGATGGTGCGCACGAAGCGGCCCCAATGCGCGCCCGCGGCGTGGCGCAGCGGCGCCTCCAGCGGCACCGTCACCGGCGTGGTGCGGACGTCGCGGATCAGGCCGGCGGGATGGCGGCGGCTCATCAGGACACCCCGGCGAGCAGCGCCGTGTCGAGCAGCGGCGCCTGCAGGTCGCGCGCGGTGTGCGGCGGCTCGGCGAAGGCTTCCGGATGGCTCTCGCGCAACGAGCTGAGCTGGCGCTGCAACGGTTCCTCCAGGTGTCCGCGGATCGCCCGCTCGACGCGCGGGGCGCTGCGTTCGAGGAGGGCGGCGGCGATCTCGCGATGCCCGCGCAGCGAGGCGCGCATGTGCCCGACGGTCATGGGCACCATGTAGCGCGCCCGGTTGACGTGCAGCCAGGCGCGCTGCGCCGCCTCGACGGCACGGCGGTTGCCCGCGGCGGCCAGCAGGTAGAGGTGGAACTGCTCGTCGCTGCGCAGGAAGGCCGGTGAGTCGAGGTGCTCGATGGCGTGCCGCTGCGCCGACAGCAGCTCCTGCAGGACGTCGCTGTCCAGCTCGAAGCCGGCGGCGATCACGCGCTGGGCCATCTCGATCTCCAGCGCTTCGCGGACGGCCATGTTGTCGGTGATGTCGCGGGCGTCGAGCGGGGCGGCGTAGGTGCCCTTCTTGGGCACGCTGGTGACCAGCCCCTCCAGCGAGAGTCGGTGCAGCGCGGCACGCAGCGGCGTGCGGCTCATGCCGAGCCGCGCGGCCACCTCACGCTCGTTGAGCGGCGCGCCCGCGGGCACCTCGCAGGTGGCGATGGCCTGGGCCAGGCGCGCGTAGGCGACGTCGGCGAGGTCCGGGTGCGGCGGCGGCGCGGTGCGCCGGCGGGTGCTCATGCGGCCAGGTACCAGCGGCCGTACATCGCGGAGTCGCGGTCCTGGTCGAGCTGGGCGCCGGCGACCAGGCCGTTGACGGTGACGTTGTAGGCGGCGCGGTGCAGCGGCGCGTAGAGCGGGATGAAGGGAAGGTCGGTGGCCAGCAGCTTCTCCATCGCGCTGATGGCGGGCCGGCGCGCGCTCTGCAGCGCCGCACCGGGGGCGGCAACCGCGGTGCGCTCGGCGGCGAGCAGCCGGTCCATCGCAGGGCTGGCGTACCCGCCCCAGTTCAGTCCCGCGGGATTGCCGGGCGGGACCTCCGCGGCGGACAGCGAGGCGCTGCGGTCGGGGTCGAGCGAGGTGCCGGTTTCGGTCAGGGCCAGCGAGAACTGGCCGCTGGCGAGCGCGCTGTGCAGGGCGACCGGGTCGACGGCGCGCGGTGTGATCTGGAAGCCTGCCGGCGCCGCCTGCGCGGCGATGCTGGCCGCCGCCGCCTGCCGTGCTGCGTCGCCGCGCGGGTAGAGCAGGTCGAGGGCCAGCGGCGCCTCGACGTGCGCCTGGGCCAGCAGCGCGCGCGCCCCGGCGACGTCGCGCACCGTGTGCGGCACCGCCGAGGCGTCGTACGCCCAGGACTGGGGCGGGACGTCGCCCCACATCGGCGTCGCGTTGTCGCCCATGGCGGCATGCGCGACGGCGCCGCGGTCGAGGGCGGCGGCGAGGGCCTGGCGCACCAGGGCGCTGCCGGTCGGCGTGCCGGCGCGGTCGTTGCACTGCAGGGCGACGAGACTCAGCTCCGGGTACGACGCCAGGCGCACGCCGACCTGCTGCTGCGCGTCGGACACGGCGTCGTCGGCGAGCTGCGGCGACCAGAGCACCTGGCCCTGGGCCAAGAGCGGTGGCACCAGGCGGGAATCGGTGACCACGTCGACCGTCAGCTTGTCGAAGTTGGGAGCGCCCCCATACCAGTGCGGGTTGGGCGTGTAGGTGAGCAGCCCGCTGGCGGTCTCGCGCTGCTTGAACTGGAACGGGCCGCCGCTCACCGCCGGCGAGGTGTCGAAGAACGCCGTGTCCATCTGCGCGGGCTTGTACTTCGACAGCACGTGCGCGGGAACCACCGGCGTCACCAGCCGCGCGCCGAACCCCGCGTCGGGTGCGCGCAGGGTGAAGCGCACCGTGGTCGCGTCGACGGCGGCGACCCTGGCGACCATCGACCAGTCGAAGGTCGCGTCGCCGGCGAGGGTGGGATCGCTCTCGGTGGTGACGGTGTAGACGACGTCGGCCGCGGTCATCGGCGCGCCGTCGCTCCACTGCGCGTGCGGGCGCAGCGGCACCGTCCAGGTGAGGCCGTCGGCGGAGAGCTGTGGCAGCGCGGCGGCGAGGTCGGGCGCGATCGAGAGGTCGGGCCGGGCGCTGTAGAGCAGCGGGTAGAGCGGCGCGTAGGCGCGCACCGAGGACACGTCTCCTGCGGTCAGCGGGTTGAGCGACACCGGCTCGCTGTCGACGGCGACGACCAGCTGGCCGCCGTGGCGGGCCTGGGCGGTGGGCTGGTAGCCGCAGGCGCTGAGCAGCAGGGCGGCGAGGCCCGTCGCGGCGAGCGCGCTGCATCGCGGGGCCCTCTCCCCGTGTCCTATCGAGTGCCGCCGTGGCGCCGCGAGCATGTGGCGCGCGTCCCTCCCGTGCCCCTGCGGGGCCTGCTGCCCACCGAGCGCCGTAGTATACCAGTCGCGCTCTGAGCCGCCATATGCCAGGAGTTTCTTTGATTCTGCAAGGGCGTCCTTGCTAGAGTACGCTGGCATACCAGATGCGGCGTGGCGGGGCTGAGGAGCAAGGCAGGGGCCGGTCGCGTCGTTCTGGGAGGGGCGGCCGGGGGAAAGGGAGTTGAGCTGGTGAGCGTGCCGGGCGAGGGTTCGGGGACGGCGGTGCGCCGGTTGCTGCGCGAGCGGCCGGAGCTGCTCGGCCTCGGTGTCGTGCTGGTGGCCGCGCTGGCCGTCGGGCGCGGCCTGAGCGGCGGCCTGCTCGGCCTCGGCGTGGTCAGCGGCGCCGCGGTCGCCCTGCAGGCCCTCGGCATCGTTCTCGTCCACCGCAGCAGCGGAGTGGTCAACTTCGCCCAGGTGCAGGTGGGCGCCACCGCGGCGGTGCTCTTCTCCGAGATGGTGCAGCGCCACGAGGTGCTCAACTTCGCCTCCTTCGTCTGCGGGCCCTGCCTGCCTGGCGGCGTGGCCCACGCCTCGGCCCTGGCCAGGGCGCTCGACTTCTGGCTCAGCTTCGCCATCGCCGTGGCGCTCAGCGCGCTGCTCGCCTACCTCGCCCACACCCTCCTGGTGCGCCGCTTCGCACGCGCCCCGCGCCTGGTGGCGACGGTGCTGACCATCGGCATCGCCCAGCTGCTCGCCGGGATCGCCGCCGCGCTGCCCTCGATGTTCGACAGCACCACGCCCGGCGTGCAGCTCAGCAACGCCGTTCCCATCCCGGCCGGCGTCGCCGTGACCATCGCGCCGATCACCTTCACCGCCTCGGACATCGCCACCGTCGTCGCCGTCGGACTCGCCTGCGCGGGCCTGGCGCTGTTCCTGCGGCGGAGCCGCCGCGGCATCGCGGTGCGCGGCGCGGCCGACAACGCCCTGCGGGCGCGCACCCTCGGCGTCGACGTCGACTCCCTGGGCGGCATGGTCTGGCTCATCGCCGGAGTCCTGAGCGGCGTCGGCGCCTGCCTGCAGGCGACCACCGCCGGGGTGCACACCGGCGCGCCGCTCGACGTGGTGACCCTGGTCGGCATCCTGGCCGCGGCGGTGGTCGGCGGCTTCCGCAGCCTGCCGCTGGTCGTCGCCGGCGCGCTGGTGCTGGGCATCTTCGAGGTGTCGCTGGGCGCCAGCATCAACGCGCCGGATCTCTATCCCGCCCTCCTGCTCGCGCTGGTGTCCTTCTTCCTGCTGCTGCAGCGCCGGGGCCGCGGGCGCGCCGAGAGCGAGGCGATGGCCGGCTGGCTGGCGGCCCGCGAGGTGCGGCCCATCCCCGAGGCGCTGCGCCGCCTCCCCGTGGTGCAGACATGGCTGCGCTGGGGTGCAATCCTGCTGGCGGTGGTCGTGCTCGCCTACCCGGTGGTGATGTCGCCCAACGACGTGGCCACCGCCACCCGCGTCTGCATCTACGCCATGCTCGGCGTCTCGCTGCTGGTGCTGACCGGCTGGGGCGGGCAGATCAGCCTGGGGCAGCTGGCCATCGCCGCCGTCGGCGCCTACGTGGCCGCACTGGTGAGCGCGGGGACCGGCCTGTCCTTCCTGGTCGGCGTGCTGGCGGCCACCGCATGCGGGGCGCTGGCGGCGCTGCTGGTCGGCATCCCCGCCCTGCGCCTGCGCGGCATGAACCTGGCGGTGAGCACCCTGGCGCTGGCGGTGACCGTGTCGCTGGTGCTGATCAGCGGCAACTACCTGGGACAGGCGCTGCCCGACACCGTGCAGCGTCCCGTGCTGCTGGGGCTCGACCTCGACGACCAGCGCGTCTTCTACTACCTGTGCCTCGGCGTGCTCGCCCTGGTGCTGGTGGCGACGGCCGCGCTGCGACGCAGCCGCACGGCGCGGGCGCTGATCGCCTGCCGTGAGAACGAGCAGGCGGCGCGCGCGCTGGGGGTGAGCCCCACGCGCGTGCGGCTCGTCGCCTTCGCGGTCTCGGGTGCGCTGGCGGGCCTGGCCGGCGCGCTGCTCGCCTACAACGAGCACGGCGTGCACGCCCCCGACCTCACCCCCGAGCTGGGCGTGGCCGTCTTCCTCATGGTGGTGATCGGCGGCATGGGCTCGCTCTGGGGGCCGGTGCTGGGCGCGGTCTACCTCGGCTTCCTGCTCAGCTCCACCAACGTGCTGGTCGGCTTCCTGGCCAGCGGGGGCGGCGTGGTCTTCGTGCTGCTGCTCGCGCCTGGCGGGTTCGTGCAGCTCCTGGCCGCAACCCGCGACGCCATGCTGCGGCGGGTGGCGATGCGCCATCGCGTCCACGCGCCGGGACTGATCGCCGAGGCCGCGCTCGAGGGCCGGGCGGTGACGCCGATCGCCCCGCTGCGCTCCGGCGGCGGCGGGCGCGCCCACGTGCCGGTGCGCTACCGGCTCGACGCCGATGCGGCCGGAGCGCCGGAATGATCGCCACCCGCCCGCCGGTGCCGTCGGAGCGTCTGGTGGCGCAGGGCGCCGCCTACACGCCGCCCGCCGAGGAGGAGAACCCCTTCGCCGAAGGGCTCGACGCGCTGGAGCGCGGCCCGCGCCTCCGCGACCGCCTGGGGCTGTACGTGAGCCAGGTCAACCCCTGGTCGGTGGCCGCCGGGTACGCGGTCACGCCGCTGCTCGTGGTCGGCCTGCTCCAGCTGCTCGGCAACGCCGACTACCAGGCGCTCTTCGTGCTCATCCCCCAGATGCGCCCGAGTTTCGGCTACGACCTGCAGTTTCTCGTGGTCTTCAACTACGTCCTGCAGGTGAGCCAGACCCTGGGGGCGCCGCTGATGGGCTTCGTCGCCGACCGGGTGCGGCGCGTCTGGATGCTGCGCGCCGGCGGCATCGTCGCCCACCTCGGCTCCATCACCATGGGCTTCTCGGCCGGCCCGGGACAGCTCCTCGCCGGACGCGCCATCGCCACCGGCGGCCAGGTGGTCGCCCAGCCCGCGGCGATGCCCCTGCTCACCGACTGCTACCCGCCGGAGCGGCGGGCGCGCGCCATCGGCTTCGTCATGCAGTGCGGCAGCCTGGGCGCGGTGCTCTCGCCCATCGTCATCGGCGTCATCGCCGCGGGCTACGGGTGGCGCACCGCGTTCATCGTGCTGGGCGCCTTCTCGCTGGCGCTGACGGGGCTGTACTTCACCGTCCGCGAGCCGGTGCGGGGCGAGCAGGACCGCCTGGCCATGGGCGCCGGCGCCGACGTGGCGCAGCACGAGCAGGCGCCCGCGGGATGGAAGGAGTCCTGGCGTGCCCTCAACAGCGTGCAGACGCTGCGCCGCATCTGGTTCGCCATGCCATTCCTCTCCGCGGCGAGCTTCATCTTCGTGCTGCTGCCCATCTACTTCTCGGTGGAGTGGCATCTCGGCGCGGCCGCCTACGGCCTGGTGGCGGCGGCCGAGGCGGCGGTGACCCTCGCCGCGCAGGTGCTGGTCAGCGTGCTCACCGAGCGCATGCTCGCCGAGCGACCTGCACGGGTGATGGGGTTGGTCGGGGTGATCTGCGTCGTGCTGATGGCGGCGCTGCTGCTCTGCGCGCTGGCGCCGTCGCTCTGGATCGCCGTGCTCGCGGCGTGCGTCGCCGGCGCCTGCTCGCTGCTCGTCAACCCGGGCTTCAGCCCGCCGCTGCTGTCGGTGGTCTCGCTGGTTGCGCCGGCGCGCATCCGGGCGATGGGCATGACCAGCTACGCGCCCTGGCAGCTGCTCTCCTTCCCCATCCTCTTCTACGGGGTCGGCGCCATCCAGAGCGCGGGCTGGTCGACCCGCATGCAGCTCCTCCCCTACCTGCCCCTGTTCCTCGTCGCCGCCGTGATCCTGGCCACCGGCGGGCTGCACGTCGCCGCCGACATGCGCTCCGCTCTGGCCGCCAGCATGGCCGACGAGGAGGCGCGACGGGCCCGCCAGTCCGGACGTCGCAAGCTGCTGGTGTGCCGCGACGTCGACGTCGTCCACGAGGGTGCGCGCATCCTCTTCGGCGTCGACCTCGACGTCCACGAGGGCGAGATCCTCGCCCTGCTCGGCACCAACGGCGCGGGCAAGTCGACGCTGCTGCGCGCCATCGCGGGCGTGCAGGAGGCGTCGAGCGGCGCCATCCTCCTCGACGGTGCGGACATCACCCACTCGCCGCCGCACCTCACCACCGAGCGCGGCGTCGCGCTGGTGCCCGGCGGGCGCGCCGTCTTCCCGCGGCTCACCGTCGCGGAGAACCTGCGCCTGGCGGCCGCCGGCGTCGCCCCCGACGATCGCGGCTCGCGCGTCGAGGCGGTGCTCACCCTGTTCCCGGTGCTGCGCACCCGCATGGGCCAGCTCGCCGGTGACCTGAGCGGCGGCGAGCAGCAGATGCTGGCGCTCTCCCAGGCGTTGCTGCAGCACCCCCGCCTGCTCCTCGTCGACGAGATGAGCCTCGGGCTGGCGCCGATGGTGGTCGACCAGCTGCTCGACGCGCTGCGGCGCATCCACGCGGGCGGGACGACGATCGTCATCGTCGAGCAGTCCGTCAACGTCGCGCTGACCGTCGCCGACCGCGCCGTGTTCATGGAGAAGGGGCGCGTCGTCTTCGAGGGCGCCACGGCGGAGCTGCTGCAGCGGGGCGACCTGGCGCGCAGCGTCTTCCTGGGGCAGAGCCGCGCCAGTGCGGGCGGCACGCTGAGCGGCACGGCGCGACGGCACGGCGCCGCGGATGCGGCGGACGCGGAGGTGCTCCGCGTCGACCGTCTGGGGGTGCGCTTCGGCGGCGTCGACGCGCTGCGCGAGGTGACCCTCAGCGTCGGCGGCAACGAGATCGTCGGGGTGATCGGGCCCAACGGTGCCGGCAAGTCCACGCTCTTCGACGCCATCTCCGGGTTCGTGGCACCCTCGGCAGGAACGGTCGTCGCCTTCGGCGAGGACGTCACCGCGCTCCCCCCCGAGGCACGCGCACGCCGCGGACTGGTGCGCTCCTTCCAGAACCTGCAGCTCTTCGGCGCCATGACGGTGCGCGAGGTCATCGCCCTCGCCCTGGAGCGCACCGCCTCCGACCTGGAGGGCCTGGGCGCGGCGCTGCGGCTGCCCGGTGCGCGCCGCATGCAGCGGCGCACCGCGCGGCGCATCGACAACCTCCTCGACGGGCTCGGGCTGCGCCCCAACGCCGAGCAGTTCATCGGCGAGCTCTCCACCGGGACGCGACGCATCGTCGACCTCGCCTGCCTGCTCGCCGCCGAGCCGCGGCTGCTGCTGCTCGACGAGCCCTCCAGCGGCCTGGCGCAGAGCGAGACCGAGGAGCTGGGTCCGCTGATCGGGCGCATCGCCAAGGAGGCGGGCTGCAGCATCCTGCTCATCGAGCACGACCTGCCACTGGTGACCGCGGTGGCGACGCGGATGGTGGCCATGGACCAGGGACACGTCATCGCCGACGGACCGCCGCGCGCGGTCGTCGAGGATGCCGCGGTGGTGCGCGCCTACCTGGGCGCGTCCACGGCGGCGCTGAACCGATCGGGGAGGATCTCATGACGCAGCTCCGGCCGTTCTCGGCCACAACTCCGGCGCTCGACCCGGCCTCGTTCCGGGCCCGCTTCGAGGCGATGGCGGCCAACATGCAGCGGGTCATCAAGGGCAAGCCCGAGGTGGTGCGCATGGTGCTCACCGCCGTGCTCGCCGAGGGCCACGTCCTGCTGGAGGACCTGCCAGGCACCGGCAAGACGATGCTGGCGCGCAGCCTGGCCCAGACCATCGACGTCCCCACCGCGCGCGTGCAGTGCACCCCCGACCTGCTGCCCTCCGACGTCACCGGCTCGACGATCATCGACATGCAGACCAGCAACTTCGTCTTCAAGCCCGGCCCGCTCTTCACCAGCGTGCTGCTGGTCGACGAGGTCAACCGGGCCACGCCGAAGACGCAGAGCGCGTTGCTGGAAGCCATGCAGGAGCGCGCGGTCACCGTCGACGGCGTCACCCATCCGCTGCCCCGCCCCTTCCTGATGATCGCCACCCAGAACCCCATCGAGCTGGCCGGGACCTTCCCGCTCCCCGAGGCGCAGCTCGACCGCTTCCTCTTCAAGCTCTCGGTGGGCTATCCCGACCGCGGCGCCGAGGCGGAGGTGCTGCGCGCCAACATCGCCGACGAGGCGATCGCCGACCTGCGCCCCGTGGCCACCACCGGCGACGTGCTGCAGCTGGTGGAATGGGCGCGCGGGATCACCGTCAGCGAGCCGGTGATGATGTACATCATCGACCTCTGCCAGGCGACGCGCAGCGATCCCTCGTTGCTGATCGGCGCCAGCACCCGTGCTTCGCTCGCCCTGATGCGCGCCGCGCGCGTGGTGGCCGCGTCGCAGGGACGCGAGGACGTCTACCCCGACGACGTGCGCCACGTGCTCAGCGCGGTGTTCGCCCACCGCCTGGTGCTCACCCCCGACGCGCAGCTGCGCGACGAGACCGTCGACAAGGTGGTCGAGCGCATCGTCGGCCGCGTCAAGCCGCCGCTCGGCGTGGGCGGGGAGAGCGCCCCGGCATGATCGGCGCCCGGCGCCGCGACACGGAAGCAGGAGCGGGCGCTCTCGCGCGCCTCGAACAGAGGCTCGGCCTGTCCGCCAACGGCCTCGCAGTGAGCGGCTTCGCGGTGCTGGGCTGGATCGTCGCGCGCGCGCTGGGTGGACGGGCGCTGTTCCTGCTCGTCTACGTGGCGCTGCTGCTGGTCGGCGCGGCCTGGTGGATCGCGCGGCGGCGTCGCGCCCTGCAGGCGGAGCGCTCGCAGCTCCCCACCCGCGTGCGCGAAGGACAGACGGTGCTCGCGGAGATCACCCTGCGCTCGCGCCGCCGGCTGACGTCGTTCGTCGTCGAGGAGCGGCTCGACGACGCGCTGGGGTCACCGGTGCGCGTCGCCGTCGGCACGCTCTCGCCCGATCGCGACGTGCACCACCAGTACAGCATCCGCCCGCGGCGCCGCGGCGTGTATCGCGTCGGTCCGCTGGAGGCGGAGTGGACCGACCCCTTCGGCCTGGCGCGCAGCCGCCAGCCGCTGCTCGACGCAACCGAGATCATCGTGCACCCCTCCACCGAGGTGGTCGTCGACCGTCCCACCGCGCGCAAGTGGGAGGACCCGCCGGTGCGGCCGCCGCACAGCCGCGCCTGGCCCGCGGGGTTCGAGTTCTATGGCATGCGCGACTACGTCGTCGGCGACGACCTGCGCCGCGTCGTCTGGCGCGCGTCGGCGCGCACCGGCCGCCTGCTGGTGCGCGAGTTCGAGCAGGGCATCACCGACCGCATCGTCGTCGTGCTCGACACCGACCGCACCTGGCACCGTCCCGGCGAGGTGTCCGACACCTTCGAGGCGGCGGTGCGCTGCGCGGCGTCGCTGGGCGTCCGCCACCTCCAGGACGGCTTCAGCGTCGGGCTGGAGTCCAACTCGGCGCGCCTGGCGGTGGACCTGCGCGGGCTGCGCGCGCGCATCCCGCTGCTCGACGAGCTGGCGCGCGTGCAGCGCGAGTCGACGTCGCTGCGCGAGTCGCTGGAGAGGCTGCTGCGGGTGCGCGCAGGCGTGGCCCACCACGTGGTGATCACGCCGCACCTCGACGCGGACAGCGCGGGACGGCTGCGGCTGCTCGTCGAGAAGGGCGGATCGGTGCTCGTCGCCGCGGTGGTGTGGGAGGAGTCCGACCCGCTCACCGTGCGGCGCGCGGTGGAGATGGGCGCGCAGGTGGTCGAGGTGCGTCCCGGCGCGGCGCTGGGCACGGTGTTCTCGCGTGCGGTGGGCGCAGGATCACGATGAGCTTGATCGGCGACCCGGTTCGCGACGTCGACGCGGTTGCCGACACGGTTCCGGTCGCCATCGCCGAGAACACAGAGGCGGTGACCAGCGTCGCCGCCGAGGACTCGCCCCCCGTCCCGCTGCTGCGCACCCTGGCCGCCGCCGCGCTGAGCACCGCCGCGGCGGCGTGGATGACCGGCGGCATCTTCCGCGGCCCGGAGGCCGCGCGCGGCCTCGGCGCCCTCGGCATCGCCGTCGCTGCCGTCCTGACGCTGCTCGGCATGCGCACCCGCCGCACCACGCTGATGCAGCTGCTCGTCGTCCCCGCGGCGGTGGTGCTCGGCGCGCTGCTCGTCCTGCCCAGCACCGGGGGCAGCAGCACCATCCCCTCGCTGGTCGGCGACGCACTGCACGCCGGCGGGATCCTGCAGCCGCCCATCGCGCTCGACCCCGGCTGGCGGCTGGTGCTCGCCGTCCTCTTCGCGGGCATCTGCTCGGCGTCGACGACGCTGGCG
The DNA here is from genome assembly GCA_035652335.1 of Candidatus Dormiibacterota bacterium. Taxonomy (GTDB): domain Bacteria; phylum Chloroflexota; class Dormibacteria; order Aeolococcales; family Aeolococcaceae; genus DASRDZ01. Next base: position 23,170 of record DASRDZ010000077.1, read on the forward strand.
CTGAGCCTCGACCGGCCCATGCTCGGGGTCGCCCTGCCGGTGCCGGTGGTGGCCGTCGCGGCACTGGTGCAGCCACCCGACGCGCAGCTCCTCTCCGTCGGCGGCGCGGTGGTGCTGCTCGCCGCGGCGCTGGCCGTCGCCTACGGCGCCGACCTCTCGCGCGCGTCGTCGCTCGGCCTCGCCTTCGAGCGCGGACGGCTGCTGCGCGGTGCGGGCCTGGTGGCCGCGCTGCTCGTCGCCGTCGCCGGCCTCGGCCAGGTGAGCGCGCTCTTCCCGCAGCCGGACACCACCCGCGTCATCCCGCCGCAGCCGCCCCAGCCCGCCCCGCCGGCGCCCGACCACGCCCTCTTCGCCGTGCGCTTCGGCGGAGCGGACACCGCGCCCCTGCGCACCGGCGTTCTGGACGTATACGACAGCAACTCCGGGGAGTGGCTGCTGCCCTCCTATGACACCTCGCGCATGGACACCGTGCGTGCACCGGCCAGCCTGCCGGGCGGCCCCGGCGGACGGGGCGTGCACGTCGAGGTGACCATCCGCGACTTCCCCGGCCACGTCCTGCCCACCGTCCCCGGCGCCAACCACCTGGGCGGCACCTCCGACACGCTGCGCGTCGACCCGCGCACCGGGCAGATCGAGCTGGCCGACCAGCCCACCTCGGCGGGCTTCGACTACACGCTCGACGCCCCGTCGCTGCCGAGCGCCCAGCAGCTGGGCAGCGCACCCAGGCCGCCGCAGTCGATGCGCGACTTCCTGGCCATCCCCGCGCCGCCACCCGGTGTGGCCAGGCTGCTCGCCGCCGCACCGGCCAACCCCTTCAACCGCATGCAGTTCCTGCGCACCGCGCTGTTCGGCAAGGTGGTGGCGGCGGGAAGCGGCGCACCCGGGCCCATCCCGGCGCAGCGCGTCGACGAGATGCTGAGCGGCGGCAAGGCCAACCCGTACGAGATCACCGCGGCCGAGGCCATGCTGGCGCGCTGGGCGGGGGTGCCCTCGCGCATCGCCTTCGGCTACGAGCCGCAGACGGCGGGCGACGGCACCTACGAGGTGCATCCGCGCGACGGCGGGGCCTGGCTGGAGACGTGGTTCCAGGGCTACGGCTGGCTGCCCATCCTGGGCGTCCCGCCCCACGCGCAGCCGACCTTCGACCGCAGCCAGCGCAACGCCGACAGCGGCATCACCCCGACCAACAACCTCGGCCTCCTGGTGTACGTCCCTGTGCAGGTGCCCACCTCGCTGGCGCTGTACCAGCAGGCGCAGTGGTGGCTGCTGCGCGCCCTGCCCGCCGCCGCCGGCGCGGCGCTGCTGGTGCTGCTGTATCCGGTGCTGCTGAAGCGGCTCCGCGCAGCACGCCGGACGCGCTGGGCCCTGCGGCGCGGACCCGCGGAACGCCTCGCCGTCGCCTACGCCGAGTTCCGCGACGCGATGCGCGACCTTGCCGCCGGCGACCCGGTGCTGACGCCGCTGCTCTTCCTGCGCGAGATCGAGCCCGACGACGAGCATGCCGAGCTGGCCTGGCTGGTGACGCGCGCGCTGTGGGGCGACCTGCGCCGCGACCTCCGCCCCGGCGACGCCGACGCCGCCGAGCTGCTGGCGCGCTCGGTGCGCCGCCGGGTGGTGCGCGCCCAGTCCCCCCTCAGCCGCATGCTGGCGGCGATCGCGCGCACCTCGCTGCGCGAGCCCTACAGCAGCGAGATCCCCAACCTCTGGCCGCGGCTGCGCATCAGCGCGCCGCGCCCCACCGCGGCGCTGCCGAGGCGGCTGCTGCTGCGCCGGCGGGTCGCCGGCGCGGGCGCGACGCTGCTGCTCGTCGCCGTCTGCACCGCGCTGCTGCCGCCGGGCGGCACCACACCCACCGCGGCGCGGACGGTGACGGCGCAGCAGGACGCGACGCTGAACGCGCTCGTGCCACCCGCCGTCGGCCCGCTGGCGCTGCTGCGCCAGACGTCGGTGGAGAGCGCGTATCGCACGGCGGGCGCGCAGTCGCTGCTCACCGCCGGCCACGTCTACACCGTCCACAACGGCGACGTCATCGAGGGCTCGGTGCAGGTCTCGCTGCTGCGGCCCGACCTCGACCGCAGCTCCTCCGACCTCGTCGACGGCCTGCGCCAGCGCCTCGGCGGCGGCAACTTCGTCGCCATGACCGAGCGCGTTCCGCTCGACGACGGCAGCTGCGCCTGCCCAGGACAGTTCACCGAGGTGGCCGTCAAGGACGAGCCGCTGCGCTTCCACCAGCGCATCTGGGTCTCGGTGCTGGCCGACCAGCGCATCTACTTCTGGTTCCCGCCCGCGGCGAGCACGCTGGAGATCGTGGTGCTGCGCAGCGAGTTCCCCGCGCTCACCGCCGACGAGCTGGTGCTGACCATGAGCGACCGCCAGCACGGCGCGCCGCTCGTGGCCGTGCCGGTGCCGCCCATCGCGGCCGAGCTGCCGGGGGCGTCGCCATGATGCCGCGCCTCCGCATCCGCCGCCCGATCCTCGCTCCGGTGCGCGCACACCGCGCCCTCGTCGTGGTCGCGCTGGCGCTGACGGCCTGCGGGCCGACGCCGCCCTTCGAGCTGGCCGTGCACGAGGTGCCCGGCGACGTGGTCTACGGCGGGCAGTCGACGCCGGCACCGAGCGCCAGCGCGGGCAGCGGCCCCTCCGCGCTTGCCCCCGGTGCGCCGCCGCTCATCTACGGCGCACCGGCGCCTCCGCCGCAGGCGACGTTCGCGTCGATCCCGGCCACAACCCCCGCGCCGGTCTGCCCGGCCGCGCCCGTCGACGCCGTCCCCGCGCTGCAGGCCGACCCCTGGGCGAGCGTGCCGCCCGTCGCCACCGCCTACCTCTGGCGCACCGACGTCGCGCAGTCCTGGTACACCCTCGGCGGCGGCCCGAAGCTGGCCTTCCCCGCCACCTTCACCCACACCGTCGCGAACGTGAGCCCCGTCGACGCCACCACCGGCGCCTACACCTTCGACGTGGCCACCTCCGCGGGCGGCGTCACCGGCCTGCAGAAGGTCACCGACTCCTTCGAGGTGATCCCGCCGCCGCAGGGCACCAGCGACGTGCAGGGCGTGTCGACGTCGCAGGCCGCCGGGCTCTACCTCACCGCCATGCAGACGCTCGACCCCAGCGATCCCCGGTCGCGGGTGACCAGGTTCGCGCCGCCGATCCTGCTCATGCAGTTCCCCGGCAACGAGCTTCCCACCTGGAACACGGCCGGCACCGACACCGCCACCGGCACCACCATCCAGCTGGCCGGCGCGGTGCTCGGGCACGTCAGCGTCGACGCCTGCGGCACGGTGATCGACGCCTGGCAGGTGCATGCCACCGGGAGCCTGGTCGGCCCCAACCAGAACCTGAGCCTCGACCTCACCTACGACGTGGCCACACAGTACGGCGGCATCATCGTGGCCGAGCAGGACGGCATCGGCGGCACCGAGCTCTCCGGCAGCGCGATGCAGAGCGTCGGCTCGCACGACGTGTCGTTCATCGCCGTGCCGCCGCAGCGGAGGGCAGGCTGATGCAGCGCCCGCGCGGAACGCCCCGGCCGCCGCGCGCCGTGGCACTGGCCAACGGCGGCGTCGCGCTGTCGATCCTCGTGGTGGTCATCGCCTTCGGGGTTGCGGTGGCGCAGATCCATCCACCGGGCATCGCCGCCTTCGCGCCCGACGTGCAGCAGCACGCCCACCAGAAGAGCCTCACAGGGCAGCAGGGCGCCTCTGCGCTGGGCGCCTCCGCTCCCACCGGCGTCCCGGCGACGGCGACGCCCGCGCCGTCGCCGACGCCGGGCGCGACGCCCACTCCCAACGCGCTCGCCGGCCGTCCCGCCCAGGTGCGCTGCTACGGCTCGCCGCCGCACCAGACCGAGGACCCGCAGTCGCCGCCCTGCCGGCAGTCGTTCCAGGGAGGCAACGGCGGCAGCACCTCGCGCGGGGTCACCGGCGACACCATCTACGTCGCCTGGCCGTCGCTGGAGATGGGCTTCCCCGGCGTGGAGTACCCCAAGTACACCCAGGACTTCGCCGACTACCTCAACTCCCACTTCGAGCTGTACGGGCGCAAGATCGCCCTGGTCAAGTACCAGGTGACCAACAGCGGCTTCAGCACCGCCACCGCCCAGAAGCAGGTGCAGGACGCCGACTACACCGCCAACCAGCTCAACGGCGCCACCGGCGTCTTCGCCTCCATCGGCTACGCGCCCGTCGGCGGCACCGCGTACTACTACTACGACCGCCTCGCCCAGGACGGCGTCCTCAGCGTCCAGTCGTCGCCGCTGCTGGAGACCGAGGCGCACCTCGCCTCCAGCCCCTACCTGTGGTCGACGCTGCCCGGCTACGACACCGTCGAGGCCAACCTCGGCGACCTCTACTGCAACCAGCTCAAGGGACACCCGCCGCAGTACGCCGGCCAGCCGACCCCGCCCGCCACCGGCTGGGGAACGCGCAAGATCGGCGTCTACTACGAGACCACCACCAACAGCGTGGCCGTCGACCCGCAGCCGCTGGTGAACACGCTGAACGCCTGCGGCGTGCAGGTCACCGCGCACGCGCTCAGCGACGACAGCGCCGACAACACCGCCGCCGTGAACCAGATGCAGCAGAGCCAGGAGACGACCATCGCCTGCCTCTGCAACGCCACCCAGCTCGGCGACCTGATGAGCGCCGCCTCCAAGCAGACCTTCTTCCCCGAATGGCTGGTGCAGAACGAGCAGTTCCTCTCCGTCGACTCGGCGGGCCCGCAGACGGCCTTCCCAACCGAGCAGCAGGGCCACGTCATCGGCATCGACTACAACAACGAGTTCCTCGACCCCAGCAACGAGTTCTGGTACCGCGCCGCCAGGGAGGCGGACTCCACGGTGACCTACAACCAGAGCTCGCAGAACGTCTACGCCTACTACCGCTACGAGGAGCTGCTGGTGCTGGCCAGCGGAATCCAGCAGGCCGGCCCCGACCTCACCCCGCAGACCTTCCAGCAGGGCCTCTACGACACCCGGTACAGCAACGTGGGCCACGGCGCGGCGCCCTACTACCAGGCCGCCGTCGGCTTCGGGCCCGGCAAGCACTCCTTCTACGACGACGCCGCGGCCATCTGGTTCAGCACCACCGGCAACAGCTACACCGGCAACCAGGGCCAGAACGGCACCTACTGCTACTCGCACCTCGGTGACCGCTCCGCCGACTGGACGGAGCCGAGGCCACTCTTCTATGGCGGCCAGACATGTCGAGGAGGATGACGCCCGCATGATCCCCACCGTCGAGGACCTGGCCAGCTCGCCGCTGGTCCACCGCTTCGGCGACGTCTTCAACCCTCCGGGCCTGACCAACTTCCTCGGCACCGTGCAGTGCGACGTCGACGTCTGCGCCTTCCGCAACCTCTGGTTCCCGCCCTTCGTCTGCGCCGACAACGCCACCGCGGGGCTCTTCGTCGACGACGTCTACTTCCCCACCACCGGCACCCCGGTCACCTTCACCTGGTACCCCGACCGCATCGAGCGCAGCGCCACCTACCGCGGCCTGCGCCTTCGCAGCACGCTGTCCCTGGCCACGCAGCGCAAGGCGGCGCTGCTGCACCTCGCCGTCACCAACGAGTCGGGCGTGCATCGCCAGGTGCGCATCCGCCTCGGGCTGCAGAGCAACGTCGGCAAGCTGCCGGGACCGTGGCTGGTCTCCCCGCCGCAGGAGACCAACAACGAGGCGTGGGTGCAGCCGGAGCGGGGCCGGGTGCACTTCGCGGCGCGGCGCAGCGACGCCCACCTGCTGCAGGGGTCGGTGCCGCATCCCGAGGGGATCGACCCCGAGAGCCTCTGGTTCACCCTGCAGCTCGACCCCGGCGAGACCTGGCAGGCGACCCTGCTCACCGCCATCGGCGAGACCGCAGGCGAGGCGGAGCGCACCTACGACGACCTCGCCGCCGACGTGCGCGGCGCGTTCGCGCGGGTCCGCGCGCAGTGGGACGAGGAGCTGCGCTGCGTCTTCACTCCGCACAACGGCCGCTACAGCGGGTGGCTGCCCGAGCTCGACACCGACGACGAGGACGTCTTCCGCCTCTACGCCATGGGCGTGCTCGGCGTCGTCTACTTCCGCCGCGACTCGCCGCACAGCCGGTACGGGCGCACCTACGTGACCCTGATGCCGCGCTACTGGCCCACGGTCACCTTCCTCTGGGACTACAGCCTCAGCTCGCTGGTGCACGCGCTGCTCGACCCCGAGGTGATGCGCGGCAACCTGGAGCGCTGGATGCGCTTCGACATCCACGACCACTTCGGCACCGAGTACCTGAGCGGCGAGCCGGTGGGTCCCTGGTACTCGGTCAACGACTACGCCTGGATCGGCACCGCCCGCGACTACCTGCGCTGGAGCGGCGACCTGCAGTGGCTCCGCCGCGAGCTGCCCTCGGGAGACTCCGGCGCCCCCATCACCGTCGCCGAGCAGCTGGTCGCCTGCGCCACCAACTGGCTGCGCTTCCAGGGGACCAACGGCCTCGCCGACTACGGCGACATCAACAACCTGCTGGAGTGCGTCACCACCTACATCCACGAGGTGGCCAGCCTCAACGCCGCCAACGTCTTCGGCATGCGCTTCGCGGCCGAGGCCTGCGCCGACGACCCGCTGCGGGCCGCCACCCTGAACGACTGGGCGCAGCGGCTGCTCCGGGAGGTGCAGGACCTGTACGTCGACGGCCGCGGCTACTGGCGCTCGCGCAACCCCGACGGCAGCTCCCGCGAGGTGCGCCACTGCTACGACCTGATCACCGTGCTGAACACCATCCCCGACGACCTCAGCGCGGCCCAGCGCCGGGAGATGGCCGACTTCTGGCGGCGCGAGCTGCGCACCCCGGTGTGGATGCGGGCGCTCAGCGGCAGCGATCCCGACGCCATGCGCAACACCCGTCCCGACCACCAGTGGACGGGGGCCTACACCGCCTGGCCGGCGCTGGCGGTGACGGGCCTGTATCGGATCGGCCGCGTCGATCTCGCCTTCCCCTGGCTGCGCGGCCTGGCGCGCAGCGCCAACCAGGGGCCCTTCGCGCAGGCCCACTTCAACGAGACCGCGGTCGACCCGGACGCGGGCGGCGCGCGCAAGGCCCCGCCGGAGATGCCCTACATCACCGACTGGTGCTGCTCCTCGGGGGGCGCCTGGGTGAACATCATCGTCGAGTCGATCTTCGGCGTCCGCGCCGGGCTGCACGGCATCGAGGCGGAGCCGCAGTTCGGGGCCTTCGACCCCGGCGCCCGGCTGCGCAACCTCCGCCACCAGGGCCGCCTCTACGACGTCGACGCCCGGGGCCTCCACCCCGCCGGGAGCTGAGCCGGCCCCACCCGAGCGTGCCGTCGCGATCACGTGCGATCGCCGTCGTCGCTCCGTGACCGGGGCGCGAACGAGCGGCGAAGGGTCGGGCCGTACGGTAGCAGGGCTCCGACGCCCACCGCGCGGAAGCTACGGATCAAAGGAGGTGAAACCCAAATGCTGAGCAACCTGTATCTGCGTCTGCGTGAGCTCGTGGCCCGCGCCCAGGAGCGCGAAGAGGGCCAGGGCATGGTCGAGTACGCACTCATCCTCGTCCTCATCGCCATCGTGGTCATCGTGATCCTGACCGTGGTGGGCAAGCAGGTCAACAACGTCTTCTCGAACATCAGCAACGGCCTGAACCAGTAGGTTCGGCTGCTGCCGAGACGAAGGGCGCCGCCGGGAAACCGGCGGCGCCCTTTTCGTTATCCTGGGTTGCATGGCCATGCAGTACCGCAACCTGGGGCGCTCCGGGCTCAAGCTGAGCGTCCTCTCCTTCGGCTCGTGGGTCACCTTCGGCCCGCAGCTGAACAGCGACCTCGCGGCCGAGTGCCTGCAGATCGCCCGTGACGCCGGCGTCAACTTCTTCGACAACGCCGAGGTCTACGCCGGCGGCCGCTCCGAGCAGATCATGGGCGAGGCGATCCGCTCGCTGGGCTGGAAGCGCCACGAGTACGCCATCTCCACCAAGTTCTTCTGGGGGATCCACGACGCCCCCAACATGCGCAACACGCTCAATCGCAAGTACCTGATGCAGGCGATCGACGGCTCGCTGGAGCGCTTCGGGCTCGACTTCGTCGACCTCGTCTTCTGCCACCGCTCCGACCCCGACACGCCCGTCGAGGAGACCGTCTGGGCGCTGCACGACATCATCGAGCAGGGCAAGGCGGACTACTGGGGCACCTCGGAATGGCCCGCCGAGCGCATCCTCGCCGCCCACCGCTTCGCCCGCGACAACCACCTGCACGGGCCGGTCATGGAGCAGCCGCAGTACAACCTCTTCTGGCGCGACCGCGTCGAGAAGGAGTACGCGCCGGTCTACGACGAGACGGGCCTGGGGCTGACCATCTGGAGCCCGCTGGCCTCGGGGCTGCTCACCGGCAAGTACCTCGACGGCATCCCCGAGGGCAGCCGCTTCGCCCTGCGCGGCTACGACTGGCTCAAGGACACGCTGCTCACCGAGGAGAACGTCGCCAGGGTGCGCCGTCTCAAGGACGTCGCCGACCGGCTGGGCTGCTCGCTCACCCATCTCTCGCTCGCCTGGTGCGCGCGCAACCCGCGCGTCACCACGGTGATCACCGGGGCCAGCCGCCCCGAGCAGGTCCGCGACAACATGCAGGCGCTCGACGTCCTGCCCCTGCTCACCGACGAGGTGGTCGAGGAGATCGACGCCGCCATGGGAATGGAGCGCGCCCGGGCCTAGTGCCTCAGCGCGGTGGCTACCGCGCGTCCGGCCAGCAGCAGCACGCTGAGCACCACGTAGCCGCGCAGCGCCACCATGCCGGCCAGCCGCCCGGCCGTCCACACCGGGCGGCGCAGCTCGGCGAGCGGCGGGGTGCGCCAGAAGGCGCGCTCGTCGTCGAGCGGTGAGGCGGCCCGCCCACGGGGCACACCCAGCACCACCACGGGTCGCCGCAGCAGGCGCAGCTGCGGGGTTGCTGCCGGAGCTGTCCAGAACCCGCGTTCGGCGCGGCGCCGCCGCCGGACGCCGCTGAGCCCGACGGCGAGCAGGCCGAGCGCCGCCGCCCCGCCGAGGGCGGCACCCACGCCCACCGCCGGCGCGTCGGGGTAGAGCGCGGTGACGACCAGCATCCCCGAGAGCGCCAGCAGCGCGGCCACGCTGGTGGCCGCCACCGCGTTGAGCCAGCGGCCGTTCGACCAGGGACCCAGCACAGCGGTGTCGTTGCAGAGCAGCAGCATGAAGACGGTGGCGCCGGGCAGGAGCAGCCCGGCCAGCACCTGCACGCTGACGGTGACCGCGTCGGGGTCGAGCCCCGGCAGCAGCACGGCCCCCGCCGTCACCGCCACCACCAGCGTCGCCACCGCGTAGAAGAGCGGCGCCTGGCGCGGCGTGCGGTGCAGCGAGTGCCGTGCCCCGGTGACGTCGCCGACGGCGTAGGAGGAGGCCATGGCCACGGCGGCCGCCCCGAGCACGGCGCTGTCGAAGAGCAGCAGGGCGAGGAGGTCGCCGGCGCCGGGACCGAGGTGGCTGCCCACCGCCGCCAGGATGCCGCCGACGTCCTCGCCGTCCGCCACGGCGCCGCCGGCGGCGAAGGCGGAGGCGCTGACCGCCATCACCGCCGCCGCGCCGGCCAGCATGAGCACGGTCCCCATGGCGGTGTCGACGCGCGCGTAGGCCAGCCAGCGCGGGGTGATCCGCTTGTCCACGGTCGCCGACTGCTGGAAGAAGAGCTGCCAGGGCGCCACCGTGGTGCCCATCAGCGCCACGATGAGCACCACCGCCGACTGCAGGCCCGCGGGGTGGGCGGGTGCCCCGGGAGTGGTGGCGGCGCCGCCCGCGACGGGATGGGCCAGGAGCAGCAGCGGCATGAGGGCGACGTCGACCGCGACCAGCAGGAGCATGACCCGCTCCCAGCGCTGGAAGCCGCCGGCCAGGGTGGCCGCGATCAGCACCAGGGCCGCCACACCCACCGCCGGCGCGGAGGGGACGCCGAGATGCTCGGCGGCGATGCGCACCCCGATGAACTCGGTGACCAGGGTGAGGACGTTGAGGAGGAGCAGGTCGCCGAGCGAGAAGGCGCCCCACAGCCGGCCGAAGCGCTCGACGATGAGGCGGGCGTGCCCCACGCCGCTCACCGCGCCCAGCCGGGCCGCCATCTCCTGGTTGACGAAGAGCACGAGCCCGAGGGGCACGAGCACCCAGAGCAGCCGTATCCCCTGCTCCTGGCCCGCCTGTGCGTAGGTGGCCACGCCCCCCGCGTCGTTGCCGGCGATCAGCGCCAGCAGGCCGGGGCCCATGACGGCGGCGAGCACCCCCAGGCGGCCGCGGAGGGTGCGCGGCGGCCAGAGCTGGCGCCAGCGCAGCGTCCCCCACGCACCTCGGATGTCACCGAGATGGGCGGCGTCGATGACCGCCGAGTCGAGGGTCTCGTCATCGAGGAGGTTGGCCACGCGGCTGCTCACATTGCCACGAATCGGGCCTGACCTGCCCTATGCTTCTGGCCGATATGGCACGTCCAGCCGGGCGGCGCACGCCCGATCGGCCGACCGGGGCGCTGGCAAAGCGCTCCATCCACGTCAGCGACGTGCGCCGCGCACGCGAGCTGATCGCCGGCGTCGACCACGAGTCCGTCGCCGACTTCTTCGCCGCGCTCGCCGACCCCAACCGGCTGCGCATCGTGCACGTCCTGCTCCAGCAGGAGATGTGCACCAGCGACCTGGCCGTCACCCTGTCGATCGGGGAGCCCCTGGTGTCGCAGCACCTGCGCGTGCTGCGCGACCTCGAGCTGGTCGAGTCGCGCCGCGCCGGGCGGGTCGTCTACTACAGCGCGCCCAACCGCGAGGTCGGCAGGGTGCTGGCCATGGGCCTGAAGCTGCAGGGCAACGAGGCCGACAGCAGGCTGGGGCGCCCGCTCACCGCCGGGCGCGCCGAGGCGACCGCCTGAGCTAGGCCTGGATCCGGACGGCGGCGCGCGCGAGCGCCTGGCGCTCCAGCTCGGCGTGCAGGTCGAAGCCGCGCACGGTGGGCACCTTGGTCCAGCTTCGGTCGCTGTGCAGCTCCCAGGAGAGGGTGTCGTCCTGCAGGTTGGCGGCGAGGACGGACTCCAGGCGGGCGCGCATCTCCGCGTCGAGCACGGGGACGAGCAGCTCGACGCGACCGTCGAGGTTGCGCACCATGAGGTCAGCGGAGCCGATGAAGTACTCGACGCCGGGCGAGCCGGCGGCGCCGAAGCGGTAGATCCGCGAGTGCTCCAGCCAGCGTCCGACGATGGAGCGCACCCGGATGCGCTCGGACATGCCGGGCACCCCAGGACGCACGCCGCACGCGCTGCGCACCACCAGGTCGATCTCGCAGCCCGCCTCGGAGGCGGCGTAGAGGGCGTCGATGACCTCCGGGTCGGCCAGGTTGTTGACCTTGATGGCTACAACTCCGCCGGGCCTGGACTCGCGGCGGATCATCTCCATCAGCGCCGGCCGCAGCGTCACCGGCGCCACCAGGAGGTGGCCGAACTCGCTCTGCCGCGAGTACCCGGTGAGGAAGTTGAAGAGGTCGGCCACGTCGGCGCCCATCTGCGGGTCGGCGGTGAGCATGCCGATGTCCTCGTACATCCGCGCCGTCTTCTCGTTGTAGTTGCCGGTGCCGAGGTGGCAGTAGCGGCGGATCCGCCCGCCCTCGTCGCGGCGCACCACCAGCGACGTCTTGGCGTGCGTCTTCAGCCCGACGACGCCGTAGACGACGTGCACGCCGGCCTCCTCCAGCTCGCGGGCCCAGGCGATGTTGGCCTCCTCGTCGAAGCGCGCCGTCAGCTCCACCAGGGCAACCACCTGCTTGCCCTCCTCGGCGGCGCGGATCAGCGCGCGCACGATGGGGCTGCTGGGGCCGCTGGTGCGGTACAGCGTCTGCTTGATGGCCAGCACCCGGGGGTCGACGGCGGCCTGGGCGAGGAAGCTGCCCACCGAGGTGTCGAAGGAGTCGTAGGGGTGGTGCAGCAGCACCGGCCCGGCGTCGAGCACCGAGAAGACGTCCTGGGGCGCCTCGCGACTGGGCACCAGTCGCGGCTGGGTCACCGGTGTCCACACCGGGTCCTTCAGCTCCGGACGGTCGAGCGCGTACAGCGCCCAGAGCCCGCGCAGGTCGAGCATGCCGCCGACGGTGATCACCGCGTCGCGCTCGATCTCCAGCTCGCGCAGGAGCAGCTCCTCGACGTCGTCGGACATGGTGCCGTCGACCTCCAGGCGCACCACGCGAGGGGAGCGGCGGCGACGGCGGAGGATGGTCTCGACGGCGGCGATGAGGTCCTCGGCCTCCTCGTCGCCGACGGCGAAGTCGACGTTGCGGGTGACCCGGAAGACGTGGTGGGCGAGGATGGCCATGCCGGGGAAGAGGCGGTCGAGATGCGCGGCGATCACCTGCTCCAGGGGGACGAAGCGCTCGCCGTCCGGCATGACGATGAAGCGGTCGAGCAGCGGCGGCATCTTGACGCGCGCAACGCGCGGCTCCGCGGTGTGCGGGTCGGCGACGACCACGGCCAGGTTGAGGCTCAGGTTGCTGATGTAGGGGAAGGGGTGCGCGGGGTCGACGGCGAGCGGTGTCAGCACCGGGTAGATGCTTTCCTCGAAGACGCGGTCGACGTGGCTCCGGTCGTCCTCGTCGAGCGACGCCCAGTCGCAGAAGCGGATGCCCGCCAGGTCGAGCAGCGGCTCGATGCGCGCGGTGAAGACCTCCGTCTGCCGCGCCACCAGCTCCTCGACGCGCTGGAGGATGGCCTGCAGCTGCTCGGCGGGGCTGAGTCCGTCGGGCGAGGGCGTGGTGACGCCGGCGAGGAGCTGCTCGCGCAGGCCGCCGACGCGCACCTGGAAGAACTCGTCGAGGTTGCTGCTGAAGATGGCCAGAAACTTGCAGCGCTCCAGCAGCGGCCGCTCCTCCTCCTCGGCCAGCGAGAGGACGCGGGCGTTGAACTCCAGCCACGAGAGGTGGCGGTTCAGGAAGCGCGACTCCGGCGCGGGAGCGGGAGCTACCGGGCGCTGGGTGCGGAGCACGGCCGGCGCCTCCCCGGGCGCGGGTTGCCGCGGAGGGAAGAGGGAGACCAGCCGGCTGGTCACCGGCTCGGGCTCGTCCGCCGGGTGGCCGATTCCCATCAGGCGCGAAGCCGCCGCCGGTAGGCGCGGAGCGCAGCGGTGAGGTCGACCATGCTGTCCCCGCCGAACTTCTCCTCCAGGGCGTTGGCCAGCACCAGCGCCGTCATCGCCTCGGCGATCACCGCCCCCGCGGGGACGTGGCAGACGTCGCTGCGCTCGTAGTGCGCGTTGACCTGCTCCTTGGTGGCCAGGTCGGTGCTGCGCATCGGCTTGAGCATGGTGGCGATGGGCTTGAAGTGCACCTGGGCCCAGACGTCCTCGCCGTCGGTGACGCCGCCGGTGAGCCCGCCCTGGTTGTTGGACACGTGGCGGAAGCCCTCGCCCTCCACCCACTCCGGCGCGTCGTGCAGCTGCGAGCCCGGCACCGAGGCCACCTCGGCGCCGAGGTCGACGCCCTTAACCGACTGGATGCTCATCAGCGCCTGGGCGAGCTGCCCGTCGAGGCGGCGGTCCCAGTGCACGTATGAGCCAAGTCCGGCCACAACTCCGGAGGCGATGACCAGCGCGGTGCCGCCCAGGGTGTCGCCGGTCTCGCGCGCACCGTCGATGGCCTCGACCATGCGCGCCGCGGCATCGGGGTCGGGGCAGCGCACCGGCGACTCCTCCACCGCCCTCCAGTCGATCTGCTCGGCGGGGATCATCGGCGCCTCGACCGGCCCGACGCGCAGGACGTAGGAGTGCACCTCGGTGCCGGCGCGGCGGAGCAGCGCCTTGGCGACGGCGCCGGCGGCGACTCGCGCCGCGGTCTCGCGCGCCGACGCGCGCTCCAGCACGTTGCGCACGTCGTCGAAGCCGTACTTGAGGACGCCGGCGAGGTCGGCGTGGCCGGGGCGCAGCCGGGTGACCCGCTTCGGCTTGAAGCCGCGCGCCTCGACCTGCATGACCTTCTGCCAGTCCTCCCACACGCGGTTCTGGATCACCAGCGTGATCGGCGAACCCAGGGTGCGGCCGCCGCGCACGCCGCTCAGGATGGTGGCGCGGTCCTGCTCCAGCTGCTGGCGCTTGCTGCGGCCGTAGCCCCACTGGCGGCGGCGCAGGTCGGGATCGATGTCCCGCGGCGCGCTCAGCGGCAGCCCGGCGGGGACGCCCTCGATGACGACGGTGAGCTGCGGACCGTGGGACTCGCCCGCGGTGAGGAAGCGAAGCATGGGGGTTCGGATTGTAGTGTCAGGGCGTGAGCCCCCATCTCGACGCCGCCCGGCTCGCCCTGCTGGCGGTGGCGGCCTTCGCCGCCGGGGCCATCAACGCCGTGGCCGGGGGCGGCTCGCTGGTCTCCTTCCCCGCCCTGCTGCTGGCCGGCTACCCGGCGCTCACCGCCAACGTGACCAACACGGTGGCGCTGCTCCCCGGCTACCTGGGCGGCTCGATCGGCTACCGGCGGGAGCTGCGGGGCCAGCGCACCCGGGTGCTGCGGCTCGGCGCGGTCTCCGTCGCCGGCGCGGTGCTGGGCGCCTTCCTGCTCCTGGCCGGACCGGCCGGCGTCTTCGAGCACCTCGTGCCCTGGCTCATCCTCGGCGCCTGCGGGCTGCTGGTCGCCCAGCCCTGGATCGGCCGCCGGGTGGCGGCCCGCGAGGCCGCGCGCGCAGCCGGGGGCCCGCGGCGGCTCGGCGAGCTCTCCCTGCCGCTGATCGCGGCGCAGCTGGTTTCTGCCGTCTATGGCGCGTACTTCGGCGCCGGCGTCGGCGTGATCATGCTGGCGGTGCTGGGCATCTTCCTGGTCGACTCGCTGCAGCGCATCAACGCCCTCAAGGGGCTGATGTCGCTGGTGATCAACGCCGTGGCGGTGGTGTGGTTCGCCGTCTTCGGGCACGTCGCCTGGGAGCCGGTGGCGGTGATGGCGCCGATCGCCTACGCGGGCGGGCTCGTCGGCGTGGCCGTGGCGCGGCGCCTCGACGACCGCGTGCTGCGCGTGGCGGTGGTCTGCTTCGGCGTCGCGGTGGGGCTGCGGCTTCTCTTCTGAGTTGACTACCCTGGGGCGCATGGAGGTTCTCGGCGAGCCCTTCGCGCTGCCACCGCCGGTGACCGGCACGGCGCTCACCACCGGCTTCTTCGACGGCGTCCACCTCGGGCATCGCGCCGTCGTGCAGCGCACGCGAGCCGAGGCGGCGGCGCTGGGCGTCCCCACCGCGGTGCTGCTGCTCGACCGCCATCCCGCCACGGTGGTGCGCCCGGAGAGCGCCCCGCGCCTGCTCACCGACCTCGGCCAGCGGCTCTCCCTGCTGCGCGACCTCGGCGTCGACTACACGATGCTGCTGCGCTTCGACGAGGAGCGGTCGCTGCAGGCGCCGGAGGAGTTCGTGTCGACGGTGCTGCACGGGCAGCTGCGCGCCAGGGCGGTGGTGACCGGCGAGGACTTCCACTTCGGCCTGCGGCGGCGCGGTGACGCCTCGCTGCTGCGCGACCTCGGCGAGTCGCTCGGCTTCCACAGCGTCGCGGTGCCGCCGCTGGCACACGGTGGCGAGGTGGTGTCGAGCACGCTCATCCGCGCCGCCGTCGCCGCCGGTGACGTGCGCCGCGCCGCGGCATTGCTCGGCCGCGCATACGAGCTGCACGGCGTCGTCGAGCACGGTGACGGGCGCGGCAGGACGATCGGCTGTCCCACCGCCAACGTGGCGGTGCCAGGGGACATGCTGCTCCCCGCCGACGGCGTGTACGCCGGCTGGTACCGCCGGCAGGACGGCTCGCGCCACGCGGCGGCGATCTCGGTGGGCAGGCGGCCGACGTTCTACGACGAGAGCGGGATGCTCCTCGTCGAGGCGCATCTCCTCGACTTCGACGGCGACCTCTATGGCGAGCAGGCCTGGGTGGAGGTCACCGACTGGCTGCGCGGCCAGGAGCGCTTCGACTCCGTCGACGCGCTGATCGCCGCGCTGCAGCGCGACATGGCGCGGACTCGCGAGCTGACGGCCGCACGCTAGCCCGCCGCCGCGCGGTAGCGCCGGGCCAGCTCGGCGCCGAGCAGCCCCAGCTCGCGGCGCACCTCGGGCGGCGCCACCACGGTGAGGTGCCCGGCGAACCCGGCCAGCTCGCGCGCCAGCATCTCCGCCGACCGGCCGCGGACGGTCACCTCCACGCGCCCGCTGCCGCGGCCGCGCCGGCCCGTCGCCGCCACGCGCGTGCCGAGCACCGAGCGCAGCACGGGCACGAAGCGCTCCTCCGCGTGCACCGTCGCCGCCATCGGCATGCGGCGCGCGTCGAGGTCGGCCACCACCGACTCCCAGGTCCGCTCCAGGTCGAAGCCGACCGGTCGGTCCACAGGCGCGGCCGTCAGCGCGACGGCGTGCACACGGTCGACGCGGAAGGTGCGCAGGCCCGCGTCGGTGCCGGCGACGAGATACCAGGTGCGCCCCTTGGCCACCAGGCCCAGGGGATGCACGGTGCGCTCGGACTCGACGCGGTCGCGGCCCGCGTAGGCGATGCGCGCCTGCACACCCTCGATGACCGCGGTGCGCAGCGCCTCGAGGTGCGGCGGCGCGGGGGCCTGCGCGCGATCGCGGTCCCATCCCGCCGGGTCGACGACGACGGCGCCGGCGGCGGCCTCGGCGGAGGCGCGGAAGGTGGCCGGCAGCGCGCGGACCAGCTTGCGCAGCGCCGCCTTCACCTCCGGCGTGGCCGCCTGCGGACCGGCGACCAGGAAGAGCGCCCGCGCCTCCGCCGCGGTCAGGCCGCTGAGGTCGGTGCGCGCGCCGCCGAGCAGCGCCCAGCCGCCGTTGCGCCCCGCCTGCGCGTACACGGGCAGCCCCGCCGCAGCCAGCGCTTCGAGGTCGCGCCGCGCCGTCCGTTCCGAGATCTCCAGCTCGCGGGCCAGCTCGGGCGCGGTGAGCCGCCCGCGGCTCTGCAGCAGGAGGAGGGCGGCAACCAGCCTCTCGGCCTTCATGGCGCCCCCGAGCTTCGCACAGAAACCGGTCACATGGTGGCCGGTTTTCGCCGTCAGAATCGGCTCCGACGCACCGGCTCTCCAGGAGTGACCGCCATGCCCGGGATGGTTCGACCCGTCAGCGACGAGCGCGACGCCCTGCTCGCCTACCTCGACCACCAGCGCCACCTCGTCCGCGTCGCGGTGCACGGCCTCGACGACGCCGCGGCGCGCACCCGCCCGACCGCGAGCGCGCTCAGCCCGGGCGGCATCGTCAAGCACCTCGCCGCCGTGGAGCACAACTGGATGGACGTGGTCGAGCAGCGCGACAACCGGGGGAACGTCGAGACCTACATGGCGGGCTTCAGCCTCAGCGACGGCGAGACCCTGGCGGATGCGCTGGCGATGTACGACGCGGCGGCGCAGCGCACCGCTCGGGTGATCGCCGGCATCGACGACCTGAGCCGCGCCGTGCCCGTCCCGCAGGACCGGCCATGGTTTCCCAAGGACGTCGACGCCTGGTCGGTGCGCTGGGTGCTGCTCCACCTCGTCGAGGAGACGGCGCGCCACCTCGGCCACGCCGACATCATCCGCGAGTCGCTCGACGGCGCAACGGCGATCCCGCTGCTCGCCGCCGCGGAGTCGTGGCCGGAGACTCCCTGGGTGAAGCCCTGGCAGCCGGCCGGCGCCGCCTGAGCTACGGCCCGGTGTTGGTCACCCCGCAGGTGGCGTCGCCGGAGGCGTGCACGGTGCGCCCCGTGCTGGCTTCGACCGCCGTCCCGTCGACATGGGCACCGCCGCCGCTCAGCGTGCCGGCGCCCTGCGCGGTGACGGTGTAGAAGTCAGACCCGGAGGCGGCCGATATCACGATGGCCAGCGAGCCGTTGCGCACGTTGACGGAGAACAGCCCCGTCCCCGAACCGACCGGGATGTGCCCGATGATGGTCACGCTGCTCCCGTTGGCCGCGCTCTGGTTGCAGGTGACGCGCACCGTGTCGGGCGTCCCGCCCACGGCGCCCGCGACCGAGGTCCCCGTGACGGCGACCGTGCTGGTGCCGGGCGCGAACGCGCCGCAGCTGATGCCGCCCTTGATCGAGGTGATGGCGCCGAGGGTCCCAGGCGAGGAGTTGGCGGCCGAGGTCTCGGTGAGCGGGGAGTCGATCTGCACGCCCACGGTGTCGTTGTAGCCGCTGACGCCTGAGCCGGTGAACTGGCGCGACTTGAACTGCTGCCCAGCCCCCATCGACTCGGTGACCACGACCGACGACGCGGTGACCACCAGCACGACGGCGACGGAGGAGTCCCCGGGTGACGTGGCCTGGACGCGGATGACGGTGCCCGGCACCTGCGGCAGCGAGCAGAGCACGCCGGTTGCGTGCACGGCGCCGGTGAGCGCCGGAGTGCTTCCCACCTCGGTGAGCTGTGCGGTGGCGGGGCCGGTGGCTGCGGTGGTGGCGGCCGGCGTCGCGGTGGGCGACTGAGCGGGCTCCGAGCTGGATGAGGAGCTGCTCGACGAGGAGCTCGACGACGATCCTCCGCTCGACCCGCAAGCGGCGAGCGCGAGCAGGGCACAGGTCAATGGCCAGAACGGCTTCGCGAGCATGCCCCTGGACCCCCCTGCAAGTCCGGGGCGGTTGCCCCGAGACGCACACGTTAGGGATGCGCCTCGCAGCCGTCAAGGTTGCGCACGCCAAGAGGACTCAGCCGCGCAGCGCGCCCTCGCCGCGCACCGCTGCGAAGAGGTCGGTCTCCAGATCACCGGGCGCCGCCTCAGGACGGGCGCGCACGAACTCCTCGACGCCGAAGACCTCGACGAAGGCCTCCTCCGGGAAGCGGAGGAAGAAGAGGTTCTCCGACTGGCTGGCGTGGGCGGCGACGGCGGCGCGCTTGGCGGCGGCCCAGGCGCGGACGTCGACGCTGGCGGCGATCAGCTCGTCGGGGACGCCGAAGTTCTCCTCGTCGATGTCGGGCGGCTCGACCCCCATGGCCGCCATGTTGTCGCGGAAGCCCCGCAGCCGGGAGCGGCGGATCTGCGGGAAGTAGAGGCGCGCGTCAGAGCCGGCCGCGTCGAGCGCGGCGACGGTGATGCGGTGCGCCTGGATGTGGTCGGGATGGCCGTAGAAGCCGTTGTCGTCGTAGGTGACCACAACCTGCGGCCGGTAGCGCTCGATGAGTGCGACCAGCGGCGCCGCGGCCGTCTCGACGGGGATCTGCGCGAAGGCGTGCGGCGCCGTGTTCGACTCCCAGCCGGCCATGCCGGAGTCGTGGAAGCCGAGCATCTCCAGGTGGCGCACCCCGAGGATGCGGACGCTCTCCTCCAGCTCGCGGCGGCGCGCCTCGACCACCGCAGCGGTGTCGTGGTGGTCCTCCTCCGGCTTGGCGCCGCCGGGCGCGTCGCCGAGCTCGCCGTTGGTGCAGGTGACCAGCACGGTGCGCACGCCCTCGGCGGAGTAGCGGGCGAGGATGCCGCCGGTCGAGGTCGCCTCGTCGTCGGGGTGGGCGTGCACAGCCATGAGGGTGAGCGGGGTGCCGGCCATGGTGGCGCCCATCATGCCCGAAGAGGGCCGCGGCCCGGCGCCCCAGACCGCGCCCGGTGGGCGTACCCTCGTGCCCATGCCGGAGCCGGCGCTGGCCGTCGAGCACCTGACCAAGCGGTTCGGTGCGCGCACGGCATTCGAGGACGTGTCGTTCAGCGTGCAGCCGGGCGAGGTGTTCGGCTTCCTCGGCCCCAACGGCGCCGGCAAGACGACGATGGTGCGCACCCTGGGAACGCTGATCGCGCCGACCTCGGGGAGCGCCAGCGTGGTGGGCGTGCCGCTGGCCGCGCAGAGCGCCGTGGAGATCCGCCGGCGCATCGCCATCATGCCCGAGTCGCCGGGCCTGTACCTGCGCCTCACCGTCGCCGAGAACCTGGAGTACTTCGCCGGGCTCTACGGCATCCCCCGCCCGCGGGCGCAGATCCAGGCGGCGCTCGAGGCCGTCGACCTCGGACCGCGCGCAGGCGACCTGGCCGGCGCCCTCTCCAAGGGATTGCGCCAGCGCGCAGGCCTCGCCCGCGCCCTGCTCAACGACCCGCAGCTCCTCTTCCTCGACGAGCCCACCTCGGGACTCGACCCCGTTGCCGCGCGCGAGGTGCACGAGCTGATCGACGGGCTGCGCAAGCGGGGGCGCACCGTGTTCCTCACCACCCACCGCCTCGACGAGGCGGAGCGGCTCTGCGACCGCGTCGCCATCCTCAACACCACCCTGCGCACCGTCGGGCGCACCGACGAGCTGCGGCGCAGGCTGTTCAGCGGCGCGCTCGCCGTGCACCTGGCTGCACCACTGGCCGCGCCGGACGGCGTCTTCGGCCGCATCCCCGGTGTGCAGGGCTGGAGCAGCGACTCGCCCGGTGTGTACGACGTCACCGTCGGCGACGGCCGCGCCGTGGCGCCCGACCTGGTGCGCGCGCTGGTGGCGGCAGGCGCCGACGTGCTCTCCATCGGTGAGACGCGCCACACCCTGGAGGACGTCTACCTGCAGCTCGTCAACGAGTCGGAGCCCGCCGCATGATCGACGTCACCCGCGTCCGTGCCGTGGCGCGCAAGGAGTTCCGCGAGTACAGCCGGCACCGTTCCATCCTCGCCACCATGGTGGTGCTGCCGCTGATCTTCCTCATCCTGCCCGTCAGCGCCGTCTTCCGCATCCACGCCACGGCGGCGGCGTCCGCGGTGCGCGCCCAGGTCGGCACCACTCTGCTTCTCCTCCTGCTGACGCCCGTGATCCTCCCCGCCGCGCTCTCCGCCTACTCGGTCATCGGCGAGCGCGAGCAGGGGACGCTGGAGCCGGTGCTGACCACGCCGGTCACCCGCGAGGAGCTGATCATCGGCAAGGCGGCCGCGGTGCTGGTGCCGACGGTCAGCGCCGCCTATCTCTTCTTCGCGGTGATGGTGCTGGTGACCAAGCTGGCGGCCGCCCAGGTGGTGGTCGACGCCGTCTGGCAGCTGCCCAACTTCGTCGCCCAGCTTCTGTTCGCGCCGCTGCTGGCGGGCTGGGCGATCTGGGTGGGCATGGCCATCTCGGCGCGCTCCAGCGACGTGCGCGTGGCGCAGCAGCTCTCCACGCTCGCGTCGCTGCCGGCGCTCGCACTCACCGCACTGATGTCGTACCAGGTGATCACGCCGAGCGTCGGCGTCGCCGTGGTCATCGCGCTGGTGCTGCTCGGCATCAACATGGTGGCCTGGCGCGTCGTCTCGGCGATGTTCGACCGCGAGCGCCTGGTCACCGGCAGCAGCGCGGTCACGGAGGCGCGTGCGCCCTAGCGGCGCGGCTCCCAGGAGAAGAACCGCACCGCCAGCAGCAGGCCGACCAGGCCCCAGGCGGCCACGATGGCGACGTCGCTCCAGTCGAACGGCGTGCCCAGGAAGCCGGCCTGCATGCCGGTGGCGAAGTGCCGCACAGGGAAGATGCGCGCCACCCAGATGATCCAGCTGGGCGTGTCGTTGCCGAAGGCGATGAAGATCCCCGAGAGGAAGAGCAGCGGCAGGATGGCGATGTTGACGATGGCCGGCGCGGCGTCGAAGTTGGGGATGGCCGCGGTGACGGCGAGACCCAGGGCGCAGAACGCCGAGGCGCCGACCACCAGCATCAGCAGGAACTCCAGCAGCGTCACCCCGCCGGGGATGTCGGCTCCGTACGCCGCCCGGCCGAACAGCGCGGTGGCCGCCACCAGCAGCACCGCGACCAGCATGGCGTGGAGGATCTGCGCCGCCAGGAAGGAGCCGGCGGGGAGCGGCGTGGCGTCGATGCGCTTGAGGATGCCGGCGTCGCGCTGGAAGGTCATGGCGATGGCGATGTTGTTGAAGCACGCCGTGATCACGCCGAAGGAGGCCATCGCCGCCACGTAGTAGGTCGACGACTTCACCGCCAGCGGGCCCACGTGCACGGTGTCCTGTCCCAGCAGCGCGGTGAAGATCACCAGGAACATCAGCGGGAAGGCGAAGGTGAAGAAGGCGCGCGAGGGATTGCGCCAGTACGACCTGTTCACGTAGCCGACCTGGCTGATGGCAAGGCGCGCGGCGTTCACGGCTGGTCCCCACGGGTGAGCTGGAGGTAGACGTCCTCCAGCGTCGGCCGGGTCGCCTCCAGCCCGTCGAGGTCGACGCCGCGCTCGATGGCCCAGCCGGTCAGCGTGTGCAGCGCGCGGACGGCGTCGTCGACCTCCACCTCGACGAAGCCGTCGGCGCCCGGGACGCCGGCGAGGCCCGCCGGTGGCACCTGGCCGTCGCCGATCCGGTAGCGGATCCGCATCCTTGCGTGGTCGCGAAATCCCAGCGTGGCCGGCGGACCCTCGGCGACGATGCGCCCCGCCGACATCACCGCGACGCGGCCGGCGAGGTGCTGCGCCTCGTCCATGTAGTGCGTGGTCAGCAGCACCGTCTTGCCCAGCGCGGCGAGGTTCCTGACCACGTCCCAGGCTTCGCGGCGCGCCGACGGGTCGAAGCCCGTGGTCGGCTCGTCGAGGAAGAGCAGCTCGGGGTCGCCGGCCAGCGCGATGGCCACGTCGAGACGGCGCTGCTGGCCGCCGGAGAGTCGCACCACGCGCTCGTCGCGCTTGGCGCTCAGCCCCACCACGTCGATGACCTCGTCGACAGGACGCGGGTGCGGGTAGACGCGCGCGTACATGCTGAGCGTCTCGTGGACGGTGAGGTACGGCTCGATGCCGGTGGACTGCAGCACGATGCCGATGCGCGGCTTGAGCTTGGCGCGCTGGCGCGCGGGGTCGACGCCCAGGACGCTGACCTCGCCCGCGTCGCGGTGCCGGTAGCCCTCGAGGATCTCCACGGTGGTGGTCTTGCCCGCCCCGTTGGGGCCGAGCAGGGCGAAGATCTCGCCGCGGTGGATGTCGAGGTCGACGCCGGCGACAGCGGCCACGTCGCCGTACGACTTGACCAGGCCGCGCACCGACACCGCGTCGTCCATGCCGGGAAGTATCGCCGCGTGCCGGCGCCTCCGCCAGGGCCCGCCCGCACTCGGGACGTTGGGCCCTGGTGCCCGTGCGCCGGCGGTCCCTAGCATTCACCCTGGACCCGCGCGCACCCCGGCGTGCGGACCGCAGGAGAGACGGTCGTGTTCCACAACATCCTCGTCGGCGTCGACGGCTCCGCGCACTCGAGGCGCGCCGTGCAGGAGGCGGCCGACATCGCCCGCTCCGAGAACGCGGAGCTGACCCTGATCAGCGCCTACAACTCGCTGCTGCCCTGGCCCGCGATGATGCCCGTCGGGCTCTCCCAGGACACCGTCGACGAGTTCGTCGAGACCGCCCGCGACGTCGCCCGTGGCGCCGTGGAGGAGGCGGCCAAGCTGGTGCCCGACGGAGTCCCCGTCCAGAAGCTGACCATCGACTGCCCGCCCGCCGACGCCATCCTCGACCAGACACGCGAGGGCCGATACGACCTCGTCGTGGTCGGCTCGCGCGGCCGCGGCGACGTCGCCTCGATCCTGCTCGGCAGCGTGAGCCACCGCGTGGTCCACGAGTCGCGCGTGCCCGTCCTGGTCGTGCACGTGACCGGCGAGCCCGCCTCCTGAGCAGGCTGCTGGCCGCCTGGGCGGCCTACGTCCACCACCATCGCCGGGGCGTGCTCACCGGCGCGGTGGTGGCGGTGGCACTGTCCCTGGTGGGGCTGGCGGCGGGCGCGAACTACAACGGCAACAACAGCGTGCAGACGGAGTCGGCGCGCGCCTCCGCGCTGGTGGCGTCGGAGCTTCCGCAGGGGCCGCCGTCGTTCACGCTGGTGGCGGGCAGCGCATCGCTGAGGGTCAACCAGCCCGCCTTCCGCACCGCGCTGGCCGCCGCTCTCGCGCCGCTCGGTGGTGATCCGCGCGTGACGTCGGTGACCACGCCGTACAACGCCGACGGCAGCGTCGTCGCCGAGCGGGTGTCGGCGGACGGCCACCACGCTCTCACCACGGTGGCGCTGGTGAACGGCGGCATCGCCACCTACCGCGAGGTGCGCACGCGCATCGCCTCACCGTCGCTGGAGCTGCTCGCCACCGGTGCGCAGCCGGTGAGCAGCGACTACGACCGGCTCACCAACGACGACGCAGCGCGCGGCGAGCACCTCTCCATCCCGCTCTCTCTCCTGCTGCTGTTCGTCGTCTTCGGGTCGCTGATGGCGGCCCTGCTGCCCATGGCGGTGGCGCTCTTCGCCAGCTTCGGCGCGCTGGCGCTGCTGGGACTGCTGACGCGCGTGATGGACGTCGACTCGTCCGCATCCAACGTCACCATCTTCCTCGGGCTCGGGCTGGGCATCGACTACTCGCTGTTCATCGTCTCGCGCTTCCGCGAGGAGCTGCGGCGCGGGCAGGACGTCGAAGGCGCGCTGCGCGTCGCCTACGCCACGGCGGGGACGGCCATCACCGTGTCGGGGCTCACGGTGGCGATCGGCTTCAGCGGGCTGCTGTTCTTCGCCAACACCTGGATGGTCGCCTTCGGGCTCGCGGTCATCGGCGTGGTGCTGCTCTCCATCGCCGGCGCGCTCTGCGTGCTGCCGGCGCTGCTCTCCCTGCTCGGCGGCACCGTCGACCGCGGACGCCTATGGCCGCGGCGCCCGCGCAGCGACGAGGAGGGCATGTGGCACCGGTTGGCCACCGCGGTGATGCGCCACCCGGTGGCGGTGCTGCTGCCGACGCTGGCGCTGCTGCTCCTGCCGCTGGCCTCGTTCGTGCAGATCAAGACCGCAACCGACCACCTCACCGACCTGCCCGCCGGCGCCGAGTCGCGCCGGGGCGCGGAGCTGGTGGCGGCGCAGTTCCCCGGGGCGGCGCAGACCACCGTCGGGGTGGTGCTGCACTGGCCCGGCGGCACGGCGGTCACCCCCGCGCACACCGCCGAGGCGACTGCGCTGGCGCACCGGCTGGCGGCGCTGCCCGGCGTGATCGGCATCGCCAGCGCCGCGGGGCGCGACGTCATCGTGCTGCGCGTCAGCAGCGGCGTCACCGAGCGCAGCGTGGCGGCGCGGTCGCTGGTCACCGCGGTGCGCGGGCAACCGGCGCCCGCCGGCGCAGAGCTTCTGGTCACCGGGCAGACTGCGTCCGACATGGACTTCGTGTCGTACATCGACTCGCGCGTGCCCGTCGCCATGGCCTTCGTGGTGGTGATGACCTACGTCGTGCTCTTCCTGCTCTTCGGCTCGCTGCTGCTGCCGCTGAAGGCGGTGCTGATGAACCTGCTCTCCATCACCGCCTCCTTCGGCGCGCTGACCTGGGTGTTCGTGCAGGGACACCTCAGCGGGCTGCTGGGCTTCACACCCGCGCCCATCGACCCGGTGCTGCCGGTGATCCTCTTCTGCGTCCTCTTCGGGCTCTCCATGGACTACGAGGTCTTCCTGCTCACCCGCATCCAGGAGGAGTACCGCCGCACCGGCGACACGCGTCGCGCCATCGCTCTGGGCCTGGAGCGCAACGGCCGCCTGGTCACCGGCGCCGCCCTGATCATGGTCGTGGTCACCGCCTGCTTCGGCCTCGCCGACGTCGTGGTGGTGAAGATCATCGGGCTCGGCGCCGCGCTGGCCATCCTGGTCGACGCCACCGTCGTCCGCGCCCTCGTCGTCCCCGCTGTGATGTGCCTCATGGGCCGGGCCAACTGGTGGGCCCCACGCCCCCTCCTCACCCTGCGCAGCCGCCTCGGCGCCGCATTGCCGCACGCCCGCGGCTCCGACCCCGCCCGTTATCAGATATGATAACACCACCATGCTGGACGCGCCCAGCCTCATCCGCCGCCACCGTCTCGCCGCGAGGCTGAGCCAGCGGGAGCTCGCCCGGCGTGCCGGCACCTCGGCCGCGACGCTCAACCGCTACGAGTCGGGCCGGGTTGACCCCACGGTCAGCACGCTGAACCGCATCCTCCACGCGTCCCTGCCGCCACGGCGCAGGTGGGCCTCGGTCGCGGAGCTCGCGCCGGCCATCGCCGGCGAGCTGAAGCGCGGCAGCGCCACCGCGGCGTGGCGGCACACAGCCGGCGAGTTCCTCGACGACCACCTCCGCGCCAGTGCGGCGGACGTCTCCCTCGCCGTCGCGGACGCACCCGCGGCGACCGGGGATGCGCGCGCCGACGCTCTCGCCGCGGCGCTCGCCGAGTACGTCTGCGCACTGCACGGCATGCCACCGCCGCCGTGGGCGCAGGCGCCCATCGAGGTGACGCCGTGGTGGTTCGTCGCCGGCGCGGCCTTCCACGCCCTGGCGCTGCGCGAGTCCCCGCCGAGCTTCGCGCGACGCGGCATCTTCGTCACCGCCGGCGCGGTGGAGCGCGTCTGACCATGTTCGACCGCGACGCGGCACTGCAGGCCCTCGACGCACTCGCGGCGGAGCTGCATGACCGGGGCGTGACCGCGCGCGTCTTCGTCGTCGGCGGTGCCGCGATGGCGCTCGCCTTCGACGCGCGGCGCATGACACGCGACATCGACGCGGTGTTCGAGCCGAAGAGCGCCGTCTGCGACGCGGCTCGGGCCGTCGCCGAGCGCCTGCAGCTTCCCGACGACTGGCTCGACGACGCGGTCAAGGGCTTTGTCCCCGGCACCGATCCCGACGCCGTGCCCATCTTCGAGCGTCCCAATCTCTCGGTCGCGGCGGCGTCCGCGCGCTTCCTCCTGGCGATGAAGCTGCGGGCGGCGCGCGTCGAGCAGGACGCCGACGACATCCGCTTCCTCGCCAACCTGCTCGGTCTGCACAGCGTGGACGCGGTGCTCGACGTCGCACGCGAGCGCTACGACATCGCATCGCTGCCGCCGCGTGCGGGGTTCCTGGTGGAGGAGCTGTTCGGCGCGCCGCCCGCGCCGTAGGCGCCGGATCAGGCCGCGGAGCCGTCCTCGGATCCGGCCGCGGTGGCCTCGCGGTGGAGCATGGTGCGCAGCAGGCGCAGCAGCGAGGCGCGCTCGCGGTCGTCGAGGGTGCGCAGGCCAGGGATGTCGGCGAAGAGCTCGTCGACGACGCGGGCGCGCATGGCCACGCCCTTGCCGGTGAGGACGAGGTTCTTGCTGCGGCGGTCGGCGGGGTCGACCTCCCGGCGCGCCAGGCCGCGCTCCTCGAGCATGTCGGCGATGGCCGTGACGAACGAGGCGTCGCACTGGATGCGCGACCCCAGCTCCTTCATCGAGACGGTGCCGTCGATGACGCGCAGCGCCTTGGCGCAGGGCGGCGGGAGGTCGTAGCTCTGCGCACCCCGCTCGATGTGGTCGCGGACGTGGAGGAAGAGCTGCCCCATGGCGTCGACCAGCTCGGCGGGGCACGCCCGGTGGCCGCGCGCTCGCCCGTGTCCCTTCCAACCGTCCCGGGTCATGCCGCCGAGTATACATGAGTCACCCGAAAGTTGACAGACTGAAGTATCTCGGCGTAGGCTGCCGGGTACTTCACCAGCTCAACGATTGGGTGCCTCAGGCAATGACGACGTCTCCCGGAGCGGCTCGCAGGACCGGCCCCTGGCTGGTCCTGGTTCTGGTGGCGCTGGCCCAGTTCATGGTCATCCTCGACGCCACCATCGTGAACGTGGCCCTGCCCTCGATCCAGCGAGGGCTGCACTTCTCCAACGAGAACCTGCAGTGGGTGGTCAACGCCTACACGCTGGCCTTCGGCGGCTTCCTCCTCCTCGGCGGACGCGCCGCCGACCTCTTCGGGCGCAGGCGGCTGTTCCTGGCCGGCATCGCCCTCTTCTCCGTCGCGTCGCTCGTCAACGGCCTCGCCACCTCGGCGACGATGCTCGTCGTCGGCCGCGCCCTGCAGGGGCTCGGCGGCGCGCTGGTCGCACCCGCCGCGCTCTCCATCATCACCACGACGTTCGCCGAGGGACGCGAGCGCACCCGCGCGCTGGGCGTGTGGAGCGCCATCTCCGTCGGCGGCGGCGCGGTGGGGCTGCTGCTCGGCGGCATCCTCACCGACCTCGTGTCGTGGCAGTGGGTGTTCTTCGTCAACGTCCCGGTCGGCGCCGTCGCCTTCCTGCTCTCGATGCGCTACGTGCCCGAGAGCCGCGCGTCGGCTGGCGGCACGCGCATCGACGTCTGGGGCGCGGTGTCGATCACCGCGGGCCTGCTGATCGCGGTGTACGCAATCGTCAACGTGCAATCGGCGGGCTGGGTCAGCGCGCAGACGCTCGGCCTCGGCTCGCTCGCCCTGGCGCTGGTGGCCTCCTTCCTCGTCATCGAGTCGCGGCACTCGCATCCGCTGATCCGCCTCGGCATCCTCGGCATCCGCTCGCTGGCGGGCGCCGACACCGCCATGCTGCTGGTCGCCTCCGGGCTCTTCGGGATGTTCTTCTTCGCCTCGCTCTACGTGCAGGACGTGATGCGCTACAGCCCGCTGCGCGCAGGCCTCGCCTTCCTGCCGGTGACGGCGGGGATCATCACCGGCGCAGGACTCTCGCAGCAGCTCATCCGCCGTCTCGGCGTGCGCGCCGTGGCGGTCACCGGCATGAGCCTCGCGGCGGTCGGGCTCCTGGTGCTGAGCCGCATCCCGGTGCAGGGCAGCTACCTCGGCGACCTCCTCCCAGGCCTGATGGCGATGTCGGTGGGCATGGGCCTCACCTTCGTGCCGATCACGCTGATCGCCACCACCAACGTCGACGCCGCCGACGCCGGCCTGGCCTCGGGGCTGCTCAACACCGCGCAGCAGGTGGGCGGGGCGCTCGGCCTCGCCGTCCTGGCCACCATCTCCGCCGACCGGACCACCGGCCTGATCACCACGCTTGGCCACGCCCCCAGCGCGGCCGACCGCACCGGCGCCCTGGTGAGCGGGTTCCAGCTCGCCTTCCTCGTCGCCGCGGTGCTCATCGCCGCCGGCGCGGTGCTGCTCGGGGTCGTGGTGCGGCGCCGCCACGTCGAGCGCATCGACCTCGAAGCCCAGCCCGCGCTGGCGGCCTGACCGCCGCGGCCGGCCGGCGGACCGGCCCGCCGTCCCGCGTCCGATCCGCACAGTCTCTTCACGCGGATTTACCCCGCGTGCATTGTGGTGCGGAGCGGCCGGACTTCTAATGAGCGCCTCATGAATGGCGTCCTGATCGTCGACGCCGACCCCGACGTCCGCGAGGTGCTCACCGCCGTGTTCGTACGTCGCGGCTTTCGTGTGCGCGGCGCGGGGGAGTCCGACGCCGCCATCCGCATGGCCCGCGACGAGGCGCCCGACGCGCTGGTCACCGCGCTCGACCTGAAGCCCATCGACGGCATCGAGCTCATCGAGCAGGTGCGTGCGCTGCCCGGGTGCGGCGACCTGCCCGTGGTCATCTTCTCGGCGGCCACCCGCCACGACGTCCTCGACCGCATCGGAGACCGGCCCCTGGCGCGGATGGTGATCGTCACCAAGGGTGGCCCGCCCCAGCGGGTGGTCGAGGCCGTGCACGGGCTGCTCGGACAGGGCGACGGGGACACCTGACGCCGGGGCGCGCGAGGCGCGGGGATACTGCAGGACATGACGCGAATCCTCTGCCCCGTCCTGGTCGGCCGCGAGGCGGAGCGAGGGCGGCTCGAGGCTCTGCTGGAGTCGGCGCGGCGCGGGCGCGGCTCGGTCGTCTTCCTCTGCGGCCCCGCGGGGATGGGCAAGTCGCGTCTCGCCGCCGAGGTCGCCGGACGCGCCGCGGCGCTTCGCATGCCGGTGCTGCAGGGGCGCAGCGTCCCCAGCCGCGTGCCCGTCCCCTACCGCCCCATCGCCGAGGCGCTGCTGGCGGCGTCGCCGGTCGCGCCGGTCGCCGCGCCGGGAACGGGCTCCGGCTTCGAGACGGCGCTGGCCACCATCGTTCCCGCCTGGCAGGGCGAGGCCACCACCGCCGCCGCGGCGTCGCCCGTGGTCATCGCCGAGGCCCTGCTGCGCGCGCTCCGCAACCTGGCTCCCGAGGCGGGCTGCCTGCTCGTCCTCGACGACCTGCAGTGGGCCGACCCTGAGACATTGCACGCGGTCGAGTACCTCGCCGACCACACCGCCGGCAGCAGCGTCCTCTGCATCGCGACGCTGCGCGACGAACCCGGCGCCGAGGCCATGGACCTGCTCGCCCGCCTCGACGCGCGGCGCGCCGCGGAGGTGGTGCGATTGCAACCCCTTGCAATCGAGGCGGTGACCGAGATGGCTCTGCGCAGCCTGGGCGCGGCGGGGCTGCCGCAGGAGGTGACCGCCTTCCTCGGCGACCACGCCGAGGGCACGCCGTTCCTGGTCGAGGAGCTGCTCGCCGCCGCCGTTGCCGACGGTGCGCTGGTCGACACGGCGCAGGGCTGGACGGTGGCCGCCGCGATCCCGCGCGTCGTCCCCCAGAGCTTCGCCGCGACGGTGCGTGAGCGCCTCGCCACCCTCGGCGACGCGGGTCGCCGCTTCCTCGCCGCGGCGGCGCTCCAGGGCCGCAGCTTCGACTGGCGCCTGGCAGCCCGCGCCGCAGAGATGGACGGCACCGAGGCGCGCACGTGGCTCGACCGCGCCGCCGGCCTGCAGCTCCTCGCCGCCCACGCCGGCGGCTTCCGCTTCCGCCACGCGCTGACCCGGGACGCCCTCCTCGACCAGCTCCTCCCTGCCGAGCGCGCCACCCTCGCCGCGCGCTGCCTGGAGGGACTCGAATCCGCGGCGCCTGCGGGCGAGGATTGGCGCCACCTGGCCGCCGACCTGGCCGAGCTGGCCGGCGAGCCCGACCGCGCTGCGGAGCACCTCCTCGCCGCCGGCCGCGACGCGCTCTCGCGTGGCGCGCTGGACAGCGCCGTCGCCGCCCTGCAGCGCGCCGCCGTCCTCGCCGCCGATCCCGCCCGGCGCGCCGCCGTGCTGGACGCCCTCGCCGAGAGCCGGTCCACCACGGGTGACCTGCCGCGCACCCGGGAGGCCGTCGAGTCCCTGCTCGCCGCCCTGGCGGAGATCGGCGCCCCGCCCGGCCCCCGTGCCCAGGCCCATCTCCTGCTGGCGCGGTGCGCCGTCAACGCGGCGCAGTTCACCTCCGGCAGCGAGGAGCTGGCCCAGGCGCGCCGTCTCGCCACGGCCGCCGGCGACAGCGCCCTTGCCGCCCGGATCACCGCCGTCGACGCCCACCTCGCCATCGGCGAGGGACGGCTCGACGAGGCCGAGGCGCTGGCCACCCGTGCCGCGGAGGAGGCCGGCGCCACCGGCCAGCCCGAGGTGGCCTGCGAGGCGCTCGAGGTCGCCTCGCGCTGCGCCAGGACCCGCGACGCCGGCGAGGCGGAGGCGATCGCCACCCGCGCACTGCAGGTCGCCGAGGACGCCGGCCTCGCGTTCTGGCGCATGCGCGCCCTCTACCAGCTCGGTGTCGCCCGCATGTTCCGCGATGGCGAGGTGGAGACCCTGCGCCGGGCGCAGGATGCGGCCGGCCGGCTGGGCGCGGTGGCCACCGCGACCAGCCTCGACCTGGAGATCTCGGCGGGGCTGGAGGCGCAGCACCGCCTGGAGGAGGCGCGGGCCACCGCGCTGCGCTGCGCCGAGATGGCCCACCGGCTGCAGCTGCGCATGGTCGAGGCGCTGGCCCACGCCTTCGTAGCGGTGATCGAAGCCGCGGGGGGCGCGCGCAGCCCCATGGAGGCGGCCATCGCACGCAGCCTGGAGCTTGGGGACGGCAACGCCGAGCTGGTCGCCGCGCTCTGGGGCGACGCGCGTGCCGTGGCCTCGCTCGCCGCCGAGGACCGCGCCCGTGCCCGTGCCGAGCTGGCCCACGCGGTCTCGCTCTACGGCCCGGCCCTTCCGGCGGTGCCGCACCTCTCAGCTGCACTGCTCACCCTGGTGGTGGCCGTCGACGGCGGCGAGCCGGACTTCGCGGCCACGAGCGGCGTCACCCAGGTCAACTCCCAGGGTGGCGGCTACGTCGAGTTCGCCCGCGCGGTGATGCTGGGCCGCGCCGGTCGCGCCGCCGAGGCCTGCGCCGCCGCCGCCCGCGGTGAGCAGCGCCTCAACGCCATGCCCTGGTACCGCCACCTCTGCCGCCGCCTGGCCGCCGAGGCCGCCATGCGGGACGGCTGGGGCGACCCCACGGCGTGGCTCACCGAGGCGGCCGCCTACTTCGACGCCGACGGCAGCGACCGCCTGGCCACCGCCTGCCGCTCCCTGCTGCGCCGCGCCGGAGTGCGCGTCGCCCGGCCGACTCAGGCGGGCCGAGCGCTGCCCCAGCACCTGCGCGACGCAGGGGTGACGCCGCGCGAGGCGGAGGTCCTGACACTGGTCGGCGAGGGCCTCCCCAATCGCGCCATCGCGGAGCGGCTGGCGCTCTCGGAGCGCACGGTCGAGCAGCACGTGGGGTGGTTGAAGCAGAAGCTGGGGATGGAGACGCGCGCGCAGCTCGCCGTCTACGCCGCGTCGGGACCTTCTCTCCGGCGCGCTTAGACGCGCGCAAAGGGGGGAGGCAGATCCTCCCCCGGCATCCCCCGTCCTCGGCGAGCTGAAGCTCGCCGAAAGCACGGGGTTTCCCGGATGTGCGATGGCCCTGTCGGCCTCAGCGTGGCCGCTGCACATCAGCGCCCACCGGGAGCACCCCACAGTGACCGACACCGCCACCTACACCACCGACACGACCGACCTGCTCATCCCGCACGGCACCTTCCGCACGGCCTTCGGCACCGCGCCCGACGCGATCGCCCGGGTGCGCGCCGGTGACGCGGAGCAGGTCGCGGCAGTGTCCACCTACCTCGACAACGTGCTGCGTTTCCTCGACGCCCACCACGAGGGCGAGGACGCCGTCGTCTGGCCGCGGCTCGAGGAGCGCTGCCCCTCGCAGCGCGACGTCATCGCGCGCCTGCAGGGCCAGCATGCGGAGGTGCACGCCGTGCGCACCGCCGCAGGCATCGCCCTGCAGGAGTGGTCCGACGAGCCGGACGCCGCCAACACCACCAGCCTGATCGCCGCCGTGCAGGCGCTCGACTCCACCCTCCGCGCGCACCTCGCCGAGGAGGAGCACGAGATCATCCCGCTGGCCTCGCGCCACCTCTCGCCCGAGGAGTGGGGACAGCTCCCCGGACACGCCATGCAGCACTTCAGCGGCGACAAGCTGTGGCTGGTGCTCGGCCTGGTGATGGAGCAGATGAGCGACGCGCAGCGCGCCACCATCCTCCAGCACCTTCCCCCGCCCGTCCTGGACATGTGGACCACGAGCGGAAGCGCGTCCTTCGCCGAGCTGATCCGCCGCGTGCGCGGCACCGCCATGTACGGCACGGTGGCTCGCTACCGCATCAAGCCCGGCTGCGAGGCGAAGCTCCTGGAGCTGAGCCGGGAGCTGGAGCAGCAGCGACCGGCGGGGCTGGTCACGGGCTTCATCTATCGCCTCGAGTCGGGCGGCGACGAGTACGTCACCGCCGCCGTCTACTCCGACCGCGAGAGCTACCGGCGCAACTCCGAGGACCCGGCGCAGCAGGCCTGGTTCGCACGCATGTCGGAGCTGCTCGCCGGCGAGCCGCAGTGGAACGACGGGGAGATCATCGCCGGCCAGGTCCGATGAGTCCGGGCGGCCGCTCGCGTCTCACCCTGCATGGGACCCGCGAGCGGCCGTCGACGCCTGGACTTCAGCATCCACGGCCCCATCGCGCGCGCAGACCTGGACGGGCTCTGCGCGCGCGTCTGCCGTCTCTTCACGGAGAGCGGCGCGGCCGTCGCCGTCTGCGACGTCTGCGGCGTCGACCCTGACGCGGTCACCGTCGACGCCCTGGCCCGGCTGCAGCTCGCCGCCCGCAGGAAGGGGTGCCGGGTGGTGCTCCGGCACGCCTCCGACGGGCTACGCGAGCTGGTCGCGTTCATGGGGCTGGAGGACGTCCTCCCCGAGGAGACGTCCCCGCCCGCCTAGGCGTCGAGCCGGGGCGGCAGGCCGAAGAGCGGGAAGAGCGTGGCGGTGTCGAGGAAGAAGGTGAGCTCGACGATGCGTCCGTCCGCGTCGAACTCGACGGTGTTGATCGACCAGGGCTCGTAGCCCGGCCCCGTCTCGCTCGGCTTGTACTGCCCGAAGGCGACCGCCCCGTTGGCCCGCACCGGGATCAGCTTCGAGCCGCGGCAGCCGTGGCCGGGGCCGAGGAACCAGGTGAGGATGTCGTCGCGGCCGCTCAGCCACATGTCGAACGGCGGCATCGACATGCGCGCGTCGTCGCGGATGAGCGCGGTGAGCGCGTCGACGTCGTAGGCCTGGAAGGCCGCCACGTAGCGTGCCAGCAGGTCGCGCTGCGAGTCCTCGATGACGGGCGCGGTCTCGTCGGCGTTGACCCCGCGCGCCTGCAGCGTCGCGCGCGCCCGCTGCAGCGCGCTGTTGACCGAGGCGACGCTGGTGTCGAGCAGGTCGGCGACCTCCTGGGCGGACCAGCGCAGCACCTCGAAGAGGATGAGCACGGCGCGCTGCCGCGGTGGCAGGTGCTGCAGCGCGGCGACGAATGCGAGGCGCACGCTCTCGCGCTGCACCGCCACCTCGCCGGGGTCGGCGGCGTCGGCCAGCGCGCTGTCGGGGATGGGCTGCAGCCAGCTCACCTCGGCGGGCACGTTGAGGCTCTCCATCACCGGGGGCGCCGCGGGACCGAAGTCCATCGGGGTGGCCCGGCGGGCGCGGCTGCGGGCCATGTCGACGCAGACGTTGGTGGCGATCCGGTACAGCCACGAGCGGAGCTGGGCGCGGCCCTCGAAGTCGTCGAAGCCGCGCCAGGCGCGGAGCAGGGTCTCCTGGACCGCGTCCTCGGCCTCGAAGGGCGAGCCGAGCATGCGGTAGCAGTAGCCGGTCAGCTCCTTGCGGTGCTGCTCGAGCTGCTGCTCACGGTCGGGGAGCAGGGAGCTCTGTGCCACGGGCGGCATGGTAGCCGAGGTTTCCATGACCTGCATGCCGTCTACGACGTGCCACGGCCGCCGGACTCATCGGTCCGGCGCGACGATCCTCTGCGGCGCCTCAGCGGCGGACGGCCGGGTCGCGTTCCGCCGTGCGCCGCCGGCGCGGCGCGGGCTCCTCCGCCGTGTCGCCGTCGAGCCCGCGGTACCAGGCCGGCGCACGGTGCGCCGCCTCTGCCGCGATGCCGCCGCCGGGTACCGGCGCGCCGCTCGGGGAGCGCGTGTCGCCGCCGTCGTCGGGCGGCGCGTCCTGGTCGGCCATGGGCGTCATGTAGGCGATCGACATCCCCGCCATGGCGAGGCCGATGACGAGGGCGACGGGCAGGTAGAGCGCCACGTCGACACCGGAGCGGACGCCGACGGCGACCACCAGCGCGATGGAGCCGAGGAGCGTCCCGACGGGCCCGGCCCAGACCCATTCGCTGCGTCCGCGGTGGTCGATGCGAAGCAGGCTGTCCAGCCGGCGCAGACGCGAGGCCACGGCGGCGGACAGCGCGCGCGTGTGGTGCCTCATTGCCGTGTCTCCTGTTCCGGAGTCCCAGCCTAGCACCGCCTCCGCCGCCGCAGGTCCGCCCCCGCGCGACCCTCAGCGCGTCCGGGTCGCGCGCGCGATGGCGCGGCCCGCCGCCAGTGCGGCACCCGCCGCGACCGAGGACGCCCCGCCCACGGCGACGGCGCCGGTGTTCGGCAGGGCCGGTCCGGCCGGCGCGGCCGCGGCGGGTTGCGCCGCCGGTGACACCCCGCTCAGCGCCTTGACCACCTCGTCCGCCGCGCGATACCCGGACTCGACGGCGCCGTCCATGTAGCCGTTCCAGCGCACCGCGGTCTCCGTCCCCGCCCAGTGCACCAGGCCGACCGGCGCGCGCAGCGCGGTGCCGTACTCGGTGAGCGCGCCGCTCATGGGATGACCGACCGGTCCGCCCGCGCTGAACGGCTCCAGGTTCCAGAGCGCCTCGTAGTAGCCGTTGATGCCGCCGAGCGGCTGCAGCGCCTGCGGGCCGAAGTAGTTGGCCAGGTCGCTGATGACCTGCTGGTAGCGCTCCTGCCGGCTGCGCGTCTGCCAGGTGCGCGCCTCGTCGGCCTCGATGAAGCCGAGGATGGCGCCGGGCTGCACGTTCGACGACTGGTCGTCGGGATACGGCGTGTTGTCGAAGGTGGCACGGACTGCGCCGCTGTCGCTGGTGACCTGTCCCGCCAGGCCGGCGTCGCGCCAGAAGGGACGGGGATAGAGCACGTTGACCTTGAGGATGCTGGCCATGAACCAGCGCTGGGTGAGCTGGTCGCGCAGGTACCCGCCCAGCGAGGCCAGCGACGGCTCGTACACGATGCGTCCCGCCAGCGCGGGCGGCAGCGCGACGACGGCGTGCTTCGCGGAGACGCTGAAGCCGTCGCCCGACGCGGTGACGGTGCCGTTGCCCTGGGTGATCCGGCGAACCGGCGCGTTGAGCACCAGGCCGCTGCCCAGGTCGTTGGCGACGCGGATGGCGATCTCCTGGCTGCCGCCGATGAAGCGGCTGTCCTGCGCGCCGTCGGCGGTGTCGATGAGGTTGTCGAGGCTGCCCGCCGACGCGATGTAGAAGAGCAGCTGCAGCATCGAGATCTCGCGCGGCTCGACGCTGAGCACCGCCTGCAGTGCGAGCGTCACCAGGTGGTTGGTCGGGGATTCCGGGTCCTGCCCCTGTGGCACCAGGACCCGGCGCATCCACGACTCCACCGTCTCGCCGTCCAGCTTGGCGGCGTTCTGCGCCGTCCAGGGCGCGTCGGCCGGCACCTGCGCCGCCATCTGGTTGAGCAGGCCGAGGGCCAGGCCCGCGTTGGCCGAGCTGGGGTCGGGCGGGATGCGCGTGCTGCTGCTGTACGGCACCGCCTGGCCCTGCACGAAGTTGACGTAGTTGCCGTTGTTGTACGTCTTGAAGGTGCCCACGCCGACCTCCCTGGCCAGCGCCAGGATGCGGTCCTGCGGGTTGTACACGGCCTGGTTGGGCAGGCTGGCGGTGGCGGGCTCGTCGGGCAGCGGGCCGACGAACTGGCCGCCCATCTCGACGACGCGGCCTGGATAGCCGTTGGCGGCGAGGTCCTGGTTGCGGGTGCGACCGCCGACGCGATCGCGCGCCTCCAGCACCACGACGCCGAGACCCTTCGCGCGCAGCCGCCGCGCGGCGCTGAGCCCGGCGAAGCCGGCGCCGATCACCACCACGTCGGTGCTGGTGCTGCCCGACGGCGCGGTGACGGCGTTGGGGTAGTCCGCCTGGGTGGACGCTGCGGCGGCCAGGGTGCGCAGCGGCTGCAGCGCGACGCCGGCACCGGCCATGGCCATGCCGCCCAGCATCGCGCGCCGCGACAGGCGCGGGCCGAAGGGGCGCGAGCCCGATGCAGTCATGCCGAACCTCTTCCTTCGCCTCGGCGCTGAGTGGTCAGCGCTCTGACCAGATGCGGCGGGATGATAGCACGCGGTTCCGCGCCGGGCCAGCGCCCGTGCGGCTACGCGGCGCTGAGGGCGGCGACGAAGAGGCGGGTGAGCTCCTCGACGAGGAGCCGTGCCGGCGGGCGGCGCCGGGCGGTGGCCTGCCAGTGCACGATCAGCCGGTCGAGGGCGCCGACCAGGGCGACCGCGGTCAGCTCGTGGTCGCGGCGCGGCGCCAGGCCGCGCGCGGCGATGGCGTCCGCCTCGGCGGCGATCAAGGTGGCGAAGCGGTTCATCCAGGTATGGCGCCGCCGCTCCACCGTCGCGCTGATGCCGACCACCTCGACGTAGGCGATCCGCGCCCACCGCGGGTCGGCGGTCATGGCGCCGACGAAGGCGCCGAGCGCGGTGCGCACACGCTGCACGACGTCGTCCTGCGACGCCGTGGCGAGCGCGTCGAGGACGGCGTCCTGGGCGCGGCGCATGGCGATGTCGTGGAGCAGCACGAGCAGGCCCTCGCGGCCGTCGACCAGCTCGTAGAAGTTGCGCGTGGAGATGGCGGCGGTGGCGCAGATCTCCTCGATCGACGTGTTCAGGTAGCCGCGTCGGGCGAAGAGGTCGAGCCCGGCCTCGATGAGGCGCTGGCGGCGCTCCTCCTGGCGCTCGACGGCCGACTGCCCGCGGTACAGACGGCCGGTTGTGGCAGGCATGACCGCGATGATACGGTATCTGGTCAGGATGCGGACCAGATTGTGGAAGGCTGTGCTGCTGCTGGTGGCGTGCTCGCTGTCGCTGCTCTCCGCGCAACCCTCGCGGGCGCAGACGGCGTGGACCACCACCGTCTTCGCCATGGTCTCCGCGCCCGGCTATCCGGCGATGGCGTACGTCAGCCCGTGGAACGACGTCTACGAGGGGACCTACGACAACCCCACGGGAAGCAGCGCGCCGTCGCAGGTCTTCGCGTGGTCCGCGGACGGTCGCGCGATCGGGAGCTGGACGGTGCCGGGGGAGAACCTCTCCGGCCCGCACGGTGTGCAGGT
Source organism: Candidatus Dormiibacterota bacterium (assembly GCA_035652335.1). Classification (GTDB taxonomy): domain Bacteria; phylum Chloroflexota; class Dormibacteria; order Aeolococcales; family Aeolococcaceae; genus DASRDZ01. The sequence continues at coordinate 61,345 of DASRDZ010000077.1, forward strand.
GGCCACCAGCGATGCGCGGGGACGCCTGGTCCTGCTCGAGCTCGGCCCGCCCAGCGCCCTGCTGCTCGACACGCGAACGGGAAGCTTCACGCGCTACGCAACCTTCGCGGACCTGGCGCCGTGCGCCTCGGGGCAGACGAGCGGCTGCTCCCCCACCGTGCAGGACCTCGCACCCGAGCCTGACTACGCCGTGTGGGGTGCGGACGGCAGCCTCTACGTCAGCGACTACCAGCAGGGCCTCATCTGGCGCGTGCCGCCGGGCGGCGGCGCGGCGCAGGTGTGGCTCGCCGACGCGCGTCTCGACGGCGAGCAGTTCGGCACCGCGGGGCTGGCGCTCACCGCCGACCACCGCACCATGCTCATCGCGCAGGGCAGCTCGGCCGGCGGAGCCGCCGGCGATCCGTCGACGGGGCGGCTCTATGCGGTGTCGATCAACGCGGACGGCACGCCGGGGCCGCTGCGGCAGCTGTGGGAGAGCCGCCCCGCCGATGCGCCGGACGGCATCGCCGTGGCGGCGTCGGGCGACGTCTACATCGCGTTGGTGAGCCCGAGCGCCAACCAGATCGTCGAGCTGGCGCCCGACGGCACAGAGATCACGCGGTACCCGTCGGTGCCGGCGGCGGGCGAGAACGGCTCGGCGGTGCCGTTCGACGACCCGTCGAGCGTGCGCTTCCTCGGCACCGGGATCCTGGTCGCCAACCAGAGCTACGTCGCCGGCGACGCGCAGCACTGGGCGGTGCTCGACGTGCAGGTGGGTGAGACGGGGCTTGCGGAGTACATCCCGCCCGACGCCGGCGTCGCGGCGGTCGCGCCTGCCGCGTCGCCGCAAGCCGTTGCGGCGTCGAACGGCGGGGCGCGGAATGCGGCGGCCACCCCGGCGCTGCCGGACACGGCCGCGGGCGCGGCCTCCGGTGGTGCACCGGCGGTGCTGCTCCTCCTCACCCTGTTCCTGCTGCTTCCGGCAGCAACTCGCCATCGCCGCGCCCGCCGTGTTCGACGCTGAGCGCGCCGCCGTCGCCGCGGCCGCCCGCCGCCTCGCCGCCGAGGGCCTGGTCGCCGGCACGGCGGGGAACCTGAGCGCCCGCTGCGGAGACGGCGTGTTCGCCGTCTCCCCCACCGGCGCCACGCTGGGCACGCTCACCGCCGAGCAGGTCACCGTCGTCGACGCCGGCGGTCGAGTCGCGCACGGCGACTTCGAGCCCACCTCGGAGCTCGACCTGCACCTCGGCATCTACCGGCGCCACGACGCCGGCGCGGTGGTTCACACGCATGCGCCGATGTCGACGGCGCTGGCCTGCAGCGTCGACGAGGTGCCCTGCGTGCACTACCAGATGCTGAGCCTCGGCGGAGCCATCCGCGTCGCGCCGTACCACACCTTCGGTTCGGCGGAGCTGGCGCAGGCCGTCGGCGACGCGCTGGAGGGACGCCGCGCGGCGCTGCTCGGCAACCACGGTGCCGTCACCTACGGGAAGGACCTCGACGCCGCCGTCGAGGCCACGCTGCTGCTCGAATGGGTCTGCGGCGTCTACTGGCGGGCGCGGCTGCTGGCCACGCCGCGCATCCTCGACGACGAGCAGCAGCAGGCGGTGATCCTCGCCGCCATCGAGCGTGGCTACGGCGCGGTGCGCGCGGTCGGCGACGCGGAGGGACAGCGATGAGCGACGGCATGCGGGCGATCACCCTGGGAGCGCACGTCCTCGACGTGCTGGCGCGCCCGGTGGACGGGATCCCCGAGGGGCAGGGAGGTGCGCTGCTGGACCAGATCCGCGTGGCGCCGGCGGGGACGGCGGGCGGCACCGCGGTGATCCTTGCCAAGCTGGGCGCCGCGGTGCGCAGCGTGGGCGCGGTCGGCGAGGATGCGCTCGGCGACATGCTGCTCACCCTGCTGCAGCGGTACGGCGTCGACACGTCGCTGGTGCCTCGTCGCGAGGGTGTGCAGACGTCGGCCAGCGTGCTGCCGATCCGCGCCGACGGCTCGCGCCCCGCGCTGCACGTCATCGGCGCCAACGCCACCCTGACGGCGGACGACGTCCCGCTGTCGCTGCTGGACGACGCCACCCACCTCCACGTCGGCGCGCCCGAGCTGCTCGACCCGGACCTGGTGGTGATGCTGCTCCGCAGCGCGCGGGAGCGCGGCGTCACCACCTCCGCCGACCTGCTCGCGCCCGGCGACTTCCCCGGCATCCTCGACATGGTCGCGCCGGCCATGGCGTACGTCGACCACCTGCTGCCCAACGACGAGCAGGTGCTCGGCTTCACCGGCAGCGACGACATCGCCGAGGGCTGCCGGAAGCTCCTCTCCCTCGGCGTCGGCGCCGTCGCCGCCACGTGCGGAGCGGACGGCGCCGTCGTCGTCACCGCCGATGCGGCGCAGCGGGTGCCGGCGTTCGCGGTCGAGGTGGTCGACACCTCCGGCTGCGGCGACGCCTTCAGCGCGGGCTACCTGCGCGCGCTCGCCCTCCATCGCTCCTTGCGTGACGCCGCAATCCTCGGCTGCGCCACCGCGGCACTGGTGGCACAGGGCCTGGGCACCGACCACGGCGACTACGACCTCGCCGCCGTGGAGCGCTTCGCCGCCACCGCGCCCGTCCGCGAATCCGCGGCACTCGACGGGCGCGGCGCCCGGTCGCGCGTCAGCCCTTGACGTAGGAGAGCTTCTCGGCGACCTTGCCGTCGCGGATGCGGAAGACGTCGACGCCGCGGACGTGGCCGCCATCCCAGCTGTAGCGCCAGAGCTGCACGACGCGGTCGCCCGCGGCGAAGGTCTCCTCGGCGTCGAAGCGCGACGAGGGGTCGGCGAAGATCCCCTGCCAGGCCTGACGGATCGCCGCAGGTCCGACGACGCGCTCGCCGTCGGGGGCCGGGCTCGTGTTGTCGAAGACGCAGTCGGCGGTGAGGAAGGCGACGGCCGCGTCGAGGTCGTGCGCCGCCCAGGCCGCCCCGAAGGCCTCGACGACGGCCACGGGATCGTCCGTCATGGTGCATCTCCTTGAGCGCCGGGCGCGGCGAGGCGCGCCGTGAGTGACGCGCGAGCCACATGGTCGGGCCGGCCGGGCGGGTTTGCAAACTGTGAATATAGTCATCACAATTACCTGCTGGCGCCCGCGGGCGGCCTGGCCGGGTGCGGTTTCGGGGCGGCTGGAGGAGAGCTCATGGCCATCGTGTCCGAGGCAGCGGGACGTGCGATCAGCAGGGGCGTGCGACTCGCCCGGCTCAAGCCCGGCGGCAAGGACGGCCCGGACGGCGTCGTCCGCGACAGCGACGAGCTCTGCGGCTACCAGTGGAGCGAGCGCTTCCTGCTCGGCTCGCCGGACGCCCCATGGCGCATGGCCATCCCCGACATCCGCATGCCCGCCAACCAGTTCTGGCCCATGCACTGGCACGACTGCTGGATCGCCGTCGTGGTGCTCGACGGCACCGTGCTGATCGGCGACTGGTGGATGACGCCAGGGGACGTGCTGGTCTCGCCCGCCCGGGTCGAGTACGGCCCGGTGCTGAACGGCCCCAAGGGCTGCCAGCTCCTGGAGATCTTCGCCCAGGACGTGCGCTCAGGCGGCGGCTACGGACCCGAGTTCCACGACCATCCCACCCTCCACCACCGCCAGGCAGCAGCGAACTTCTCCGCGCGTCCCACCGGGTCGGAGCACAACGTGGGCAACCAGACCACCCCGCTCGCCACCGTCTCGGGCATCGTCACCGGCCACCTGCAGGGCGGCCAGCGCTTCGACCTCGGTGACGCGGATGATCCCGAGCGCGGCGTCATGCTCGACACCAGGCTCCCGGGCGGCGTCGCCATTCCCCGCCATCAGCATCGTGACTGGCGCGGCCTGCTCGTCTGGGACGGCAGCCTGCGCGCCGGCGACGCCGACCTCACCAAGGACGACCTGCTGATCATCGAGCCGGGCGCCGATGTTCCCGCGTTCGAGACGGGCCCGCAGGGCGTGCACATCATGGAGTTCGCCAAGACGGCGGCCGGCGTGGCCACCGTGGTGCACAGGCGCGACCTGGACGATCCCGCCTACCGCGACGGTCTCGCGGCGATCACGGACGTGGAGGTCGAGTAGCCGCGCGGGGCACGGTGGCGGTGATCTCGGCTGCGGAGATCAGCGGCCGTCCCGCTCCAGGCGCTCCTGGAGCACGACGGTCACGCGCTCTCCTGGCTGCTTGCCGATCGCCCTCTGCAGGTCGGCCTTGATCGGAAGCTTGTGGCGGCCGTCGCCGAGTGCCATGAAGGAGCTCTGGAAGGCGTGGCCGTCCACCAGGCCGCGCACCTTGACCAGGCCGCGCGTCCCGAAGTACTCGGCCGAGCCGGGCATGACCACGTAGGTCCAGCCACCCTTGCTCGGGCTCTTCTCCAGGACGGCGTCGAATCGCTTGTCCAGGGTGGTCATGGGGGCTGTCCTCCGCGTGGCTGCACGTACGCCGTCGATTGTGCAGACGGGCGGTGCTTGGCGAACTCATCGGGCCGAGGCGGCCGCACGGTGCAGGAATCGAAGGCACTCGGAGTCTCCGAGAAGCTCGAGGCGGCGCCACAGAACCGGGTTGTGCGTCGACTGACTTGCGTGGCAGGCGATGGCACGGTGCTGTCGCTGCCGATCGACGGTCTGACGCACGTCCAGCTCAGCGTCGGGACGTCCCACGAACGACGCGCTGAATTCCTCGTTGAGGACCTTCGCCGTGTCCTCGGGCAGCGCCCAGGCCAGGACGTCGATCGCTGCTGACCGACCGACCGACACGGCCGCCTCGGTGGCGCGTTGGTGATCGGGATGGCCGGTGATCCCGCCCTCGTCGAAGACCAGGAGCAGGTCGGCGCCGGCGTCGCGAGCGGTGTGAGCAACGTGCCCGGCGAGCTCGGCGACGGTGATCGTGGCGAGCTGTCCGTCGGCATAGTCGAGCAGGCGAGCCCGCGTGGCTCCGAGCATCGCCGCCGCCCGTTCGAACTCCTGCGCGCGCACCTCTCGAAGCTCGCCCAAGGTCTCGGACAGGGTCGACGCTTCGCCATGCGTGAAGCACAGGATCGACATCTCCGCGCCCGCCGCGCCGAAGGCGTCCAGCACTGCGCCGAGGCCGAAGGATTCGTCGTCGGGATGCGCCACCACGGCGAGGACTCGCCGATACCCCGAAAGAGCGGACATGGCGCAACTCTAGGCGTCCGTCGGGACCCGCCGGGATCGATGATCCGACACGTTGCGGCGGCCTCAGCGGGAGACGGGCGTTTCCCGCCCTGGTGCCACACGCTCGAAGAAGGACCGCCACCCGTCGGTCGGGACGCCGATCAGGCGCAGCCAGCGGCCTCTGCCGCCGCCCTCGGCCTCGATGAGCCCGAAGATGCTCCCGAGCAGGAGGGACCGCTGCGTCTCGTCCGCAGCCTCCCACGCCGCGAGCAGGTCGACCACCTGGCGCTGGCACCACTCCACGTCGCCGACGCCCTCGCGAGCCGCGGCCTCGTCGCGGATGCGCTGCTGCTCGGCACGGATGTCCTCGCGCTTGGCGAGGAAGGTGCCCCAGTCGTCCTCTCCGAACTCGTACAGGCGCTTGGCGCGGGCCAACTGCTCGTCCAGGCGCCGGATGGCGGCCTCGGCGGGCTGCCGGGGATCGGCCGGCTTGCCCACCGCCTCCCGCAGAATCCCGCGGTAGACCTCATCCACCTGGCCGCCGGGCAGGCAGCGGTAAAGCTCTTGGCGGATGGCCTCCTCAATGCGTGCCGCGCTGATCCACGATGCCGAGCACCGGATGGTCGCCGCCGGGTAGGCGGCTGAGCGGTTCCGCCGCGCCTGATGGCAGGCGTAGTAGAGGTAGACCTGACCGTCCCGGCTCACCGATTCGCCGTGCATGGTGCCGCCGCACTTGGCGCAGCGAAGGATCGGGGTGAGCGGATAGCTCCAGTGCTTGCGCACCGGGCTGTTGCAGCGCCGGTTGCGGACCCGGACGCTCTGACAGGCGTCCCAGGTCTCCTGATCCACCAGGGCAGGATGCCTGCCCTCGATCCATTGCTCGTCGCCGCTTCGCCAGCGGGTGACGCGGACCAGCCCTAGGTACACCCGGTTCTTGAGGATGTCCTTCACCACGTCGCCCGTGAAGATGACGGCCTGCGGGCGGCTGTGGTTCTCCTTCTTCGGCCCGCGCGCAGGCTTGATCCCCTGGCGGTTCAGATGGCCTGCCAAGTGCTCGAAGCTGTAGCGGCCCGTGGCGTAGAGGGTGAAGATGATGCGGATCACGGGCGCCGCGTCGGGGTCCTCCACCACGTCGCCGTCGACGCGCATGTAGCCCTGCGGGATGACGCCGAGGAGGACGCCCTGCCGCTTCAGGAACGCCAGGTTGTCACGCACCTTGCGGGCGATCTTCTCCCGTTCCTCCTGCGCGAAGATCGCCTTCATCTTCCACGACAGCTTGTCGGCGTTCGAGATCAGGCCGTGGGCATCGAATACGAGGATGCCGCGCTCGGCCATGTCGGCCATGAAGCGGCTATGTCAACATTCGCGCATGCGAGAAGCTGGCGACAACACCGCGGAAGTCATGCTCCTGTTGGCTGCGCTCCGGTCATTGAGCGCGGAGGATTGGGCGGGCTTGGGCGAGGCAGCGAGGCGTCGAGAGACCATTGCGATTGAGGAAGCGTGGGCCGACCCCGTGGACGAGCGTTACTGGGCGGCCAGGGCCAGCCTCGGCGAGATGTGCGACAGGGTCCGCGACGAGGTTCTGAGGATTGCCGAGGCGGCATTAGAGAGAGCGGAGCCGTCGGCGCGCGACAAGTTGGCAGTGACCGATCTGGCTCTACAAGGCGATGTTGCCGAGCTCGCGGCCGGGCGGCCCATGACAACGAACGCGGGCGACTTGGTCGCCCACCTCCTGAGGCTTATTAGCGACTTGGACGCTGGCGCGGTCGCTGCTGCCGACGCGGCCGAGGCCGTCGCTTTGCGGCACCACGTCGATAGCGGGCAAGTGATAAGTCTCCTGAGCGTGATCGCCCACGTTCTGCCACGCGCGCTGCTTGAGACGCTGGACTTCCCTGCGTAACGCGAATGCTTCCGCCTTGCACTACGAACGTAGCGCCGTAGGTGAAACTGTGTGCAGATGAGGTTGGGCGGCGAAGGACAGGTGTGGACACGACAGGGGTGTAGTGGATCGGGGCGTGCGGGGAGGCCGGAGAGGGCGGGTGCGGGGACGATGGGGACGATGGCCAGTAGGGGGGTGCTCTACGGCTGCGGCGTTCAGGCACCCGGGGTGATTAGGCTGCCTGGAGGGCGCTGCCCGCGATCAGGATTTGCATCGTCACCGGCGTCGGGCAGAGCGCCGCCCCCAGCGGAACGTAGATCGCCGTCGCGGCGCCTGGGAGGGCCGCTGAGCTGAGTTGCTTGCCGTTGCCGCTGATGCTCTCTCCCGTCAGCAGCAGCACCGCGCCAGCCGCCACGCCCGTCCAAGTGAACACCCCGTTGATGGTGCCGTCCTGGGCTGATGCGTTGCCGTCCGTCACCGAGCCGCCCGTGATCTGGAAGGTTCCGCCTGCCTCCGAGGTGGCGCCCACCGGACAGACGCCGTTGCTGTAGCCGAACGTCGCCGTTAAGTTCGAGGCCGTTGGGCTCGTCCACGTTGCGGTCCAGGCGTTGCCAGCGCTGTCGGTCCCTGCGAAGCCGCCAACGAAGGTGCCGGTGAACGACCCTCCGCAATTCTGGACAGAGCACGGAAAGTCGGCGACTGTTCCTTGGCCGTCGAACGCCCCCCCTCCTGTGACACCTGCATGCACTGGCACTGTTGTCGTAGCCACCACGAGCGGCAAAGCAGCCACTATTGCCACGAGCTTCCGTCCTCGCTCCCGCATTGTCGTCCTCCGCGCCGCGATATGTGAGGCGTCGGCAGGCCGGGCGCATCTTCTGCCAGCGCCTGCACCGTTGTCTTCACTACCCGCCGCTAGGGACAGCGTGTGTGCCAGGTGTCTCCGTCGTCGGCCGAGCAGCGCAATCCACCATCTGCGAGCAACGCAAGAACTCGACCGCTGGCAGTTTGCATCGTCGACTGAGTCTGCGTCAGCGCAGCATCACGCGAGCTGACATCGTGCCAAACATCATCTTCGGCTGCCTGCCATGCCACGCCCTTTCCAGTACTGCCTGCCCGCAGATAGGTCAGCCACAGCCGATCGCCGCTCACCGTCACGGCGATGGGCGAGGTGCCAGGTGGCAACGGGACAGCCTCGAAATCTCGCCCTCCATCCACGGAGTCTGCGATGCCTGCGGCCGACCACACTGCCGTCACGCGGCTGTCGGCCGCCGCCGCGATCGCTCTCGCCGAGCTGCTCCCGACCGACTGCACCGCACAGCGGCTTACCGTCCCACCACAGGCCATCACCGTCGGTGTCGCGGCTCCGGGCGGCACCGTCCCGTCCGCGACGTCGACGCTGAACGGCGGGGCCAGCACCACCAGGGCGGCGCCGCTCTGCCGCATCGCCGGGTTGATGCTGGCTGGGTTCCCGATTGCGGGGTACGCCAGCACCAGCTGCGGAGCCGCCCCGCCGCCCGGTTGGACGCTCAGTACACCGCTCGCTGCCGCCACGTAGAGTCGGTCGTCGCCGTTGTCGAACCCGGCTGCCAGCGCAATCCCGCCGGGCGGAGTTCCCAATGGTTCCGCCGGCGCCCCGAACCAGGGAACCACGTAGGTGGTCAGGCCCCCGACGGCGCTGCTTCCGAGGAAAATCCGTGGGTCTGCGGGAAATCGGGGCGGGAGCACGACCTGCACCGCGTCAGAGGGCGCAGGCAAGGGCGCTGCGCGCCATGACCTGCCTCCATCGGCGCTGAGGAGCAGCACCGAGCACGCGCATGCCCTCCCCTGGCCCAAGGCGACGACGGCTGGTTCGCTCAGATCGTCGGTTGCTGCGAAGCTCTGGATATGCGTGTCCTCCGGTGTCTCCGTCGCCGCCGTGCGATCGGGGAGCAACGCGGCGCCGGCCCCACCGTCCGGACCGTCGCGGCCTGGTCCGGGGGCACCGGTTGCGAGGGCGACTGCCGGGGCCACGTGGCCCTGGTGCTCCTTGGCGGCCGGTGCCGTTCTTGTGGGGCTCATACTCGCCGACACCTTGGCAATCGCTACGGGGCTAATGCTCTCCGTCGAGGCGGCCGGCGCAGCTAACGCGAGCATCACACCGAAGCTGGCGGCGAGCTGTCCCAGCGAGTCGAACGCGGGCAAGGCAGATGCCGCCTCTGGCGCCAGGGGTCGCCGTGCCCGGCGCAGCAGTCGCCGGGCCAGGCCCGCGCCAAAGGCGAACACTCCTCGCTTCTGCGGGAAACGGTCGGGGAACCACGCCCGCAGGCGGTCGCGCCCGCGAAGCAGTCGCATTCGAGCGGTCTGTGGAGCCACGCCTAGGTGGGTCGCGATCTGGCGGGGCGTCATGCCCGCGACGGCATGGAGGCGCATTGCCTCTCGCTCGGCCGGAGGAAACGCGTCGAGAGTCGCGACGACCTCGGGATCGAGGGTCTTCAGGACCGAATCAGTCGGCACCTGCGGCTGCCGCGGCAATTCCTCGGCCGCGATCCGCGCCCGCGCCCGATAGAGCTGTTGACGGAATCTGTGCATCAGCCACGGCAGCGAGTGGTCATGCTGCCGGGGTTCCGCGAGAGCGCCCATGCGCTGAAGGAAAGCGTCGATCTCCCGATCCACCTCCGGGCGGTCCCCCAGCTGGATCACCGCCTGCTCGCGAAACAGGGCGCGGTAGTCGCCGAGCACGCTGCGCAGCTCGGCGGCGCTTGCCACTGGGACGACGGGCAGGGCTTGCCGCACTCGCCGCATCTGCCGCACGCGCCCTCACGCCTCCGCTTCCATCCAGCCGCAGCACGGAGCGAGACACCCACCCGGGCGCTCGCGCGCCGTCATCACCGGCTCGACCAAACTCCTTCTCGCGGCCGAGCCGCACTGATTTAACGGGACAGCCGCCGCTTGTCCGGCGTGTCGCGGTGGGGCGTTGCGCCTGACCCGCGGTCTACTCGGGAAAGGCAGCGAAGTTCGTCAATCCGAACTAAATGTGCAATTCCTGTGGCCGCTAATCCGTCACATGCTCAGACGGTCCCCGGCGCCCCGTCCCAGGGATTGCCGCCCACTCGGGCGGCCCTGGGCGAGCGGTTGGGGCCACGATCGGCGGGCAAGCGCCCGGCGGGAGGTTCGCAGTGGCGGTCACGTTGGCGGGGAGAGGGGACGTGGCACGGTGCTCGGCATTGGCGCTCCGCGTCCCGTGCCTGGTACCCATGCGTCCCGCGGCAGGGAAGCGCCCGGAAGGGAACGGGCCCCTCATGCGGTAGGCCGCCGCGCGGGGCATGGTGCCACTCCCAGCTATGGGGCGGCGCCTCGGCGGGCAGCAGAACGCCGAGGCAGCGAAGCCACCCCGGCGCCGCTGACAAACCCGGAGAGGCCGCATCGGCCGTGAAACCTCGTCGGCCGCCGGGTAATCAACCTCTTGTAGGAGAACATAAATGCTTCTAAGGAAGCGAGTCCTGGAGGTGCCAACCCCGGACGCCGGGGACCGAGACTTCAGCGCGGCAATTCCGAGTGGTTCAACTCGGCCGCGGTGGCGACGTCGCCGCCGGGCCACCCTGTTCGCGCTGTCCGGCACGGTTGCTACGCTCATCGCCCTATTGGCGGTGAGCGGTGCGCCCCGACCGGCGCTGGCCTTCAACCTCGAAGGCTTCATGTGGCGCAACGCACACACGGACATGATTCCGAACACCAGCGACCCGGCGTTGCCGCAGTGGATGGTCAACGACGTCAGCGACGGTGCGGAGTTGTGGACCGATACCAACACTCCCGTTCAAGTCCAGGTCTACAACAACAGTACCGGCACCACGTACCAGGCGTACTATTGGGCGTACAACGACGCCAATGACAGCAGCTCGGGCGTCGGCGGTTGCGACTACGAAGAGACGGATCAGCAAGACGGCCACAGCGTGACCTACTGCAACGACGCCTACGCCGAGTACAACATGTGTACCTACTCCGGCAACGGCTCGTGCCTTGGTGACCGGCAAGGCTCGAATGCAGCGAAGGCGACCGCTGCTCATGAGATCGGCCACGTCATCGGGCTGGCGCATTCCTGCGACAACAACTCCCTGATGGCAGGCACCAGTTGCAACAACACTCCCTATTCCTGCCCGAGTGAAAGCAACTGCATCGTGTCTCCACAGACGGATGACGTCAACGGTGTGAACGACATCTACGGGCAATACGACTACTCGGGGCCGTCCTGCCAATTTGTCCAGGGAAGCATCAGCCCCACCAACCCGGGCGGCATTCAGCCGAAGGTACCGCCCCTTCCCAACCCGTCCACCATTGGGCAGAACGAGATCGTCAACGGACCGGGCGGACCCGTCGGGTGGGTCAACGACCAGGAGATAGGCACCGTCCCTGCAACGCCCAATGTGCAGCCGACGCAAACCGGCCAACTCCAAGCGGCAAGCGCCGAAGAGACGGTGTTCTGGTGGATCGCGAACTGGGGCCAGTCGCCTGTCATCGTGCAGAAGACGATCGGCAAGGTGGTCGGCGTCTCAGCCGGTGGCGGCTCTACCACAGCGAGCGCTTGCTGAGGGGATCATGCCAATGCGACGCTCTGTGATCCTCCGTACGACCGTGGGGCTATTTGTGGTGACCAGCGCGTCGCTCGCGGCCATCGCCCTCGCTCGGGCGCATGGCGACCAGGTTGGCAGGGAGGCGGCTTCGGCCGCCTCCGTCACCCCCAGCAGCCATACTCCATCGCCTATGTCGGCGGAACCGGGCCCCCCGCCACCGCCGTTCCCGGCCGCTGCGCACAGTTCACAGCCGACTGGCTTCTTCGCGGATCCTAAAGCCACCCGGCCGCTGCCCTGCGGCGGCGGAAACAATCACGGGGAGATCGCGGCAACGCCGGGCGAGGGCTGGCCGGCGACGCTCAAGGCGCTCTACGCCCAGTCGGACCTCGTGGTCGTGGCAACCGCCGCGCAGCAGATCGGCTTTTGGGAGAAGCGGCCGGAAAGCACATCGTCCGGGCCTCCCGTGTTCCGCGAGTATCGGGCAAGGACGACAACCAATCTCCACGTCACCCGCGTCATCAAGGGGACCGCGGTCCCTTGGGTGCAAATTACTGATGAGGGCGCACTGTCCTCAGAAATCTCCACGTGTCCAAACCTGACTTACCAGGTGAGCAACGAACCGCTGCCAGCGCTCGGCCAGCAGTACATCCTATTTCTACAACACACCGTTCCCGGCACGACAACTGCCGAGGGCGCAACGCTCTTTGACAAGTACGCTTCCTGGGATCGCTTCCCGATACTCTCCGACAGCATGGTGCACAGCGAAAGGGATGTGCATCCTGCGGCAGTGGCGCTCTCACTGCAACCCGAGTCGTTGGAAGCCTTCATCGCCTCCCTCAACTGAGGCGCGAATTTCTCGTACCCGGCTTCTTGGCGAACCGGGGTGCGTACGCGCTCAAACTCAATCACCGAGTCGCTGGACGCAGCGGCACATCGGCGCCGACGATCCTGTGGGAGAACGGCGCATTAGGAGTTACCTACTATGACAAAGGTACGCGCAAGCATGGCCGTCGCCCTGCTCGTAGCTCTGCAACTTGGCCCGGTACGGCCCGTCCTGGCATCGACGAATCCCGCCGTTGCGGTCCTCGCGTTCAGTGCGGTTGTCACATACAATCCACCGGCCACGGTGCTCCCGGAGGCCGTCCAGACCGTGGCCTACCCGCCAGACTGCCTCCCGACGCTTGGCAGTGGACGAGAGATCGTCAACGGCAGCGCCGCCGGGATGAACACCAGCACTGTCGTCGCCCAACTCGATCCCATACCAGGGGTGGGAACCGCCACGTTCTCACTGAGCGAACCCACCGAGACGACCACGTGTGACAACATCACGCTCGGAGAGTTCAATGTCGCCGGTTCGATGCAGCATGTAGCAATACCTGTTCCCGCGCCGCTCGTCCTTACAGATTGCAACTTCGCGCTGGAGGACATGTCCCACAAGGGTGCCGTCCTCGAAGGCCAAACCAGTCAGCAGGTGGAAGACACCTGCACAGCGAATGGACAGAGTCCGATCCCGGTTGTTGCGAACTGGTACGGGACATATACGCCTGCCCCGACAGACGCCAGCGGCCGCGTCTCCACTGCCGTCATCGCAGGTATCCTGACCCTCTACATCGGCGGTCCACTGGGGTAGCGGGTGGCGGGGATGCCTTCGGGGTACAACTCCGAAGGCATCCCACTGGTTCGCAACGGCCGGCCGACGCAACTGGCCCACCATCGGGCCAAAGCGTTCGTCTGAGCACCCGCACCACCACTGTGCACCGGCAAGCGCGGTCGCTCCACTCTCTCCTACGGACGGTATATGCGCCTACTCGTCAGATGCTTCGGCGCGCCCTGACCTCGCTGCGCGGTGGGCGGTTCTCCTCGCACATCGAGACCTCGCCATTGGTGTCACGAGGGGCCGTGTCAGCGACGGTGTCCGTGGGCGCCGTGGAAGTGCCCGGATCGCCGCGATCACCCGGGCAACGTCAGTCCGTAGCTCTACGACCGTCTCTGGCGATGCGGAGTGCGCTTCGAGGTTCATGGCGAGCAGCGGCAGGCGGTCGTCTCCACGTCGTCGGTGACGCGTCTTGTCGACGGCACGGTGGAGAGCCGTACGAAGCAGCAGCCCACGTACGCGATCGGGGTCCAAGTCCTCGCGCTGGACGAGCCGAAGCATCGCATCGTGGACGCAATCCTCCGCGTCATGGAAGTGCTTACCCTACGCCTTCTGCGGGCCTGAGCCGTCGCGAGACTGCCGCCGCCTTGGGCGTCTCTCTCAAGTCGGTTGAAACGGCCTATACGCGGGGTGTGCAGGATCTCCGAGCACGTCTTGACGGCGATGCTCGGCCGTCAAGGGTGCGTTGGCGCCGCTGACCCGGGGGGCGTTGGAATCGCCGGTCACCTAGAGGGGCCAGGCACGCCCGGCAGCGGGTGCCGTCCCAGCTTCACCAGCCCGCCGCCCGGGCCAGCTCCCCCAGGCGCTCGAGCAGGTCCAATAGGTTGGAATACGCTCCAGTCTGTAGCGGGAGACTGCGGACTCGAACTCAAGGCGGGCGGTGTTGAAGGGAGTGAGCCGGGACGCCAAGATCGCGTCCCGGCGTCACTCGGACGTCCTAACCGTTCTCGTCGGGTACGTCCGCGCCCTTCTTGATGGTCGTGGCGAGGTGATCTGTCGCACGCACGGCACGCGGTGGCGGCTCACCCCCGCGGAACTGAGCGGCGAGGTGCGACGTGTCCACGACCGGGCGCGGGACGGGCGGGGGCGCCTTCGGCGTCGGCGAACTGGGATCCGGTTTGGTCAAGTCGATCTCCTTTAGGCAACTAGACGGACAGAAGGAAGCCCGACACGCCGCAGAGAAGCCCCACGACGAGCATCACCGCGCCGCTCTGGATCGCTAGAACCTTGCTGTCCTCGACGCCCTTGTTCTTCTTCCAGGCCGTAACGGCACGCGATGACAGCATCTCCAAGACGTTCGCTTCGTCGTCCCCGAAGTGGTGGGTATGCAGGCCCTCGGGATCGACGGTCTCAATCGCCCGCGGCCACCAGACGATGAAGCCGGCGACGATGGAGCCAAGAAAGAGCACCGCGGCGACGATGCACAGACAGTAGGCCAGCAGATGGGTCGGCGGGTGGGTTGCCAATGCCGTCAGGAACCCCGCCAGCGCGGCGCCGGAGGCAGCGACCTCGAACGAAGCCTTCAAGTCCAGCGAGTTGAGGTGAGCGTGCTGGTCCGAGAGGAGACGAAGGTTGGTGTCGCACACCAGCCGGGCGCTCGGGAGGGAGACATCGTCGTGCTCGGACTCGGCGACACGGAGCGGCGGCGTCATACCGAACAATTGTACTGATCTCGTCAAGAAGTGGCGCCCCCCCGCCTGCCGCGGACGGCGACCAGCGCAGAGGGGCGGCTCCCCGCGCGCGTACCCACATCCTTACGCACGCACATAGGCGACAGGTGGGTACACGAGGGCATGGCGGCGCTCCCGACAGACCGATTCTGAGCACAAGCCGTGCCCTTCTGTGCCCCCGCACCATCCGAAGGTCGCTCTGGAAATGCGCGCATTTCGCAGGACGGTGCTACGTGGTGTCGCCAGTCGCCGGCCTGGCACAGTCTTGCCTGTCCTACGGACGCCAGCGGCGCGCAGCCTGTGGCCGCATGCTGGCACTCGCTCCGTGGGAGTGCTAGCCTGTCGTCCGAAGCTACGCGACGTGCACCCGCCACGGAGGAAGCCGGATTGTTGACCAACGACCTGTTCTACGCCGCCGAGAAGTTCCACCAAGCGCTCGACGCGCTCGCAACAGGGGAGGGCGTGTTGCGTGAGCGGCTCATCACCGCATGCATGTGCAACATCACTGCTCACCGGGCACACCCAATGCGCGCTGGCCTTGGGCCGAAGATGCCTGCCGAGCTAGTCGAGCGGATCTACGATTTCACGGACCGCGTGACTGCTACAGCGGCAGTGGGTAACGAGGGCACGCTCACCGCCACGCTCAACGCCATGTCCGACGAGGAACTACGCAGCACCGCCGAGGAGTTGTCTTCCCTCAGCCTGAAGGTCATCGAGACCTTCGAGCGCGACGACGCGCGGTCGAGTTCCACGTCAGGGGTGTAGCTGCCGTTGCGATCTCCCACTGGTCCCGGCCGCAGCGGTGTGGGTCGCGCCCTCCCAAGCGAGGAAGGTAGCCCAAGCACGGCGGGCCTGGTTCACAAACCGAGGCGATAAGCGAACTGGACTCCCCTGTCGATTTCGGCAGTGGAGCGGGAGACGGGGCTCGAACCCGCAACTTCAACCTTGGGAAGGTTGCACTCTACCGTTGAGTTACTCCCGCTCGACGGCCGGCGCCGAGTCTAGCACCCCCCGCGGCCGGGCCCCGGTGCTACCGTCCCTGCCCATGATCACCGCGTTCCTCATGCTCGTCTGCGAGCCGGCGCGCATCCACCAGGTGGGCCGAGCGCTGGCCGACGCCGACGGCGTGGCCGAGGTCTACACCACGACGGGCGACATCGACTTCATCGCAGTAGTGCGAGTGCAAGACCTGGACGCCCTGGCCACGCTGGTCACCGAGCGCGTGTCCACGCTTCCCGGCGTCTCGCGCACCACCACCCACCTGGCCATGCGCTCCTACGGCCGCGCCGAGGTCGCCGCCGCCTACGACATCGGGCTTGACTGACGCGCCTGCGCTGGAGGCGCGCCAGGTCCGGCGCAGCCTGCCGCTCGGCGACCAGCGGATCGAGATCCTCCGGGGCATCGACCTCGTCATCCAGCCCGGTGAGTCGGTCGCGCTGATGGGCCCGAGCGGCAGCGGGAAGTCGACGCTGCTGGGCATCCTCGCCGGCCTCGACCATCCCACCGAGGGACACGTGCTGGTCGACGGCATCGACATCACCGACATGCCCGAGTCGCGCCTCGCGGTGGTGCGCAACGCGAAGATCGGCATGGTCTTCCAGGCGTTCAACCTCATCCCCACGTTGACCGCACAGGAGAACGTCGAGGTCCCCCTCTACGTGGGCGACCACCCCGGCTCCGCCGCCGAGCGCGCCCGCCAGATGCTCGACCTCGTCGGGCTCGCCCACCGAACCGGCCACAAGCCCAACCAGCTGAGCGGCGGCGAGCAGCAGCGCGTCGCCATCGCCCGCGCGCTGGCCACCGACCCGGCCATCGTCATCGCCGACGAGCCCACCGGGAACCTCGACGCGCACACCGGCGACCTCGTCCTCCAGCTGCTCGCCGACCTCCGCGCCCGGCTGGGCACCACCTACCTCATCGCCACCCACGACCAGCGGATCGCGGCGCGCGCCGAGCGGACCCTGACCATCGTCGACGGGTTGCTCGAGAACCACCAGGCGCCGCGGTAACCACCATGCGTGGCCGCAACCGCCTCTACCTCTCCTACGCCTTCCGCTCCCTCCGACGCGGCGGCCAGCGCAGCCTGCTGGCGATCTTCTGCGTCGCCGTCGGCGTCATGGCGGTGGTGGCGCTGCGCCTCGCGGGTGACATGGTCAGCCTCTCGCTGACCAGCAACGTCCGCGAGGTCAACGGCGGCGACGTGTCGATGCAGTCGACTGCGCTGCCCCTGGCGCGCTCCGACCTGCAGCCGCTCGACCAGCTGAAGCAGCAGGGCCTGGTCACCGACTGGATCGGCCTGGGCACCTCGCAGGCCGCGACGGTGCGCAAGCTGCCGGGCGGCCACTCGGTGACCGTCCCCCTGTACGTGGTCGACGACCCGTCACACTTCCCCCTCGTCGGCGCGGGAGAGCTCGACCAGCCGTCGGGCGCGACGTATGCGCAGCGGTTGAAGGACGGCACCGTCGTCGTGTCGCGCTTCGTCGCCGACGAGGGCGAGCTGGCGCCGGGCGACCGTGCCCACGTCACCGTCGCCGGCGGCCAGGGCACCGACGTGACCGTCGGCGGCGTCGCCCCCAACACGCGCTTCGCCGGGCAGATCGCCGTCGGCTACGTCACCCGGGCCACCTACACGCAGCTGGTGCCCGACGCGCAACCCCGCTACGGCCTGGTCGAGCTCACCACGCCGAGCAGCGACGCCGCCTCGCAGGTGGCCACCGACCTGCGCAACGACTTCCCCCAGGCGACGGTGATCACCGTGCAGGACGCCGTCGACGAGAACGTCCAGGCCTCCACCGACACCAGCCGCTTCCTGCAGATCGTCGGGCTCCTCGCCCTGCTCATCGGCGGCGTCGGCATCGTCAACACCATGCAGGTCATGCTCTCGCGCCGCCGCGTCGAGATCGCCATGCTCAAGACCAGCGGCTACCGCCGTCGCGACCTCTACGCGCTCTTCGCCGTGGAGGCCGGCATGCTCGGCCTCGCCGGGGGCACGCTCGGCACCGCGGTCGGCGTCGGCCTCAGTGACGTCGTGCGCATCCTCGTGCAGAACCTCTTCAACATCCCCATCACCTTCAGCATCGACGCAGGGACGGTGGCCACCGGAGTGCTGATCGGCCTGCTGACGTCGCTCATCTTCGGGCTGCTGCCCATCGTGCGGGCTGCCGCGGTGCGTCCCGTTGCGGTGCTGCGCGACCTGGGCGAGGGCACCAGCGCCGGCAGCGCCGCGCAGACCGTCGGGCTGTACGCCCTGCTGGTGCTGCTCTTCACCGCACTCAGCGCGGGGTTGCTGGGCAGCCTCGGCGTCGCCATCGCCTCGGTCATCGGCGCGCTGGTGGTGATCCTCCTCCTCGCCGGCATCTTCGCGGGGATCGTCACCCTGATCGGCCACCTGCCCGTCCCCGAGCGACCGGCGCCGGCGCAGATCGTCGCCGCAGTTGCGGTGCTCGCGCTGTCGCTGCTCATCACGGTGAGCCAGCGGGCGGTCGGCACCTGCCTGCTCATCGGCGCCATCGCCTACACGATCATGGTGCTGCTGCCCCGCAACCGCCGCACCTCGGTGAAGCTCGCGCTGCGCTCGCTGGCGCGCGCCCGCGGACGCACCACGGCGACGCTGGTGGCGCTGTTCGCCGGCGTCTTCACCATCGGCCTCATCCTCGTCCTCGGCCAGAACATCACCAGCAAGATCGAGAGCGGGATCAGCAAGGCGACCAACTTCAACGTCTTCGCCATCGCCTCCTCGCGCGACGCCGCCAAGGCCAGGGCGACGACGCAGAACCTCGCCGGGGTGCAGGAGCGGCGCATCACCGAGGACGTCGCCACCACCCCGACGCAGATCAACGGCCAGCCGCTCAGCTCCGCCCTCCCGGCGCAGCCGCAGCCCTCGCCCGCCGCCAATCCCGAACGCAACGCGTTCCGGCTCAGCGCGCTCAACGGCGTGGAGGGCTACGACCTCGGCTCCGGCCAGCTCCCCGACACCACGGCGAGCCTCGGCCGCGTCCTCGACGGCGGCGACGCCGGCAGCACCAACGTGATGCTGCGCAACGACATCCACACCGGCGACCTGCACATCCAGGTCGGCGACACCGTCACCCTGCAGCAGACCACCACCGGCAGGAGCGTCACGGTCACCGTCGTCGGGTTCTACACGACGGTGAGCCGCACCAGCAGCGGCCTGGTCTTCCGCACCTTCTTCAGCCCGGTCGTCGCCGACGTCTCGGTGGTGCAGAAGCTCGGGCTCGACCAGGCCAGCACGGTGATCGGCATGAAGCTCGACCCGCAGCAGAGCCGGGCCGCGCTGACCACCCTCGACGACGCGCTCCCCGATGCCACCATCATCAACCTCGCCGACTTCGGCGCCATCGTGAACGAGATCGTCAGCAACCTGGTCAACCTGCTGATCGCGCTGGCCAGCCTCGCCCTCTTCGCCGGGATCATCATCATCGCCAACGCGGTGGCCCTGGCCATGCTGGAGCGGCGGCGCGAGATCGGCATCCTCAAGTCGGTGGGACACACCAGCACCAGCGTGCTGGGACAGGTGCTGGTGGAGAACGGCACCGTCGGCGCCATCGCCGGGATCACCGGGATGCTGCTGGTCACGGTGGCCACCGCCCTGCTGGGCGCCTACGTGCTCGACACCGACCTCAGCGTGGGCGGGCCCATCGTCGCCGCCGTCGCGGTCGGCGTCACCGCGCTGACCACAGTCACCGCGGCTCTGGTCGCCTGGGGTCCGACACGCGCGCGTCCACTCGACGTGCTGCGATACGAATAGCCGCCGCCCGGTCTACGGCAGGTCGACCACCGACGAGGTGGCGATGCGCGTCCCGCCCTCCTCCTGCGCGGCGCGGACGCGCTCCGCGTAGGACCCGAGCAGCGACCGCGCCAGCTCCTCGTCCTCGACGCTCACCACGATGTGGTAGTAGGGCGCGTCGGGGTCCGGCTGCACCAGCACCCAGCCGCCGTCGACGAAGACCTTGATCCCGTCGGCGAGGTCGAGCAGCGCGTCGTGATGCTGCTCCAGGAGCACGCGCATCACCCGCCCCTTCGCCTCCCAGGGACAGAACTCGGTGCGCGTCATGTACACGCCGCGCGGCAGCGACTCGCGCACCTCGCTGAGCGTCCGCCCGCTCACCGCCAGCAGCTCGAGCAGCTTGGCCAGGGTGAACATGCCGTCGAAGGCGCCCAGGTGTGACGGCCAGCAGAAGCCGCCGTCGTCGTCCGCGGCCAAGACCGCGTCGCACTGCAGCGCGGTGCGGATGAGCCCCGCGGGATCGCCCTTGGCGGAGATGTGCGTCCCGCCCAGCTTCTCGACGACGCCGGTGATCCAGTGCGGCGCCGTGGCCGGCGTGACCACCGTCCCCGGGGTGCGCGACAGCACCAGCACGCAGAGCACGCCGAGCGCCTGGTTGACGTCGAGGATGGCGCCGGTGTCGTCGATGATGCGCACCCGCTCCGCCGACGGGTTGAGGTGCACGCCGAGATGGGCCTGGATGGTGCTCGAGATCAGCGCCGCCTCCTCCAGCGCGGCGCGGAACTGGTCGGGCGGCTTGGGCTTGTACTGCTCGCCGAAGCCCGCGTGCAGCGGCACGCCGGTGACGTCCAGCGCGTTGAGCACCTCAGGCAGCGCCATCGACGCTGAGCTGTAGTCGTACTCCAGGAGCAGCCGGAGGTGTGCCTCGCGCACGGCCTCGACGTCGATGGCGCCGAGCACGTCGCGGCGGTAGGCGTCGATGGGCTCGGCGTAGTCGATCTCGCCCATCTCGTAGAAGGCGGCGCGGCGGATGTCCTCGCGGAAGAAGAGGTTCTCCAGCTTGCGCTCGGCGCGCTTGTCGATCTGCACGCCGGAGCCGTCGTAGAAGCGGATGTCGGCGCTGCGCTGGTCGAGCGGCGAGGAGAGCACGTGGACGCCGGCGCCGCAGTCGTCGGCGCGGGTGGCGAACTGGGTCACCGGGACGGGCAGCTCGGAGAGGTCGCGCACGTTGCCCCCCGCGGAGACGATGCCCGCGATCAGCGCGCGCTTGATCATGCGCGACGAGCGCGAGCGGTCGCGCGTCACCGCCAGGGTCGCGCCCTTGGCCAGCGTCGCCGCGTAGGCCGCGCCGAGCCGCGAGCAGAACTCGGGGGTCAGCTCGACGTTGATCAGCCCGCTCAGCCCGTAGGAGGCGAAGAGCCCGCGCTTCCACTCCCCCGCCCAGATGATCGACTCGTGCACCGTCGAGCCGGCCTGCACCTCCTTGTGCGGCCAGATCTTCACCTCGGCGGCGACGCGCGAGCCCGCACCGATGACGCACTCGTCGCCGACGACGGTGTTCTCCTCCAGGAGCACGTTGTTCTTCACGGTGACGCTGCGGCAGACCAGCGACTGGCGCAGCCGCGCGTTCTCGCCGATGTACGAGTGCGGCCAGACGACGCTGTTGGAGACCTTGGCGTTGTCGTCGACGATGACGTACTTGTCGACCACCACCGGCCCGTTGAGGTGGGCGCCCGCCTTGATCTTGACCTCGTCGCCGATGTAGGCGGGACCGTCGACCTGCACGCCGATGCCGAACTCGACGCCCTCGCCGATCCAGACGTTGTTGTCGTGGCGCTGCCCCGGGATGCGGCAGCGCACCCGTCCCTCCAGCGCGTCCCAGTTGGCCTGCATGTAGGACTGGATGTTGCCGATGTCGCACCAGTAGCCGGAGGCGACGATGCCGAAGAGGGGGTCGCCCTTGCGCAGCATCTGCGGGAAGACGTCCTGCGACCAGTCGTAGGCCATCCCCGTCCGCACGTAGTCGAGCACGCGGGGCTCGATCACGTAGATGCCGGTGTTGGCCTGGTCGCTGAAGACCTCGCCCCAGCTGGGCTTCTCCAGGAAGCGCCGCACCGCGCCGTCCTGGTCGGTGACCACCACGCCGTACTCCAGGGGGTTGGGCACGCCGTAGAGCACGATGGTGGCGTGCGAGCCGCGCCGCTTGTGCTCGGCCACCGCCCAGGTGAGGTCGAAGTCGGTGAGCGCGTCGCCGCTGATCACCAGGAAGGTCTCGTCGAGGAGGTGCGCGGCGTTCTTCACGCTGCCCGCCGTCCCCAGCGGAGAGTCCTCGACGACGTACTCGATCTGCATGCCGAAGTCGCTGCCGTCGCCGAAGTGGTTGCGGATGTCGGCGCCCAGGTAGGCGAGGGTGACCACCACCTGGGTGATGCCGTGCTCGCGCAGCAGGTTGAGGATGTGCTCCATCACCGGCAGCCCGACCACCGGGACGAGGGGCTTGGGGCGCCGGCTGGTGAGCGGTCGCAGCCGCGAGCCCTCGCCCCCGGCCATGACGACTGCCTTCATGCGCTGGCAAGCATAGCCGGGTGCATCCGAGGTTTCGTCCGGGGGCGGCGGAGGAACCCTTCTGCTGCGGTTCTCCAGGACCGCCAGAACACAGGACCATGGAACCACTGCAGAACAGCGTCCCGACCCTGCCGCCCATGTGGAAGTGGGTGGCCCTGTTCACGCCACCTCCGGGGTACGAGCGTGAATGGCGTGCCTGGCTGGCCCAGGCTCAGAAGGCGGAGGAGGACGCCACCCTCCTCTACTGGGCGAAGCGCGCCGGCTGATCTTTCGGCGCGCTCAGACGCGCGCCAAACGGGGGAGGCAGATCCTCCCCCGGCCCCTCCTCGGCGGGCTGAAGCCCGCCGGCTCGCCTATGGCTCGCGGTGTTCCTCGCGCAGCTCGCGGGGGGTGACCACCAGGCCGAGGATCTCGCGATCCCGGGCCGCGCGAACCATCAGGGGGCGGCCGATCACGTCGGTGGCGGTCATCAGCCGCTGCAGGTCGCCTGCGTCGGCGGTGGGCACGCCGTCCACCTCGACGATGACGTCGCCCGGGCGCACGCCGGCCGAGGCGGCCGGGCTGCCCTCGACCACCTCGGCCACGGCAATGCCGGCCGTGTGGCCGCTGCTCTGCGCGACACCGGGCGGCAGCGCGCGGCGCTGTCCCGCGACGCCGACGAAGCCGCGGCGCACCCGGCCGTCGTGCATCAGCGCGCCGACGATGCGCAGGGTGGTCGCGTTGACCGGCACCGCCAGCCCCAGCCCGTACCCGGCGACGGCGGTGTTGATGCCAACCACGTCCCCATCTCCGGTGGCCAGCGCACCGCCGGAGTTGCCGGGGTTGAGGGCGGCATCGGTCTGGATGACGTGCTCGACGAGGCGGGCGTGCGGGCCCGAGCGCGTCGGGAAGGAGCGGCCGAGGGCGCTGACCACCCCGGCGGTGACGGTGCCGCTCAGGCCCATGGGGTTGCCGATGGCGACGACGAGCTGGCCGACGCGCAGCCGGTCGGCGTCGCCGAGGCGGGCGGCGGGCAGGGCGGAGCCGCTGACCCGGCAGACGGCGAGGTCGCTGAGCGGGTCGCGGCCGACCACCTCGGTGGGGAGCTCCCGCCCGTCGGCGAGCACCGCGCCCACCGACGAGGCGCCCTCGACGACGTGGGCGGAGGTGATCAGGTAGCCGTCGGGGGTGATCACCACGCCGGAGCCGCTGCCCATCGCGGTGCGGCCGTTGCGGGTGCGGCGCGGCACCATGAGCGCGGCCACCGACGGGGTGAGCCGCTCGGCGACGGTGACCACGGCGCGCGAGTACGCGTCGAGGGCGGATTCGCCGGAGTCGGCCGGCGCCGGGGAGGGTGCGGGATGGATGGCCATGGGAGACAGGTCCGAGCGGGTGCCGAATCGCGGTTGCCGGGCCGCGGCCTACGCGGCGGTGGGGTCGGGGCCTTCGGAGCGCACCTTCTCGACGTGGACGAGCGCGTCGCGGAGCTGCTGGATCCAGTCGCCCTGGTGGCGCCCGACCAGGCGCACGCACCAGGCCAGCGCCTCGCTGCGGCTGCGCGCGACGCCGGCGTCGACCAGGGTGTCGAGCACGTGCCGCTCGGGCTGGCGGAGGCGGGTCATCACCGGGACGCTGATGGTGGTGAACATCTCGCGCACGCCGCCGCACTCGGCGCCCCAGCTCACCTTGCGGCCGAGCCGGCGCTGCACCTCCTCGGCGATGCGCATGCGGGCCTGGCGCGTCTCCTCGCGGAAGCGCTCGATGCGGGCCTTGCGGGCCGCGGTGGCGGCGGGCTCGGCGGTGTCCTTGGGGAGGTCGACGTCGGGGAGGGTGCCCACGACGAGGAGCTCCTCACGGTCGACGGTGATCTCGGGCGGAGCCGTGAACCATCCGTCGGGGAGGCGGCCGGTGAACCAGCCTTGGAGTTCGCTCTCGTTCATGAATTACATGATTACACGTAATCGCTGGAAGAGGCAAGTGGGCGGCAGCCAGCTCCCGGACATGAGTGCGCCCGCCGAACCCAGGGCTCTCGCACCCCAGGCGGCGGGCGCCGTAGATCCCCGCCAGCGGCGGGGGGCGGACCGGCGGCGGACCTATGCGGTACCGCCGCCGATCACTGCGGGGGGCCTCCGGGGCTCGGGGCCCTCGCCGCGGTCACCGACCCAGTCGTGGGACGCGGGCTCACGCCTGCATCCACCCAGGTGACCTTTTGGCAGCCATCCTTCCCTTCCTTCCCAAGCGCGTGACTGGGAACGCGTCAGGCGGCACAGTACAGAGCGCCCTCGTATTTGTCAACACAATGACGAATCGCGCGACAGGCATCCAAATACCCACACGTGGCGACGCGCGACATCGCGCGATTTGACAAGTGCAGCGCCGTTTGCTGTCGCGCTATTCGAGCGCCGGGACTGTCAACGTCAGTGCGCCGGTCGACGGCACCGTCTCGCGTCCACGCCCGTCCTCGTCGAGCACGACGCGGATGCGCACCTCGTCCCCCGCTGAGGCGCCGGCCACCGCAAGCGGCACCGTCAGCTCCAGCGCGGGGGCCTGCCCGAGCGCGGGCGCGCCCGGCGCGTCGCGGCCGTCGACGACGCGCGCCGCGTACCCACCCGTGGCGTCGCGCTCCACCACCACCCGAGCCGCCGGCGGGTCCGCCTCGGGCGCGCCCGGCGCGACCCAGACCTGCACCTCGGCCCGGTCGAAGCGGGGCGCGCCGTCGCCGAAGCGCAGGGCCAGGCGGGAGGCGTCGACCCCGTAGCGCAGCGCCCGGACGCTGCTCGACGGCGGGTGCATCGTCCCCAGCGCCGTGCCCACCTCGGCGACGCCGGCCGCCGCCCACTCCGCCTCGTCGCCCGCGCCCAGGCGTGGGGAGATCGCCCGCTGCGGAGCGCGGCTCGCCTGCGCCGGGGCGCCGCCGAGGATGGGCTGGTCGACCTCCGGCGGCACCTCGCGCCCGATCAGCTCGTAGAGGTTGCGCAGGTGGAGACGGTAGAGGGCGTCCCAGGCGGCGTCGATGCCGGAGTCGTGGTGCTGGCCGAACCACCAGAACCAGTCGCTGCCCTCGGCGATGAGCATCTCGCGGTAGGCCTGCGGATGGCTGTGGGCGCCGCCCGCCATCTCCAGCGCATCGCGCGCGCGGCAGAGCAGGTCCCAGGCGCGGGTGTGCTGCGGGTCGCCGATCCAGGTGGTGAAGGTGGCGTCGATCCAGGAGCCGCTCCAGAGCTGGGGCAGCGGGCGCACCGTGTCCGGGTTGGCGTCGAGGAAGGCGCCCACGTGGGTGGTGCGCAGCCGCGGGTTGGCGGTGAGGCGCGCGTAGAGCGCGTCGAGGAAGGGGCCGCCGTCGTCCTCGTAGTGCTCCCAGCAGTTTTCGCCATCCAGGGCCAGAACGACCAGCCAGGTGGCGTCGTCGGGCTGCTGGGAGTGGACGTACTCCAGCCTCCAGACCAGGTCGTCGACGGCGTCCGCGGTCGGCATGCCGCCGTAGACGAAGCCGATGCGGTTGCTGAGGTCGGCGTCGCGGAAGACCATGGTCAGGCCGCTGGCCTCGCGCCACGGCGAGTAGAGCAGCGTCGAGGAGCGCGCGTCGCCGCGCACCGGCTGGCCCAGCGAGCGCGCCAGCACCTGCTCGTCGGAGATCGCCCAGCGCAGCCCGGCGGCGCTCATCAGCTTGGCCGCGTCGGGGCTCACGGCGCACTCGGAGGGCCACATGCCCTGCGGCCGCACCCCCGCGTGCTCGGCGAAGGTGCGCAGCCCGACGCGGAGCTGCTCGACGGCGTCGTCGCGGCGGTTCATCGGGCAGGTGGGCAGCTCCAGGCCGGGCACCGCCACCCGGGCGCTCTCCGGGTCGATGAGCAGCGGCAGGATGGGGTGGTAGGCGGGCGAGGTCATGGGCTCGACGCAGCCGGCGGCGACGGCCTCGCGGTACAGCGGGATGGCCTGGCGGAGGATCCCCATCTGCCGCTCGTCGAGGAGCAGCTTGTCCTCCTGGGTGAAGCCGCGGCCCTTCTCCGCCAGGGCCAGGAGCGCGGGGTCGGCGGCGATGTCCTCGGGGTCGATCCAGGCGAGCAGCCACCAGGCCTGCAGGTCGCAGAGCTCCTCGTCGCCCATCGCGCCGGCGAGGGCGTCGGGGTCGCCGCTGCGCAGGCGGTCGAGCAAC
>DASRDZ010000078.1:0-82067 GCA_035652335.1 Candidatus Dormiibacterota bacterium
CCCCAGAGCCCGCATCGCCTCACGCCACACCTTGAGGTGATGGTGGCCATGGACCAGGCTGCCAACGCTCTGCACCGCCGCGAAGCCGGCGAGCGCACCGCCGGCGACGCCGCCGATGGCGTTGCCCGCGCCGATCATGCCCACACCGGTGGTGGTGGCGTTGGCGAAGGAGAACTTCCAGGTGTCCTTGTCGTGGTGGACGTCCATCTCGGTCCCGGCGGCGATCTTGGGGAAGCTGAGGCGGATGTCGCCGAGGGCGACGTCGAGCTCGCGGCCCTTCTTGTCGGTGGTGAAGGTGAGCCGGCCGTCGCGCAGCTCGAGGACGCCGGCATGCGTGCCGTGCACCCAGGTGACGTGCTCGACTGCTGACTGGAGCTGCGGCGCGTTCGGGTCGGGATCGGTGGCGGGGTTGGGGGATTCCATGGAATAGCTAGCCTACGGACCTTCGCGGTGGTTGGCTGTAGAGAGTTGTGAAGGGCGCTTCCGCGGCTCCCGGCGTCGGGTAGCCTACGGCGCGATGGTCTGTCCAACCTGTCACGCCGCCGTCGACGACAACGCCGCATCGTGCCCGGCCTGCGGCGCCGCCGTGCACCCCGCCGCTCCGAGCGCCGCCGACACGGCGAGGCAGCTCGGCGCACAGCTCGACGTCGCCCGCAGGCGGCTCCCCTACGGATCCATCCACCTCGCGGCCGTCGGCTTCGCCGTGGCGGCGGTGCTGTTGAGCTTCACCTCGTGGGGCGCCCGTCCAGCGTGGTGGTTGACGATCCTCACCGTGGCGGGCATGGCCGCCGTCGCCGCGGCCGACCTGCGCGGCCGCGGCGCCTTCAAGGTGGCGACGTGGCCGCTCAGCGCTGTCCAGGAAAGGCTCCTCGCGGCGGTGACGGCGATCCTGCTCGCCTCGACAACGCTGATCAGCTGGCACATCACCCTCGGATCGCTGTCGTGGCTGCTCGCGTCGGCCTGCTTCGCGTGGGGCGCATGGCCGCTGCTGCGCGCATACGTGGACGTCAGCCCGAAGCGGTTGCTCGGTGGCTACCGGGTCCTCGCCGTCGGCGGTGCCGTCGTGCTGCTCGCGGCGATGACCCAGAACGTCGGCCAGGGGTCGAACAGCCTGCTCCCCGGCTACGGGTACGGGTGCAGCTTCAGCGGCTGCGGCTACGGCGTCAACTACGGCTTCGGCTCCATGACCGCGTTCGGAGTGATCTACCAGGGCGTCGGCATCGAGTGGGCCGAGTTCGTCGTCATCGCGGTCTTCGCCGGACTGGCGGCCCTCCTCGCCGCCGGTGCATGGCGCCCCTCGTGGCTGCGCGCCGTCCCGCTGGCGACGGCCGCGTTCACCGTCGCGTGGCTCGCCTGGGCGATGGCGGGCAGCGTCCTCGTCAAGGGCGGCACCAAGCAGCTCGCCTGGTGGGTCCTCATCGGCGGCCTCGCGGCCTACACCGTGGGCTCGGCGTTCATCGCCAGCGGGCAGGAGGATGGCCAGTACGCGCCCGCACGCCTGGCCCGCCGCCTGCGCGGAGCGCAACCGGCCCGCTGAGCCACCTCCGGCCTCTGCCGGGCCCGGTCAGGTGCAGAGGTCGTGGCTGCCCGAGGGGTTCCAGACTCCCACGCGGATGCTGGTGACGTTGCCCGACGAGTCGGTGCAGTACTTGTGCATCTGGAACATGTTGGTGCCGGCGTGGTCGTAGTTGGCGAACCAGTAGCCGCCCGCCCCCATGAAGGTGTCGTGCGTCTCCGAGCCGGTGGGGGAGACGTTGCTGACGTACGACGCCGTGCAGTCGCCGGTGCCACCCAGGCCGAAGAGCAGGAGGCCGTTGTAGTTGTCGATCGGGACCTGGTAGCCGAGGTCGTTGGTGACGCCGTAGCGGTTGACCGGCGACTCGACCAGGTCCACCTGGCCCGGGGTCGAGGGATCCATGAAGATGTGGCTGCCGGTGAGGTAGACGTAGTTGGCGCTCGGGACGAGGCTGTCGAAGCTCGACGCGCTGCTGGAGTCGATCACCTTGCAGCCGTTGCTCCACAGTCCGGTGCTGAACGTGTAGGTGAACAGCCAGACGTCGCCGTTGAAGTCGCTGCACGGGCCGTTCTGGTACCCGCCGGTCCCGCCGCTGGCGATGTTGCCGTCCTTGATCCCGGTCATCACCAGGAGCAGGTGCCCGTTGTTGTCGTAGGTCACGCTGGGCTCGGTCCAGATGCGGTACGTGTTGGCGGTGACCCCGGGGGGCTGCGAGGGCGAGCCGGTGGCCCAGGTGTTGGTCTGGTCGACGCGTGCGGCGAAGGTGGGATCGCCGCTGTAGTTCCAGTAGGTCCCGACCCAGCCGCGGGTCTCCTTGGTGGCGTCGAGCGTGCTCTGCGCCGGCGGTTGCACCCCGGTGCCCGCAGGGCTGGCCTGTGACTCGTAGCCGATCCAGCCGAGGTTGTTGACGCCCGAGCCCAGCGGCACGCAGTGGTAGGTCGGGTCCTGGTCGACCGCCGACTTCGGGTACGTGTGCCAGAAGGTGAACCAGGCGCCGTTGCCGCCCACGACGCTGCCGGGCACCCAGGTCGCCGTGGCCGTCTCGTGGATCCAGTCCATGGTGCCGTACACCCCGCCCGAGTCGGTGACGCTGTGCACGTAGTTGAGCGATCGCGCGTTGTTGACGGTCGTCGTGCTGCTGTTGTACGAGGTGTAGCCGAGGTTGTTCGACACCGTGACGTCGGAGTTGCCGGTGTTGTTGTTCACCAGCGAGTACACGCTCCAGTCGGCGGCATTGCTGCTGTCACGGACGTTCTGCTCGACGTCGCCGTACCCGAGGCTGGGCGCCGTGCCCACGCCGGAGAACGTCAACTGCGTCTCGTCGATCGCATGCGCGGTGAACGAGGACGCCGCCAGCACCGGGATCGCGCAGCCCAACGCGGCCAGGAAACGCAACCGCATAGCCACTTCCCCACGAGCGCCGCGCCGGCAGCCGCAGAGCCGTCGTTTTGGACGAGGCGATCAGCTTGTATGATAGGTAGGCTGGACCCTGTCATACAAGTCGGCGCGAGGCGCGGGTGTACCGTCACATGGTCAGCACCGTCCTGAGGGGGACTCCATGCCCGCCGCCCCAGCGCTCCGTCTCGGCGAGCTCGTCGCAACCTTCGCCCTCGCCCAGGACAACGCGTTCGGCCAGCCGCTGGAGTCGCAGCTGCGATCGTGCCTGCTGGCCGGCTGGATGGCCGAGGAGGCAGGGTTCGACGCGGAGCTGTCCGCAACTGTCTACTGGGTGGCGCTGCTGCGGTACCTCGGCTGCACCGGCCACGCGCACGAGGTCGCGGCGTACCTCGGCGACGAGATCGCGGCCCGCGCACGCACGCTCCTGCACGATTCCGCCAATCCCGCCGAGGTGGCCGGCGACGTGATCGCCCTGGCCAGCGCGGCCCGTCCGGACGAGGACCCTGCGCAGGTCGCCAGGTCGGTGATGGCCACCATCCACGAGTGGGCGGTGTCCAACTTCGCGGCCGGCTGTGAGGTGGCCGACCTGCTGGCGCAACGGCTCGGCTTCTCGGACGCGGTCCGCGACGCGCTGGCCTGCACCTTCGAGCGGTGGAACGGCAAGGGCGTGCCCCGGGGCGTCGCCGGCGAGGACATCCCGCTGGCGATGCGGGTGGTGCACGTCAGCCACGACATGGAGGCGATCGCGCGGCTCGTGTCACCGCGCGACGCGCTGGTCACCCTCGCGGACCGCCGCGACCGCACCTACGACCCCGCCCTCGCCGACCTCTTCGCCGCCCGCGGCGCCGAGTGGCTGGAGCGCCTGGCCACGCTCGACCCCTGGGACGCGGTCCTCGACCTGGAGCCGTCCCCACGCCGCATCCTGTCCGGCGAGGCGCTCGACGAGGCGCTGGTCGTGGTCGCGGACTTCATCGACCTCAAGTCGCCGTACCTGGCCGGGTTCAGCCGGCGGTGCGCGGATCTCGTCACCACCGCCGCGCGCCAGAGCGGCGTCGACGCCGACGGTGTGAGCCTGCTGCGTCGAGCCGCCTGGGTGCACGACATCGGTCTCACCGGCGTCCCCAACACCATCCTCGACAAGGCCACTCCGCTGACCAGGGCCGAGAACGACCGCTACGAGGTGCACCCCCTGCTCACCGAGCAGGTGCTGCGCCGGACCCCGACTCTCTCCGCGCTCAACCCGGTCGCCGGCGCCCATCACGAGCACGCCGACGGGACGGGCTTCCACAAGGGGCTTGCCGCGCACGCCTGCCACCCGTGGGCGGGGCTCCTCGCTGCGGCGGACGGTTTCGTGTCGCTCACCACCGAGCGCGCGTCCGGTCCCGCCATGTCGCCGCCGGCTGCGGCTGCGGAGCTCCGGCGCCGTGCCGGCGCAGGCTGGTACGAGGCGCGTGCCACCGAGGCCGTCCTCGAGGCGGCGGGCCAGGGCAGGACGCGACGGTCGCGGCGCCCGTCCTCACCGTCATTCCCGGGCCGGTTGAGCGCCCGCGAAGTCGAGGTGCTGCGCCTCGCCGCGCGTGGCCTGACCACCGGCCAGATCGCCGTCCGGCTGGAGATCTCGGCGAAGACCGCCGACCACCACATCCAGCACGTCTACACCAAGACCGGCGTGTACTCGCGCGGCGCGGCGGCGCTGTGGGCGATGGAGCACGGCCTGGTCAGCGGGGCCGCCTAGCCCCGGACGGCGGCGTCGGCGGCTGCAGACACGTAGGGAACCTTCCCGATGTTTCGCGCGGCGTGACCGCTCACCTTTCGGTGCGTGCAGTCCATCACGTCACCGGGGGACCATCACATGAGCACTCACAGCAGCACGAGAAGGAGCATCGGCCTGCGCCTGCCGGCCGCAGGGTTCGCGGGGCTGACGGCAGCAGTGGCGGTCGCCACGATCGCTGCGCCCGCCGCGGCGTCGGCAGCAGGTCAGGCCACCGGGCCGGTGGGAGCCGTGTACGTCGCGTCGAACTCGTGGACAGGCAACCAGATCATCACCTTTCCCCGGCTCGCCGACGGCACCCTGCTGGCGCCGCTGCCGGGCGTCGCGACCGGTGGTCTCGGTTCGGGTCCCGGCGCGATCCCCGGAGTCGCCACCGACCCGCTGGGGTCCGACAGCTCGCTGGTGGTCGACGCCAAGGAGATGCGGCTCTTCGCGGTGAACGCGGGGAGCAACTCGGTGTCGATGTTCACCATCAAGCCCGGTGGGATCACGCTGGTCGACACAGCCCCCTCGCAGGGCCAGTACCCCGTGAGCATCGCCGTCAACGGTGACACCGTCTACGTGCTCAACTCGGAGAGCAACTCGGTGACACGGTTCGCGGTCGCCCACGGCCAGCTCAACGCACAGCAGACGTGCGCACTCCCCGTGGCGCCGCGACCGCTCGACCCGCCGTACCCCGCCACCACCACGCACAGCGAGCAGCCGGTGGCCACCGAGGCGCCCGGGATGATCGGCCTGAGCCCCGACGGCAAGCACCTCGTCGTGGTGGGCAAGGAGGGACCGGTGCTCACCGGCTTCCCGCTCGGCCAGACCACGGGCAACGGCGAGGTGGACGTCTACGGCACCGCGCCGGACGGCACCGTGACCAACTGCGACAGCCCCACCGCGTACGTGTTGCCGGAGAACGCGCCGGCCCAGGGCAAGTTCCCGTTCTCGTTCGCGTGGTCGGCGGGCGGCCAGCTCCTGCTGACCGAGGTGTTCGGCACCGGTGCGACGCTTCCCGCCAGCGCGCTGCAGCCGTTCACCCTGAACGCCGACGGTTCGCTCACCCCGCTCTCCGCGCCGGTCGGCGACGGGCAGATCGCCGTCTGCTGGATCTCGGTCAGCGGCCAGAACGTCTACACCACCAACTACCTGACCAACGACATCAGCAGCTACACGGTGAGCCGCCAGGGATCTCTCGCGGTCAACGTCCCGATCGCCGGTGGCGTGCAGCCGGGGACGCTGGTGACGCCGATCGACCAGACGCTCTCCCCTGACGGGCACTTCCTCTACCAGCTGTCCCCGGGCAACGGGGCGGTGGTGCCGTTCGCGATCAACGGCAGCAGCGGCGGTCTGACCCAGCTCACGTCGGTCGCCGACGGCCTGGGGGCGGGGCAGTCTCCCCAGGGCATCGCCGCCGTCGACTACCAGTAGCCGGCGGATCACAGCGAGGGGCCGAGAGTCGCTCTCGGCCCCTCGAGCACGTCCGCGGTGCGGGTGGCGATCGGAGCAACCCGCCGTTGCCTCCTCGTGCGCCGAGTCAGTGCACCGACTGCGCGATGCGGATGAGGTCCGCGCTGGAGAAGTGCAGGCCGGCGGTGGTGAGGTCGTAGGTGAACCCGTCGCGCTGCCAGGTCAGCTCCTCGTCGTCCGCGCCCGGGTTCCACCTCGCCGCGGTGCCCGGCCCGCCGTCGCCGTACGAGCCGTGGACGTAGTACGCGGGACCGCCGTCCACGGTGAGGCGCTGCACCGTCCCGGAGGGCACGGCGGACCCGCTCTGCGGTGTTCCCCGAACGATCTGGAGACTGAGGCTCCTGCCACCCCCGGCATCGCCGTAGGTGAGCAGCACGGAGCTGCGGGGAGCCCCCATGGTGATCCCGACCAGTGCGCCCTGGAAGCTCAGGCCGGACGGCAGGTCGGCCGGCGTCGGGATGGTGAAGTCCACCTCCCGCTGCGCCGCGGCCACGCTGAGATCGGGCCGGCACTCGAAGGCGTGTGGCACCTGCGGATACGGCGGGGTTGCGGGGATCTGCGAGCAGGGCATGGGCGATCCGGTGGCGCGGTGCCCGCCGCCTCCGGCAGGAAGCCCCCCCGGGGGCGACAGCTGGCTCGGAGCCCCCTCCATGAGGCCCAACCTCTGCTGGATGCCCACCGGGAGGACCGCCCGGGCGATCGCCGCCCCGGCGGGGGTCGCCGCCAGCGCCACCGCCGCAACGGCGCCGGCCCCCAGGGCGACCGCCACCCGGCGGCCGCGCCGAGGGGGCGCGGCCCGCGATCCGCTGAGCACGCGGGTGCGCAGCGCGTCGGGGACGGGGCCGACCTCGATGCGCGCCAGGCGCGCGCCGAGCGGATCGCCGTGGACGGCGCGCTCGATCTCGGACAGGCGGGTCATTCGTCCACCTCCCGATGCTCCAGGTCCGCCCGAAGCCGGTCGAGCGCGCGGCGCAGCGCTTTGGCCACGGCCATCCGCGTCGTCCCCAGGCAGGCCGCGGTCTCCGCCGCACTCAGTCCCGCCCCGTAGTGCAGCGCGATGAGGCTGCGATGCCGGCGCGGGAGGCGGCGGACGGCCTCGATCAACTGCTCGTCGCGCAACCGGTCGAGGGCGAGCGCCTCCGGCGAGACATCGGCTGACCCACGCTCGTGGACGCCGAGCCGCCCGATCAGCAGCTCGGTGCGCCGCGAGAGGCGGCCCGCGTCGCGGGCGAGGTTCACCACCACACGCCACAGCCAGGCGTCGAAGGAGCCGCGCCCGGATTCCCACCGCTCCGGGCGCTCCAGCGCGCGAAGCATCGCCTGCTGCGCGAGGTCCTCGGGGTCGCTGCCCCAGGGGGACACCATGATGGCGAAGCGGCGAACCCGGGGCAGGTGGATGCTGACCAGCTCCTCGGCGGTGAGCGGCGCGCCGGCATCCGCCGGGGACACGGCGCGGGGGTTCGCAGCAGGGTCCATGGTCGCGGTGATGGTCTGCATGGTCCATACACGGAGATGCCGGCGATCTGTGCCGCTCGCCCGCCCGGGGCCGCCAGAGCTCACCTTCCGCCCAGCGCAAGAGCGATGAGCCTGAACCGTTGGACAAGTGTCGACGCAGATTGGCAGGAGCGAAGGATGCTGCAGCGCACAGGGGGAAGGAGAAGGGTGCCGCGGATCGCGCGGGCCGGGGCGATCGCGCTCATCGCGACCATGTGGCTCGTCGCCGTCCCGATGACGCGGTCGGGCGCCTCGGCGTCGACCTCCTTCACCGCCGCCGGCAGCGTCCAGCAGGTCTACGTGACCGGCCTCGACGGCGGCGAGCAGGCGTCGCTCATCTCCCCTGACGGCACCACCTTCGCCACCCAGAACGCCGATTCGCTGGGCGGCCTGCTCTTCCGCAACGTGCCGCCCGGTGACGGCTACGTGGTGCGCAACGCGAGCGGCGTCCAGTCCGCGCCGCTCACCGTGCACAACGACGACCCCGCTCCCTGGGATCCCGGGATCTACAACCAGTCGATCACCGACAACGGCTACACCTACCTCACCACCCGCGACGGCACCCAGCTGGCCATCGACGTGCACCCGCCGACCAGCCCCGCGGGCGAGCCCGGCCTGCCCGCCGGCACCCAGCTGCCCAACGGCCCCGACTACCTGCCGCCCTACCCGACGCTCATCGAGTACTCGGGCTACGGCTACGCCGACCCCGCCGGGCCGGTGAACGGCATCGCCGTCGTCGCCAACCTGATGGGCTTCGCCGTCGTCGACGTCAACATGCGCGGCACCGGCTGCTCCGGCGGCGCCTTCGACTTCTTCGAGGAGCTGCAGAACCTCGACGGCTACGACGTCGTCGAGACCATCGCCAACCAGCCGTGGGTGCTCGGGCACAAGGTCGGCATGATGGGCATCTCCTACGGCGGCATCAGCCAGCTCTTCACCGCGCAGCTCAACCCGCCGCACCTGGCCGCCATCTCCCCGCTGTCGGTGATCGACGCCACGGCGACGACCCTCTATCCCGGTGGCGACCTCAACACCGGCTTCGCCGTCGCCTGGGCGCAGCAGCGCCAGCAGGAGGCGCAGCCGGCCGGGCCGAACAGCGGCCAGCCGTATGCCTACAAGCAGATCCAGGCCGGTGACACGACCTGTGCGGCCAACCAGGTGCTGCACGGCGAGGCGGCCGACCTGATGGCCAAGATCAACGCCAACAGCTACTACAACCCGCCGGTCGCCGACCCGCTCGACCCGGTGACCTTCGTCGACAGGATCAAGGTGCCGACCTTCCTGGTCTGCCAGTGGGAGGACGAGCAGACGGGCGGACACTGCCCCGAGCTCGCCGCGCACTTCACCGGCACGTCGCAGAAGTGGTTCACCTTCACCAACGGCGCGCACATCGACTCGCTCGACCCCGAGACGTACAACCGCTGGTACGACTTCCTCGAGCTGTTCGTCGCCAACCAGGCGCCGATCCAGAACCAGGCGGCGGTGCGAGCCGCCGCGCCGGTGGTGTACCAGGCGGCGATGGGCCTTCCCCAGACCGACGTCGTCAACCTGCCTCCCGACCCCATCCAGACGCTGCCCACCTACGACCTGGCTCTCTCCGCGTTCGAGCAGCTTCCCGAGGTGCGCGTCCTCTTCGACAACGGGGCCGGCGCAGGTCCCACCGGGACGGCGTCGCCTGGCGATCCGTATCCGGCGTTCGAGCAGTCCTTCTCCGCGTGGCCGGTTCCCGGCACCACGGCGCAGACCTGGTACCTCGGCGCCAAGGGCAAGCTCTCCGACCACCTGACCAACAAGTCGGGGATCAACGAGTTCACCGCCGACGCCACCGCCCTGCCGCTCACCGACTACGGCAGCAACACCGGCGGCGGCGGGCTGTGGGGCAACGCGTCGCAGTGGCAGTGGAGCTGGCAGAGCAATCCCGCCGGCTCCGCCGTGTCGTACGTCTCCGCGCCGCTGGCGTCCGACACCGCCGTGGTCGGCGCCGGTGCGGTGTACCTCTGGGTGCGATCCTCGACGCCCGACGTGGACCTGCAGGCGACGATCAGCGAGGTCCGTCCCGACGGCAACGAGACCTTCGTCCAGAACGGCTACATGCGAGCCAGCGAGCGCGCACTCTCGACCGGTTCCGACAACCTCTTCAAGGAGCCGAGCACGCTGCTCGAGCCGATCCCGAGCTACATGCAGGCCGACGCCGCGCCGATGCCGAGCGGCAGCTTCGTCCCGGTCGCCATCCCGCTCTACTACCAGGGACACGTCTACCGCGCGGGATCGCGTCTTCGCGTCACCATCGCCGCGCCGAACGGCGCGCAGCCGGTGTGGTCCTTCGGCCAGACGGTGCCCGCGGGCACGTCGACCGTCGACATCGCCTTCTCCCCGACGCAGCCGTCGAGCCTCGTGCTCCCGGTGATCGCCGGCCTGCAGGCCTCCTCGCCGCTGCCGCCCTGCCCGAGCCTTCGCAACGAGCCGTGCCGGCCGTACACGCCGCTGGTCGACGCCGTGGTGTCGCAGTGAGGCGGCCGGCCTGAACAGCGGAGTCCCATCCGCCAGCCGCTGACGGCCGGGGGCGCTACGCCGCGGGTGCGAGGTGCTGCGCGAAGAAGGCCCAGACCCGCTTCCACCCGTCCAGCGCGGCCTCGACGCGGTACATCGGCCGGTCGACGGCGAAGAAGGCGTGCCCGGCGTTCTCGTAGGTGTGGAACTCGTAGGTCTTGCCGTGCGCCCGGAGCTCCTCCTCGATGCGCGACACCTGGGCGGGGGAGGGGTTGCCGTCCTCGGCGCCGAAGAGGCCGAGCAGCGGGCAGCGCAGATCGGGCGTCATGTCGATCGCGGCCACGGGCTGAGCCGGGGTCAGCTCCTCCGGCGCGGCGACGACGCGGCCGCCGTAGCAGTCCACCGCCGCGTCGAAGGGAAGCCTGCAGGCGGCGATGTACGCCTGGCGGCCGCCCGAGCAGTAGCCGATGACACCGACCTTCCCGCTCGCCTGCGGCATCGCGCGGAGGTGGCGCAGCGCGCCGTCGAGGTCGCCGACGCAGCGCTCGTCCGGCACGCCGCCCGCCGCACGCACGGCGGCCGACGCCTCCTCCGGGCTGGCGTCGGGGGCCTCGCGGTGGTGCAGGTTGGGACACATCGCGAGGTACCCGTTGGCGGCGAAGGTGCGGGTGATCTCCTTGCTGCCGGCGTCGAAGCCCGGCATGTGGTGGATCACCACCACGCCGGGCAGCGGGCCTGCGCTCAGCGGACGCGCCAGGTACGCGGCGATCTCGTCGCCCTGATGTCCCTGGATGCGGATGGTCTCCGCGATCAGTCCCTCGTACCTCACCGCTCAGCCCTCGTCAGCAGCTCCAGCAGGTGCCTGGTGTCGAAGTCGAGGGTCAGCGCGTCGTTGACGGCGACGGGCGCGAAATGGCCGGCCGGTCCGTCGTAGCGCAGCCCGAAGATGCGCGCGAAGAAGCGCGCTGAGGCGTCGTTGTCCCGCGCGGGGACGATGGTGTGGTCGAGGACGATCGTCATCGGCAGCCCCAGTGATGCTGGCTCCGCGATCGTACGCGGGCGTGGATCGCACCGGTGCACGGGGAAGGCCCGGCGTGCACCGTTCGCCTCAGGCTGCGACGCCCTCCGCATGGTCCGCCGCGCGGGCGGCGGGGCGCAGCCGGGGAACCGCCATGAGGAACAGCGTCATCACCAGCCCGGCGCCGAGGATGACCAGGCCCGCGTGCGGCCACAGCTCCGACTCGAAGACCGGCTCGATCGGCTGCCCGCCCCCGCTGACGCGCATCGACGAGAAGAGCAGCACCGCCGACGCCACCAGCACGATGTATCCCATCCACAGCAGCACGCGCGCATGCCGAGGGACCCCGCGCGAGTCGCGGTTGGTGATGGAGTAGCCGGACATGACCAGGTCCCACGCCAGCGCGAGGACGAGCACCAGCGCCTGGGCGACGGAGAACCGCCCGCTGACGTCCTGCGCCGCGCCGTAGAGGTCGGCGATCCAGGCGATCACCTGCAACCCTGCGAGGAGGACGACGAGCAGCGTGAGCAGTGGCGCCGCGGCCTGCAGGCGGCGTCGCGCAGCCGCCACGCCCACGACCACCAGCGCAACGGCTGCCACGGCGACCTGGAGCCCGTCCGGCAGCACCAGCGAGGGCCCGTCCGGTCCGTGGAAGAAGGCGTGCAGCACGTGTGGCACGGTTGCTGCCACTACGATCGCGCCGGAGACCGCCACGAGAAGGGCCCCGGCGGCCAGCGGTCCCGGACGCCGGCGTCGCATCAGCGCCAGCACGATGGCGGCGACCGTGAGCGGGATGCAGGCCAGGCCCGCCAGCGTCGCCACCTGCTCCCCCTGGCTCGGCGCGTTGGGGTCGGGCTCGGTGACGGCAGCTCCGGTCTGCTCGCCGTTCTGCTGCACGGACTCGATGCGCTGCTGCTGCACCTGCGCGGCGTGGAGCGCGACGGCGGCGGCATCGCCGGAGCCGTCGACCAGCACCAGTCCGACGTCGTGGCCCGACCGCCAGACGAGGCCCGCGCCACCGCCGACATGCACCGCGGTCGCCGCGTCACCGACGAGCGGCGCATTCCCCGGCGCCGCCCCGCCCGCGTTCTGCACGAGCGACTGCAGAGCCGCGGTCGCGTCGGCGTTGCTGCTGGTGGCCACCGCGCCGCTGGCGATGGTCATCCCGCCGTTGCCCTTGTAGTGGGCGATGTAGGTCGTCGCGCCGGGCAGGTCGAGCCCGTCGACGGGCGCGCCGTCGCCGTCGGGGAGCACGGTGCCGGCGCCCACGCTCGCCAGGTCCGCGGCGCCGGCGACCAGCTCTCGCGCGTTGGGCGCGGGCGACTCCTCGTCGACCAGCGACGGGCCGAAGCTGCGGCGCATCTCGGTGAACAGCGGGAGGTCGGCGTCGAACCGTCCCGGGGTCGACTGGCCGTCGAGCAGCCAGATCCGGCCGCCCTGCTCCCCGAGCCAGGACATGGCGCGGACCTGCCGGCCGTCGCTGAAGCCGAGGGTGAACGGCTGGCCCACCCACACGCCGTCGACCGCCTGCGCGCCGATGCTCGCCTGCTCCGCGGAGCAGCACGCCTGCAGCCAGCTCTGCAGCGCGCCGCCGCCACCGCCGAAGTCCGCCGGCGAGCCGGTCAGCACCTCGAAGCTGGCGGCGCCGCTTCCGTCGCCTCCGGTGAAGGTGACGAGCTGGACGTCCCCCTGGGTGGTGGTGGCCGCCTTCCACCTGCTGGGGACGGCGATGGTCACCGGGACGCCGAGGTCGGCGCCGCGGTAGACGGCCAGCGTGCCCCACGGCGGAGCTGCGGCACGCGCCGCCGCTGCGGGGCGCACCGAGAAGACGTACGACCCGGTGAGCATCGCGGCCATCACCGCGACCGCAACGACGCCGAGCGCGGCGAACGGCAGGTGATGCGGCCAGCCCCGGTTCACCCGCGCGAGCCATGCCGCGCCGGCGCCGACGGCGCAGACGCCGAGGCCGATGGCGCCCGCGCTGAGCGCCACGCCCGCGTCCGCGTGGACCACCGCGGCGACGGTGCCGGCCGCCGCCGCGACGCAGAGCGCCGCGACCACGGCCGGCCGGGCGGCCAGGCGCGCCAGCCCGGCGACCCGGGTCACCGTGAGATGGCCCCATTCGGCGAAGTCCGCGCCGGCCAGGAAGAGCACCGGGGTCAGCCCGATCGAGAGCAGGAGCATCTCGCCGACGAACAGGCTCCAGGCGGCCAGGCTGCGCGAGGTGCCCGACGCCGCGAATCCGGCGACGAGCAGGACGACGAGCAGGAACACGACCAGCGTCAGGCGGCGGCGCAGGCTGTGCACCCGGTCCCCGCCGGTCGCAGCGCGGCTGTCGGCGAGTGCGGTGACGGCGGCCAGCAGCCACAGCCCGGCCACCGCTGCCAGGGCGAGCAGTGAGCGGGGGAAGGAGTCGCCGACCAGGTCGCGCGCCGGGATCAGCGCCGCGGTCAGCCCGGCAACCGCGGCAATGCGGACCCATGGCCGGCAGTGGAAGGCGCCGGCCAGGAGGTAGGTGAGACCGGCGGTGGCGAGCACCAGGCTGACCAGCAGCACCGGGAGCGGCACGTCGACGACGCGGTCGCTGCTGTAGACCGTGACGCTGGGCATTGCCGTGTCGCGAAGCGCGACCAGGAGCGCCGCGGCGGCGAGCTGGGCGACCGCCAGGCCGGTGGCCAGCCGCAGCGGCCGCTCCATGGTGCGCAGCCGGATGGCGCGCTCACGCACCAGTGCCCGGAAGCCGAGCTCGTGCTCGGACTCGTGCTCGGATGCCTCGCGACGAGGCTCGTCGTGGTCCACGTCGGTGGGCGCCTCGCCGCCGCGATCGGGCCGGGCTGTGCTCAGCTCGGCGAGGATGCGGTGGCGGGCTGGAGCGCGGCCATCTCCGCGTCGGCCTTCTCGATGAGCGGGTAGGCGCGGCTGCTCACCCAGATGCCCTCGTCACCGACGTGCAGCTTGGTCCAGGAGCCGCGGACCGGTCCCAGAGTGGTGCGGGAGACCCGGAAGAGCACGGCCTTGGCGCTGGAGCGCTGCCAGCGCATCTGGCCGGCCTTCATGACCACGATGTCCTTGTCGGTCACCGCGATGATGCGCGGGCGGTTGGCCACGATGAGCCAGAAGCTGAGGAACCGCCAGGTGGGCCGGATCCCCTTCTGGCCGGTGATGGCGTAGCGGACGTTCTCGCCGGGAAGCAGCGCCTGCACGCTGCTGAGCAACTTCGATGCCATCGTATGGTCCTCTCTCCGGGGCTAGAGCCCTAACGAACGGGCTGTCGGCGAGAGTCTAGGGGCGACGGTTGCGCGCCGGGGAAAACGTCTGTCAATCCTTGTTAAGGCGGCCGGACGCCCACGCGGAGCGGCGTGCCCGGGGGTGGGCACGCCGCCGCATGGTGGGGTCAGTCGCCGACGCGGTAGGCCAGCCGGCCGCCCACGTTGAGGGCCCGCACCGCGTCGCCCTCGCGCAGGATGTGCCCCTTCATCCCCTTGGCCTCGCCCTCGACGACGACGAAGCGGTCGCCGGGGATGAGGCGCACCCGCATCGGCTTGCTCTCCGGCACCTCGCCGACGATCTCGCGGATCATGCGCTCGCCCTCGGGCGTGTAGCCGACGCGGAGCAGCAGCGAGTCGCCGTCGCGGGAGATGTCGACGTAGGCGTGCTCCGCGGAGTAGCGCCCGGCGAGCAGGGCGGCGTCCTCGTCGGTGAGCGGCAGCGGCTCGGGCTCGGGCTCGACGATTCCGCAATAGGTGGCCAGAACCCACTCGACGATCTCGCGGGCCATGAAGGCGCCCTCGTCGGCGTTGGTCAGCACGGTGATGGCGAAGTCGAGCTCGGGCACGATGTCGAAGGTCGACTGCTGCCCGTTGGTGGAGCCGCCGTGGGCGACCACGCGCACGCCGCCGACGTCGCGCATCAGCCAGGAGATGCCGACGTGGTCGCCGAGGATGCTGCCGTGCAGCGACGCGGTGGGCCGGCGCATGCGCTGCAGCGACTCGGCGGTGAGCAGCCGCGTGCCGTCCTGCGCGGTGCCGTCGCCGAGGTGGAAGCGTGCGTAGCGCATCTGGTCGGCCGCGGTGCTGATGATGCCGCCGGCCGGCGCCACCGAACGCGGCAGAGCGTAGGGGCGGACCACGCGCATCTGCTCGTCGCGCTTGCGATGGCCGACGGCGAACCTGCGGCTGATCAGGTCGTTGATGAAGAAGAACGAGCTGTCCATGCCGAGCGGCCGGAGCAGCATCTCGGTCACCGCCGCCTCGTACGTCTTCCCGGTGACCCGCTCGATCACCAGGCCGGCGAGGTTGACCGCCGCGTTGTTGTACGAGGCCACCTTGCCCGGTGGGTCGTTCTGCCTGG
The DNA here is from genome assembly GCA_035652335.1 of Candidatus Dormiibacterota bacterium. Taxonomy (GTDB): domain Bacteria; phylum Chloroflexota; class Dormibacteria; order Aeolococcales; family Aeolococcaceae; genus DASRDZ01. Next base: position 15,493 of record DASRDZ010000078.1, read on the forward strand.
CCGTGGCGAGGACCTCGAGGTAGCGCTCGCGGGCGTCGTCGCCGTCGCCGGTGTTCTCGTGGATGTCGCCCGACCAGCCTGCCGTGTGGTTGAGCAGCTGCAGCACGGTGACCTTCTCGGCCGCCGACTCGTCGCTCAGCCGCAGCTCGGGGACGTAGGTGCGCACCGGCGCGTCGAGGTCCACCAGCCCCTGCTCGACGAGCATCATGATCAAGGTCGCCGTGTACGTCTTCGTCGTCGAGCCGATCTGGAAGAGGGTGCCGGCGTCGACCGCCAGCGGGTTCTCGATCGAGGTGACGCCGTGGAAGAGGTAGTCCTCCCGGCCGCCGGCGTGGAGCCCGATGGCGACGCCCGGCACCCCGAGGCGCTGCACCGCCTCGGTGACGTGCTCCTCCAGCTCGGCGTGCCGCGCCTCGAGGTCGATGGATCGAACGTCCGTGACCATGGTCCCTCCTTGGCTATCCCCTGCTAGGATCAGAGCATCCAGCCGCAGTAATAATGGATATTATCACAGACCAGACGCCAGGACAAGGGCGCCAGCCGCGAGGCGGGCGCGACACCCGGCAGCGGCTCATCGAGGCCGCGCGGGAGGTGTTCGCCGACCGCGGCTACCACGCCGCCTCGCTCAGCGAGATCGCCTCGCGCGCGGGGCTGACCACCGGCGCCGTGTACTCGACCTTCGGCAGCAAGAAGGCGCTGCTCATCGCCGCCGTCACCGACGGGAGCGGTGAGGAGGGCGACCTGGGCGCCATGCTGGCCGCCGCGGCGAGCCTGCGCGAGGGGCTGGAGCATCTCGCCCTCGACGCCGCCCGCAACGGCCTCGACCCCGCCTCGCTGCGCCTCATCAAGCTCCAGGTCGAGGTGCTCAAGCTTGGCCTCGACGAGCCCGAGGTGCTGGCCGGCGTCGCCGCCGTGGGGCGCCAGCAGCTCGACGCCGCCGAGAAGGCCCTCGCCGGCAAGGCCGAGGGTGACGGCGTGCCGCTGCCCATGCCGGCGCGCGACCTGGTCACCCTGCTCTCGGCGCTGCTCAACGGCCTGCACCTGATGCAGCTCGTCGACCCGTCGGTGGTGAACGAGGACCACTTTCTCAGCGGCGTGCGTGCGCTGCTGGGCTGGGAGCGCTGAGCGACCCCGAGCGCTCGATGGCGGCGACCTCACCGCCGAGGTAGGCCTCGATCACCCGCGGGTCGCTGCGCACCTCCTCGGGCGAGCCGGCGCGGATGACCCGGCCGGACTCCATGCAGACCACCCGGTCGGCAATTCCCATGACCAGCGGGATGTCGTGCTCGATGACGATCAGCGTGGCGGCGAGCTGCTCCTTGATGCGCCGCAGCAGCCGCGACAGCGCCTCCGTCTCCGCCTGGGCGATGCCGGAGCTGGGCTCGTCGAGGAGCAGGAGGCGGGGCTGCGTCGCCACCAGGCAGCACAGCTCGGCGATGCGGCGCGTGCCGGTGGACAGCTCCTGCACCTGCGTGTTGGCGTAGCGCTCCAGGCCCATCGCCGCAACCAGCTCGCGCGCATGGTCGCGCTTGGGCCGCTCGCCCTCCTGCGATCCCACCGTGGCGGCGAAGAGCGTGGTGGGCACGCGTCCCTCCTGGGCCAGCATCACCGTCTCCAGCACCGTCATGGTGGGGAACAGTCGCGCATCCTGGAAGGAGCGCACCAGGCCCATGCGCGCGCGCAGGAAGGCGGGCATGCTGAGCTGCCTGCGCATCCCGGCGACCGCGACCGCGCGCGTCATCTCGTGGCCGTCGAAGGCGATGGCGCCCCGGTCGGGATGGGTGAAGCCGGCGATCAGTTCGAAGAGCGTGGTCTTGCCTGCGCCGTTGGGGCCGATCAGGCCGAGGATCTCGCCCTCGTCGACGTGCAGGCTGACGCCGTCGACGGCGCGGATGCCGCCGAAGGCCTTGGCCACGTCGCGGATCTCGAGCAGGTGCGTTCCAGCCCGCAGGGGACGCACCTCGGCGCCAGCGCGCGGCGATGGGTGCCCGAGCGCGGTGATCGCACCTGCCGGCGCCGCCGCCTTGTCGAGCAGCGCGTCGGGGTCCCGGCCCGAGAGGCGCACGAGGAGGCGCACCAGCCGGTCGCGCAACCCCGCCAGCATGCCGGCGATGCCACCGGGGAAGTAGAGGATGAGCAGGAGCCATCCCGCCGAGCTGGCCGCGGTGGTGACCGCGTCGAGCGAGACAAGCGCGGGCAGCGCCACGATGTAGAAGGCGCCGAGCACCGGTCCGCCGAGGATGCCGATGCCGCCGATGACCGTCATCGCCACCACGTCGATGGACTGGGTGGGCAGGAACTTCTCGTAGCCGATGCGGGAGAGCGCGAAGCCGTAGACGGCTCCGCCCATCCCGGCGAGGAATCCCGCCAGCGCGAAGGCCTGCAGCTTGCGGCCCCAGACGTTCACGGTGAAGGCGCGCGCCGCCTCCTCGTTGTCGCGGATGGCGACGAAGAGACGGCCGAGGCCTCCCCGGCGCACGTTGGCGGCGATCCACACGGCCAGCACCAGGAAGGCGAGCGCGAAGTAGTAGTACTGCTTCGAGCTGCTCAGCACCAGGCTGCCGATGGCCGGGCGGCCCGGCTCCTGTCCCGCGCCCAGCGCCCAGGGTTGCTGCAGCAGCCACGACGACGTGGCCAGCGCGAAGGCGAGCGTGGTGACCGCGAGCATCAGGCCGCGGATCCGCAGCGCCGGCAGGCCGACGACGATCGACGCCCCCGCCGCCGCCGCGCCGCCGGCGAAGACGGCCAGGATGTAATTGCCGCTGTTGACCGCAACGAGGTAGGCGATCCAGGCGCCGATGCCCGCCAGGGCGAACTGCCCCAGCGAGAGCTGTCCTGCCAGCCCGGTGACGAGGAACACCGACATGCCGACCACCGCGATGCCGAACATGGTGGCGAGCTGGAAGGAGGTCCCGGAGCCGATCACGACGGGCAGCACGACCGCGAGGAGGAGCGCGGCGAGCCCGGTGAGTGCGCCGAGGTGGCGCACCGTCCAGACGCGGCGCCACGCCTCGGGGATGGGGCGCCAGCCCTGCAGCGCGGACCAGGTGCCCTGCTCGCCGCGCCGGCCCGCCACCGCGGGCTGCAGCAGCAGGGCGCCGACGATCAGCACGAAGAGGATGGCCTCGACGGGCCCGCCCGTCGGGTAGTTCCAGTACAGCACGGCCTCGACCTCGCCGACCACCAGCCCGGCGGCGAGCGCCAGCGGCAGCGAGTTCATCCGGGCGATGACCCCGGCGGCGAGCGCGCGGAGCATCAGCTCGGGGCCGAACGACTCGGCGCTGAGGAAGCTCTGCGTCGGGAAGATGAGGATGGCGGTGAGCGCCGACAGGCCGCCGGCGATGGCCCAGCTCATCGTCGACATGCGGCTGACCGAGACGCCGGCGAGACGCGCCGCGTCGGGGTTGGCGGCGGCGGCGCGAACGGCGAGCCCGTAGCGCGTGTAGCGCAGGAACAGGGTCACGGCCGCCACCGCGATCGGGCTGAGCAGCAGCATCCCCGTGTACGCGGGGGTGATGCGCAGTGCTCCCATGGTGAACCCCGGCAGCCCCGACGGCTGCGGGTACAGCAGGCCGGTGCGCGCCTGCGCGCTGGCGATGGACTCGAAGCCGAGCAGCAGCGTGGCCGCGCCCAGCGTCGCCACCATGCTCATCAGCCGCGGCACGTTGCGCAGGCGTCGCACCACGGCGACCTCGGTCATCGCGCCCGTCCCGGCACCGAGCAGGAGTCCGAACGGGAAGACGACCCAGTAGGGGATGTGCGCGTTGAGGATCAGCACGCCGACCACGGCGGCGGCGAACGCCCCCGTCTCGCCGTGCGCGAAGTTGATGATGCGCGTCGCCCGGTAGACGAGCACCAGGCCGACGGCGAGCAGCCCGTAGGTGGCGCCGGTGATGAGCCCCATCACCAGCACGGGCGGCGGCAGCTGGAAGCCCGACGCCGCGGTCAGCGTGGCGCTCACGTCGCCGGCGCCAGCGTCGCGCCCGCGCCTTCGAGGAAGACCGAGCGGACCAGGTCACCGCGCTGCAGCAGGTCGCGGGCGCGCCCGTCGAAGCGGATCTCGCCGCGCTCCATGAAGTACGCGTGCTCGACGAGGGAGAGCGCGACGTTGACCGACTGCTCGACCAGAACCACCGCGACGCCGGCGCGGTTGATGGTGCGCACCGTCCCCATCAGCTCGCCGACCACCTTGGGCGCGAGGCCCAGCGACAGCTCGTCGATGAGCAGGAGCCGCGGCTTGAGGATCAGCGCCTTGGCCAGTCCCAGCATCTGCTGCTCGCCGCCGGAGAGGGTGGACGCCGGCTGATTGCGCCGCTCCGCAAGCCGCGGGAAGGCGGCGAAGGCGCTGTCGATGCCCCGCTCAACCTCGCGCCGCTGCCGGCCGTAGGTGTGGCCGTAGACCCGCAGGTTGTTGACGACGCTGAGCGGGCCGAAGACGGCACGCCCGCCGGGGACCTGGGTGATGCCGAGCGGCAGGCGGCGCTCGGCGTCGAGATAGGTGATGTCCGCGCCGCGGAAGCGCACGCTGCCGCGGCTGGGCAGGCCGAGGCCGGAGATGACACGCAGGAGCGTCGACTTGCCGGCGCCGTTGGTGCCCAGCAGCGCCACCATCTCGCCGTCGTCGACGCTGAAGTCGACGCCGAAGAGCACCTGCAGCTGCCCGTAGCTGAAGTCGAGGTGGCGGCAGGAGAGCATGGGCAGGCGTGCGCCGCTCGCGCGCAGCGCGCGCAGCTCCTCCTCCTCGACCACCTCGGCGACGGTGCGGTCGAGGTCGGCGTCGACGTGGCGGCGCACCGAGTTGAGCGCGATCGAGGAGAAGACGCCGACGCCGAGCACCGCCGCCACCGAGCCGACCACGCCGTAGCGCACGTCGAGCCCGCCGAGCACGATGGAGCCGCCGATGCCGCCGACACCGTAGAGGAAGATGCCCGCCAGCGCCGTGGCGTGGGGGCGCATCTGCGCGCGCACGATGGAGAGGAAGCCCGTCTGCACCATCGGCGTGACCACCGCGAAGCAGCCGATGCCGAGCCCGAAGGCGACGAACATCGCCGCGAAGACCGGCATGAGCAGCGCGGCGCCGATGCAGCACAGGCCGGCGAGCTGCACCACCGCGGCGAGGCGGAAGAGCCGGCCGGGGCTGCTGCGGAAGAGCCGCTCGCTGTGCCGGGAGAAGAGCAGCACCATGACCACGGAGAACACGGCCACGCCGGCGAAGAACAGCCCGCGGCGGTCGGGGGCCAGGCCCCAGCGCTGCTCGAGGAAGAAGATGAAGTAGGTGTTGAGCGGGACCAGCAGCATGCCGAGGATGGCGTAGGAGAGCAGCACCCGGCGCATGGTGGTGATCATCAGCAGCCGGCGGGTGATCTCGAAGAAGCGCAGGCGGTGCTCGTCGGCCTGCCGCTCGTCATCCGCCGGCTCCGCGCGGAGCAGGCTGCGCAGCCGCGCCTCGTCCCAGCGGCCGAAGCCCGGGTCGCGCAGGCGCAGCGCCACCAGGCTGACCAGCAGCGCGGTGGCGCCCATGGCGAGGAAGACGCCGCGCCAGGTGAGCAGGAACACACCGGTGAGCAGCGCGACGAAGAGTGGCGAGAGCACCGCGCCGGCTTCGTAGAAGGCGCGATAGACGGAGACGATGCGGCCGCGCAGGCTGGTGGGATAGCTGTCCAGCAGCAGCGGCTGGTGCACCGCCAGCACCGAGCCGCTGCTGGCGCCGTCGAGGAGCATCAGCGCGCCGAGCCCGAAGCCGTTGGCGACGAGCCCCGTGAAGAGGGTGGCGACGCTCCACGCCACGCCGGTCGTCTTGGCGACCATGGCCCGGCGCGGCCTGGCCTCGACGCTGGCGGCGATCGGCAGCGCGGCCAGGGTGAGCGCCAGCCCCTGCAGCGACACCAGCAGAGCGACCAGGCCGCGCGGGACGCCCAGCCCGCGGCTGATCTCCGGGCCCTGGATGATGAAGGCGTTCAGCTGGAACTGGTCGACGATGACCAGAAGTCCCAGGGCCACGACGGGATAGAGAGTGAGGTGGTGGCGGGCCAGCTCGCGCCAGAAACCCTCGACGTGCGTCTCGCCGGTGACCCCCATCGCCGCCCGTCCCTCGGCGCTGTGGCGCTGCTCCTCGCGCTCCACCTCGGCGATGACGTCGCCGCTGCGCTTCACGAGCGGTGCACCACGTCGAACTCGGTGAAGCCGGCGTACTCGCCGATGCGGTTGCCCTGGCGGTCGAGCATGACCACGGTGACGTCGTGGTGGTTCTGCTCGGCGGGGTCGACCCCGGCCAGCGGGATCAGCAGCTTGAGCTGCAGGGAGGTGGTGCTGACGACGTAGACGCCGGCGCGGTCCTGCGGCGCGAGGTCGTCGATGCTGCTGCCCGGCGCGATGGGATCACGGTCGACGAAGACGGCGAAGCGGCCGTCGCGTGGTGCGCTGAAGTCCTGCGCGCGCCAGCTGACGGTGAGCGGCTGCGCCACCGTCGTGCTGATCTGCGGAGAGGTGATCTGCAGGCGGTCGCTCTGGCGGAGGAGGTACGGCCCGCAGCCCGCCAGCAGCGGCGCCAGCAGCGCGATGGCGACGGTGGCGCGGGCGCGGTGCATCATCGGCGCGGCGTCAGTGGTAGAGGGTGGCGTTGTCGTACTCGAAGCAGGCGTTGCTGCCCTCGCAGTTGAGCACCGCGTGGAGGAGCCGGTAACCACCCGGCATGTCCCAGTGGTCGGCCCCGACCTGCGCCGCGTACGGCATGGCGTCGAAGACGTTGCCGCCCAGGTGCATGAAGCTGTTGGCGAAGAGCTGCGCGTTGAGCGGCTGGCCCACCAGCGACTGAGCGCCCTGCTGCAGGGCGAGCATGGTGCTGCAGATGTCGAGCATCTCCAGGGCGCTGGTGCTGGAGGTCGCGGAGCGGCCGGTGGGCTGGTAGGTGTTTGCCTCGATGGAGGCGCACTTCTTCTCGGCGGGCGTGTAGGGCCAGGGCGCGTAGTGCGCGTCGTCGGTGTCGATGCCGGGGATGGTGCCGACCGCCAGCGCGTCCTTGAACTGGTCCTCGGGGACGTTGCCGATCAACGCCGTGGTGGCGTCGTCGGTGTTGAAGCCGTAGCGCGGGTTGTAGTGCTGCGACTCGGCGTCGAGGGTGAACAGCAGCGCGTAGGAGCCCGCGCCGTAGTTGCCGCCGCCCTGGAAGATGACGTTGGTGACGCCGTCGAGCTGGAAGTGGGCGACGGCTTGCTTCATCGTGTTGGCGAGGTTGCTGACGGTGTCGTGCGGCACCTCGAAGGTGTCGGGCTTGGCCACTCCCGCGCTCTGCAGCGCGGGCAGCGTCACCTGCTGCCAGACGCGCTCGTTGACGGGGTCCTGCGCGATGATCACGCCCAGCTTGTAGCTGGGGCCGCCAGAGAAGAACCCGCGGCTCTGCAACCCCGCGACCTCCCATTGCATGGTGCGGTCGAGCGCGGTGTCGGCGATGAACCAGACGTAGGGCGAGGCCTGCTTGAGGAAGGCGAGGTCGACGCTGGCCTGCTGGTCGTCGAAGTTGAGGGTGCCCGACTCGGCGTAGCACGCGTTGGCGTTGGCGTCGTCGGGCGGGCCGCCGCCGCCGATGACGGCGAAGACGTGGTAGTCCTCAGTCATCGTGTGGCAGGCCGCCTCGTTGGCGTTGGGGTTGGTCTCGTTCTGGCCGTTGTCCTGGGTGATGTGGACGGCCTGGATCTGGCGCCCGGCGATGCCGCCGTGGTGGTTGAGCCAGTCCACCATGGTGTCCTCGATGCTCTGCTGAGGGCCCTGGCTCGCCACCTTGACGCCGAAGGCGTTGTTGGCGGCCTGCGAGTTGACGACGTCGATGAAGCCGAGTCGGACCGTCGTCGAGGTGACGCCCGGCCCGTCCAGGCCGCCGTTGCTGGCGGCGAGTGCCGCCGCCTGTGCCGAGCTCGCCCCGGCGGCGCCGCCGGCCTGCTGCGAGCCGGGTGCCGCCGCGCCGCCGGCGACGCCGGAGGGTCCCGCCCCGGGCGTGGCGCCGCCGGACAGGGCGGACCCGCCGCTCGCGCCCGCTCCGCCGGATGCGGCCCCGCCGGCACCGCCCGCCTGGGCGCCGCCGGCCACCTGTCCCGCGGCGAGCTGCCCGGTGAAGCCCAGGGCGAACACCGAGGCGAGGGCCAGCACCGCCACCGGCGTGGCCAGTTGCGAGCGCGACGCTCGCAACGCCGAGCCGACGCGCAGCCGCATGTCGACCGGACCGCCGCGCAGCACCTGCTGCATCGCGCTGACCAGCAGCATCAGCAGCGCGGCGCCGGCCAGGCACGCCGTCAGCCAGACCCACTGGGCGACGACGTGCGGGGCCGGAGCCGTCGCCGCCCTCGGCTGCACGGGGGCCGGCGATCGCGACGCGCCACCGCCCGCTCCGAGCGCCGGCGACGGTTGCGGCGCTGCGGCGACGGGGGGCGCGGGGGCGACGGCGGGCACCGGCTGGACGGCCGTCCCGGAGGACACGGACGGCAGGGTGCTCGTGCTGCCCGACGACCCCTGCGGCGGCAGCGCGAAGAACGTCTGCGACGAGCCGGACGGCGGCTGGTAGTCGACCTGGCCTGCCGTCCTCGTGTGGTCGAAGCCCACCGACCATGCGGTCGGTGACGCCGCGACCGAGGTGCCGTCGGGCGCCGGGTAGGCGACCAGGGCGAGGCCGGTGTTGCCGTCGTTCGCCCAGCGCTGGGCCAGCGGGGCCAGGGCGAAGAGCCAGGTGCCGTCCGCCTGCGGCTCGCCGTTGACGTGGACGGCGTTGCAGTCCCAGCTCGGCGGGTTGGCCTGGTAGCCGTCGGAGGTGAGCGGCTGGTCGAGCAGGCAGGCCTCCATGGTCGCCTGGGCCGGCTCGACGTTGTCGCTCGCCGAGGAGTTGGGCGTCAGCACCAGGGTGAGCCCGTCGACGGTCGACCCCGTGGGCAGCGACTCCAGGTTGAGCCGGATCAGCCCGGTGACCACCGGCTGGCCGCCGAAGCCGGCGACGTGGACGTCCTGGGGGTTGCTGCCCGCGTAGGGGTCCTGGCCGCCGGAGGCGGCGTAGCCCTGGTACTGGGCCGAGATCCGCCCGCCGTCGGCCGACGCCCCCGGCGCCGTGCTCAGCCCGAAGGCGACCGCACCCGCGGCGACGGTGGCGAGCAGCAGCCCTCGCCCTCTCACGGTGAACTGGCTTCGGGGCACTGACGCGACGCTCCTGGTGCCTCTGCGGATCCCTTCTTTCGGCGCAGTACGCCGATGGTAAAGACACGGTCTGCCGCGTTTTTGGGCAGGGCCACCAAGGTCGCCGCCCGGAGTTGGTCGCATCGACGGAGCCCGCCGGCGCCGGCTCAGACGCGGCGTCGCCTAGCCGCGCAGCTCGTGGATCAGGGCGGCGAGCAGCGCCGCGCGCTCGGGCATGGTGGCGCTGAGCACGTGCTCCGTCTCGGCATGGGCGCCGTCGCCGACCGCGCCCATGCCGTCCAGGGTGGGCGTGCCCTCGGCCGCGGTGAGGTTGCCGTCGGAGCCGCCGCCGACCTCGACGCCGCGCAGCTCGCCGAGACCGAGACGCCTGGCGACGTCGCGAGCGCGCTCGAAGAGCGCCGCAGAGCTGGCCGCCGGCAGGGGCGGCCGGTCGGGTGCGCCGTGGACGGCGAGGCGCGCGCCCGGGAGGGTCGCGGCGAGGTCGTGGATCTCGGCGTCGACGCGGTCCTGCTCGGCGGGGGTGAGCGCGCGCACGTCGACCTGCAGCCGCGCCGCGGCGGGCACGACGTTGACGGCGGTGCCCGCGGCGGCCACCGTCGGCGTCACCGTGGTCCCCAGGTCCGGGCGCGCGATGCGCTCCAGAGCCAGCACGGCGTGCGCCAGCTCGACGGTGGCGTTGACCCCCTTGTGCGGCTCCAGCCCCGCATGCGCTGCGCGGCCCTCGATCTCGATGCGGTACATCGACACGCCCTTGCGCGCCGTCTTCAGCGCACCGTCCTGGCTCGGCTCGAGGACCAGCACCGCGTCGACCCGGCGCGCCGCCTCGGCGATGGCGTCACGCGACGACGCCGAGCCGGTCTCCTCGTCGGCGTCGAGGAGGATCTCGACCCCGCCGGGGTCGTCGAGCGCCGCCAGCGCGAAGAATCCCTGCACGATGCCGGCCTTCATGTCGAAGACGCCGGGACCGGTGAGCCGGCCGTCGCGCTCGGTGAACGGCAGCCGCTGCAGCGTGCCCAGCGGCCACACCGTGTCGAAGTGGCCGAGCAGCAGCAGTCGCGGCGCGTCGCCGAAGCGCCAGCGCAGCAGCGGGCGCCCGTCGTTGACCGCCAGGTCCGCGGCCACGCCCGTCACCTTCTGGCCGATCTCGGCACAAACGTCCGCGCAGCGGCGCAGCGCCTCGAGGTCGGACGACGGCGACTCCACCTCCACCAGCGCGCGCGTGGCGGCGACCATCTCGGCGTGGCGGCCGCGCAGGCGGTCGGGGAGCGAGGCGTCCACGGTGCTCATGCTGCCAGGCGAGACCTCCATCGGGTCGGGACGCCCCGGATGCGGAGCCTCACGCCGAGGCGCGCCGGGAGTCGCTGCGCGGCAGCCAGCGGAGCTGGAGCTGCAGGGCGAGACGCTGCTCCGGGTCGTCGAGGTCGAGGCCGGGGATCTCGCGGAGGCGCTCGATGCGGTAGCGCAGCGTGTTGTGGTGCACCTGCAGGCGCCGGGCGGCGAGGGCGACGTCGCCGAAGCAGTCGAGGTAGGCGCGCAGGGTCTCGACGAGGTGCGACCTGTGCTTGGCGTCGCGCTCGAAGAGCAGGCGCAGCGCGCCCATGGGGACGATGGGCTCGTTGGCGGCGACCTCGGCGAGCCGGTCGAGGAGCACGTGCATGTGCATCTCCTCGATGTCGGCAACGGCGGGCGGCGTGTCGCCGGCGTCGACGCGGCGCAGCACGCGCAGCACCCGGTCGGCGTCGCGGCGGGAGCCGGGCACGTTCTCCAGCCGCTGCGCCTGCCCGCCGATGGCGACGATGGCTGCGCGTGCGACGGCGGCCGGCAGCCGGGCGAGGAAGCTGTCGACGGTCTGGTGGGCGACCTGGCGGCTGGCCTCGGCGTCGGCGCCCGTGGGGATGACGGCATAGACGACGCCGCCGATCACAGCGGTGCCGGCGCGCCGGTGCAGCACGGAGAGATGCAGCGAGAGCGTGTCGGCGAGGCGGGCCAGGGGGAGCTGGTTGTCGACGGCGTCGCCCTGGCGCATGCCCGCCGCGACGACGCGAAACGCCTCTCCGGCGAGGCCGAGGCGGCTGGCGGCGTCGGCGGCGAGCGGCCCCCCGTCGAGGACCAGCGTCATCAGCTCCGTGTGCAGGCCGCGCTGGAGGTCGGCGTCGATGCGATGGCGCAGCAGGTGGATGGCGACGAAGCGGGCGGCGCGCGCGAACTCCTCGATGCGCCGCCGGTCGGGACGTTCCCGCACCGCCGCCCACACCGACCCGAGCAGCTCGTCACCGGCGCGCACCGCGACGGCGAGGCGGGGGAGGACGCCGGGCCCGATGTCGTCGACGTACACGGGCTCGGCGCTGCTGTAGATGCGGCGGAACTGCCCGCTGGACTGGAGGCGGCGGAAGTACTCGTCGGGGACCTGGCGCCCGAGGATGGTCACCCGGCGGGGCTCGTCCGCCTCGTCCTGCCGCGCCGAGTAGGCGAGCACGCGCGACTGCGGGTCCTCGATGGTGACCGGCGCGTCGATCACCGCCGCCACCGCGTTGGCCACCGCGAACAGGTCGCCCGCGGCCACGCCGCCCAGCTCCTCGCCACGGCGCGCCGGCTCCGCCTGCATCGCCGAGCGCAGCAGGGAGAGGATCTGCAGCCAGGCCGCGCCGTGGGCGACGGAGACCAGCGAGGTCCCCTCGCGCCGCGCCTCCTCGGCCAGCTCGCCGGACTGCGCCGGCGCGGCCTTGAGCAGGAGGATGGCCCCCTCCGCGGCGACCCGCTGCATGAGCTGCGACAGCTCACGCCCCGGGGTGAGCCCGATGCCGAGGAGGACGGTACCGCGTGAGATCGCGGGCGGGTCGGTGGGGTCGTGGACGGCCAGCGAGGTGGCCGGCACGCCGGTGCCCGAGGGTGCGGCGAGGAGCTGGAGGACACCGGGACCCAGGGTCGCCAGGAGGTGCTCCAGGGTGGTCCCGCCGGGTTCGGGCGCGCCCTCCGCTCCCTTCTCCACTCTTGTTCTCCCTGCCCAAAGGGCGGCGGCGCATTCGGCGGCTGTGCCAAAGCCGGTGCGGCGGACCGATGGTACCGTCGCCTCGCGTCCATGAGTGCCCTGAGCGCGTCCCTGCGCGATCCAGCAGCCGTCGCGGCCAGCCTCGACGCGGCCCGCGCCGCCGCCGCGACGGCGGCCGAGGCCGCCGGCATCCGCGTGGCCACGCCGCATCGCCCCGAGGACCTCGAGGCGGCGGCCGCGGTGTGGCGGCGCGTGTGGGACCGCGACGTCGACCCGCCCGTCTCCGCCGAGATGCTCCGCGCCCTCACCCACGCGGGCAACTACCTGAGCACCGCCGTCGCCGGCGACCGCGTCGCCGGGGCGCTGCTCGGCTTCTTCGGCGGGGACGGCGGCCTCGAGCTGCTCCACTCGCACATCCTCGGCGTCGACCCCGGCATGGACGGGCGCGGTGTCGGCTACGCGCTCAAGCTGCACCAGCGCGCCTGGGCGCTGCAGCGCGGGCTGCGCCGCATCACCTGGACCTACGACCCGCTGGTGCGGCGCAACGGCCACTTCAACCTGGTCAAGCTGGGCGCGCGCGGTGAGGAGTACCTGGTCGACTTCTACGGCGCCATGGCCGACGCCATCAACGGCGGTGACCACACCGACCGCATCCTGGTGAGCTGGGATCTCGACTCGCCGCCGCCGCCGCCGCCGCTGCTCGACGCCGAGGAGTGGCGCGCGCGCGGCGCCGCCGTCGCCCTCGACGTCGACGCCGGCGAGCGACCGCTGCCCGCTGACGTCGACGGCGCGGACGCCGTGCTGTGCGCGACGCCGCGCGACATCGTGGCCATGCGGCGCACCGACCCGGAGCGCGCCCGCGCCTGGCGCCGCGCCCTCCGCGAAGCGATGCTCGACGCCGGCGAGCGCGGGCTGCGGCCGGTGTCGATGGCGCGCGGCGGCTGGTACGTGCTGGCGCGCGAGGGCGCGGCCTGAGGGCGTCAGCCGGGGCGGACCGTCTCGGTCGACGTGGCCAGCCCGTCGATGACGTCGCGGCGCACCTCGACGCCGATGCCAGCCCCCGTGGGCACGGCGATGGTGCCATCCCTGGCCAGAACGAAGGGGGCGGTGACGTCCTCGCGGAAGTAGCGGTCGGAGGCCGAGGTGTCGCCGGGCAGGGTGAAGCCGGGCAGCGCGGCGAGGGCGAGGTTGGCGGCGCGACCGATGCCGGTCTCCAGCATGCCGCCGCACCACACGGCGACGCCGCGGTCGACGCAGAGGTCGTGGATGCGCGTGGCTTCGAGGTAGCCGCCGGCGCGTCCCGGCTTGATGTTGACGATGCTGCACGCCTGCATCTCGATCGCCTCGGCGGCGACGACCGCGGAGACGATCGACTCGTCGAGGCAGATGGGGGTGCGCACGGTGCGCGCCAGCTTGGCGTGCGCCAGCACCTGCTCCTCGGGGAGCGGCTGCTCGATGAGCAGCAGGCCGAACTCGTCGAGCCGGGCGAGGTGCTGCGCGTCGTCGAGCGTGTAGGCGGTGTTGGCGTCGACCTGCAGGGGGATGTCGCCGAAGCGCTCGCGCACGGCGCGCACCGGCTCGACGTCCCAGCCCGGCTCGATCTTCAGCTTGATGCGCACGTAGCCCTGCTCGCGGTACCCGGCGACCGCGTCGAGCAGCTCCGGGATGCTCGCCATGATGCCCACCGACACTCCGCTGGGGACGCGGTCGCGGACGGCGCCGAGAGCCTGCGCGAAGGACCGGTTCTCGCGGCGCAGCTGGGCGTCGAGCCAGGCCGCCTCCAGCGCGGCCTTGGCCATGCGGTGGCCCCTGACCGGCTCCAGGACGCGCGCGACCTGCTGCGCGGTGACGGGCTCGGCGAGCAGGCGGGGGAGGAGATGGTCCATGACCACGCGCTGCGCCGCGGCCACGTACTCCGAGGAGTAGAGCGGCTCCTGCATGGCGACGCACTCGCCCCAGCCCTCGGTGTCGCCGGCGAGGACGTGGACGAGGAGCACGTCGCGGCGGGTCTCGGTGCCGAAGGAGGTGCGGAAGGGCGCCACCAGCGGCAGGTGGATGCGGATCAGCTCGACCGCCTCGACGGCGACGGGGGCGGCGACGTTCTCCATCAGGGACACGGCCGGAGTGTACGGCCCGCGCCGTGGCCTCGATTGTGCTGTGTTCCAAGGGGGCGCGGCCGACTTCGGCCGCGCGTCCGAGGCGTTCGTCCGGCGGCACGCCTAGACTGCTGCGCCATGGTGGAGGGCGCGCGCCGATGACCGTCGACCTGCTGCTGCGTGGCGGCACGGTGCACGACGGGCTCGGCTCGCCGGGACGGGTCGCCGACGTGGCGGTCGCGGCCGGGCGCATCGTCGGGGTTGGACGCCACCAGGGCAACGCGGCGGAGGAGGTCGACTGCGACGGGCTCATCGTCGCGCCCGGGTTCATCGACGCCCACGCCCACTCCGACCTGCTCCACCTCGCCGGGGAGCCGCAGACCTTCAAGCTTGAGCAGGGCGTCACCACCGAGATCTGCGGCAACTGCGGGTTCTCCTTCGCACCGATGACGGCCGAGGCTGTGGCGCTGCTCGGCGAAGCCTGGGACGAGCTCGCCGGCGGCGCCGAGATGCGGCCGCGCAGCTTCGCCGGCTACCTCGACGAGGTCGAGGCGGCACGGCCGGCGAACAACGTCGCCGCACTGGTGGGACACCATGCGCTGCGCACCGTGGCCAACGGCATCGACCGCACATTGCGTGACGGCGCGATCGACGAGATGCGGGCGCTGGCCGCGGAGGCGTTCGAGGCCGGGGCCATCGGCCTCAGCAGCGGGCTGATCTACGTGCCGGGGACGTATGCGGACACCGAGGAGCTGGTCGCCATCGCCGAGGTCGCCGCCCGCTACGACCGGCCCTACACCACGCACATGCGCAACGAGGGCGACGAGGTCCTGGAGTCGCTCGACGAGGCGATGGCCATCGGGCGCCGCGCGGGCGTGCGCGTGCAGATCTCACACTGCAAGGTTGCGGGCCTGCGCAATCATGGGACCGCCACCAGGCTGCTGCGCCGCATCGCCGGCGGCCGCCGCGAGGGGATCGACGTGCTCGGCGACCAGTACCCGTACACGGCGGGCTCGACGTTCCTCGCCGCGCTGCTGCCGCCGGAGGCGTCGGAGGGCGGCACCGAAGCGCTGCGCACGCGGCTCCGCGACGCCGGCGAGCGGGCCCGCCTGCGCGCCGTCGCCGAGCAGGGCGGTGCCGGCAACGGGCTGTGGGCCGACGCCGAGCCCCACGGAGTGCTCGTCGCCACCCATCGCGACGGCGCGGCGGCCGGCTGCACCCTCGCCGAGCTGAGCGGCGGGGGCGACCCCTGGGATCGCCTCTGCGAGCTGGTCGCCGACGACCCGTCGGCCACCATCGTCATCGAGCTGATGGCCGAGGACGACGTGCGCCGCATCATGGGCGATCCGCTCGTCGCCGTCGGCTCCGACAACGGCCCGGCGCACGGCAGCGGCCATCCCCGCACCTGGGGCTGCTTCCCCCGACTGCTGGGCACCTACGTGCGCGAGCAGAAGGTGCTCACCTGGGAGCAGGCGATCCGCAAGATGACCTCGCTCAGCGCGCGCACGTTCGGGCTGCACGGCCGCGGGCGGCTGCTCGAAGGAATGGTCGCGGACCTCTGCGTCTTCGATCCCGCGCGCATCGGCCACGAGGGCACCTACCTGCATCCCGACGTGCGGCCATCCGGCGTGGAGCTCGTCACGCTGGCGGGACGCGCCGTCCTCCGCAACGGCCAGCCGACGGGCGAGCGTGCGGGACGGGTTCTGCGCGGCGGCGCGGCGGCCTGACGCTTCTCTCCACCGTGTCCGGGTGAGGGCGAGGCTCGCAGGCAGGTCTCACCGCTGCTGCACGACCACCTCGTCGTTCAGGTTGGTCCAGCGATAGAGCTGCTCCATCACCGGCATGGGCACGTTGACGCAGCCGTGGCTGCCGGCGACGAGGTTGGCGCCGGGGCCCCAGCGCGTGCGCCACGGGGCGTCGTGGATGAAGTAGCCCCCGTCGATGAACTCCATGACGTCCTGCACCCACTCCGACGCGTACCAGTACGGGCTGCCGTATGGCCACGACGAGACCATGTGGAACGGCGACGCCTTGTAGAAGACGTGGTAGGTGCCCAGCAGTGTGGGGAGCTCGGGACGCCCGGTGCCGACGACGGTGTCGACGACCAGCTGCCTGCCGTCGAAGGCCCACAGATGCTGGCGATCGATGCTGATGACGATGCGATGCGTTCCCTGGGGCGGGACCGGGACGTCGCGCACCGGCGGTGCCGTCCAGGAGGCCTGCGCCATGCCGGTGGGCGGGAAGCCGCGGACGTACGAGCTGTGGATCCATCCCCGCCCGCCGGCGAGGCGGTACCAGTCCTGGCTCCATGTCTCCAGCGCCCCGGATTGGAAGTCGGCGACCGGCGGATCGTCGCTGCGGCGGTACCAGCCGTCGAAGAGCTCACGGGTGCCGGCGGCCTCCTGCGCGACGGCGGCGAAGTCGCTCCCCGGGCCCGACCTGACCGGTGCCGCCGGCGTGGCGGCGACGACGGCGACGAAGGTGCCGGGAGGCAATGGCGTCGACGTCGGGATCGGCGTCGGTTGCGCTGTCGGGACGGCGGATGGCGTCGGGGCGGTCGCCGCCGGCAGCGGCGTGGTGGATGGGACCGGCAATGGCGGCACGCCGCCGCGACTCTGCGACGTCGCGCCACATGCGCCGAGAAGCGCTCCGAGGACGAGACCTGCGGGGACGACGCTCCGGAGTCCTCGCAGGCCGATCCCGCGGCGTGCGTGTCGCCGTTGGCCTGCGGAGGGGGCCCGCCGCGACGGCGGGTCCCCATGCGCTCCGATCAGCACGGCACGCGGCCTCAGAACCCCGGCGCCCCGCACTGGCCGGTGTGCGACCCGATCACCCTGTTGGGCTGGAGGTCGTCGGTCGGTGCCGGGACGTTGCCGGTGCAGCTCAGAGTCCCCTTGATCGAGTTCGCCTCGATCTCGGGAGCCGGGCTGTCGAGGTCGTACGCGGGACCGTAGAGGACGTTGTTGTTCACGGTCACCGTGCCCTTGATGGTGTTGCCGCTCATCTCGAATCCGCCGCGGTTGGCGTTCAGGGTCAGGCCACCCGCCACCGTGTTGCCCGCGCACGGCCGGTCGGCGGCGTCGCCGCCGCTGCCGACGAGCACGAATCCGGTGGTGCCGCTGATGGTGACCCCGCCGGTGCTGGTGGTGACGCCGCAGACCGTGAGCATGCCCGCGCCCGTCGCCGTGATGCCGTGCCCGACCGTCGAGTTGGCGATGGTCACCGAGGCGCCGCCGCTGACGATGACGTCGCCGCTGACCTTGGCGTTGGTGATGTAGACCGATCCGCTGGTGACGCTCAGGTCACCCTTCTTGGTGCCGGTGATGGTCTGTGTGGCCGCCACCGTCACGCCGCGTGTGCCGCTGCTGGCCTGGAAGACGTTGGTCTGGCCCCCGTATGCCGCGGTGACGGTGTGCCCGCCGATCTGCAGGCCCTTGGTCGCCCACGCCGCGTGCCCCGAGGTGAGGGACATGGCCGTCTTGGCCACGCCGTCGACGGAGAAGGTCACCGAGCCGGTCGGCGTCGAGCCACCGCCCGTCGACACGGTCGCGGTGAAGGTGGCGGTCTGGCCGAACGTCGGCGTCGTCGTGGTCGCAGCGACCACGGTCGTTGTCGGCGATGCGCCCACCTGCAGGGTGAATGCCTGCGTCGCATCCGAACCCACGCCGTTGTGCGCGGTCAGGGTGAGCGGCCAGGCGCCCGACGAGCCGGCCGGCGGCGTGCCGCTCAGCGTCGCGCTGCCGTCGCCGTTGTCATGGAGGCTGACTCCGCTGGGAAGCGCGCCCGTCTTGGACACCGCCGGGGCCGGGTAGCCCGCGGTGGTGACGGTGAAGCTGCCGAGGGTCCCGACCTGGAAGGTGGTGTGGTCGGCGCTGGTGATCGACGGCGCCTTCTGCACGCTGAGGATGAAGTGCTGTGACGCGGGAGGCTCGACGCCGTTGGCGGCGCCGAAGCTGAGGTCGTACGGACCCGCGCTCACCGGTGTGCCGCTCAGCGTCCCTGTGCCGTTGCCGTTGTCGACGAAGGTGACGCCACCCGGCAGGGCGCCCAGCTCGGTGAGCTGCGGCACGGGGTAGCCCGTCGCGGTCACCGTGAAGCTGCCGGACTGGCCCTGTACGAATGTCGCGGTGGCGGCACTGGTGATGTCCGGGTGCTCGTCGACCGTCAGCGTGAAGCTCTGCGCGGCGTCCGGGACGATCCCGTTGCCGGCGTCGAAGTGGACGGGGAAGCTGCCGCCCGTGCCGCCGGCGGCCGTTCCGCCCAGGGTGGCGGTGCCGTTGCCGTTGTCGGCGAAGGTCACGCCGGCGGGAAGCGTGCCGCTCTGGCTCACCCATGTCACCGCCGGGAATCCGGTGGTGGTGAGGGTGAACTCGAACAGGCTGCCGGCGGTGACGGTCAGGCTGCCGGCGCTGGTGATGGCGGGTGCCTCGTCGATGACGAGGCTGAAGCTCTGCGTCGCGTCCGGCGGGACGCCGTTTGTCGCGGTGAAGGTGAGGTCGTGCGCGCCACCCGTGCCGCCTGCGGGAGTGCCGCTCAGCGTGCCGGTGCCGTCGCCGTTGTCGACGTAGGTGACACCGTCGGGAAGCGTTCCGCCGGTGAGGGCGATGCCGGTCACCGACGGCAGGCCGCCCGCCTCCACCGTGAAGGTGCCCGCGGCTCCGGCCGTGAACGTCGTGGTCGGCACGCTGACGAAGGCGGGACCCTGGTCGACGGTGAGGGTGAATGCCTGCGACTTGTCCATGCCCACGCCGTTGGTGGCGTAGACGACGAAGCCGTACACGCCGCCGGTGGCGATCGCCGGCGTGCCGGCAAGGGTCGCCGTGCCGTCATGGTTGTCCACCAGCGTCACGCCGTCCGGCAGCGGTGTGCTGTCCTTGCTGATCACCGCGAACGGGTAGCCGATCGTCGACACCGTGAAGCTGCCGGGCGCGCCCACCGCGAAGGTGGCGCTCGCGTCGCTGACGATGCCTGGGCTCTCGTCGACGGTGAGGGTGAAGGGCTGTGTGACGCTTCCGCTGATGTTGTAGGCCGTGAACGAGATGCTGTAGACGCCGCCCGTGGCCCACATCGGGACACCGCTCAGCACGTGCGTCGTCGAGTTGAACCAGACGCCGCCCGGGTTGCCGCCCATCTCATAGACCACCGGCGCGGGATAGCCATGCACCACCACGGTGAAGCTGCCGGGTGTGCCCGCGGTGAAGGTCGTGCCGGAGGGACTGGAGATCGAGGGCGCCTCGCCAACGGTGAGCGTGAACGTCTCCGTGTCGGCGGGGGAGATCCCGTTGCTCGCAGTCACGCCGAAGGTGTGGACACCGCCGCTCCCTGCCGGCGGCGTGGCGCCCAGCCATCCGTCAGGGCTGAGGCTCGCCCAGCTCGGCAGTCCGGCCGAGGAGAACGCCGGCGCCGGGTAGCCGCTGGCGGTGAGGTGGACCTGTGACCAGCTGCCGACGGCCATCGTCGCGCTCAGCGAGCTGGTGATCGCCGGTGCCGCGTTCACGGTCAGGGTGAAGGACTGCCCCGCGTTGGGGAGAACGCCGTTGCTGGCGGTGAAGGTGAGCGAGTAGGTGCCTCCCGTTCCCGCCGCCGGCGTCCCGCCCAGCACGTGCGTGGCGCTGTTGAAGGAGACGCCGCTGGGAAGGGCCCCGACTGTCAGGGCGATCGTCGGTGGCGGGTAGCCCTGTGCGGTCACCGTGAAGCTGCCCGCCGTGCGCGCTGTGAACGTCGAGCTCGACAAGCTGGTGATCGACGGCGATTCGTTGACGTACAGCGTGAAGCTCTGGTTGGCGTTCGGCAGCACGCCGTTGCCGGCGGTGACGGTGAAGCCGTACACACCCCCGGTGCCGGCGGCCGGGATCCCGCTGAGCAGCCCGCCGTTGCTCAGGCTGACGCCGGAGGGAAGCGTGCCGCTCGTCGAGAAGACCGGAGTGGGGTAGCCCGTCGCGGTGATCTGGAAGGAGTTGGAGCCGCCCGCCGTGAAGGCGCGACTCGGCGCAGTGACGATCGCGGGCGCCTGCTGCACGGTGATTGCCGCGGAGTATCCGGCGCTGTCGAGGGAGGCCATGACACCGTCGCTGCCGCCCGTGCTGCCGGCGGTGTAGGTCGTCGACGCGATGCCGGCCGACATGCTGACCGAGGCCGGCAAGACGGAGCCCAGCGCGCTGCCGACGAAGGTGACAGCCGGCCCGTCCGGGACGGTGCCCCCGTACAGGCTCCGCGTATCCTGTCCCGAGGAGTTCAGCCGCACCGAGGCCGTGATCGTCGACATCCCGCCTGTGACGACCGTGCTCGGCGAGGCCGTGGCCCCGAGCACGAGGCGGGGGATCGTCAGGCCGTTGGTGGCGCGGTCGCATCCGGTGAACCCGGGCCCGCTGTTGCATCCCCACCAGTTGTTGCTGAAGTCGTAGGCGGCCGCCGCGTACACGCCGGAGGGGCCGTTGCTGGCGGCGTTGCCGACGATGCGGTTGAGCCGGACGAAGAAGTTCGCCGCGCCGTCGCCCGCCGAACCGACGTTGACGGCGCCACCCCCCGCGTTGGCTGCGACGGGCCCGTCGGCATGGTTGCCGGTGAACAGCGACGTGCGCACCTGGAGGTCACCGTTCGTCGCGTAGATGGCGCCACCACCGACGGCACCCGTGCTGGTCCCGGTGGCGACGTTGGCGATGAAGCGGGAGTCGCTGATGACGTAGTGCGTCGCGGCGATGCCGTCGAGGGAGAGGGCCGCGCCACCCCTGAACATCGACGTCGTGTTGGTCAGCGTGTTGGCGCTGAAGGTCGAGCCGCTGACGGTCAGCGCTCCGGCAACCGGATATCCGCTGTAGAAGAAGACGCCGCCACCGTCGCTGCTGCCCGACGCGTTGTTGCTGATCGTCGAGTTGGTGACGGTCAGGCTGCCGCCGATGTTCTGCACGCCTCCGCCCTGCGCCGCGGAACCCCCTGACGAGACCTGGTTGCCGGTGATCACCGACGCGCTGATCGTGGTGGCGTCGAGCGCACTCGCGGTGCCCGACCCCGACCGGACGCCGGCACCGCCCTGACCGTCGAAGGAGTCCCGGCCGCCGGTGATGGTGACGCCGGCGATGTCGACGGCCACGTTGCCCTGCGTGGTCGGATCGAGGTGGAGGACGCGGTTCGTGTTGTCGTTCTGCTGGATGGTGGTGACGCCGGATCCGGCTCCCTGCAGCGTGACGTCGTACCCGGTGATGGCCGAGCCGGCGGGGAACGTGCCGATCTGCAGCTCGCCCAGCGCGAGGCCATAGGTGCCGGCGGGGACGTTGATCTGCACGCTGCCGCCGAGGTTGTTGGCCACGTGGATGGCCTCGCGCAGGGTGCAGGTCGCAGGGCACGTGGTGTCCGACGTGACCACGTCGACGTCGGCGGGGCTGTTGACGTTGAGCGTGGTGACGGCGGACGCGTGCAGTCCGCCCACCAGCACGGCTGCGGCTCCCGATGCGCCCAGGGCCGCCACGCCCATGACGATGCGGCGGAGAACCACGTTGCGCCGCTTGCGCGGCGACCGATCGTCTGGATGCGAGGTCGGTCGACTGTTCATGCGAGTTCCCCTCTGGGCCTTCGCGGCGGGCGGGCACAGCGAGGTGGGAGCACGCGGGGGGTGGCTCCCTGCCCTGCCTTCATGACGTGCCTCGTGAGCCGTCGGCTGGCGCCGCACCGGACGAGGTTGCGGGCTTCTGCCCGGCATGACCACGTTCGTTCGGTTTCGAGCATCGCCCTCGCCCCACCGGCGCCATAGGGGACAAGGTCACCAGTTGGGCGGGCCCGGGCCCTCCCAACTGGTGACATCCGCTCCTGACCACCAGGTCGGCTTCCGGGGAGGATGGGAACGACGCCGCGAGGGCAGGCGCGGTGGACGGCAGAACACGAGGCAGTGCAGACACTCCCCCCGACGCCTGCGGTGGCCGTTCCCCGACGGCATGGCGTCGCGCAGCGGGCGCTTGTTGCGGCCTCCCAAACGGGGGAACCGGGCCATGCGGCTTCGCAGGACGACAGCAGGCGGTGGCATCGCGGCGCTGGTGGCCGCAACCGTGGTGGGCGCGATCAGTCCGCGTGTGGTGCATGCGGTGACCGCCCCGTGGGATCCGTACTTCGCCGCGCCAACCACGGTGGCGGACTACGGGGCGGCGGGCAAGCCGTACGGCGTGGCAGTCGGGGATTTCAACGGTGACAGCCATCCCGACATCGTCGTCGGACGCAGCACCGGGAACGCCACCGGGCTCACCTTCGCCAGCCCGGTGACGCTGTACGACGGTGGCAGCAACAGCCGCACCTTCGGCGTGGCCGTTGCCGACTTCGACAGCGACGGCAAGCTCGACATGGTCGTCGACCAGCGCTCGACGGGATACCTCTTCTATGTGAGGGGCAACGGCGACGGCACCTTCCAGGCCGCGGTGCAGATGCCCTACAAGCTCGAGACCTACAACGCCACCACGCCACTGGTGGTGGGCGACGTCAACGGCGACGGCAGGCCCGACGTCGTCTGGGGGACCATGACCTCGGGGGCGGACGGCGCGGTCCCGCCGGTGATCCGCGTCAACGAGGGTGACGTGCGCGTCTTCCTCGGCAACGGCGACGGCACCTTCGTGGCCAACACCTACGTGCGCAGTGGGGTCACCTTCGCCGCCGGCACGCTGATGGCGCGCATCGGCGGCACCGGCTCGCGCGTCACCAGCCTGGCGGTCAGGGACGTGGACGGCAACGGCCGGGCAGACGTGGTGGCGGGCGGCATCGACGCCGCGCCCGGCGTGGCGGCCACCAACACCGTGATCCGCGTCATCATGAGCAACGGCGACGGCAGCTTCTCGCTGGACGGCACGCCGCTCTACAGCCACTCCAGCACGGACGGCGCGCTGCAGTCGAGCGGGCCGATCTACTATCCCGCCAACGCCTCGACGAGTGCGTGGGCGGTGAGCGCGCTGTCGCCCGGGCCCTGGGGCCTGGCGTTCGGGGACTTCAACAACGACGGCAAGCAGGACGTGGTCGTCGCCGACCGCGCCCTCTACGTGTACCTGTTCACCGGCGACGGCGCCGGGCACTTCACCGAGCAGGGCGGCTACGGCGCGGTGACCGGCCGTCCCTTCGTCTACCTGGGCCACGACTCGCTGCGCGACACCCTGCAGACCACCGGAGTGATGGGCTACACGCCCGCCCTGGCGACCGCCGACTTCAACGGTGACGGGCGTCCCGATCTCGTGCTCGGTCTCGAGTCCGGCCCGCAGACCGCGTCGGCCGGCGCCCACGACGGCGCCGTCGCGCTCGACCTCAGCATCCCCGGTGGCGGCTACCAGGCGCCCACGGTGCTCGGCAACATCGGCTTCGAGGCACGCGGCATCAACATCGCCGACGTCAACCGCGACGGCATGCTCGACATCGTCGGCGGCTCGTACACCGGCAAGGTGAGCTGGATCCAGCAGACGGCCGTGCCCGCTGATCCCGACGTCTTCTTCGTCCCCGGCGCAGGCGCGGGGGCCTTCGGCGCGTCGACCCCGTTCTCCTGGCGCCTGGAGCCGGGCAACGCCAACGACCTGGTGGCCGCCGACCTCAACCACGACGGGAGGATGGACCTTGTCTGGAGCGCCACCGTCTCCGGCGTTGACTCCGGCGGCACCACCCGCGTCAACGACGGCGACGTCCGCGTCCTCTACGGCGACAGCAGTGGCGGCTTCACCAATCTCAACCCCTACACACGCGGCACGACCACATACGCCGCAGGGACGCTGCTGGCGCGCATCGCGCCAGCCGGCATCGACGCCGCCAGCATCGCGGTTGGGGACGTCAACCACGACGGCTGGGCCGACGTCGTCGCGGGCGGGCTCGACGGTGCGGGCAACACCATCGTGGTGCTGATCCACAACAACGCGGACGGCACGTTCTCCCTCGATCCCACGCCGCTCGTCTCGCAGCCGGCGGGAAACGGGTCGACGCAGTCGCCGGTGTACTACCCGGCGACCTCACCCGCCGTCTCGCCCTGGGGCGTGGCCATCGCCGACGTCACCGGTGACGGCAACCCCGACGTCCTTGTCCTCGACCGAGCCCTCTACCTCTACCGCTTCGACGGCAACGGCGCTGGAGGGTTCACCATGGCCGGCGGGTTCACCGCGGTGTCGGGCCGTCCCAACGTCTTCCTCGGCCACGACGGGCTGCGCGCCTCGGTGAGCTACACCGGCGTCCTGGCCACGGGTGATGTCAACGGGGACGGCCGTCCCGACATCGCGATCGGCCTGCAGGCGGGCGGGCAGACGGCTCCCGTGCTCAACGACGGCGCCGTCGCCGTCGACCTCAGCACCACCACCGCGGGGGTCTACAAGGGCGGTGGCGTCGCCGTCAACCTGGGCAGCCAGGCGCGCGGCGTCAACGTCGTCGACCTCACCGGCGACGGCAACGCCGACATCGTGGCCGGCGCCTACGGCGGCAAGGTCAGCCTCGTGGCCCAGCTCCCGCCGCTCGATTCCGACGGCGACGGCATCTCGGACTACGTGGACAACGCCCCCTACGTGGCCAACGCGCCGCGTCTCGACATGAACACGGACGGCGCGGTCAACTACAAGGACCAGCTCGACAACGACTACGACAGCGTGCTCGGCAACCCGCAGGACCCGAGCACCTGGGTGCGCCTCGGCGACGCCGCCGATCCCGACAACGACAACGACGGCGTCCCCAATGCCGTCGACAACTGCCCGCTGACCTTCAACCCCACCCAGGCGGACAGCGACCACGACGGCGTCGGTGACGCCTGCGACCCGCTGCTCAACCGCGACACGGACAGCGACGGCGTGCTCGACAGCATCCACTCCGGTGACCCCATGTACGCGCAGGCCAAGGCGGCGGCCGCGCTGTGGGCGTCGGGCACCACGCACTTCGTCATCCGCATCGACTCGCTCGAGTACGGCTGGCAGGCGGCCTTCAGCGAGATCCTCAGCGACGCGGTGGTGCAGCCCGACCTGGCCTCCTTCCAGGCGGCCTGCGCCGCCGACTACGCGCAGGGCGCCGACGGCAACCCGTCGTACCGGCCCGACTGCGCCGGGCTCGACGGCGGCAACGGCCTGTCGCTCAGCCTCGTGCTGATCCCCAAGCTGGACTGGCAGAACCCGACGATGATCGCCTGGATCAACAACCGCCTGCAGAGCCAGCTCTTCGAGCTCGCCCAGCACGGCACGTACCATCGCGACAACATCCCTGCCAGTGACGTGGCGACGAACCCGGACATCGTCGCCTACGGGGTGTTCTCGGAGAGCACAGGGCTGTCGCTCAACGAGAACTACGAGTACCTGCGCGTCGGCCAGGACAGCATGACCGGCAACTACAGCGACATGTGGTTGCAGCAGGAGGGCGCCACGCCGACCAGCCCGAAGATCGACTGGGCGCACGCGGTGTGGCCACTGATCACCTACGTGCCGCCGTACGACACCTCGGACACGACGGCGCGCCAGGCGATCGCGATGCTCGGCTACAAGGGTTTCAGCGCGTCGACCTGGGAGGAGAGCGGCGACCTCGCCTACATCTTCAGCCCCGAAGGCTCGCACATGGAGCAATTCGACCAGTTCGGCATGTACCACGCGTCGGCCGACGTGCAGATCCGGCCGCCCGCCGACCTCAGCGGCGCGAGCTGGAACCACAACCAGTACGACAGCTACCTGCGCCAGAACACCGACGCCGGCGGCCTGACCACCTGGCTGGTGGAGGCACCTGACTGGACCGGTCGGGACGCGACCAGCGGCAATCCCAACGACACCGTCGACCCCGGCAAGTTCGCTGCCTGGAACCAGCTCCTCGACTACGTCAGGACCTACCCGGGCGGCGTGTCGATGACGCTGGGTGAGGTGGCACTGGCCAAGGGCTTCGACAACGCGCCCACCGTGCCCAACCCCGACCAGGCGGACGCCGACCACAACGGCGTCGGCGACGTCATCGAGGGCTCGCACCTCGACATGTCCGGACGCCTGCTGTGGCGCGGCGCCGAGGAGGGCATCAGCGCCGCCCTGCACAACGGCGCAGGCCAGGCACTGGCCGGCCAGACGGTCACCTTCACCGGCGACTTCAACGGCGACGGCAGCAACGAGACCTACAACGGCACGACCGACGCGACCGGCGTCGCCCACGTGACCGTGACGCCGACGGCCCTGCCGGGCACCGCGATCACCGTGCAGGCGCACTGGGACAGCCTCAACACCGTCGTCGCCGACGCCACGGCCACCTTCCCGGTCAACACCACCACGGAGATGTCCCTGGCCGGCAGTGCGAGCAGCGGCCACCTCACCGAGGCCGTGACGGTCGACGCGACGCTCACCGACTCCGCCGACCACAGCCCGATGGCCGGGCAGGCGCTGCACTTCGCCATCGGCGGCGACACCGCCGACGCCGTGACCAATCCCTCGGGCGTCGCCACCGCGTCGATCACCCTCACCGGCAGCGCCGGCACGCGCGACCTGGTGGTGACCTACGGCGGCGCGGACGGG
Organism: Candidatus Dormiibacterota bacterium; assembly: GCA_035652335.1. GTDB lineage: Bacteria > Chloroflexota > Dormibacteria > Aeolococcales > Aeolococcaceae > DASRDZ01. The sequence continues at coordinate 42,219 of DASRDZ010000078.1, forward strand.
CGCACCGCGGCACGGGCCAGCCAGCCCTTCGAGGTGCAGCTCGACCCGACCCGGATCACCATTGACACACCAACGTCCACCGACGTGCACGTCGGCGACCCGCTTTCCCTGGGCGCGACTCTGCGCGATGACCAGGGCAATCCCATCGCCGGCGCGACGCTGGACATGTCCTTCAGCCCTGACCTGACGACCACGGTGACGACCGACGCCACCGGGCACGCGACGTGGGAGGTCACCGTCGTCGAGCCGGTCGGACCCAAGCCGTTCACCGTCGAGTACGCGGGCGATCCCACCTACATGGCGCGCACCGGCTCACTGCTCTACACCGCCTACGCCAGCAGCGGGCTGGCGCTCGACGCCGGCAACCCGACCGGCGGCCACCTCACCGACACGGTGCACGTCGTGGCTCAGTTGACGGACGCCAGCGCCAACCAGCCGGTCGCTGGCGAGACGGTGACCTTCGCCATCGGCGACGACACGGCGACCGCATTGACGAGCCTGGCCGGGCGTGCCGACGCCGACATCACCCTGACCGGGCTGCCCGGCACGCGCACGCTGGCGGTCACCTACGCGGGCGGCACCGGCCGCGACCCGGCGGAAGCGTCGACGTCCTTCACGGTGGCGGTCGAGCCGATGACGCTGATCCCCGACACGGCGCCGCCGCAGGGATTCCTCAACACGCCGTACACCGTCGGGGCCACCCTGACGGACGACGACGGCACGCCGCTCAGCGGGGCCACCGTCTGGTTCGAGCTTTCCGCCGGGGGCGAGAACACCCAGTACCTCTCCGCGGTCGCCGACGCCGGCGGCCACGCGAGCCTCGACTTCCCGCTGGGGCTGCCCCTCGGTGAGCGGAGCATCTACGTCTCCTTCTGGGGCGACGACCAGCGCGACAGGGCGGTGGCTTCCGGCGGCATCATGACCGTGGTGGTGGGCAGCGGTCTCACCATCGACGCCTCCACGCCCAGCCAGGGCGAGCTGGCCCACGCCGTGCGTGCGTCGGCGCACCTCGTCGACTCGACGTACGGCGACCCTGTGGCCGGCCAGACCGTCGACTTCGCCATCGGTGCCGACACGGCATCGGCGGTCACCGACGCGGGCGGGGTCGCAACCGTCGACATCGCCCTGACCGGCGACGCGGGCGCACGCACCCTCGTCGTCTCGTACACCGGCGACGGGGTCCACCTCCCCGCCACGGCACGGCAGCCGTTCGAGGTGGACATGGCCACGACCTCCCTGACCCTGGAGGCGACGCCGGCGAGCGGCGTCATCGGCAACGGCCAGGACGTCGGCGCGACGCTGCGCGACGACCTGGGCAATCCCATCACCGGCATGCCGGTGGCGCTGTCGCTCAACGGGCAGAGCAGCACGGTGAGCACGGACACCTCGGGCTACGCGGGCACGACGTTCACTCTGCAGCCGCCGTCCGGCGCCTCGCAGGTCTCCGCCGTCTTCGCCGGTGACACCACCTACCTGCCCGCGCAGGCGAGCACGCCGTACACCGTGATGGCGAAGACCTTCTTCGGCTTCGACAACGGCCAGCCGCAGCAGGGGAGCCTCAGCGACAAGGTGCACGTGAGCGGCTTCCTCATGGATCTCGCCACCGCCACGATGATCCCCGACGCCTCGGTGGAGCTCGCCATCGGCTCCGACGCGGTGACGGTGGCCACAGGAGCCGACGGCGGCGTCAGCGCCGACATCACGCTCACCGGCGGTGCTGGCAGCCGCACCCTGGTGGCAACCTACCTCGGGGACGCCGAGCATCTCCCGTACGCCACCTCGATGGGTTTCACGGTGCAGCGCGACAACACCGCGATGACCCTCGACGCCGTCGCGGGCACCGGTGACGTCAACAGCACGATCAGCGTCGGCGGGACGGTGCGCGACGACGAGGGCAATCCCCTCGCCGGTGTGCCGGTGAGCCTGGCCGTGGGGTCGAGCGGCGTCACCGTCGTCACCGACACCACCGGGCATGCCTCGGCGCTGCTGACGCTCTCCGCCCCGCTCGGCCCAACCACCGTGTCGGCGCAGTTCGCCGGTGACGCAACCTACGTCGATGCGGGAGGGAGCACCCCGTTCACGGTCACCGCCGCCAGTGCGCTGGCTCTCGGCAGCGCGGTACCCGGCAGCGGAGCGTTGACCGACTCGGTCCACGTCACTGCGACGCTCACCGACTCCAGCCAGGGGAACGCCCCCCTGCCAGGACAGACGGTCAGCTTCGGCATCGGCGCCAACAGCTCGACGACCGTCACCGATGCCAACGGCGTCGCGGCGGTCGACATCACCCTCACGGGATCGGCAGGCTCGCGCACCCTCAGCGCGACCTTCAACGGCGCCGGCTACCACCGACTCGCCTCGGCGAGCAAGCCGTTCACGGTGAGCCTCCATCCCACCGTGGTGCACCTCGACACGCCGGTGCCGGTGGCCGGCGACATCACCGACACGGTCAGCGTCGGGGCCACCCTGACCAGCAGCGACGGCCTCGCCCTGTCAGGCAAGCCGGTGGTGCTCTCGGTGAACGGGCAGAGCCGCACCGTCACGACCAACTCGGCTGGGCACGCCGCCGCGACCTTCACCCTGCAGCCGCCATCCGGCGCCTCGCAGGTCACAGCGCAGTTCGCCGGTGATTCGACGTACGCCGGCACCCAGGTGTCGGCACCGTTCACCGTCACCAAGAAGGCGACGGCGGTGGTCGCTCCGGCCACGGTGGGGTCGACCTCGAAGAGCGGCAAGGTGCAGATCCAGGTGCGGCTCACCGCAGTCCAGAACGGCGTCACGGTGGGCGCCTCGGGAAGGTCGATCGGCGTCTACGTTCCCTCGGCGAAGAATCCCAGTGTGTACGTCCTCGACATCACGCTGCGCACCGACAGCAATGGCTACGCGACCGTCACCGAGCCGACGCCGAAGTCCGGCACCACAGTGGTGCAGTTCCGCTTCGCCGGTGACACCAGCTACCTGGCCAGCCAGTCGCAGACGACCGTGGGCAGGTGAGCCGGCCCACGGCCCGCGGCCTGGAGGACCGGCGCCACCGGTCACCCCGTCGTCGTGACCTTGGCCTCTACTGGCTCACCGTACTCGGGCGCTTACTGGAGAAAACACCTGTGCAAGGAGGTATCGGCATGCGACGTGCATTGACAGCCGTTGCGGGAGTCGCCCTGACGGTTGTGATTCTCGCGGTACCGGCGGACGCGGCGAAGGGGAAGACCCAGATCACCGCCGTGAAGGGAACCGTCACCGGGCAGCAGTATGTGGTCGCCACCTGCGGCTGGATGCCCACCGATCAGGGGCCGATGCAGTACTGGGCCACGTCGATCTCGGTCGACAGGGCCGTGATCAGCGGCTCCGGAATCGGCAAAGGGACGATGAGTTGGACTGCGCAGGCGAACCCCTTCATGGGCATGGGCGGCCAGCCGACCACCTGGGTCATCAACGCATCGAGCAGCGGGAGCTCGGTCACCGGCCAGTCGAACATGAACCTGGGGATGGGCGGCGGTGGCAACCAGACCATCAGCTACGGCTTCGGCGTGATGTCGGGGACGGGCAAGTTCGCCGGGGTGACGAACGGCTCACTGCAGACGATGCAGGCGCCGTTCAACTCGCCCACCTGCGATCCCGGCTTCAACCCGCCTGCCAACTGGGATCCGAATGACCAGTCGACGTGGCAGACCGGCGCGTCGTCGGGCGCGGTCCCGTTCAGCTTCACCATCTACGGCCAGCTGATCTACTGACGCTCACGCGCATCGGGACAGTGACAGATGGACCGGCGCAGGCTGGTCCATCTGCCACGCGACAGGCGACCTCGGGACGAACGGCCCTATCGCCCGCCATCGCGGTGCCCGACGATCGAAGGCGAACGGAGGCCGCGCAACGCCCATGACCCCAAGCGTCACCACCGCCCCGGGGAGGTGGCCCGTCATCCACAAGCCGGCGGAGCCCGGTGGGCACAACCTCGACGACTACGACCGGGTGCGGGCGTCCTTCACGTGGGAGTGGGCGCGCGGGCTGCTCGACGGGCTGCCCGGCGGCGCGGGCCTGAACATCGCCCATGAAGCCGTCGACCGCCATGCGCGCGGCCCGTCGGCGCAGCGGGTGGCCATCCGCTGGCTGGGGCGCGACGGCTCGCGGCGCGACATCACCTACGCCGAGATGCTGCGCGAGACGGCTCGCTTCGCCAACGTGCTGCGCGGGCTCGGTGTGGAGAGGGGCGAGCGGGTCTTCGTCCTCAGCGGGCGCATCCCCGACCTGTACGTCGCCGCGCTGGGAACGTTGCGCGCCGGCGCAGTCTTCTGCCCGCTGTTCAGCGCCTTCGGGCCCGAGCCGATCCACGAGCGGCTGCAGCTCGGCGATGGCCGCGTGCTGGTCACGACCGCGCAGCTCTGGCGGCGCAAGTCGCTGGGCGACCTGCGCGCGACGCTCCCCGAGCTGCGCCACGTTCTCGTCGCCGGCCACGACGGTGGCCCCGGCCTGGCGGGAACGCGCGACCTCCGCGCCGACCTCGCCGCCGCGTCGGACGTGCACACCATCGCGCCGACCGACCCCGAGCAGATGGCGCTGCTGCACTTCACCAGCGGCACCACGGGCAGGCCCAAGGGCGCGGTGCACGTGCACCAGGCCGTCGTCGCCCACCACGCCACGGGCCTCTACGCGCTCGACCTGCAGCCTGATGACGTCTTCTGGTGCACCGCCGATCCTGGCTGGGTGACCGGCACGTCGTACGGCATCATCGCGCCGCTGACCCACGGCATCACCAGCGTCGTCGACGAGATGGACTTCGACGCCGAGCGCTGGTACCGCATCCTCGAGTCGGAGCGCGTCCGCGTGTGGTACACGGCGCCGACCGCGCTGCGCATGCTGATGAAGGCGGGCACCGACGTCGCGCGCGCCGCCGACCTCTCCGCGATCCGCCTGGTCGCGAGCGTCGGCGAGCCGCTCAACCCCGAGGTGGTGGAGTGGGGCGTCGAGGCGCTGGGCCGCCCCGTCCACGACAACTGGTGGCAGACCGAGACCGGCGGCATCATGGTGGCCAACTACGCGGCGATGGACGTGCGCCCCGGCTCGATGGGGCGGCCGCTGCCCGGCGTCGAGGCCGCGGTGCTGCGCCGCGACGGGCACGGCGCGATCGCCGTCCGCGACGGTGCCGCGGTCGTCGAGGACGACGGCGTCGAGGGCGAGCTGGCACTGCGACCCGGCTGGCCGTCGATGTTCCGCGGCTACCTGCACGACGAGGAGCGCTACGCGAAGTGCTTCGCCGGCGGCTGGTATCGCAGCGGCGACCTGGCCCGGCGCGACCGCGACGGCTACCTGTGGTTCGTCGGCCGCGCCGACGACGTGATCAAGTCGGCGGGACATCTCATCGGTCCCTTCGAGGTCGAGTCGGTGCTCATGGAGCATCCCGCCGTCGCCGAGGCCGGCGTCATCGGCAAGCCCGACCCGGTGATCGGCGAGGTGGTCAAGGCCTTCGTGTCGCTGCGCCGCGGCGTGGAGCCGAGCGAGGAGCTGCGTCTCGACCTCATGGCGCTGGCCCGGAAGCGGCTCGGCGTCGCGGTCGCGCCGCGCGAGATCGCCTTCGCCAACGACCTCCCCAAGACGAAGAGCGGCAAGATCATGCGCCGCCTGCTGCGCGCCCGCGAGCTGGGGCTGCCCGAAGGCGACGTCTCCACCCTGGAGGCCTGAGCGCGATGCAGACGGAACCGACAGCCTTCGCGCCGGCGCTGGACCGCGACCACGCGCTCTCGCTGCTGCGCACCATGCTGCTGATCCGCAGCTTCGAGGAGCGCTGCGCCGAGCTCTACAGCGCCACCAGGATCCGCGGCTTCCTCCATCTGTATGTCGGCGAGGAGGCGGTGGCTGCCGGCGCGCTGCCGGCGCTGCGTCCCGAGGACGCCGTGGTCAGCACCTATCGCGAGCACGGGCACGCGCTGGTGCGGGGCATCAGCGCGGGCGCGGTGATGGCGGAGATGTACGGGAAGGTCGAGGGCTGCAGCCGCGGGCGCGGCGGCTCGATGCACCTGTTCGACGCGGCGACGCGCTTCTACGGTGGCAACGCCATCGTCGGCGGCGGGCTGCCGCTCGCCGTCGGGCTCGGGCTGGCCGCGCGCATGCGCCACGAGGACTGGATCACCGCCTGCCTGTTCGGCGACGGCGCGGTCGCCGAGGGCGAGTTCCATGAGTCCATGAACCTCGCCGCGGTGTGGGGCCTGCCGGTGCTCTTCATCTGCGAGAACAACCTCTACGCGATGGGCACCGCGCTGTACCGCTCCCAGAGCGAGACCAACCTCGCGGCGCGTGCGGCGTCCTACCGCATGCCCGCGATGGCCGTCGACGGCATGGACGTGCTCGCCGTCGAGCAGGCCTCGCGCGAGGCGGCCGACGCGGTGCGCAGCGGCTCCGGCCCGCGCTTCCTGGAGATGCGCACCTACCGCTTCCGCGCCCACTCCATGTACGACCCCGACCGCTACCGCGCCAAGGAGGAGATCGAGCGCTGGAGGGAGCGCGACCCCATCGTGCTCTTCGACCGCCGCCTGCGCGACGCCGGGATGCTCGACGACGCGACGCGCGCGGCGCTGGATGCGGAGGTGGGGCGGGAGGTGGACGCCGCGGTCGCCTTCGCCGAGGCGGGCACCGACGAGCCGGTCGAGACCCTGACCCGCTTCGTGCTCAGCGAGAGGGCACGGTCGTGACCGAGGTCGCCGCACCCACCGTCCACCTGACCTACCGCGAGGCGATGCGCGAGGCCATCCGCGACGCGATGCGCCGCGACGACCGGGTGTTCCTCATGGGCGAGGACGTCGGTCGCTACGGCGGGTCGTTCGCCGTGTCGCTGGGGCTGCTCGAGGAGTTCGGGCCCGAGCGCATCCGCGACACGCCGCTGTCGGAGTCGGCGTTCGTCGGCGCCGGGATCGGCGCGGCGCTGGCGGGGATGCGACCCATCGTCGAGATCATGACCGTCAACTTCTCGCTGCTGGCGCTGGACCAGATCGTCAACAACGCGGCCACGCTGCTGCACATGTCGGGCGGGCAGTTCAACGTCCCGCTGGTGATCCGCATGACCACGGGCGGCGGCCGCCAGCTGGCGGCGCAGCACTCGCACAGCCTGGAGGGGTGGTACACGCACATCCCCGGCATCACGGTGCTTGCCCCGGCCACGCTGGAGGATGCGCGCGGCATGCTCTGGACCGCGCTGGAGGACCGCGACCCGGTGCTGATCTTCGAGAACGGGCTGCTCTACAACGCCGAGGGCGACATCCCCGCCGGCGCGGGCGCGGTGGAGATCGCCCACGCGGCGGTGCGCCGGCCGGGGCGCGACGTGTCGATCGTCACCTACGGCGGGACGCTGCCGCTCTGCCTGCAGGTGGCCGGGTCGCTCGCCGCCGAGGGCGTCGAGGCGGAGGTGATCGACCTGCGCAGCCTGCGACCGCTCGACACCGCGACCATCCTGGACTCGGTGTCGCGCACCGGGCGCTGCGTCGTCGTCGACGAGGGCTGGCGCAGCGGCAGCCTCTCCGCGGAGATCTCCGCGCGCGTCACCGAGGGTGCCTTCTACACGCTCGACGCGCCGGTGCAGCGCGTGTGCAGCGCCGAGGTGCCCATGCCGTACGCCAAGCACCTCGAGGCGGCCGCGCTGCCAACGGCGGCGGCCCTGACGGCGGCGGTGCACGAGGTGATGCGCGGTGCCTGAGTTCCGCATGCCCTCGCTGGGCGCCGACATGGAGGCGGGCACGCTGTCCCGCTGGCTGGTCAAGCCCGGAGATGTGGTCAAGCGTGGCCAGATCGTGGCGGTGGTGGAGACCGACAAGGCGGAGATCGAGGCGGAGTGCTTCGAGTCCGGCGTGGTCGAGGCGCTGCTGGTGGAGGAGGGGGTGAAGGTGCCGGTGGGCACGCCGCTGGCCACGCTGCGGGCGCAGGCGGCCGTGCCCGAGCCCGTGCCGGCGGCAGCCGCCCCCGCCGCGGTGGCTGCTGCGCCTGCGGTCGACGCGGCCGCTGCGCCTCCGGTCCAGCCGGTCGCCGCCGCGCCGCTCCCGCCGCCTCCCGTGATCGCGCCGCCCGCACCTGTCGCGCCCGGTCGCCCCGTCGGGACGGCGAGGGTGCCCGCGTCGCCGCTGGCGAGGCGGCTGGCCGCCCTCGACGGCATCGACCTGGCCGCGCTGCGCGGGACCGGCCCCGGCGGCGTGGTGGTGCGCCGCGACGTGCTCGCCGCGGCCGCGCAGGCGCCCGCCGCCCCGCCGCCCGTGGTCGAGGTGACCGGCCTCGAGCAGCGCCTGCGCACCATGCGCGAGGCGACCGGCGCGCTGATGGCGCGCAGCAAGCGCGAGGTGCCCCACTACTACCTGAGCACCACCATCGACATGGCCCGCGCCATGGCGTGGCTCGCCGACGTCAACGCCACTCGCGGGGTCACCGACCGCCTGCTCCCCGCCGCGATGCTGCTGCGCGCCGTCGCCCTCGCCTGCCGCGAGGTTCCGGACATGAATGGCCTCTACGTCGACGGCCGTTTCGCGCCCGCGGAGCGGGTCAACCTCGGTGTCGCCATATCGCTGCGCCAGGGCGGGATGCTGGCGCCGGCCATCCTCGACTCCGACACCAGGTCGCTCGACGAGCTGATGGCCGCGCTGCTCGACCTGGTCAAGCGTGCGCGCGTCGGGTCGCTGCGCAGCTCGGAGGCGTCCGAGCCGACCATCACCGTCACCAACCTCGGCGACCAGGGCGCCGACGCCGTGTTCGGCGTCATCTACGCGCCCCAGGTGGCCCTGGTCGGGTTCGGTCGCGTCGCGGACCGCGTGGTCGCGCACGAGGGCATGCTCGCCGTCCGTCCCACCGTCACCGCGACGCTGTCAGGAGACCATCGCGTGAGCGACGGGCACCGGGGAAGCCTCTTCCTCGCCGCCGTCTCGCGCCTGCTGCAGGAGCCCGAGAAGCTGTGAACCCCGACGACATCCGCGCCACCGTGCTGCGCATCCTCCACCAGGTCGCACCCGACGTGGACGCCGCGACCCTCGACCCCGCCGTGGCCATCCAGGACCAGGTCGACATCGACAGCGTCGACTTCATGAACCTGATGGTCGGCATCGAGGAGGCGCTCGGAGTCGACGTCCCGGAGCGCGACTACCCCAGGGTGGCCAGCCTCGACGCCTGCGTGGGCTACCTCAGCGCCGGGTCCCGCTGAGCCCGGCCGCAGGACCGCTGTGACGCGTGACCCGGGCTCGGCGGGCGTGGACCTCCGCCGCCCCTAGCCGCCGACCGGGACGACGAGGACCGCGCCGGGCGCGGCGTGCAGCACCGCGATCGAGACACTCCCCAGGCGCAGCCGCTGCACCCGGCCGAGGCCTCGCCGCCCCACGGCGACCAGGCCGGCGCCGGTCTCGCGGGCCGCCTGGACCAGGGAGTCCGCGGCGTCGTCGATCACGATGCGACGGTTGATGGGAACCCGCGCGACCGTGGCCAGGCGGGTGACCCGATCGGAGAGCGAGGTGTCGATGGCGGCGCGGATCTCCGCCGTGCGGGCGGCGTCGAGAACGCTCGGCTGCTCCAGCACGTGGGCGAGGTCGGGCAGGGCGCGCACCAGCACGATCGACGCGCCGGTCGCCTGCGCGATCGCGGCGCCCAGCCGGCCCGCCGCCGCGGAGCCGGCCGACCCGTCGTCGCCGACCACCACCTGCTGCGGCGGCCAGGACTCGGCGCCGCGCAGGACGAGCAGCGCGATCGTCGAGTGGTGCACCAGGCCCTCCGCCACCGAGCCCAGCAGCGGCGTGTGCCGTTGGCGGCGGCCGCGGCTGCCGACGACGACGAGCGCAGCCCCGATCTCGTGCGCCACGTCGAGGATCCCGTCGACGGGATTCCCGTCGACGAGGTGAGACTCGGCGACGTCGACGTTGAGCTCGTTCTCCTGCGCGGCGTGGTCGGCGATGATGCGCCGTGCCCGTCGCCGGCGGAAGGTGAGCAGCGCCTCGACCGGCATGCCCCACTCCTCGGCGGGTTCGCGCACGACGTGGACGAGATGCAGCGGGGCGCCGGTCGCCGCGACCAGGTCCGCGGCCGCCGACGCGGCGACGTAGGCGTCCTGGGAGCCGTCGACCGCCACCAGCACGGGACCGGGAATGGTCGGCGGCGCCACGGCTACGTCTCGGGGACGTCGACGTAGAAGAGCGTGCAGCCGTCGGGAGCCAGCCCCTCGATGGCATGGGCGTGGCCGGCGCCGACGAACCAGTACGAGCCGCGTGGCAGCGAGCGGTCGAAGGCGTGTGCCGCCCCGTCGACCACCCAGACGTGATGCCCCATGCCGCGGTGCGCATGTGCGGGGAGGGTGACGCCGGCTGGGATGCGCAGCACACCGGCGATCGTGCCGCCGTGCTCGGAGAGGATCGTGTTGGCGATCCCGGCAGGGGCTCCGGGGGCGAGGGGCTCCCAGGGTCGCTTCGCGACCTCGGCAGCCGGCATCACAACGTCGCCGACCATGACCTGCTTCATCGAGGGTCCTCCTCGCAGCGGGAACGCGACCCTGCGCCGCGTCCGCATCGAGTCCAGTGTGCAGGGCGGCAGCGCGAGCGGGCAGAGCCCAACGTCACCCGCGCGCCCGGGCCGAGCGCCCGGTGCGCAGCCGAAGGTCCCGACCCGGAGCGCCCATCGCCTCTGGCGTCGGGGCCTGCGAAGGCGTTTCCTGGAGCTTCAGGTGGACGGCCACGCCTGCGCTGCGGTGGCCGAAGGAGAGTGACCATGACCGACAGCAGGACGCCTCCTCCTTCGGCGGCTGCTCCACACCCGCTGGGCCACCGGGTGACGCTGCCCGGCGGTGGCAGCGTGCGCATCCGTCCCATCACGCCGGACGACCGCACCGAGCTCGGCCTCGCCTACCAGCGGCTGTCACCGGAATCGCGGCGGCTTCGCTTCCTCAGCCCGCCGAACCACCTCACCGAGGACATGCTGCGCCGCCTCACCTGCGTCGACGGCGTGAACCACGCGGCGCTGGTGGCGATCGCGGAGGACGAGCCGGGCCAGCCGGGCGTCGGCGTGGCGCGCTATGTGCGCCTCGGCGAGGGCAGTGACACCGCCGAGGTCGCCGTCACCGTCCTGGACGACCACGAGAACCGGGGGATCGGCACGCTGCTGCTGGAGATGCTCCTGGAGAAGGCGCTGCGCAACGGGGTGCGCCATATCCGCGGCTACGTCGCGGCGGAGAACCGCATCCTCGATCTCGCCCGCGCCTTCGACGCCTCGATCACCCCGGATTCGCCCGGTGTGGTGCTGGTCGACGTCACGCTGCCCGGCGCGCCGCACGAGATCCGCAGTGCGGTTCGCGCGGCCGCTCTCACGCCCGGTGCCGCGGCGAGGACACCGACATCCGTTGGCGTCAGCGCCACATCCCCACGGTCCACTCGCCGACGGCGGTGCAGAACGATGCCGATGTGCAGGAGACCACCCCGCCGTTGCCGGTGACCGCGTCGGTCGTCGTCCAGCTCGTCCCGTCATACATCAGCGCGTTCCCGCCGAGGTCGATCACCACGCAGAACGTGGGCGACGTGCAGGACACCGTCCAGGGCATGTTGCCGGCGTCGAGGAGCGCCGGCGCCGTCCAGGCGGCACCGTTGAAGGTGAGCACGTTGCCGGCGTAGTCGACGGCGATGCAGAAGGAGGACGACGAGCAGGACACGGCGGCCAGGCCGTTGGTGCCGGGCGGGCTGTCGATGGTGAGGGGTCCGGACCAGCTGGTGCCGTTGAAGGCCAGGGCGTTGCCCGAGTTGTCGACCAGCATGCAGAACGTCGAGGACGGGCAGGACACGCTGGTCGGCCCGTTGTTGGCGTCGGGGGCACCGCCGTACGACCAGCTCGTCCCGTCCCAGACATAGACGTCGCCGACTGCGTGGACGGCGACGCAGAAGCTCGACGACGCACACGACACCGCGATCAGCCCCATGGGGACGACCTGGACGGCCGTCCAGCCCGTGCCGTCGAACATCTGGGCCATGCCATCCTGGCTCACCGCGACGCAGAACGTCGGAGAGACGCAGGACACGGCGTTGAGCTGGGCGTTCTCGATCCTGTCGGGCGCCGACCAGCTGGTGCCGTCCCACGTGTACGCGTCACCCGCCCGCCCCACCGCCGCGCAGAAGGACGGCGATGTGCAGGAGACGCCGGAGAGGGTGTTGCTCAGGTCGGCGGGAACCGGATTCGACCAGGTGCTGCCGTCGAAGGTGAGGGCCCAACCGCTGAAGTGGTTGGCGACGGCGCACGTCGAGGACGGCGAGCAGGACACCATGAAGAGCGTCTCGTCGGTGATCGCCGTCGGGCCCGACCAGGTGGTGCCGTCGAAGGTGACCACGCTGCCCGAGGAGTCGCCGGCCACGCAGAACGTGGTGGATCCGCACGACACCCCGAACACGCCGCCGTTGAGATCGATGAAGGCGGTGGACCAGGTGGACCCGTCGAAGACGAGGATGTCGCCGGTGCTGACCTGGCCGGCCACGCAGAAGGTCGGCGACGCGCAGGACACCGAGGTCGGCCCGCTGGAGCCCAGGTTGGCCGGGGCGGACCAGGCGCTGCCGTCAAAGGTGCGCGCCATGCCGTCGTCCGTCACCGCGACGCAGAAGGTCGACGAGACGCAGGAGACGGACCAGACCATGGAGGTGGCGATGCTGGTCGGGCTCGACCAGCTCGTCCCGTCGAAGGTGAGCACGTTGCCGGCCTGGTCGCCGGCGACGCAGAACGCCGGCGACGCACAGGACAGCGCGTTCAGCCCTGCGGCGCTGTCGACGAGGTCCTCGGTCAGCGGTGGGGTGACGCCGGTGGGGTTGAAGCTGACCGCTCGACCGTTCTGGTCGACCAGCATGCAGAACGTCGATGAGGTGCACGACACGGTGGCCTGGCCCGGACCGACGATCTGGACCGGGGCCGACCAGGTGCTGCCGTTGAGGATCAGCATGTTGCCGCTGTCGTCGACCATGACGCAGAACCCGCTGCTCGGGCAGGAGACCCCGGTCGGTCCTCCCTGGTGGTGGGAGACCATGTTGGTCGGGACGTTCCATGACGGCGGCAGGTAGGTGAAGGCGTCGGCGGCCACGACGGGGCTGGTGCCGTACTGGGTGTTCACCAATACGTCGACGGAACCGACGGCGTGCGCCGGGGAGGTCACCGACAGCGATGTCGGCGACGTCACGGTGAGAGCCGTCCCGGCCACCCCGCCGAAGGTGACCGAGGTGACGTTGGCGAAGCTCCGGCCGGTCACGGTGACGACCGTGCCGCCGTTGAGCGAGCCGCTCGTCGGGCTGATCGACAGGACGGTCGGCGGCGCGACGTAGGTGAACACGTCGGCGGCGACCGGCGGGCTGGTGCCGTGGGTGGTGGCCACCTGCACATCGGCTGGCCCGGCGCTGTGCGACGGTGACATCACCGACAGCGAGACGGGGGTGACCGACACGATTCCGGCCGCCCTGCCGCCGAAGGTCACGCCGGTGACGTCGACGAAGTTGCCGCCGCTGATGGTGACCGTCGTGCCGCCACGCGTCGACCCGCTGGCCGGCGCGATCGCGGTGACCGCGGGCGGGGCGGGGACCACGTACGTGAAGAGATCACCAGGCCCGGTCGAGCTGGTGCCGAACTGGCTGACCACCCGCACGTCGACGGTGCCCGCGCCCTGCGCCGGCGACATGACGGTGATCGAGGTGGGGGAGACGGACTGGATGCCGCCCGGAACGGCACCGAAGAGGACCTGCGTGACCGCCGTGAAGGAGGTGCCCGTCACCGTCACGCGCGTGCCGCCGCCGGTGCCGCCGGCGCTGGGCGCGACGCCCGTCACTCCCGGTGGCGCGACGTACGTGTAGAGATCGGCGGAAACGAGCGCACTGGGCCCGTAGGCGCCGATCACCTGCACGTTGAAGGTGCCGCCGGTGGACGGAGGCGAGGTCACCGCCAGCGACGTCGGGGAGCTGACCGTGAGGCTGCTCCCGGACACACCCCCGAAGACCACCATGGTGACGCCCGTGAAGCCGCTGCCCGTCACCGTCACCCGCGTGCCTCCCGCCGTCGGCCCGATGTTGGGCGACACCGAGGTCACCGCCGGCGGGCTGACGTAGGTGAAGACGTCGGCCGGAACGGCGGCGCTGGTGTAGTACACCGTGCCCACCTGCACGTCGACCGGCCCCGCCTTGTGCGCCGGTGCGACGGCCGTCAGCGACGTCGGCGAGACCGACACCAGGCTGCCGGCGTGCCCACCGAAGGTGACCGCAGTCACGCCGATGAAGTTCGACCCGTAGACGGAGACGGCGGTGCCGCCGTTGCTCGAGCCTGACATCGGGCTGATCGCGCTCACCGCCGGCGCAGCGACGTAGGTGTACTGGTCGCCCGGCAGGAACCCCGAGGTGCCCCCCGGTGTGGTCACCTTCACATCGACCACGCCCGCCGCATGGGCAGGCGCGCTGACCCAGAACTGCACCGGCGACACCATGTGGACCTGCTTGACCTGCGTGGTCCCGAAGAGCACCGCGCTGACGTTGACGAACTGGAAGCCCGACACGGTCACCCGGTTGCCGCCTGCGGTCGGACCGAACGTCGGCGACAGTGCCGTGACCCCTGGGGGCGCCTGCGCCGACACCGGGACGATGGTCGCGTACGACCATGCCAGCAGCGCGGCGGTCCCGATTGCCAGGAAACGAACCGAGCGCAACCTCATCTCAGGTTCCCCCAATGTCGCAGTGCCGCGGGGCGCCCCGAGACGGATTGGGCGGCCGCACCGATGCAATCGTCTGACCTCCAGTGAAGGTCGACGCCGCGGCACCGGCCAGAGGCGAAAGTCATGTCTGGGACAGGCGGCTTCCCCGGTGGTCACATCGTCAGGTGACCAATGGCATGGCCGGATGACGCTCTGATTTGGCGGGTCAGGCGATCCGCCGGCGCAGGGTCGCGGCGGCGGCGGCGACCAGCGCCGCGGCGAAGGCCAGCACCACCCCGGCGTCGAGCCGCACCGACGACCAGGTCAGGTCGGCGCCCTTGATCATCACGTCGCGCAGCGCGTCGACGGCGTAGGTGAGTGGCAGCGCGTGGGAGAGGCCCTGCATCCAGTGCGGCTCGCTGGACACAGGGACCACCACGCCGCTGAGCAGCACCTGCGGGGTGATCACCAGCGGGATGAACTGCACCGCCTGGAACTCGGTGCGGGCGAAGCTGCTGAGGAAGATCCCCAGGTTCACCGCGGTGAGCACCATCAGCAGCTCGATGGCGAAGATCAGCAGCACGCTGCCCGAGTTGTGGATGCGCAGCGCATAGAGCGCGAAGCAGAGCACCACCGCCGCCTGCACCAGCGCCACCAGGCTGAAGCCGAGCATGTAGCCGACCACGATCTCCCCGCGCCGCAGCGGGCTGGCGAAGAGTCGCTCCAGCGTGCCCTGCGAGCGCTCGCGCAGGAAGGACACCGAGGTGATCACGTAGACGAGGAAGAACACCACCAGGCCGATGAACGCCGCGCCGAAGTAGTCGAGGGTGTCGAGGTCCGCGCCGCCGTACTGGTAGACGACCGAGGGCGTGATGCGCGGCACCGAGCCCGCGGGGGCGGCGCTCGACACCGCGTCGGCGGTGGCACGCGCCACCGCGGTGAGCACCGTCGCCGACGGTCCCGGCTGGCTGCCCTCCAGGTGCACCTGCGGCGCGACCACGTGCGTGCGCAGCGCGTCGGCGCTGAAGCCGGCGGGCAGCACCACGTAGCCGGCCAGCTGCGAGTCGCGCAGCTTCGACGCCGCCGTGCTCGCGTCGAGTGGGCTCGCCCGCACCAGCGTCGAAGCCTCGAGCTGCCGTGCCACCGAGGCGCCCAGCGCGCCGCCGTCCTGCAGCACCACGCCGACCTGGGGGTTCTCGCCGCCGCCGCGGAGCAGGTAGTAGAAGGACCCCAGGATGACGATGGGCACCACGAACAGCAGCGCCAGCGTCCTGCGGTCGCGCCGGAACTGCTGCAGGATGCGGCGCACCACCGCGCCGATCCGGTGGGCCGACATCAGGCGCGTCCGGCGGCGAGGCGCAGGAAGGCGTCCTCGAGCCGGTCCGATCCCGCCCGCGCCTTCAGCTCGGCGGCCGTTCCCTCGGCGAGCATGCGCCCGAAGCGCAGCAGGCCCAGCCGGTCGCACCGCTCCGCCTCGTCCATCACATGGCTCGACACCAGGATCGACGTGCCTCGCGACGCCATCCGGTGGAAGCTGTCCCAGAGCTGCGCACGGAGCTGCGGGTCGATGCCCACCGTCGGCTCGTCGAGGAGCAGCAGGTCGGGACGGTGGACGACCGCGCAGGCCAGGGATGCGCGCGTCTGCATCCCACCGCTCAGCGTCGACACCACCGACCGTCGCCGGTCCTGCAGCGCCACCAGCTCCAGGGCGTCGTCCACCCCGCCGGTGGCACCGTGCAGCGAGGCGAAGAAGCGCAGGTTCTCCTCCACGGACAGGTCGGGGTAGAGGGCCAGCGCCTGGGTCATGTAGCCGACCCGGCTGAGCACGCCGAGGTCGGGCATCGGCTGCCCGAGGATCGACACCCGGCCACCGTCGAGACGGACCATGCCGAGCAGCGAGCGGATCAGCGTCGTCTTCCCCGACCCGTTCGGACCGAGCAGTCCATAGATCTCGCCGCGCCGGGTGCGCAGGCTGACGCCGTCGAGGACGCGCAGGGCGCCGAAGCTCTTGACGGCCGCCTCGACCTCGACGGCGTGGTCGCTCACGGGGCTGTGCGGACCGGGCGGCTCATCGAGGTCCAGCCTGTCACGTGGCGCGGGAGACCGGCAGGGCCGATGGTCCCGAGGCGGCGCGGACGGGACCTGCGCCGTCGAGCGATGATTCGGCCGCCGTCCGCGCGTCCTCACTGGCGCAGGACCGCACCGGTCACAACCGCCAGGAGGCATGCGCGATGGGCAAGGTGACAGCCGGGTTCTCGATGTCGGTCGACGGGTTCGTCGCCGACGCCCACGACGGCGTGGACGAGGTCTTCAAGTGGTACTTCACCGGCACCACGGACCGCGAGGTGAGCACCGGGGACACCACCTTCACCATGACCGCGGAGGGCGCCGACCTCATCGAGGAGGGGGGCAGGGGCGCCGGCGTCCTGGTCACCGCGCGCCGCACCTTCGACCTCGCCAAGGCCTGGGGCGGCAAGCACCCGATGGACGTGCCCATCGTGGTGGTGACCCACTCGGTCCCCGAGGAATGGGCGTCGCGCGACGGCTCACCCTTCACCTTCGTCACCGGCGGCGTGCCCGACGCCATCGCGACCGCGCGCCAGATCGCGGGCGACAGGGACGTCGTCGTCGGTGCGCCCAGCGTCACCAAGCAGTGCCTGCAGCTCGGCCTCCTCGACGAGATCCACATCGACCTGACGCCCGTCCTGCTCGGCGGCGGCATCCGTCTCTTCGACCTGCTTCCCGCGCCGATCCCGATGGAGGTCGTCGAGGCATCCGGCAACCGGCACGTGACCCACATCACCTATCGCCTGGTCAGGTGACGGCGATCGCGGCGGGCTGGGCGACGGCGCTGCCGGTGATCATCGGCCGGACGAACGACGGCGCCTTGGGGATCTCTCCGTGCTCGACGCGGGCGACGGTGAAGCCCGCCTGCTCGATGCTGGCGAGGGTCGAGCGGTTGCACGCGCAGCCGGCCATCAGCCGGTTGAGCCAGTTCATGCGGTCCTGGTGGCGCGCCAGCCGCGGGTCGTCGCTGCGGACGTGCTCCATGAACAGCAGCCGTCCGCCGGGTCGCAGCACGCGGCGGAGCTGGCGCAGCGCGCGCACCTGGTCGCCGACGCCGCAGAGCACGAGCGTCGACACCGCCACGTCGAAGCTGCCGTCCTCGAACGGCAGATCCTCGGCAGGTGCGCGCACCACCGTGGCGTGCGGCGCCTGGTCCCGGGCGCGCCGCTCCAGCCGGCGCATCATCGGCAGCTCCGGCTCGGTGACGGTCAGCGACTCCACGCCGGGACCGTAGAAGGCCAGGTTGGCGCCCGTGCCACCGCCGATCTCGAGCACGCGGCCGCTCACGCCGGCGAGGAGATCCCGGCGGCACGCCCGCAGCCCGGCCCTCTCGGTGCCGGCCATGAAGCGGTCGTAGCCCAGGGCGAACAACCTGCCACGGATGCTCACTGCACGTCCTTCGACATCTCGTCCTGCACGGTGTGAGGCGCACGGTACGCCGGCGGGCAGCCGCCATGCCCCGCCCTCAGCCGCCGCCTCTCCCCCGGCACAATGGGCACGGCGACTCGGGAAGCGCCATCGCCTCCAGGCGACCAACCCGGTGGAGGAACGCCGTGACAGACCCGCGTTCGAGGCTGCAGGACATCCCGCGCGACGAGGCCCTGCGGCTGCTCCAGCACGGCGCGTATGTCGGGCGTGTCGGCTTCGTCCAGGACGGCAGGCCGCGCATCGTCCCGGTGAACTACCTGGCGGCGACGCCCGACGAGATCGTCTTCTGCTCGGCGGAGGGAGGCAAGCTGGCCACCCTGGCCGCGGGCGCACCGGTGGTCTTCGAGATCGACGAGCAGCGGCCGCTGTACCACGCCGGCTGGAGCGTCGTCGTCGAGGGCACCGCGGAGGAGATCACCGACGCGGCCGAGCTGGAGCGCCTCCGCCGCGGCCCGCTCCGCTCCTGGGCGGCTCCCGGCAGCGGGCGCTGGATCCGCATCCGCGTCGCGGAGGTCAGCGGGCGCCGCATCCCGGAGGGCTGAGCCGGCACGCGTCGGGTGGACGGAGGGCGGGCCCGAGGGCCCCGGGCGGCCGCCGTTGGTCCCACCGGGCGGGGGCCGGAGCGCCCTGGTGCCGCGCCGTGGACGTTCGGATACTGGGGTCATAGGGCCGTGGGCCCCGAGGTCACCACGATGGCCACCCTCCGACCGTCCCGCGTCGCGCTGGCGACGCTCAGCCTGGGCGCGCTGCTGAGCGCCTGCGGGGGGAGCGGCGGACCGGCCGGCCCGTCCACCCCGACGCCGGCACCGACCGCGACGCCGGCACCGACGGAGCAGCCCACGGCGACGCCGACCCCGCAGGCGACGCCGACGCCGACCGAGATCCTGCCCACACCGGCACCAACTCCGGTCGCCACGACCACCACCTCGGTGTACTTCCTGCGCGACGGCAGGGTGATGCCGGTGCACCGGATCGTCAGCCCGGCCTCGCCCGCCTGGGACTCGCTCGTCGCGCTGCTCGCCGGCCCCACCTCCGCCGAGGCGCAGCAGGGGTTCACCAGCGCAGTGGCGACCGCGCAGCGGGTGCTCTCGGTGAGCATCGCCAACGGCGTCGCCACCGTCGACTTCGCGGCGCGCGCGCCCACCGGCGCCGGGCTCGCCGAGGTCGTGTACACGCTGACCCAGTTCCGCACCGTGCAGTCGGTCGCCGTGCGCGTCGACGGCGCGCCGCTCGCCGCAGGACTGACCCGCGGCGGAGAGGAGCAGTGGACGCCGGCCATCTTCGTCGAGGCGCCCGTGGTGGGGCAGTCGGCGGGCAGCCCGCTGCGCGTCTGGGGCACGGCCAACACCTTCGAGGCCGCGTTCCGCATCCGCCTGACCACCTCCTCGGGTGTGCAGCTCTTCGACTACCCGGTGCAGGCCACGTCGGGCACGGGGACCCGCGGCACGTTCGACGTGACCGTGCGTTTCACCGTCAGCGGCGCGGCGACGCTGCAGCTCTACGAGGTCTCGATGAAGGACGGCTCGCACGTCAACGTCGTGACCATCCCGCTCACCCTCCAGCCATAGGACGAATCGAATGCGCGAGGTATCCCCGGACGAGCTGCGCAGGCGCGTGGACCCTGCGCAGCTCCCCTTCAGCTCCACCGCCGAGCTGACCGGACGTGACGGCACCATCGGCCAGCCGCGCGCGCTCGACGCGCTGCAGTTCGGGCTGGAGATCCGCAGTGCCGGCTTCAACATCTTCGTGGTCGGCGCACCGGGATCGGGCCGCCTCACCACGGTGCGCGACCATCTGCGCACGCTGGCCGCGCAACGGCCGACGCCCGACGACTGGGTGATCGTCCAGGACTTCGGGCAGCCCGACCGTCCCCGTGCGCTGTCGCTCCCGGCGGGCCGCGGACGCACCCTGGTGCGCGACCTCGACGGGTTCGTCGAGACCGCGGAGCGCGAGATGCGGCGCGCCTTCGAGAGCGAGAAGTACCAGCAGGATCGCGCCGCCCTGGTCGAGGCCGTCGAGAAGCGTGAGCAGGAGATGCGCCGCGGCGTCGAGCAGTTCGCCGCCGAGCGCGGCTTCGGCCTGCAGTTCATCCCCAACGGGATCGCCGTGGTTCCCCTGGTGAACGGGCGCCCGATGGAGCCGGAGGTGATCGAGCACCTCCCCGCCGAGCAGCGCAACGACCTGGAGCGGCGCAGCCACGAGATCCACGAGCAGATGCAGGCCGACGCGCGGGTGATGCACACGCTCGAGCACGAGGGCATGGAGAAGCTCGCCGACCTCGACCGGGCGGTCGCCATGGCCGCCATCGCCGCTCCGCTGCAGCTGCTGCGCGAGCGCTATGCCGACGTCGCCGCGGTGGCGGCGCACCTCGACGCCATGGAGCTCGACCTCGCCGAGCACGTCGGCGACCTGCGCCGTCGCGCCCAGCCGCAGGAGGCCGCCACCGGCATGCTCGGCCTGATGTCGATGGTGGAGCGCGAGGAGACCAGCACGCGCTACCGCGGCAACCTGCTGGTCGACAACGGCGGCGCCACCGGCGCGCCGATCGTCGTCGACCGCAATCCCACGTACCACAACCTCGTCGGCCGCATCGAGTACCGCTCCCGGCTGGGGTCGATGGTCACCGACTTCCTGCAGGTGCGCGCCGGCTCGCTGCTGCGCGCCAACGGCGGCTTCCTCGTCCTCGAGGCCGTCGACGTGCTCAACCAGCCGTTCGCGTGGGAGGGGCTGAAGCGGGCGCTGCGCAGTGGCGAGGTGAGCATCGAGAACCTCGGCGAGCAGCTCAGCTTCGTGCCCACCGCGACCCTCCGCCCGCAGCCCATCCCCATCGACGTCAAGGTGGTGATCATCGCCACCCCGCTGGTCCACCTCCTCCTCCACCTGCACGACGAGGATGTGCGCGAGCTCTTCAAGGTGAAGGTCGACTTCGCCCCCGACATGTCGTGGGACGACGAGCACGTCATGGACTACGCGGAGGCGATCGGCCGCTGGGTGGAGGCGCACGGCCTGCGCCACTTCGACCGCGGCGCGGTGACCCGCGTCGTCGAGCACGGTGCGCGGCTGCGCGAGGACCAGCGCAAGCTGTCGACGCGCATGCTGGAGATCAACGACCTGGTCACCGAGGCCAGCTTCTGGGCGACCAGGTCGGGGCACGACCTGGTGCAGGCGGAGGACGTCGACACCGCCGTGCACAAGAAGGAATACCGCTCCAACCTCGCCGAGGAGCGTCTCGGCGAGATGGTCGACAACCGCACCCTCACCATCGAGACGGCGGGCAGCCGCACCGCGCAGCTCAACGGGCTCACCGTCGTCGACCTCGGCGACCACTCCTTCGGCCATCCCGTGCGCATCACCGCGACGGTGGCGCCCGGGCGGGGCAGCGTCGAGAGCATCGAGCGCCAGGTGGAGCTGTCAGGGCCGAGCCACTCCAAGGGAGTGCTCATCCTCAGCGGCTACCTCTCCGGCCGCTACGCGCAGAAGGCGCCGCTGGCGCTGCGGGCGACGCTCACCTTCGAGCAGTCGTACGACGAGGTCGACGGCGACTCGGCGTCGTCCGCCGAGCTCTACACGCTGCTCTCGGCGCTGTCGGGGCTGCCCGTGAAGCAGAGCGTCGCGGTCACCGGCTCGGTCGACCAGCGCGGCGACGTCCAGGCGGTCGGCGGCGTCACCCGGAAGATCGAGGGGTTCTTCCGCGCCTGTGTGGCGCGCGGCCTCACCGGCGAGCAGGGGGTGATGGTTCCGGCCATCAACGTCCCCAACCTGATGCTCGCCGAGGAGGTGGTCGAGGCGGTGCGTCGCGGCCAGTTCCACGTCTGGGCGGTGGAGAGCGTCGACGAGGGGATCGAGCTGCTCACCGGGCGGCCCGCCGCCGAGGTGCACCGGCTCGTCGAGGAGCGGCTGGCCGGCTTCGTCGACACGGTGCGGCAGGTGAGCGCCCCCGCCGAGAACGGGGCCGCGCCCGTGCCGCACATTCCCGCCAAGGCCTAGCCGGGCGCCGCGGCCGCGCCGACGGCCGGCCTGAGATCCCCGCTTCCCGCCAGGTGGAAGCGCAGGTGCTCGCCGAGGCGGGCCGTCCAGTAGTCCCATTCGTGGGCGCCGGGTCGCTCGACGTATCCGTGCGGGATGCCGAGCCCCTCCAGGTGCGCGTGGAACTCGCGGTTCTCCTCGAGCAGGTGGTCGTCGACGCCGCAGTCGAAGGCGATGCGCAGGTCCCTGCGCCGCTGCGGGTCCTGCACGAGGAGGCGGACGTCGTGCGCGCGAATGCCGGCCTCGCCGTCCCACATCCGCGCACGCGCGTCGTCGAGGAAGCGGAAGTGCCGCAGCGGGTCGAAGAACCCGCTCGTCGCCGATGCGCTGGCGAACGTCCCCGGGTTGCGCAGCGCCAGCAGGAGGGAGCCGTAGCCGCCCATGGAGAGGCCGGCGACGTGCAGCTCGCCGTTCGACGGCAGCTCGGCCGCGATCCAGGGCAGCAGCTCGCGCATGACGTAGGTCTCGGCGAAGGTCGTGCCGTCGTGCCAGTCGCAGTAGCCGGTGCCCTGCTCGGCGCCGGTGTCGCTCGGCATCACCAGGCAGAAGGGCGGCACCTCGCCGGACTCCACCAGCGCCGACGCGGTGAGGTCAGCCCCGCCCTTCTCCCACCAGCAGTACCCGCCCGCGTCGTAGACACCGTGGAGGAGCACGACGACGGGCATCGGGCCGCGGGGCCGCGACGGCGTCCACGTCCAGTGCAGCAGGCGGCGGCGGTTCGACTCGCTGAAGATGGTGTGGCCGCGCAGGCCCTCACGCATCGGCGGCTTCGAAGCGCGCCATGCGGCGGCGGATGTGCTCGACGTCGGCGTCGCCCAGGGCGCGCACCACGGCCACCTGCGTCTGCAGGTACGGCGGCGCGGTGAGCGCGGCCACGATGGCGCTGGCGACGTCCTCGGGGCGGAGGAAGCCGTCCAGCGTCTCCCGCGGCAGCGGGGTTCTGGACGCATCCGACCAGAAGGCGGTGTCGACGCCCGCGGGGAACACCGCGTGGACCCGGATGCCGTGCAGGCGGCCCTCCTCGGCGATCCCCTCGGTGAAGCCGCGGACGGCGTGCTTGGTGGCGCAGTACACGGATTCGCCGGGCTCGCCGCGCAGCCCAGCGGTGGAGACGACGTTGACGATCTGGCCGCCGCCGTCACGGATCATGAGGCGGAACGCCTCGCGACAGAGCAGGACCAGGCCGCGCACGTTGACCTGCCACATCAGGTCGAGGTCGGCGGTGCGCACGTCCTGCACCGGGGCGTGCCGCGCCAGCCCGGCGTTGTTGACCAGCACGTCGAGGCGGCCGTGCCGGTCGACGACGCGGCGGACGCCCGCGACCACCTGGGCCTCGTCGGCGACGTCGACGACGTGGCCCTCGCCCCACGGCTGCGGCCCCTCGACGGCGGGTGCGACGTCGAAGCCGCAGACCGTCGCGCCGCACTCTGCGAGCGCGCGCACCGTCGCCGCCCCGATCCCCGACGCCGCGCCGGTCACCACCGCGACGCGGCCCTGCAGTCCCTCCACCGTCGCGCTCAGCGGCCGCGCCGGTAGAGCACGGGGTTGAGCTCGCTGGCGGCGAGGTCGCCGGTCTGCAGGCCGGGCAGCCAGCGGGCCAGGTCGGTGCGCCGCTCCTCGCTGTCGGTGGCACCCACCCGGGTGCCGTCGGCGTAGGAGATGACGGTCATCACCTCGCGCATCAGGCCGGTGGGGTTGTCCGGCGCGCGATGCACCATCCACCCGTCGTGGAAGGTGGCGTCGCCGGCGCGCAGCGGGCCGACGGGCGTGATCGTGGTCCCCTGCGCGGCGAGCAGGTCGGCGAAGTACTGGTCGGAGTCGTCGGAGATCCGCGTCCCGCGCATGTCGGCGTTGCGGTGCGAGCCGGTGGCGAACTCCATGCCCGCGGGGATGTCGACGAGCGGCATCCACATGGTGATGGTGTCGTCGGTGTCGAGCGGCCAGTAGTAGCGATCCTGGTGCCAGGGGGTATGCCCGCCGCGCGGCTCCTTGAAGAGCGCCTGGTCGTGGTAGAGGCGCACCCCGTCGACGCCCATCAGGTCGGCGGCGATCCTGGCGAACCGGCGCGCCAGGACGAAGCGCGCCACCGCCGCGTCCCTGACCCAGATGTTCCAGACCTGGAGGAAGGCGCGGCCGTAGGTGTCGCGCTGCTCCAGGGGGCGCGTCTCCTCGTTGAGGCGCTGCACCGCGGCGCAGATGTGGGGGCGGTAGAGGGCGATCTCGGCCTCGCTGCAGACGCCGCGCAGGGTGACGTGCCCGTCGCGGCGGAAGCTCTCCACCTGCTCCGGGGTGACGGAGTGGTCCTCGCCGAGCGCGGGAAGGTCGGAGACGTCGATGGTGCTGCTCATAGGGCTCCGCTCTGCTCCCTTCCAATAAGTAAGTGATTATTACTATATCGCATCGGCCCGGGTCAGCGCACGGTGATCGAGAGGGTGGAGGGACGGCCGGGGCCGGTGTGCAGCCGTTGGCGTGCCGCGGGTGGCACGTCGTAGCGCGGGTACGACGAGCTGCAGACGTCGACGCACAGCCGGTGCCCGGCCTCGACGCGGTAGGCGATGCTCCAGCAGTGCACAGGGAAGGTCTCGACCGCGCCGGGGCGGAGCGGCGGCGTGCCGGGGCCGAAGCGGAAGCGGCCGCGGACGTAGCCGTCGGCGATGTTGCGCGCCCGGCCGTCGGGGGCGACGTCGAGGAGCTTGACGCACAGGTCGGTGTCGTCCGCGTCGGTGGCCAGGGAGATCGAGGCGACCACGGGGCCGCACAGCTCCAGCGGCTCGTCGAGCGCTGCGCCGGTGAAGGAGCAGACGTCGGGACGGGCGCCGGCGCTGAGGCCGTCCTGCGGCACGGGTCCCGCGGGCATGCCGAGGGCGGGGCCGCCACGCGTCGGCACGGGGTCGTCGGGGTCGTGCGCCCAGGCCACGGCGCCGTCGTCGAGCGTCGCCGCATCTGCGCCGTCCACCAGCCGCCCGGCGGCGGGCGATCCTGCGGCGGCGAGGTGCAGCGTCAGCGTGCGCACACCGGGCGGCGGCCAGCTCTCCGCCTCGTCCCAGCGGTCCGCACCGACGACGTACCACGTTGCCGGGGCGAGGTCGCGCGCCGGTCCACGCCGCGACTCCAGCCACTCCTGCGTCCACCACGCCATGAGGCGGTCGTCGAAGCGCGCGGCGTTGGGGCAGTGGCGCGTGTCGCCCGCGGGCGACGGCGCATGGCTGAAGGGCGTCATCACCAGGCGGTGCTGCCGCGCGACCTCGGGCGGCGAATGCCGCTGCAGCGCGGCGAACATGCTGACCTGGTCCTGTGCCCAGGGGTCGTACCAGGCGCCGCTGATCAACGTGGGCACGTCGATGCGGTCGTCCGCGGCAGGACCCGGATCGCTGAGCCAGGTGTGCGGGTAGGGCGCGTCGAAGAGGCCCCGCCAGATGCGCGCGAAGACCGGCGCCGCCTCGTACTCCGGCCGGTCGCGCAGCGGCAGGCGCATGGCGGGATGGCGGCGCAGCGCGTCGAGGTCGAGCCACTCCGAGCCGTCCGGCTGGTGGCGCACCACCTGGTCGAACTCCAGTGCCAGCGCGTACAGCGACGCGCGTGCACCGTCAGGTGTGTCCGGGGCCTCCGCCGCCTGGCGCGGCAGCCAGTGCGCGGCCAGCGACAGGCAGAGGGCGCCGCCCTCGTGCAGCGTGAGCGGCCGCCACCATGCGGGGCAGCGCGCCGGCGAGACGGCGCGCAGGGACGGCGGCCGTTGCAGCGCGGCGCGCAGCTGCGTCATGCCCGCGTAGGAGATGCCGTGCATGGCCACGTTGCCGTCGCACCACGGCTGCGCCGCCACCCACTCCACCGCGGCCGCGCCGTCCACGCCGTCGCTGGCGCCGAGGTCGAACACTCCTCCCGACGCGCCGCGCCCGCGCACGTCCTGCAGGACCGTGGCGACGCGCGGCTGCGACAGCGAGCCGTTGACGTCGACCATCTCGAAGTCGCGGCCGTAGGGAGTGCGGAAGAGCGAGGCGGGGAAGGGACCCGCACCGGCGGGTGTGCGCACCGTCGTGGCCAGGGCGACACCGTCCGGCGCGGTGACGGAGGTGTCCGTCGGGGCGAGAGCCTCGGCGGTCACGAGCACTGGGCGCTGCAGATGCGCAGCAGGTCGACCGCCTGGTGCAGCGCGCCGCCGCACCAGCCGGGCGTGTTCGGCGCCGGCGAGACGCAGGGGATGGCCGTCGGCGTGGCCGTCCCGCGCGGCGCGTTCCAGGTGTCGCAGTGGAGGGACTTCCCCTTCTCCGCCATCGTGCACGACCACTCGTAGTAGTGCGCCGAGTCCAGTGCGACGAGGAACTGCGCCGTGGTGGTGGGGTCGACGAGGTAGGCGTCGCGGCCGTTGACCTGGACGCTGCCCGCCGACACGGAGAGGTTCACCGGCTGGCCGCTCGGCAGCGTGCCGGAGTACTGGCCGTCGACCAGCGCCGCGGCCGACGTGTGTCCGCTGCCGCATCCGCCGACCGCCGTGGCCGTGGCCGCGATCGCCAGCAGCGTGGCAAGCCTGCGGATCATGACGCCTCCGGCTTCGGGCTGGCGATCGTCGACGCCGTGCTGGTGGAGTACGACGCGCCGCCCAGCGTCGCCGGCGTGGAGTCGGCGTTGGGCTGGGTCTGCACCTTCTCGGCGACGATCATCCCGCCGAGTCCGGTGGCGACCGCGTAGGTCACGCTGAGGGTGACGTCCGTCTTCGCCGGGCTCGGGGTCACCGTCCACACCTCGCTGCCGGTGATGGTGATGGTGGCCTGCACCTGCCAGGCGTCGACCGGCGTGCCGCAGGCGTTGACGCGCACGTGGCCGAGGTCGGTCGCCTGGATCGACATGGTGGTGCCGTGCTGCGCGTCGGTCTGCGCGTCGCTCCACTGGCCCGTGCTGTTGGGGATGGCCGGGTTGTTGGGGTCGGGCTGGTAGGGGCCGTACGCCTGCGCCGGTGTGCTGAGCAGCGTCAGCGGCTTCGGGGGTTGGAAGATCACGGCTCCGCTCGGAGTCGAGATGGCGATGCCGCTCAACCCGAAGAAGGAGGTGGGCGCGGCGACCGGGTTGGCGGGCGCGGACGTCGAGTTGCTGGCGACGTACGTGCTGGGAGCGTTGACGAAGCCGAGGGCGACGCCCTGCTGCGTGAAGCCGAACTGTCCCTGGCCCGTCTGCGCGGCGCCGGACACGACGCGGAAGTTGTACGTCGGCATCGACGTGGCGACGCCGTTGAACGAGTACGCGCCGGTCGAGGCGAACTTCCACACCCCGTCGACGGCCGTGCCGTCCACCTCCGGCGTCGCCGCGGCGGGCGACGGCTTTGTCGGATCCATCGCGGGGCAGAGGTCCGCGGACGCGCTGGGCGCAGGCGGCACGAACCCGGTGTAGATCGTCGGCGCGGTGGACGGCGCCGAGGTGATGGTCGGGGGCGCGAACGCGGGCAGCGCCTCGGCGACCGGCGCCGGCGCCGGGCCACCCTGGCGCGGCGGCTTGACGGCCGTGTCGTTGCCCACGGCGATGTTGAGCGGCACGTTCTTCATGCCGAGCTGCACCTGCACCGACGGGCCGCAGCCGCTGGTGAGCAAAGGCACTACCACCACCATCGCGCCGCACCCGAGGCGGCGGCGCAGCCGGCGCACGGGGATCAGGGCTCGGGTCATCGTCCCTCCTGGAAGCCGATCAGCGAGCCGACGAAGGACACCGGGTCGCTGAGCTGGTTGCTCACGGTCAGCACCTCGAAGACGCCCGGGGAGGCGTCGGGGAACCAGACGAAGAGGTGCACGTCGGGGCGCTGCTGGTCGCCGATCCACTGGCCGGCGACCCGGTAGTAGCGGAAGCCGCCGCTGCCGATCTGCTTGCGGATGTCCTGCTGCACGTCGACGTCGGTGGTGTCGAGGTCGGCGCGCAGGGTGGCCACCTGCAGCGCGGCGTAGACCGCGCCGTTGGCGCGCATGGTGAAGAGGCGTCCCTCGGCGACCTGCGTGCGCGACACGTCGAACTGGGTGCGCGCGCTCACCTCCTCGTGCACCGTGTAGCCGTCGATCGACTGCGGGAGGATGCGCGAGGGCAGCTTCGGCGTCCCCGCCGCCGCGACGGTCCCGCACGCGGTGACCGCGGCGCACAGCAGCACGCCCAGCAGGCCTCGACGCAACGCGCTCATGCGTAGCGCCTCCCCAGGGTTGCGGCCGGCCTGCGCGTGCGCGGCTGCGGCCAGGGATTGGGCAGGGAGCGGTCGTACGGCTCGCGCAGCGACGCGCGCGAGGCCAGCGCCAGCAGGCGCGTCATCCACGGCTGCCCGCGGCGGAGCCGCCGCGACAGCGACGACGCCATCTCGCGCGCCGCCTCCGCGTCCTCCGGCAGCAGGTCGCGGGCCAGGTCGCCCCAGAGCGCCCGCGTCACCAGCCAGGCGAGCTCCTCGTGCTCCTCGTCGACGCTGAGCCGGTCGAGGAACTCCAGCGGCGTGGCGTAGGGATCGCCGGCGCGCAGGTCGTTGGCCACGTCGCGGAGCTCGGCGTACTCGGCGGCGATCTGCGCGCCCAGCCCCTGCGTCCGCGCCGTGCGGCGTCGCTGCCTGCGCCGCCACATCTTGAGCGGCCAGGGGAAGAACATCACCATCAGCGCAGCGCCCGCGGCCACCGGCGAGATCACCAGAAGCCACCAGCGGATCACCTCGTAGAGCAGCAGCGCCGTGGAGGCGTCGGTGGGCACGTAGAGCTGCAGCGACACCTCCTGCGCCGGGTGGATCTGCGGGCTGCGGTTGTTGGGGTTGGCGTCGAGCGGCGAGATGGCGTGCGCGGGGATGCCGACGACCGGCACCCACCCGTAGCCGTTGAAGTACACCTCCGCCCAGTTGGCGCCGTTGCGTGGCCGGAACTCGACGGCCCCGCCCTTGGCGGGCTCGCCCCCGTAGTAGCCGAAGCCGAGGCGCGCGGGCAGCCCGGCCCAGCGCGCCAGCAGCACCTGCGCCGCCGCCATCTCGTAGGGCGTCGCCTGGCCGCCCGCGAGCATCTCGACGACGCGCGACGGCGGCACGGGTCCCGGCACCCCTGCGCCCTTGGCGACGGCGCGGTCGTAGATCGCCTGGCGGACGAACTGCAGGCGGTCCCACGGGTTCTGCGGCGCCGAGGCGAGCAGCCTGCGCACCTCCGCGGGCGCGGGCGGCGCGGCGAGGTCGCTCGACACCGATGCGGGCGGCTGTCCCGCCGCGCCCAGCTCCTGCCCGCTGGGCGGCTTCTCGCCGCTCGCCGTGTAGGTGATCGCCGAGGTGGGATTCGCCGGCAGCAGCAGCGTCTCCGTCCGCGCGTCGTACTGCGCGCGCGTCGAGCCCAGCGTGACCTGCGTTGTTCCCGCGGGCACGGGCAGCACCCGCTGCTCGGGGTCGACGACGGTGACGGTGTACTCGACCGGCGCGCCCTTCAGCGCCTGCAGCGACTGCTCACCACTCAGCGTGCGCATGTGCTGCGGGTCGTAGCCGGGCAGGAGGAAGTTGCCGTCGCCGTCGTAGACGTCGAGGTCGCCGAGCCGCCAGGGCCCGCTGAGATCGCCGGGACCGCTGACGGTGAACACGACGTGGTCCTTCACCGAGGAGAGGGGCTCGACCTGCGGCCTTTGCGGCGGGATGGCGCGCTCGGTGACGGCGGCAGGGAAGAGGAAGCTGGAGCGGTTGAGCACCGTCAGCACGAGCAGGGCCAGCACCAACGCGCCCGCGCCGCGCATCGTCCGGCGCAGCTCGAAGCCGCGCTGTCCGCCGCCCGCCCCCGCCATCTCCGCCGCGTACATCACCATCAGCGCGGCGACGGCGAGCACCAGGCTGATCCCCGCCCCCAGCACCTCGTTGTTGGGCGGCTGCAGCAGCGCGCCGGCGAGCACGACGGGCAGCGGCAGCGCCAGCGCCAGGCGCGGCCGCGAGGTGGTGAGCGCGAGCGTCGTGGTGGCGGCTCCGACGAAGAGGCACAGCGCCACCAGGACGAAGCGCCAGCCGGCGTCGAAGGCCACCGGCGGCTGCAGCAGGCCACCGCCGCTGACCGCCGCCTGCACCGCCTCCAGCGGCGACACGCGGCTGTCGGTGGCGACGCTGACCAGTGACGCGGCTGCGAAGGCCACCGGCACCAGCAGCACGCCCACCAGCGTCGGCCGTCCCGAGCGGTGGGTGACCGCCGCCCAGCCGACTCCGGCGACGACGGCGAGAACCGCGAGCGGTCGTGCCAGCGGCGAGTCGAAGACGCCGCCGAGCATCCACGCCGCCGCCGCCGCGCTGAGGAACGCGGCCAGGCAGGCGCGGCGCAGCGAGATCGGCGTCGCCGCGTTCTCCTCGGTGACGACCGGCGGCGTCGCGCCGCCCGCCACACCATCCGGCGCGGCGTCGGGCGCGTGCACCGCTGCGGGCTCCTCGACCAGCGCCGGCACCGGCGGCTCCTTGATCACCGCCGCACCCTCGACGAGCCGCCCATCACCGCGCCCAGCGGGGTGCGCGGCCGCAGCTGCACCACCTGGCAGCCCAGCGACGCCGCGTGCGCCAGCGCCTGCGGGCCGCTCTCCTCCCACACCAGCACGACGAGCACGACGTAGGCGCCCTGGTCGATGAGCAGCTTGAGCCGCGTGGCCGCGCGGTCGTCGACGTGCGGCGTGATCACCACGTGGTGGACGTCGCGACGCACGCCGCGCACGACGCGGTCGACGGCCGTCTGCAGCGGCTCGGTCTCGCGCTGCAGCCGCGCCATGTCGTCGAGGAAGGTGGTCTGCGCGCGCACGCCGCGGATGGCGCTGGCGACGGTCCTCCCGTTGGTCTCGACGGTCACGGCGAAGCCATCCTTGAGGTAGCGCAGCCCCAGCGACGCCGCGGCGCGCACGGCGGCCTCGAAGGTGTCGCTGGGGTCGCCGGCGCTGTGCTGGCGGGCATCGGTGTCGATCACCAGCGCGACGCGGTCGGTGATGCCCTGCTCGAACTCGCGCACCATGACGCGCCCGGTGCGCGCCACGGCGCGCCAGACGACGCGGCGGAGGTCGTCGCCGGGCGCGTAGCGCCGCATGCCGTAGAAGTCGAACCCCGTCGGCCACGGCTTGGAGACCGGTGGCCGCACCGGCGGGTCCTCCCACTGCCGGGTGAGCGGCGTGTCCTGCACACCCTCGGTCTGCGGATGCACGAGGATCTCGGCGGGCTCGGTGACCACCACCTCGCGCCGGGTGAAGCCGAACGGATCGGTCCAGATCGCCGTCAGCGGGCCGACCGGGTACACCCCGCGGAGCTGTGGCGTGATCGCGTAGCGGTAGGTCGCCGGCTGCCCCGGGCGCACCGCGTCGAGCTGGATGCGCCGGGTGCGCCCGAGATGCGGATGCAGCCGCTCCTCGAGCACCAGCCCGCTGACGCGCCGCCGCGCGCTGAAGGTGAGCTCGACCTCGACGAGCTGCCCCTGGCGCACCCGCGGCGGCAGCTCGCTGCGCACCGCGTCGAGCGACTGCCGCTGCCGCCCCAGCCACCAGGCGAGCGCGAGCACGACGAGCCCGCCGTAGACCAGCAGGTACAGGGTGCGGCTGCCCAGCAACCGCGCCAGCAGCCAGCCCAGCGCCGCGGCGCCCAGCAGCATGGCCCCGCCGGCGGTGAGGCCGAGGCGCTGCAGGACGCGCGCGAAGGTCGGCACCTCCATCGACGGGAGGCGCCAGGCGGGGCGGCGGCTGCGGATGGCTTGCATGACGGTGCAGTCGTCAGCCGAGCGCGGCGAACGCCTCGCGATGCCCGGCGGAGCGCGGCGAGGAGCTGCTCACCAACGGCGGCTTGACCCGTCCGACCACGCGCTCCAGCACCTTGTCGACGGTCTCGCCACGCAGCTGCGCCTCGGGGCTGAGCACCAGCCGGTGGCTCATCACCGGATGGAGCAGCGTCTTGACGTCGTCGGGGTAGACGTCCTCCCGGCCCTGGCTGGCGGCGAGGACCCGCGCGGCCCAGAGCAGGGCGAGCGAGGCGCGCGGGCTGGCGCCGAGCGCGAGCGCGGCGTCGTTGCGCGTCGCCTGGACGATGTCGATGACGTAGCGCATCACGGGCTGCGCCACCGTCACGCCCGAGGCCCACTCGACCATCGCCACCACCTCGGGCAGGTCGACGACGGGCTGCAGCCGGTCGATGGCGGGCTGGCGGCCGTTGGCGAGCAGCACCTGCTCCTCGGCGTCGGCGTCGGGATAGCCGATGGCCAGCTTGAAGAGGAAGCGGTCGAGCTGCGCTTCCGGGAGCGGGAAGGTGCCCGCCAGCTCGATGGGGTTCTGCGTGGCGAGCACCAGGAAGGGGCGCGGCAGCGCGTGCGTCGTGCCCTCGACGGTGACGCTGCGCTCCGCCATCGCCTCCAGCAGCGCGCTCTGCGTCTTCGGCGTTGCGCGGTTGATCTCGTCGGCGAGCAGGATGTTGGCGAACACCGGGCCGGGACGGAAGGTGAAGGTCATCCGCGCCTGGTCGAGGATGCTGCTGCCGGTGATGTCGCCGGGGAGCATGTCGGGGGTGCACTGGATGCGGCCCACCTCGGCGCTGATGGTGCGCGAGATGGAGCGCGCCAGCATCGACTTGCCGACTCCGGGCGCATCCTCGAAGAGCACGTGCCCCTCCGAGAAGAGGGCGACGAGCGCGATGTGGATGACGTCGCGCTTGCCCTTGATCACCCGTTCGACGTTGCTCTGGATCTCCTCGAAGCGCCGGGTGAAGCGCTCCGCGTCCATGGGCGGAAGTGCGTTGTGGGGCATGGGGCTGTTGCTCTCCTCCGGCATCACACTGGCATCGCGGCGGTGCGCGCGATGGCCTCTTTCGACGTTCCCAGGTACGACGCGACCACGCGCGCGTCGGACAGCACGTCCTCGGGCCGTCCCTCGGACATCACCGTGCCCAGCTCCATGGCGACGAGCCGGTCGGACACGGTTGCGATCAGTGACATGTCGTGCTCGATGACGAGCATGGCGCAGCCCGTCTCAGCGCGCAGCCTCTGCAGCAGCGGCCCCAGCTCCTGCACCTCCGCCTGGGCCACGCCCGACGACGGCTCGTCGAGGAGCAGCACGTCGGGCTCGGCGGCCATGGTGCAGGCGATGTCGGCGATGCGGCGGGTGCCCGTCGACAGCTCGCCGACGAACCAGTCCGCATAGCGCTGCAGCCCGAGCACCTCGATGAGCAGGTCGGCGCGGCGCTTCAGCTTCGCCTCCGACTGCCGCACCGGCGGCAGCCACAGCGCGCTCATCGCCGCGCTGCGCACCGCTCCGTGGCGCTCCATGGCCAGCAGGATCGACTCGCGCACGGTGAGCGCGGAGAAGAGACGGGCGTCCTGGAAGCTGCGCGTGAGGCCGAGGCGCGCTCGCGCGTCCGGGCCGAGCAGGGTGACGTCCTGGCCGGCGAGGCGCACCGTTCCCGCCGTCAGCGGCACGAAGCCGCTCAGCGCGTCGAAGAACGTCGTCTTGCCCGCGCCGTTGGCGCCGATGATGCCGACGATCTCCGCGGCGTGCACGGTGAGGTCGACGCCCCGCAGCGCCTCGACGCCGCCGAAGCGGCAGCGCAGGCCGTGCGCCTCCAGGACCACGGGCTTCTGCACACCGTCGCCCGCGGTGGCGTGCGCGCTGCGGCCGCCGGCGACGGCGTCGAGCGAGCCCTGCGCCGCGTTGCCCAGGAAGACGGAGCGCATCACGTCGGGACGGCGCAGCAGCTCGGCGGTGGGGCCGACGAACTGGACCTCGCCCTTCTCCATGAAGACCGCGCGATCGGCGACGGTCAGCGCCAGGTTGACCGACTGCTCGACGAGGATGATCGTCGTCCCGCCGGCGTGGATGGCGCGCAGGATCTGCAGCAGCTGCTCGACCACGGCGGGCGCCAGGCCCAGCGAGAGCTCGTCGATCATCAGCAGGCGCGGCTTCATCAGGAACGCCTGGCCCAGCGCCAGCATCTGCTGCTCACCGCCGCTCAGCGTCCCCGCCCGCTCGTGGAGCCGCGCCTTGAGCGGCGGGAAGAACTCGTCGAGGACGCGGTGCATCTGCCGCTGCACGAACTCCCTGTCGGACGCGGTGGTCCAGGTCGCCGCCTGCAGGTTCTCCTCGACGGTGAGGTTGGGGAAGATGGCCCGCCCACCCAGCACCATGACCACGCCGGTGCGGGCGATCGCCTGCGGCGGCATGTGGGTGATGTCCCGCCCGTCGAAGAAGATGGCGCCGTTGCTCGCCTCGGTCAGGCCGCTGATGGCGCGCAGCATGGTCGACTTGCCGGCGCCGTTGGTGCCCAGCAGCGCGACGATCTCCCCCTCGGCGACGTCGAAGTCGACGCCGAAGAGCACCTGCACGCCGCTATAGGTGACGTCGACGTCGCGGCAGACGAGGATCGCCTTGCGCCCCTCGCGCTCCCGCTCAGTGGACTCCGCCTCGGCGACGGCGGCGGCGCGCGCGGCGCGCATGTCGTGGCCGATGTACGCCTGAGCGCTCCAGTACATGAAAGCGCCGAAGAGGAACACCGGAAGGAGGACGGCCATTGACCCGCCCAGGCCGTACTGCGTGTACAGCGCCGTGACCAGCGGAATGGCCACAAGCGTCGACGGCAGGCCCCAGACCGGCATGAGCGAGAGACCGAAAGTCCGCACGCGTGGCGGCAGGACAAGGCTGGGAAGCACCGCCTGGGCAGGGCCCATCAGGGCGCCGGCCGCCTGCTGGATCAGGAACAGAGGAAAGACCAGCCAGACCACGGGCACGACCAGCAGCAGCGCTGTGAGGACCCCGGTGAGGAGGGTCATCGAGCCGACCAGCGCCATGTTCCGCGACGGGGCCCGGCTGGTGAAGCGGTCGACCAGTGGCGCCACCGCCAGGCGCGCGACCATGGCGATCGTCTGTGCCACCGTGGTCAGTGTCGCGAACCCGGATACGGATACGCCGAACGTGGTCTCCAGGCGATAGAAGTTCAGCGCGAAGAGTGCGCCGCCGCCGAGAACGAGTGCGGGATAGGCGAGGTACATGCGCCGCAACGTGCGTACCGACCACACCGCCCGCACCATCTCGCCAACGCGCGGCTGAACCTGCTGCGGTGGCGCCTGCGCCGGCAGACCGGCGGCAATGCGTTCTGCCGCTCCGCGTGCAGGCTCGCGAAGCGGCAGGTAGGCGAGGAAGGCGAGCAGGAAGACAAAGCCCCCGACGAGAAAGCCGCCGCGCCAGCCGACCGTGCCCACCAGAAGTGCCCCGATCGTCGGGCCGATGACGGTGCCGATGCTGCCGCCCGTCTGCTGCACCGTGAAGATGCGGCCGCGCGCCTCTGGCGGGTAGAGGTCCGACATCATCGAATAGCGGATCCCGCTCAGGACCCCCGCGAGACCTCCTCCGAGGTTCATGAACAGGAGGGACACGATGAGGAGCAGCAGGCCGCCGCGGCCGGCCGCCGCGCAGGCCACCGCCTGCACTGCCGCGCCGCCCAGGAGCAGCGGGCGGCGGCGCAGGCGGTCGCCGTAGTAGCCCATCACCGGCGAGGCCAGCACGTTGAGCGTGCCCATCGACGACGCCACGAATGCCGTCATCGTCGGGCTGAGGTGGAGATCCAGCTGGCTGCCGATGATGAGGATGGTGGTGGCCCCGCCGACGGTGTTCTCCAGCAGGTCGGTGACGGTGAAGAGCAGGACCGCCAGCCGCTGCCGGGCGGGCAGCTCGAAGATCACTCCGAAGGCCGCGAAGTAGTGCAGCGTCGCCGCGACGGGGTTGCGCCGCCGCCGCGGCGGCTGCTCCTGCACCGGCCCATCCCCATTGCGCCGGCGCGCAATCGCAACCCCCGCCTCCTGCTGCCGCTCCGACGGCACCAGCCCCCGCCTCTCCTCGGCGACCCCCTGCAGCTCGACGCTCATCGCCCCGCCCCCGTCTGCACCGGCTGCGGCGGCCGCCGGTCGAGCCGGTAGCGTCGCGGCACGAACTCGGTCGCCCCGCCGCCGAGCCGCTTCGGCGCCAGCCTGGCGCGGCCGTCGTCCTCCGCGCCGCCGTGGGCGAACGCCGGCACCGCGATGTGGTACCGGTCGGCCACGCGCCGCAGGAAGGCGTCGCGCACGGAGGCGACCACCTGCGCCATCCCGCCCGGCACCGAGAGCAGCAGGATGATCGCGGCCACGGCCACCACACCCGCGCTGCCGCTTCCGGCGTCGATGAGCGCCGTCGCCAGGGCGAGGAACACCGCGCCGAGGAACGGCCCCGCCACGGCGCCGAGCCCGCCGACGACCGTCATGAGGAAGAGCTTCTCGCTGAACTCGGGGGTGAAGCCACCGCCCGAGGCGCCGCCGACGAGGTACGCGAACAGTGCACCGCCCAACGCCGCGAAGAAGCCGCTCACCACGAAGGCCTGCAGCCGCGCGCGCGTCAGGTTGACGCCGAACGCCTGCGTCGCCTGCTCGTTCTCGCGAGAGGCGATCAGCGCGCGGCCGGTGCGGCTGCGGCGCAGGCCGACCACCGCCAGGGCGCAGGCGAAGGCGATGACCAGCAGCAGGTAGTAGAAGGCGCGGTCGTCGGAGCCGTCGAGGCCGAGGATGCTGGGCCGGTCGAGGTGGTCGGGGATCAGCGTGGCGCCGAGCTTCTGCCCGAAGAGCACGCTCTGGGCCACCTGCGCGAAGGCGAGGGTGGTGATGGCCAGGTAGAGCCCGCGGATGCGCAGCGCGGGGAGCCCGACGACCAGTGCGGTCACCGTGCCGGCGACCGCGCCCGCGGGGACGGTGAGCCAGAAGGGGAGGCCGGCG
This sequence comes from Candidatus Dormiibacterota bacterium, assembly GCA_035652335.1. GTDB lineage: Bacteria > Chloroflexota > Dormibacteria > Aeolococcales > Aeolococcaceae > DASRDZ01. Next base: position 79,080 of record DASRDZ010000078.1, read on the forward strand.
CTCCCGGCCAGCCACGAGGCCACCCAGGCGCCCACCGCCGCCAGCCCGAACTGCCCGAGGCTGATCTGTCCGGTCCAGCCGGAGAGGATCAGCAGCGAGAGCCCGACGATGCCGTAGACGAGCATCTGCGACGCCTGGGTCACGCCGCCGGGGGAGAGGACCCAGGGCACGGCGAGGGCCATCACGGCGACCGCGCCCGCCGTGCCCCGGCGCATCCGGCGCACCGGCGGCAGGTCGCGGAGGGCGGTGGGGACGGGGCGGGTCTCCCGGCTCGTCGCCCAGGCGCCCGCGGCGGCGGCGAGGCGCCCGCTCAACTCGCGCGGCCGCAGCAGCAGGATGCCGACGACCATGGCGAAGACGACGGCGTCGCGCACCCCGGGGTCGACGTTGCCCGCGATCACGCCCTGCTGGAGGATGCCGAGCACGACGGCGCTGACCAGCGCCAGCGGCAGGTTGTCGAGGCTCGCCAGCACCGCGGCGGCGAGGATGGTGACCACCACCGGGACGGTCACCCCGCCGGAGCCGCCGACACCGGTGGCCATGGCGTCGAGCGAGGCGCCCAGGCCGCTCAGCAGCCCGGCGATGCTCCAGACCAGCGCCTGCACCCCGATCGGGCCGATGCCCAGGCTGCGGGCGCGGTCCTCGTTGTCGGCGGCGGCGCGGATGGCCCGGCCCATGCGGGCGCGGCGGAGGAAGAGGATGACCAGGCCGAGGGCCAGCACCGCGACGACCACGGTCAGCCAGGAGCCGAGGTCGAGGACGACGCCGGGGCCCAGCCGGAGGTTGGCTGCCACGGGCGGCCGGGTGTCCGCCGGGGTGCCCCCGAGGCTGCCGCCGTGGGGGTCGAAGGCGCCCGCGATCAGGTCGCCGGCGTAGCCGAGCACGGTGGCCGCGGCCAGCGTGGCCACCGTGCCGACCAGGCGCGAGGCCCGGGCCAGCGGCCGCATCAGGCCGAAGTACACGATCAGCCCGCAGAGCGGCGCCACCAGGAGGGTGCCGGCCAGCGCGACCCAGTACTCGATCGCGGCGGCGGTGGGGGAGGCGGGGCAGCCGTCGCAACCGAAGCCGGTGAGGCGCAGGATGGCGTGGTGGCGGAGGATCTCGGAGAAGAGCACCGCCGTGATCGAGGCGAGCTGCACCTGGGCGAGGTTGACCACCCGGCTGCTCCGGTAGACGAGCACGACCCCGAGCGCCTGCAGGCCGAGGCTGCAGCCCGCGACCAGGCCGAAGCCGGCCACCGCGGTGCGCTGCGTCGCCGTGGCCATCACCGCCAGCAGGACGACGGCGAGCACCACGGTCGACACCACCGAGGTCCGCTGCAGGGCAGCGGCGACACGGCGGTTGGGCGACCTCCACACGGTGCTCACGGGAGCGTTCTCACAACCACGCGGCTTCCTTGTTCTCCGCCTTCTCTCCCCGTCGCCGCCGTCTCTCCCCCGGCGACCGGCCTATTCTGTCGAGGCGGGGCCGATTTCGTCAATATTACTGCCTAATTCGCCAAGCCGCCTCCGGAGCCCGCTCGTGCCCCTGCCGACGACCCCCACCCCCTCCCTCCTGACGCTGCCCGCCGGGCACGGCGAGACCGCCGGCGGCCTGCCCGCCCCCCTCAGCGGGGCTCGGGTGGTCGACGGGAACGGCAGGGGCGTGGAGGTCCGCCACCGGACTGCGGGAGATGGCGTCCACGTCATCGAGGCAACGAGCCCGGACGCGAAATCCTTGTGCATGGATTTGCCGTGCGCGGAGGACGACCACTTCGCCGGCGGGGGCGCCCAGTTCGTCCGCCTCGACCTGCGCGGCCGGGTGCTCGACGGGTGGCTCACCGACGCGGCCAGCGCGCAGACCTACTTCCACGCGCCGGTGCTCCACTCCTCGGCCGGCTGGGCCCTGGTGGTGGACACGGCCGCGCGGTACGCGCTCGACGTGGCCGCGACCTCGCCCACGCGGGTGCGGGTGACGGTGCCGGGGCCGTCCCTGCGCGTGGTGGTCGTCCTGGGGACGCCGCGGCGGTGCGTGTCGGTGGTGGCCGAGCTGGCCGGTCGAGCGCCCCTGGCGCCGCCGTGGGCGTTCGGCGTGTGGCACAACGTGCGCTCGGGGCCGGCGGCGGTGCTGGAGCAGGCGCGACGCTTGCGCGCGGAGCGAATCCCGGGCAGCGCGCTGTGGATCGACGACCACTACTCGCCCGAGACCAACGACGGCGACGGCTGGCCGGGGAACTACCCCCTGGCGCGCTACGGCGAGGTGGTGGAGATGGCCTCGCTGGTCTCGGCGGTGCACGACCTCGGCTTCAAGGCGCTCACCTACCTGAACTGCATGGTGTACCGCGGCACGCCGTGGTTCGACGAGGCGGTGCGCGACGGCCTGGTGGTGCGCGACGCGTCCGGCGCGCCGCTGCTCATCCGCTTCTTCTCACCGCTCGACACCCACGAGGGTGTGGTCGACTTCGACGAGGACGCCGCGGCCATCCTCGACTTCACCAACCCGGCGGCGGTGCGGCGCTGGCAGGACAACGTGCGGCGGCTGCTCGGCGAGATCGGGTGGGACGGGTGGATGGAGGACTTCGGCGAGCAGGTGCCCCCCGAGGCGGTGATGCACGACGGGTCGTCGGGTGCGGAGGCGCACAACCGCTACGCGCTGCTGTACCACGGGGCGACCGATGCGGTGCGCGAGTCGGTGAAGCCGGACGCGGTGGTGTTCGCGCGCTCGGGGTACCTCGGCACGCAGGCGATGCTGCCGGTGTACTGGGGCGGTGACCAGCTGTGCGAGTGGAGCGGCGACTTCGGCATCGCGAGCGTCGTTCCCGGTGGGTTGTCGCTGGGGCTGCTCGGCGTGGGCGCGTGGGGATGTGACATCTCGGGCCTGTTCGCGCTGCCGGAGAAGCCGCTGGCGACGGGTGCCGGCGATCGCGAGCTCTGGATGCGCTGGGTGCAGCTCGGTGCGCTGACGCCGGTGATGCGCACGCATCTCGGCTTCAAGCCGGAGCCCACGCCC
>DASRDZ010000079.1:0-2979 GCA_035652335.1 Candidatus Dormiibacterota bacterium
GGGTCGGCGAGCGTCTCCGGACGCTGGCGCAGGTCATCCCACGTCGCGATACAGGCCGCGAGCGGCGCCTCGCTCCGCGCCCGCCGCGCCTCCTCGAGCAGCGCCCGCCACGCGGTCGCGCGCCCCGGGTCGGTCGTCGCAATCACCAGCGTCGGCAGCTCGCCGGCCTGCACGCCGCGCAGCACGAGCAGGTGGTCGAGCGCGGGCGCGTAGAGGCGCAGGGGAGCGGTCCCCCGGTCCGGCAGCAGCAGATAGGCGCCGGCCCGTCCTTCCCAGGCGAGCGCCGCGTAGGCGGGCAGGGTGGCCGCGACCGGCGCCTTGGCCGTCGGGCGCTGGTAGCGCCGGCGCCAGGGCCGCTCCCAGGCGAGCAGGTTCGGCGGCCCCGGACGGGAGGCGGCGAGGGCCGCTAGCAGCTCGTAACCAGCCTGGAGCTGCGGCAGCCCCGGCAGGAGCGCCAGCAGATCCGCCCCGCGCAGGCGGTTGCGCCGGGCCAGCGGCTCGGGCTCGACGCCCTGATCGAGGGCGACGACGGCGAGCCCCAGGTCGGTCAGGTACCAGAGGCGCGGCCCGTGGCCGGCCTGGAGGGACGGGCGGACGGCGGCGATGAGGCCGTCGTCGGCGAGCCGCCGCAGGCCGCGGTAGACGCTCGCCCCGCCGCGCAGGCCGGCCAGCCGCTGGATGACCTCCTCGCTCAACAGCGGCAGCGTCGCCAGGAGCAGCAGGGTGCGGCGGTCGGCCGGCCGCTGCTCGAGCGCCTTGGCGGCTGCTTCGACGTCGCGCCAGTGTCGTCGGTTGGTCGTGTCGATCGTCATGCCGGGGACTCCTCCTCGGTGTTCGGTTCGTCGCCTTCCTCTTCACCGACTGGCGGCCCGGCTGTGGGCGGCTCGGTCGGTTGTGCCGAGGCGTCGAAGAGCGATGCCTGGTGCGGCTCCGCCTTCCCGGGCTTCGGCTTCCGCTGCTCCCGGTGGTCGTTGCGGGCCCGCCTGGCCTGGTGTGCGCCGCCGTCCGTGGCGTTCGGCGCGTCCCGGGCGACGCCGGCGCCGCCTTGCCCGGGCTGGCAGGCGGCGACGAGCGCCCGGTGGCTGAAGTCGATGCGCGCCAGCGCCGACTGGAGGTCGCGCTCGACCGCCGCGGCCGCGCGGCCATAGAGCGCCGCCGAGGCGGCCGCCAGCCGGTCGGCCAGCGCGGGATCAGGAGGGGGCGGCGGGTCGAGCTGGACGGAGAAGACGGGCAGCCGCTCGCCCCCGGCCGAGAGCCGCGCGTAGCACTGGTGCTCGCCCAGCGCCACCAGGTCCTGCTCGTCCACCCCCTCGCCCAGCTCGCGGACCAGGTACTGGGCGTCCTCGGCCGAGGTGTGGAAGGCGAAGAGGCCGTCGAGGTTGGCGAAGACCGTCGAGCGCAGCGCCCGGTGCTGCTCGCGATCGAGCGCCGCCAGCTTGGCCAGGCTCTGGGTGGCGAGCACGAGGTTGGCGCCGTACTTGGCGAGCTCGGCCAGGATCGCCTCGTAGTCCGCACCCGGCATGCTGTGGAACTCGTCGACTAGCAGCGTCACCGGCCGCCGGTCGCGCGCCTCGAGGCTGGCCTGCTCGCCGATGGCGAGGGCGACGAGGTTGAGCAGCGTCGCGCCGATGAGGGCGGCGGTGTCCTCGCCGACGCTGCCCTTGGCCGTGTCGACGAGCACCACCGCCCCCGAGCGGACCCAGGCGAGCGGGTCGATCGTCGAACGCGGCTGGCCGACGATGGCGCGGGCGGCCCGGCTGCCGGCGAAGCGCTGGACCTTCGTCTGGACCGGGTTCGCGATCTCGATCTGGAGTCTTCTGTCAAGGAGATCGAAGTAGCCCGCCCACCACGCCTTCACGACCGGGTCGGCGACCTGCCCCAGGACGCTGCGCCGGAAAGCGGTGTCGACCAGGACCGCCGGCACGTCGAGCACGGTGTGCTGGCGGCGGCGCCCGTCCGGGTCCGCGGCGCAGATCGCCTGGTTCGCCTCGTACAGGGTGAGGAGCGCGAACCGGAACGCATCCTCCATCCGGGGTCCCCAGAAGCGGTCGAACTCGCGCTTGAAGACGGCGAGCACGTTGGCCACCGCCTTGTCGCGGTCGCGGAACAGGCCCGTATCGAGCAGGTTCAGGCCGAAGGGGCGGCCCCGCTCGGCCACGTCGAGGTAGACGACGTCGCCGCGGCGCGCCGGCGGCACCAGGCCGAGCGCCGCCCGGGCCAGGTCGCGGTGCGGGTCGACCAGCACCAGCGCCGGCCGGTCGGCGCCCGTCGTCTCCATGACGTGCTGGGCGAGCCGCAGCAGGAGCGAGGACTTGCCGCGCCGCGTCTTGGCGACCAGCAGCAGGTGGCGCCGCAGGAGCTCGTCGGGCAGCGCCACCGGCACGACGCGACCCTGGTGGCTGGAGGTGCCGATCGGGCAGCCCCGCGCGACGGTGCAGGGGAGCGGCAGGCGCCGCCGGGCGGCCGTGCGCTCGACGAGCGGCACGTCCGCCGGCGCCTGCGGCAGGTGCCACAGCCCGGCCAGCTCGCGGGTGTTCAGGACCGGGACCGCCCGCGCCGGCGGGAAGAGTGCCAGGCGGCGCAGGTCGCGGCCAGGTAGGTCGAGCCGGCGCGCCACCAGGCCGTTCCCGGCCGCCAGGTTGTACTGGCGGTAGGCCGCCACCAGCCGCTCCAGGCGGGCGTCGACCTCGACCCGCGGGACCTCCTTGGGCGCGAACACCGCCAGCCGGAGCTGCGCCCGGTAGGCGATGCGGCTGACCTTCTCCTGGACCAGCCGCACGTCGTAGATCGCCTTCTGGCCGAGCCGGCGCGCCAGCCAGAAGAGGCCGGGCACCCCGACCAGCACCCCGCTTGCCAGCAGGCCCAGGTGGAGCCAGTCGCGGGCCAGGTACCACTGGTACGCTTGGAAGGCGAGCGCACCCACGACGAGCAGCCCCGCCAGGGCGAAGACGCTCGTGAGCGAGGTGTCGGCACGGCCCA
>DASRDZ010000080.1:0-23091 GCA_035652335.1 Candidatus Dormiibacterota bacterium
CGGGAGCAGGCGCTGCCCGTCATCGGGGAGCACTTCGAGGCGGGGACCTTCCCGCGCGACCTGATCCCCGCCATCGCCCGGCTGGGCCTGCTCGGCATGCACCTCGACGGCTACGGATGCGCCGGCGCCTCCGCGGTGGCCTACGGCGTGGCCTGCGAGGAGCTGGAGGCGGGCGACAGCGGGCTGCGCTCCTTCGTGTCGGTGCAGGGCTCACTGGCGATGTTCCCCATCCACGCCTACGGGAGCGATGAGCAGAAGCAGCGCTGGCTGCCCGAGATGGCGGCCGGGCGGGCCATCGGCTGCTTCGGACTCACCGAGCCGGACGCGGGGTCGGACCCGGCCTCGATGCGGACCAGCGCGCGGCGCGACGGGGACGGCTGGGTCCTCAACGGCACCAAGCTGTGGATCACCAACGGCTCCATCGCGGACGTCGCCGTGGTCTGGGCGCGCACCGACGACGGTGTCCGCGGCTTTCTCGTCGAGCGCGGCACTCCGGGCTTCAGCGCACGCGACATCGAGCGCAAGCTGTCGCTGCGGGCGTCGGTGACGTCCGAGCTGACCTTCGACGACGTGCGGCTTCCCGCGGACGCGGTGCTGCCCGGCGTCGTCGGGATGCGCGGCCCGTTGTCCTGCCTCTCCGAGGCGCGCTACGGGATCTGCTGGGGTGCGCTGGGCGCGGCCCGCGCGTGCTTCGAAGCCGCGGTCGCCTACAGCAGGGAACGCACCATGTTCGGCAAGCCGCTGGCGGCCTTCCAGCTCACCCAGCAGAAGCTCGCCGACATGGCGACGTCGCTGGTGCAGGGGCGGCTGGTGGCACAGCGTCTCGGGAGCCTGAAGGATGCGGGCGACGTGCATCCCGTGCAGGTGTCGCTGGCCAAGCGGGCCAACGTGCGCATCGCCATCGACATCGCCCGCTCGGCGCGGACCATCCTCGGCGCCAACGGGGTGACGCTGGAGTACCCGGTGGCGCGGCACATGGCCAACCTCGAATCGGTGCTCACCTACGAGGGCACCGAGGAGGTGCACACGCTCATCCTCGGCAAGGCGATCACGGGCGTCGACGCCTTCGCCTGAGCCGCGGGGCGGCGGGTCGGGATCAGTACACGCTGTCGCGATCATCGGCGGCCCAGGTCGGGATGTCGGTCCACTGCTCCTCGCGCGCGAACGAGTGCCACGCGCGCCGCGCCACGACGATGTGGTCGAGCAGCGGCACGCCCATCAGCGCGGCGGCTTCGCGCAGCGCCATGGTCAGGTGGCGGTCGGCGCGGCTCGGCGTGGCGTCGCCGGCAGGATGGCTGTGGGCGACGACGATGGCCGAGGCGTCGCGGCGCATCGCCGGCGCCAGCACGTCGCGGGGTTGCAGGCGGGCGACGTTGGTGCTGCCGACGGCGACCACCTCGACGTCGATGGGACGCTGGCGCCCGTCGAGGAGGAGGACCATCACCGTCTCGCTGTGGGTGCCGGCGAGGCCGGCGAAGAGGAGCACGGCGTCCCGCGGCGAGGCGATCTCCGGGCGGGCGTCGGGGAACCATCGCTCGGCCAGCTCCCAGAGCGCGGCGAGACGCGCCGCCGCACCCGGCGGCACGGCGTGCTCGCGGACCAGCCCCGCGGCCCCCAGGGAACGCCGCTCCCAGAAGGGCACCCGCGCCAGGGACTCGGCCCAGCGCATGACCTCGGCCGCGGGCTCGGGGCCGTCGAGGACCTGGGCGATGAGGTCGGCCTCGCCACACGGGCGCGAGGCCGGCCGCGCGCGGGGATCAGGCGCGGTCGCGGGCGGGCGCGGCGCGGCGGGGGCGGCTGGGGTGAGGCTCGCGGCGGGCAATCTTTCCCTTCTCCACTGAGTGTTCGTCTTTGCCATACTACCAGCATGGCGAACCACAGGATAGTGGATGCAGGTGGCCGGTGGCGAGCTGCGGCGGGAGGCAGCCGGTCAGGCGGAGGCGATCGCCTCGCCGGCCTGCTGGGGGCTGTCGCTCGCGGTGGCGCGCGCCTCGTCCGTCGCACACAGCGCTCGCTCGAAGAAGGCGCCCACCGTTCGCAGGTACGCGTCGCGGTCGGCGAAGTACGCGCCGACGTGGGCCGCGCCGGGCACCACCCAGAGCCGGCGCGGCTCGCGCGCCGCGTCGTAGAGACGGCGGGCGTGGGCCAGCGGCACAGCCGCGTCCCGGTCGCCGTGCACCAGGAGGAGGGGTCGCGGTGCGATGCGGGCGACGGCGGCCAGCGGCTGGAAGTCGGCGAGCCGCGCGCCGGTCCGCCGCGCGAGCAGGCCGGCGACGGGCGCGGTCAGCACCGCGCCGGGGATGCGCAGCACACGCTCGACGCCGTCGGCGAGGACGCTCAGCGGGTCGCTGAAGGCGCTGTCGGCGCACACCGCGCGGACGCGCTGGTCCTCCGCCGCGACGACGATCGACACCGCGCCACCAAGCGAGTAGCCGAGCAGTCCGATGGGGACGTCGCCAAGGCGCGCCGCCAGGGCGTCGACGGCGGCCTGCAGGTCGCGGCGCTCGTAGACGCCGAGGGTGTGTGCCGCCGGATCGCTCCCCGGCGTGCCCCGCCAACCGTGCACGACGACGTGGAATCCAGCCCGCTGCAGCGCCGCGGAGATGCCGAGCACGTCCCCCGCCCGTCCGCGATGCCCGCCGCTGACGACGACCGCGGCCGGGCGGCTGCCGGGCAGGTACCAGGCGATCAGGCGAAGCCCGTCGCGGGTGCGCGCCTCCAGGCTCTCGTGAGGCACGCCGAGGTCGGCGGGCGTCCAGCCGCGCTCCGCCTCGTCGCCCCAGCTGACCGGGCGGAATGCGTGCCAGTAGAGGCTGGCGCATGCTCCCATCCACGCGGCGCCGGCCAGCGCGGCGGCACCGCCCCCCAGCTTCAGGACCCCCCGCATCAGCGGGTCACCAGAACCCCGACGACGAAGAGGATCACCAGAGCCACACCGAGCGCGAGCACCGGCAGCCAGCCGGCGAGCGGAGCCTCACCGCCGACAACGGTGATGGGCGCCGGCTGCACCGGTGCGGGCGGCGAGGATTCGGACGCGGCGGCGGCCTCCGGCGGGAGCGGCACGGCCACGATGGCCACGCGGCCGGGGGCGTCCTCGGGGACGTCCGTCGCCGACGGCAGGGGCGGGAGCAGCGTGGCGCTGCGGCGGCGCCGGCGGCCGTTGGCGACAGGGTCGACGTGCGCGACGGCGGGTGCCATGTCGACGGGGACGGGCGGCTCCGCGAGGCGGCGCTCGGCGGCAGTTGGGAGGTCGGGCTGGGCGCTCGGCGGAGCGGCGGTCGCCGCGAGGGCGATGTCCGCAGGCACCACCGCGGTCGCGGGCTCGATTGCGACCAGAGGCTCTCTGACAGGGACCACGTCGAGCGCTGGGCTCGCGGGCGCGCCCTCCGCCGCGGGCTCGATGTGGCCGTTGCCGGCGAGGGTCACGGGGGCGGGGGGCCGCTCCCAGGGAGGTGGCGGGAACGACTCGGGGTCCCGGGGCGGAGCCGCGTCGCTGATGTCCTGCGCTGTGGCGTGGAGCTCGACGTCGGTGATGACCTCGTCGAGGAAGGGGCGGAGGCGCTTGCGGGCCACTGGGGCGCCCCGCTAGGACCGCGGCCGGGGCTGGGCGAGGCTGACCATCGCTGTGACGAAGCCGGCGACCGCGACGACGACGGCGGCGATGATCGAGGTGGTGCCGCCGACACCTTCCAGGACGGAGGTCAGGATGAACACGATGGCTCCCACTGCGAGGCCGATGCCGAGCACAGCGTAGAAGAGCGGCCCCCGACGAAGCACGGCCGGAACGGGGACCGGGCGCTGGGCGACGGGCGCGCTGGGCTCGGATTCGGCCGCGGGCGGGGTGATCAGGCGGCTGCCGGGCTCCGCCTCGGCCGCGCCGGCCGCGGGCGCGGCGACGGGCATCGAGCCGTCGGCGCTGGAGGGCTCCGCCTCGGTGGCCACCGCCGTTGACGGGTCGGGGAGGTTGATGCGGATGACGTGCGGGGTGACGCCGGCGGCAGCCGACGCGTCGGCCGGGGCGACGACGACGACGGGCGCGTCGAGCGGCTGAGCGGCGGGCTGGGTCTCGGCGCTCGTCGCGTCGGGCTCGGCGGCGTCGGGCGCGACCGCCTCGGCTGCGGCCGCCTCGGACTCGGGTGTCTGCGCTTCGGGTGCGGCCGCCTCGACCGCGGCGCTCGGCGCTTCGGATGCGGGGACGTCAGGCTCGGCCGCCGCAGCGGCGGGTGCGGCCGCCTCGGCTGCGGGCGCTTCGACGAGCGGTTCCGCGGGTGCGGCGCCGTTCGGCCCCGCGTCGACGATGGGCGGCGCTTCGGCCACCGCCGAGATCTCGCCATCCTCGACCGGAACGGTCGCGACCGGGAAGCGGGTCGGATCGATGGGCAGTGGCTCGGGCGGGCTCGTCGGCGCGGTCTCGGCCGGCGCCTCGTCGGGGGTGGGCCAGCCGAGGGAGTCCTCGTCGACCTCCAGCTCGGGCACCGGCGGCGCCTCGGCTTCGGGCGCCGGCATGGCCGGGTCCTCGGCGGGGGCGGCCTGGGTGGCGGCCTCTTCTGCTGCGGGTTCCTCGGCTTCGGGGGCCGTGGCCGCCGGTTCAACCGCCGTGGGCACTGCCTCGGCCGCGGGCGCCGGTTCCACCGCGGCTTCGGGCGCTTCGGAGACAGGCTGTTCCGCGACGGGCTCTGCGGCAACAGCGCCCGCTTCGTCCGGAGCCTCCTCGCGCACGGGCGCGGTGCCGACCAGCGCCGCGGCCTCACCCTCCCCCATCCCCGCCACGACCAGCTCCGCCGCCAGCGCCGCCGACTCGCGCGGCGTGAGCCCGGTGCGCAGGACCGCATCCCACGATCCACCCACCAGCGCCTGCGCGTCGTTGAGCTCGCGCACCACGGCGGGCACCGTCGATTGCGCCGTGTCGCGCGCGGCGCGCAGGCGGCGTGCGCCGCTCACCACCTCGTAGCCGCCCTCCGAGTGCGGGCGCAGCAGCAACGGCTGCAGCACACCGCTGGCGCGGATGGAGGCCCTCAGCGCGCGAAAGGCCGGCTCGGTGACGTCGACCTCACCGCGCACCGCACGGTCGCGGATCTGCTCGACCGGAATCTGCTCGATGCGCGATTCCGTTGTGGGGGCAAGCCATTTCTCGAGGGTCCCGCCACTGGCGTCGGGCAGGGACTCGGTGAGGACGTCGCTGATCTGGTCTTTGAATCCCCGCCGTTCAGACATGGGCGAGGACCTCCGCGGCCAGGCTGCGGTACGCCTGCGCGGCCTCGGAGGAGGACGCGTACGCGGTCACCGGCACGCCGGCCAGGGAGGTCTCCTGCAGCTTCACGGTCAGCTTGATGACCGAGTCGAAGACACGCAGGTTGGGGATCTCGCGCAGGCCGTCGAGCATGTCGCGGCTGAAGTTGGTGCGCAGGTTGACGAAGGTGGGGACGATGCCGAGGATGCGCAGCTCGGGGTTGAGGCGCTGCCGCGCAGCGTGCACGGTGCGCAGCACCTCCTTGAGTCCCTTGATGGCGTATCCCGACATCTGCACGGGGATCAGCACCCACTGGATGGCGGCGAGTGCGTTGATGGTGTGGAAGCCGAAGTTGGGGGGCGTGTCGTAGAGGATGACGTCGTACTCGCCCTGCGTACCGTTGCGCGACAGTGCATCCCTGAGGAGCACCTCGCGATTCAGCTGCGTGGGCAGCTCCGCCTCGACCGCGGAGAGGTCGGGATTGGCCGGCAGCAGCGACAGGTTCTCCCAGCGCGTGGGCAGGATCACCTCGCCGTTCACCGACACCCGGCCGGCCAGGACGTCGCGAAGGGTCACCGGCAGCGTGTAGGGATTGAAGCCGAGACCGGAGGTGAGGTTCGACTGCGGGTCGCAGTCGATCACCAGCACGCGCTTGCCCAGCTCGGCGAGCGCGGCGGCGAGGTTGATGGTGGTCGTCGTCTTGCCGACGCCCCCCTTTCCGGAGATGCAGGCGATCGAGGTGGCCACGGTCTTTGGAGGGTGTCCTGACTGCAGTCGATGTGGACAGGCGGGCTCGGAGGGCGGAGACGTGCCCCCTGCAGGCGGTCAGTGTACGGCGAGGACCCTTCTCAGCAGGCGTCCCCTTTCCACTCTCGCCACGCAGGCGTCACTCCCGCGCGAGATCCCAGATACGGTTGAGGTGGCCCTGCTGGCGGCCCATCAGGACCAGCCCGCCGACCACAGGGAAGAGCAGCCAGCCCACCACCGAGGCGGGGCGGATCTGCGCGTCGGTGGTGACTCCTGCGTGCTCCTCGACCATGCGGACCCGCTCCGCGGTGCGCACCACGGCGATGAGGCTGAAGGGCACGAAGAGCACCAGGTAGGGCACCACGCCGAGGGCGCCGACCGCGGGGAGGATCTGCCGGGTGCCCACGCTGAGATGCATGTCCACCCCGAAGTGCGTCGCCAGCACCGCGCCGGCGGCGGCGGCGGAGACGAGCAGCCCCGCGAACCAGGGCAGGAACACCGCCCACGCTGAGCGGCCGGGATGGACGTGGATGCGCGGGTCGAAGTCGCCCATCTCCTGGTTGGCGCGGCGGTGCCAGGCGATGGCGTAGACGCCCAGGGTGAGGACGGACAGCACCGCCATGGCCGCCGGCGAGCGGTGCCTGCCGGGCGGCCCGAAGGTCGGGGTCGCCGTCTCCCCGAGTCGAGGACGCGGCGCCGCGACGACCGCCGGCATCAGCTCACGCGGCTGCGCCGTCGGCGGGGCGTTGGTGCTCGACGACGGTCGGGTCGGCATGGTGAAGGGGCGGTCCCAGGGGAGGCGCGCGGCCGAGGGGTCGGCGGCCGCCCCGGGCGGCTCGGCGACGGGGACGGGGACCGCGCCGACACGCCCCGAGGACTCCGCGGGCGAGCCGGCCAGGGTCGCCTCGTCCTCCTCGGGCTTGGTCGGGGCGTTGAAGCCGAAGGGCGGCGGCTCGGCGCCGTTCTGCGCCGCCGGCGACGGCCACGCATCAGCTGCGGGCGCACCAGCACCGCTCGAGTCGAGCACGGCGGTGGCCGCCTGGTCGCCGGAGCGCGTGGGGTGGGCGTGAGCGGCGGGGGCGGGAGGCTGGCCGCCTGGCGCGTCCTCGGATGGGGGGACGTGCGCGTCCGGAGTGTCGGTCATGGGTGCGTCCTCGAGGGTGGTGTGACAACCGAGCACGCCTACGCTACCAGGCTTGGAGCCTCAGCGGAACAACCGTGCGCACGCCGGGGCGAGCACCGGGCGGGAGAACCTGGCTCCGGGTACTGGATTCGAACCAGTGACCTTGCGGTTAACAGCCGCCTGCTCTACCGCTGAGCTAACCCGGAACGCGGAGGCGAAGTATACCCGCGGGCTGCGAGGGGCCCGGCCACGGCGCGCGTTACTCCAGGTAGTCCTTGAGCTTCTTGCTGCGCGAGGGATGGCGCAGCTTGCGCAGCGCCTTGGCCTCGATCTGGCGGATGCGCTCGCGCGTCACGCCGAAGCGCTTGCCCACCTCCTCCAGGGTGCGCTGATGCCCGTCGATGAGGCCGAAGCGCAGCTGCAGGACGCGCCGCTCGCGCGGGGTGAGCGTGTCGAGGATGTCCTCCACCTCGGTGCGCAGCATCGTCAGCGACGCCGCTTCCGAGGGCGCGGTGGCCTCCTTGTCCTCGACGAAGTCGCCGAGGTGGGAGTCCTCCTCCTCGCCGATGGGAGTCTCCAGCGACACCGGGTCCTGCGAGACCTTGATGATCTCGCGCACCTTCTCCGGCGTGATGCCCATCTCCTCGGCGATCTCCTCGTCCGTGGGCTCACGGCCGAGCTCCTGCAGCAGGCGGCGGGAGACGCGCACCAGCTTGTTGATCGTCTCGACCATGTGCACCGGGATGCGGATGGTGCGCGCCTGGTCGGCGATGGCGCGGGTGATCGCCTGGCGGATCCACCAGGTCGCGTACGTCGAGAACTTGTAGCCCTTGTGGTAGTCGAACTTCTCGACGGCGCGGATCAGGCCCATGTTGCCTTCCTGGATCAGGTCGAGGAAGGACATGCCGCGGCCGATGTACTTCTTGGCAATGCTGACCACAAGTCGCAGGTTGGCCTCGGTCAGCTTGTTCTTGGCGTCGTCGTCGCCCTGCTCGATGAGCTGCGCGTACTCGACCTCCTGCTCCGCCTTGAGCAGGGCGACGCGGCCGATCTCCTTGAGGTACATGCGCACCGGGTCGTCGAGCGACACCGAGTCGATGGCCTCGGCGGTGGCGATCATCTCGTCGTCGATCTCGTCGACCGCCTCGAAGTCCTTGTCCCCGTCGGAGACCTCGATGCCCATCTCCCGGAAGGCGCCGAAGATGCGCTCCAGGTGGTCGGGCTCGGCCTCGATCTCGGGGAAGGCCTGCAGGATGTCGTCCGGGGTCAGGTAGCCCTGCTCCTTGCCGCGGACGATGAGCGTCTCCGCCGCGGAGACCAGGAAGTCCCCCGACGAGGCGCCGCTCACCCCTGCCTTGACCTTTGCCTTCGCCATCGCCATGCGATCTCCTCTGCCCCGGCCCTACCTGCCGGAGCAGGACCACCGATGGATCAGTGTCGGAACCCGAGTATTTAACGCGCCCCGCGGCCAGAGCCGTCGGGGATCGAGGTCACACCCCCTGACGGATGTGCTGCCGTTCGGTTGCGAGCTGGTTGAGGCGGACGGCCAGGGCGGCCACCTCGGCGGTCCTGCCTGCGTCCCTGGCGAGCTGGAGCTCCCGGTGCACCGCCTGCCATTCGGCGTGCTTGGCGGCCGCACGGAGCTCGACCACGCAATCGGCCACGGCCTGCCTCACTGGTAGGGGGTTGTCCGGGTCCTGCAACTCGGGCAGGGAGCGTACCAGTAGACGGGCGGCGAGGCGCTGTTCTGACACCCCGAGTTGATGCACGGGGAAGGTCGACCCCGGTTCCAGGCTGATGGCCAGCTCGACGATGCGCCGGATCTGCGGATGGATGAGTTCAGCGGGCTGGAAGCCGAGATGCGCCAGCAGCTCCGCGGCCAGCGCCGGGCGGTGCAGCGCGAGCCGCCCGATGTACAGCTCCGAGGCGTTGGGCGGGGGCGCCTCGTCGACGGGCTCCTCGACCGCCGGCTGCGCGGGCGGCGCGCTCGCCACCACGCGCGCGGGCCGGCCGCTGCGCCGCACCCGCTCGACGTCCTGGGCGATGCTCGCCGGCTGCAGGTCGAGCCGCCGCGCCGCCTGCTGGATGTAGAGGTCGCGCGCCGCCGCCTCGGAGATCCTGGCCAGCAATGCCACGGCGCGCTCGGCCGCGTCGCGGCGCGCGTCGATGGACCCGCCCTCACCGCCGCCGAGGGCGCGGTCGAGCAGCACCTGCCACTCGCGCGGCGCATCCGCGACCACCTGCGCGAACAGCGCGGGATCGCGTCGCACCAGCTCGTCGGGATCCTTGAACCCCTCCGGCAGCACGCAGATGCGGCACTCCAGGCTCTCCGCGGCGACGACGTCGACGGCGCGCGACGCGGCGGTGCGTCCGGCGTCGTCACCGTCGAAGCAGAGCACCAGCGTGCGCGCGTGCCGCGAGAGGATGCGCACCTGCTCGCGCGTCAGCGCGGTGCCGCTGCTGGCCACCGCGTTGGTGACTCCCGCGGCATGCGCGGCCAGCACGTCGAAGTAGCCCTCGACGATCACCGCCACGCCGCTCGATTGCATCGCGGTGCGCGCCTGGTCGATGCCGAAGATCGCCTGCGACTTGTCGTACACCGCCGTCGCCGGCGAGTTGAGGTACTTGGGAATGGCGTCGCCGAGGGCGCGGCCGCCGAAGGCGATGGTCTCGCCGCGCTCGTTGCGGATGGGGAAGAGCAGGCGGTGGCGGAAGCGGTCGCGTGGCGGGCCGCCGCGGTCCGAGGTGTGCGCCAGTCCAGCCTCGGCGATCTCGGCGACGGTGCTCGCCGCGTGCCGCTGCAGCAGGTAGCGGATCAGCGCGTCGCCGGCCCCGCCACCCGAGGGTGCGAAGCCGACGCCGAACTGCCGCGCCTGCTCCTCGGTGACGGCGCGCTCGCGCAGCAGGGTGCGTCCCGGCTCGCCGGCCGCCGTGTTCCAGAGCACGTGCTCGTAGTACGACTGCGCCCGCTTGTGCAGCTCGACGGCCAGCTTGCGGCGGCGCTGCGCGTCGCGGCGCTCGCGGCCGCCGTCGCCGTCGCGGGTGAGCTCGACCCCGGCGCGCTCGGCGAGCAGCTCCAGGGTCTCGCGGAAGTCGAGGCGCTCGATCTTCTGCACGAAGCTGAGCACGTCGCCGCCCTCGCCGCAGCCGTGGCAGTGGAAGACCTGGCGCTCCTGGTTGACCATGAAGCTCGGCGTCTTCTCGCCGTGGAAGGGGCAGAGGCCCTTGTACTCGCGGCCGCTCCGCTGCAGGCGGACGTAGCCCCCGACCACGTCGACGATGTCGAGGTGCGACTTGATCTCGGTGACAGCGTCGGCCGGCATGGCTGGAGAGACGATAGCGGCTCCCAGCCGGCCCGGCGCCGCCGAGTCGCCTAGCGGCTGAAGAGCCAGCCGCGGCGGCGCGGCCGGGAGAGGATCTCGGCGACCTCCCGCTCGCGCTCGGCCAGCTCGCGGGTGCGCTCGGCGAGCTGGCGCTCCTTCTCGGCGAGCGCGGCGGCGTGCTCGGCGCGGACGGCATCCAGCTCCAGCTTGAGCTCCTTGACCTTGGCCTGGCGGTTGCTCAGCTCGGCCTCGAAGCGCTGGCGCTGCTCCGCGTAGATGCGCTGCTCCAGGGTGCGCTCCCAGCGGTCGAGCAGGCCGGCGACCAGCTCCCGCGGGTCGAGGTTCATCATCGCCAGCTCGGCGCGCGGCCCCTCGGTGGCGGTCTCCAGCGGGCTCAGCTCGACGGTGGTGCGCACCGGTGGCGGCGGCGGCAGCGCCTGGTCGACGTCCTCGGCCTCCTCGTCGTCCCCGGCCACGGCGACAGCGGCGGCGCTGCCGGCGAGGGAGGTCTCGTCGTGCGCGGCGTGGCCGTTGAGGGTGAGCGGTTCGACGGTGCCGCGGATCTCCGCGACCTGCTCCGTCGAGGGACCCAGGTCGGCGAGGCGGACGCGGTAGTGGTACCCGTCCCCGTCCTCGACCTGGCGGGCGGGGATGTCCCCCGCTTCGATGCGCCGGATCAGCATCGACGCCGGCAGGCCGAGGCGCTCGGCCACCACTTCCACCGGGAGCTCCAGTTCGTCGTCGTCGTGCTGCATGCGGATGCTGGTGGAGTGACTCAAGGTCATCGGTGGCAAAGCCTACGTGATGTGCGGCCGGTGTGGGTGCCTTTGCACTGAACGGAGAGAGCGCGGCGAAGGCTCCGCCGTTTCAGCGGCCGATGACCTCCACCGCGTATCGCGAGTTGTCGGTGAGCAAAGTGATGGCGCCGCCCTTGTCGGTGATCACGGCGCGCACCGGCGAGGTGTTGAACACCTCGGGCGCCTCCTCCTCCTCCATCACCGAGCGCCGCACCAGGTACGGCTGGCCGGGGGTCGGCGGCGTCACCTCGTCCCCCTCGACGACGTGGCCGTCGTCGAGCATCACCGGTCGCCCGTCGCGCGTGCCCAGCTTGCGGATGCGGACGTGCTCTCCCATCGGCAGCCGAGGATACCGGAGCCGCCACCGGATCAGCGGTCATGAGCGCCCGAGCTAGCGGTCGCGCTCCGCGGTGGCCAGGCGGGCCTGGGCGGCGGCCAGCCGGGCGACGGGCACGCGGTAGGGGGAGCAGGAGACGTAGTCGAGGCCGAGGTCCTCGCAGACCTGGATCGAGGCCGGGTCGCCGCCGTGCTCGCCGCAGATGCCGACCTTGAGCTTGGGGCGCGTCGCCCGCCCCTCGGCGACGGCGATGCCCATGAGCCGGCCCACGCCGTCGCGGTCGAGGGATTCGAAGGGGTTGACGGGGAGGATCTTCTCCTCGACGTACTTGAGCAGGAACTTGCCCTCGGCGTCGTCGCGCGAGTAGCCGAAGGTGGTCTGGGTGAGGTCGTTGGTGCCGAAGGAGAAGAACTCGGCGTCGGCGGCGATCTGCCCCGCGGTGAGCGCCGCACGCGGGATCTCGATCATCGTGCCGACCTTGTACTGCAGCTTCACGCCCGACTCGGCGATCACCTCCTGGGCGACGCGGTCGATCACCTCGCGGGTGCGGCGCAGCTCCTCGACGGTTCCCACCAGCGGCACCATGATCTCGGGCCGCACGTCGACCTTCTTCTTCTTGAGCTGGATGGCCGCCTCGATGATGGCGCGCGTCTGCATCTCGATGATCTCGGGGAAGAGCAGGCCGAGACGGCAGCCGCGCAGTCCCAGCATGGGGTTCTGCTCGTGCAGGTCGCGCACGGCGGCGAGCAGGCGCCGCTGCTCGGCGTACTCGCTCTCCGGCCTGCCCAGCGCCTCGGCACGGGTGACCTCGACGAGGAGGTCCTCCAGCGAGGGCAGGAACTCGTGCAGCGGCGGGTCGATGAGACGGATGACGACCGGCAGGCCGTGCATCGCTTCGAGGATGCCGTGGAAGTCGCTGCGCTGCATGGGCAGCAGCTCGCTGAGCGCCTCGCGACGCTCCTCGGTGGTGGCGCTGAGGATCATGCGCTGCACCACCGGCAGGCGGTCCTGCTCCATGAACATGTGCTCGGTGCGGCAGAGGCCGATGCCCTCGGCGCCGAAGGCGCGGGCGCGCTCGGCGTCGTGCGGGTAGTCGCCGTTGGCCCACACCCCGAGGCGGCGCACCTGGTCGGCGTAGCGCAGCAGCTCCTCGAGGTCGCCGCTGATCTCCGGCTCGATCATCGGCACGCTGCCGAAGATGACGTGGCCGGTGCTGCCGTCGATGGTGAACTCCTCCCCCTCCTTGATGGTGCGGCCGCCCGCGGTGAACTGGCGCTTGACCAGGTCGACCTTCACCGACTCCGCGCCGGCGACGCAGGGCTTGCCCATGCCGCGCGCCACCACCGCCGCGTGCGAGGTGCGCCCGCCGCGGCTGGTGAGCACCCCCTGCGCGGCGATCATCCCGTGCACGTCGTCGGGATTGGTCTCGATGCGGACGAGGATCACCTTCTCGCCGCGCTTGGCCCACTCCTCCGCCGTGTCGGCGTCGAAGACGGCCTTGCCGTAGGCGGCGCCGGGCGAGGCGGCGAGGCCGGTGGCCAGGACGTCGACCTTCGCGGCGGGGTCGATGCGGGTGTGCAGCAGCTGGTCGATGTGGGCGGGCTCGACGCGCTGCACCGCCTCCTGGCGGTTGATGAGGCGCTCGTGCACCATGTCCACGGCGACCTTCACGGCGGCCGCCGCGGTGCGCTTGCCGCTTCGCGTCTGCAGCATGTAGAGGCGGCCGCGCTCGATGGTGAACTCCATGTCCTGCACGTCGCGGTAGTGCTTCTCCAGCCGCTGCGCGATCTTCTCGAACTCCGCGTAGACGCGGGGCATCTCGCGCTTCATGTCGGCGATGGGATGCGGCGTGCGGATGCCGGCGACGACGTCCTCGCCCTGGGCGTTGGGCAGGTACTCTCCGTAGAGCACGCGCTCGCCCGTCGAGGGGTCGCGCGTGAAGGCGACGCCCGTGGCCGAGTCCTCGCCCATGTTGCCGAAGACCATGGTCTGCACGTTGACGGCGGTGCCCAGGTCGTGGCTGATCTTGTTGAAGTTGCGGTAGTCCATCGCCCGCTTGTTGTTCCACGAGGAGAACACCGCGCCGATGGCCTGCTCCAGCTGGTCGTGGGGGTCCTCGGGGAACTCGACGCCGGCCCGGTCGCGGACGATCTGCTTGAAGTTGTCGATGAGCGCACGCAGCGCCTTGGGCTGCAGGTCCGCGTCGGTGGCCGCCTTGGTGCGCACCTTGGCGGCGTCGAGCGCCTCCTCGAAGAGGGCGCCGTCGATGCCCAGCACGATCTTGCTGAAGAGCTGGATGAAGCGGCGGTACGCGTCCAGGGCGAAGCGCTCGTTGCCGGTGAGCGCGGCCAGGCCCTGCAGCGTCTCGGCGTTGAGGCCGAGGTTGAGGACGGTGTCCATCATGCCCGGCATGGAGAACTTGGCGCCGCTGCGCACGCTGACCAGCAGCGGATTGCGCGCGTCGCCGAACTTCTTGCCGGCCTTCTTCTCGATGTGCTTCAGGGCCTGCATCGCCTGGTCCCACATGCCCGGCGGGAAGCGGCGCCTGTTGGTGTAGAAGGCGTTGCAGGCCTCGGTGGTGATGGTGAAGCCGGGCGGGACGGGCAGCCCCGCGCGGGTCATCTCGGCGACGCCGGCGCCCTTGCCGCCGAGCAGGTCGCGCAGCTGGGCGTTGCCCTCCTCGAAGAGGTAGACCCATTTGTGCTGGGTGCGCGGGATGCGCAGAGTGGCGGCGGCGGCGCTCTTGGCGACGCGGCCGTTGGCGGGGAGGCCGGCGCGGCCGGTGACCACGGCGCCGCGGATCGCCTTCTTCGCGGTGGCCGCCTTCGCCTTGGCCGGTGCCACCCGCTTCGCGGCCGAGCGCCCCTGTCCCCGGGCCGCTGTGTTGGACGCGGCTTTGGCCGTCCGGCCGCGGCCCGCGGTGGCCGTCTTCGTGGCGGTGGTGGAAGCGCGGCCTTGAGTCTTCTTGGCGCTCGACGTCTTCGCCGGCTTCTTCGCAACCGCCTTCTTCTTCATCGAGGGCTCCGCAGTGATCGGGGTGGCTGGGGTACGGGGGAGCCGAGCGTAGCATCGCCGCGATGGCGGGCGCGCAGCTCGGCGAGGCCCTCCTCCACGCTCACCACGGGCCGGTAGCCGAGCTCCCGCCGCGCCTTGGCGTCGGACATCGTCATCTCGTGCCCGACCAGGGCCAGCGCCGCCGGGGTGAGCAGGGGCTCGTTGCGCGCGCGGGTCAGCGTCGCCCAGCCGGCGAGCAGCGAGGCGACGCCGCGGACCAGGGGCAGCGGCACGCTGCGCGTCGGGGCGGCGACGTCCTGGGTGGCGAGCATCGCCGTGATGAAGTCGCGGAACACCACCGGCTCGCCGTCGGTGACGAAGTAGATCTCGCCGCCGCGGCCGCGCTCGGCGGCTGCGATCAGCCCGGCGGCGGCGTTGGCGACGTGGGTGGTCGAGGTGCGGTAGCGCCCGCCGTCGAACCAGGCGAGCTGCCCGCGGCGGGCGCCCTCGACGAAGCGCGGCAGCAGCGTCGAGTCGTCGCGACCCCAGACGAAACGGGGGCGGACGACCACGGTGGCCAGCCGGTCGGAGCTGGCGGCGACCACGTGCTGCTCGGCGATCGCCTTGGTGACCCCGTAGGGGCGGATGTGACGGCGCGGATAGGGCTGCGTCTCGTCGACCATGCGCAGCGGCCCGCCGCCCGCCAGCACCGCCTCGGTGCTGACGTGCACCAGCCGCGGCACGCCGGCCCGCTCCGCCGCGCGGATCACCGCGTCGGTGCCGCCGACGTTGACGCGGAACCACACCGACTCGTCGCGCGGGCCGCCGCCCACCTGCGCGGCGCAGTGGTACACGACGTCGCAGCCGCGCATCGCCTCGCACATGGCGTCCTCGTCGCCGAGGTCGCCGTCGACGGCGGTGGCGCCGCGCGAGCGCACCGCGTCGGCGGACGGCGCGGAGCGCGCCAGCGCACGCACGGCGTCACCGCGGGCGACCAGCGCCTCGACGAGGTTGCGTCCGAGGTAGCCCGAGCCGCCGGTGACGAACGCCTGCATCGGAGCGCGCTCGCCTACGAGCCCTGCGACCCCTGGGCGCGCTCGGCGGCGCGCCGGCGCGACACGTCGAGCTGCTCGCGCAGGGCCGCCTCCAGCCCGGCCATGGGGACCCGCACCTGCTCCATGGTGTCGCGCTCGCGGATGGTCACCGCCTGGTCCTGCAGCGAGTCGAAGTCGACGGTGACGGCGAGCGGCGTGCCGATCTCGTCCTGGCGGCGGTAGCGGCGGCCGATCGACTGGGTCTCGTCGTATTCGGTGGCGAAGCTGCGGCGCAGGTCGTGCTCGATACGGTGGGCCACCTCGCTCAGCTCGGGCTTCTTGCTGAGCGGCAGCACGGCGACCTGGAAGGGCGCGATGTCGGGATGCATGCGCAGCACCACGCGCTCCTCGCCGCGCACCTCCTCGCGGTCGTAGGCGTCGACCATCACCGCGATCATGCTGCGGTCGACCGACGTGGTCGGCTCGATGACGTAGGGCAGGTAGCGCTCGTTGCTCACCGGGTCCAGGTAGGACTGGTCCTTGCCGCTGTACTCCTGGTGGCGCGAGAGGTCGTAGTCGGTGCGGTTGGCGACGCCGCCCAGCTCTCCCCAGCCGAAGGGGAAGAGGTACTCGACGTCGAACGTGCCCTTGCTGTAGTGCGCCCGCTTCTCGGCCGGATGCTCGTACATGCGCAGGCGGCCGGCGCGCAGGCCGAGGTCCTCGACGTACCAGGCCCGCCACTCGCTCTGCCAGTAGTCGAACCACTCGTCGTCGGTCCCCGGCTTGCAGAAGAACTCCATCTCCATGATCTCGAACTCGCGGACCCGGAAGATGAAGTTGCCGGTGGTGATCTCGTTGCGGAACGCCTTGCCGATCTGGGCGATGCCGAAGGGCATCCGCGCGCGCGTCGCGTTGACCACCTGCTGGAAGTCGACGAACATCCCCTGGGCCGTCTCAGGGCGCAGCCAGACCTGGGTCGATGCGTCCTCGACCGGGCCGGCAAAGGTCTTGAACATGAGGTTGAAGTTGCGCGCCTCGGTGAGCGCGCCGTCGCACTCGGGGCAGAGCCGCTGCGACGGGTCCTTGCCGCGGACGCGGCGCTCCTCTTCGAGATGGTCCTCGCGCCAGCGGCGGCGGCACTTCCCGGTGCAGTCGACCAGCGGGTCGGTGAAGTTCTGCACGTGGCCGCTGGCCTCCCAGACGCGGGGGTGCATGATGATCGAGGACTCGATCGGCTCCACGTCGTCGCGCAGCTCGATCATCCGCCGCCACCAGGAGTCGCGGATGTTGCGGCGCAGCCGGGTGCCCAGCGGGCCGAAGTCGTACAGCGCGTTGATGCCGCCGTAGATCTCGCTCGACTGGAAGACGAAGCCGCGCTGCTTGCTCAGCGAGACCAGCTTCTCGACGACGTCGGCGGCCGGCGGCGCGGGCTGGGCGGAGGTGGCGGCGGGGTCGGTGGCGGTCATGGTGGACTGCGAAGTCTAGCGGGGGCCGGAGCGCCGGCGGCGGGGCCGCGGGGTCCGGGGCGGGCGCGCTTGTGGCACCATCCTGCGACCGTGAAAGAGCGTGTCCGCCGCTGGAGCGGGGTGGTCTTCCGGCCCGTGGCGGTCGCCTTCGACCCCCGGCTGGAGGGCCTCGAGCACCGCGTCGTCGAGCGCATCCTCGCCCGGCTCGACGCGCTCGAGCGGCACGTGGCCACCGACGCCGACACCGCCGCGGAGATGGGCATCGTCCAGTCGCGCCTGCTGGCCAGGCTGGAGGGGAGGCTGGCGGCGCTGGAGGGGGGTGCGGGAAGGGGCTCGGACGCAGCGGCGATGCTGAGCAGCAGCCATCCCGTGGCCGTGGCCTGGGTTCTGGGGGCGCTGTCGGGGTTGACCCCGCCGGCCCGGATCGCCCTGTCAGCGCCCGGGGATGCGGGGCTGCCGCTGGCGCTGGTGGGCCTCGGGCACGAGGTGGCGGTGGTCGACGCCGTGCCCCTGCCTGAGCACCCGCGGCTGCGGCGGGACGGGCCCGAGGCCGGAACGCTCGACGCCGCCGTGGTGCTCTGCGCCGAGGGCGCGGACGGTCCTGTCCCGGTCGACGCCGCGGTGGTGGCGGGACTGGCCCCACGGCTGCGCCCTGGCGGCTCGCTGCTGGTCAGCACCCCGCAGCGTTCCGGCGACGACCCCGAGGCCGCGCTGGCCGGGCTGCGCCTGGTCGAGCGCAGCGCCGTCGTGCCCACGCCCGGCGGCCCCTGGGAGGTGGCGGGAGACGGAAGCGCGGGCGACGGCGTGGGCCTGCTGCGCGCCGTGGCGGAGGGGTGAGCGCGGCGGCCGGCCCTGCAGGGCTGCTCGTCGACGTGGGGGCGGCGCAGCGACCGGGGACCGCGGGCGCAGGCTTCGTCGAGGAGTGCGCGGCGGCCCTGCTCGCCCGCGGTGACGCGGTGCGGGCGCTGCTGCTCGATCCCGGCGCGCCGATCCCGGGGACGCTGCACTCGCGCGTGCTCGGTTCGGGACTGCTGCGCTGGAACACCGCGAGCGAGGTGCGGCGCGCGCGGTCCGGCGGCCCCTGCGTCTACGTCACCTTCGGGGAGGCGGCGGTGCCGCCGCACGTCGAGCGGCTCGGCGTACCGGTGGTGGTGATGGCGACGGGGGACGCCGCGCCGGCCGAGGTGGCGGAGCGCGTCGTGGCACTCGCCCTCCGCGCCGGTGACGTCGCTGCCGCAGGACCGATGCGCGTCGCCTTCGTGGCGGCTGCGTCACCGCGCAATCGCGCGCTCGCCGGCGCGCTGGCGCGGCGCTGCGAGGTGGACACCTTCGCGGGCGGCGCGCTCGCCGGCACGGTCTCGCCGGCGGAGTACGACGGCGTGGTGCACGCGCTGAGTGGCGACGGCGGCGACCTGGAGGTGCTGCGCTCCGCACGTCGCCTGCCCGGTGTGCTGTGGTTGCACGAGGTCTCGCTCGCGGACGTGTATCGCGCCGAGGCTCGCACTGCGGTCGGGCTCGCCGCGGTCCTGCGCCGGCTGTACGGCGAGCGCGCGCCGGCGCCGGCCCTGGAGGCGCTGGATCGCGGCGACGCGCTGGGGTTCGACCCCGCCGCCGAGCGGCGCTACGGGTTGCTGCTCAGCAGCGAGGTGGTGCGCGGAGCCCGCGCCGTCGTCGTGCCCGACGAGCGCGCCGCGCGGCGGCTGCGGCTCGACCAGGGCGCCGGTGGCCCGTGCCCGCCGATCAGCGTCTGCGACGTGTCCGACCCCGACGCGGCCGCCACGCACCTGCTCTCGCTGCTCGATCGCTCGGGCGAGGCGGCGGCGTGACCGCGACGCGGCTCGTCCTCGACCTGCAGGGCTGCCAGGACGTCCGCAACGGCGACCGCGGCATCGGCCGCTACGTGTCGGGACTGGCCGCCGCGCTGCTGCGCCGGGGGGACACCGTGGCGGCGATGGTGCTCAACGCGCAGCTTCCCTTTCCGGGCCACCTCGACGCCGAGCTGCTCGACTCGCCGCTGCTCACCTGGAACACGGCCGGCGCCATCCGTGCCGCCGCCGCGGGCGGCCCCTTCGCCTACCACCTCCTCTCCCCCTTCGAGATGACCACACCGAGCGCCGTCGCCGTGCCGCGTCACGCGCTGGGCGAGGCGACGCCGCTGGTGGTGACCCTGCACGACCTCATCCCGCTGCACGATCCCACGGTGCTGCCCGGGGAGGACGTGCAGCGGCGGTACCGGCAGCGCCTGGAGCTGGTGCGAACCGCCGACCTCGTGCTCTGCAACTCCGCCCACACGCGGCGCGATGCCATCGCGTCGCTCGGCGTCGACCCGGCCCGGTGCGTCGACGTCGGCGGCGGCGCGTCGTCGCGGTTCCGTCCCGCGGCGCCCGGCGAGGACCCCGGTGCGGCGGTGCGCGCGTCGCTGCCGCAGGTGCGTCGCGGTGTCGTGCTCTGCGTGTCGGGCGGCGTTCCGCGCAAGAACACCGAGCGGCTGATCAGCGCGTGGGCGCTGCTGCCGCAGACCGTCCGCGACTCGCACCAGCTGGTGATCGCCTGCGAGCTGCACCCGCAGACCCGCGCCGCCTGGGAGGACCATGCGACGCGCGCGGGACTGCGTGGTGACGACGTCGTCCTCACCGGGTTCGTCTCCGATTCGGTGCTGCTCGCGCTCTACCAGACGGCCTCGCTCGTCGTCATGCCGTCGCTCGACGAGGGCTTCGGGCTGCCGGTCGCCGAGGCCGTCGCGTGTGCGCGGCCCGTGGTGACCTCCGCCGCCGGTGCGCTGCCGGAGATCCTCGACCTCCCGGAGTCGGCGTTCGACCCGCGCGACGTCGAGGACATGGCGCAGGTGATCCATCGCGCCCTCACCGACGAGGGCTTCCGCGAGCGGCTGCTCGACGCGGGACACCGCGCCGCGCCGCACGTCACCTGGGACGCCGTCGCCGCGCGTACCGTCGCCGCGCTGCAGCGGCTTCGGCCCGCGCGGGGGCCCGCCCGTCGCGAGCGGAGGATGCGGATCGCGCTGGTCGGTCCGATGCCGCCGGTGAAGTCGGGTGTCGCGGACTACAACGGCCGAACCGTCTCCGCCCTCTCGCGCCTCGCCGACGTCGACGTCTTCGTGCCACCCGAGGTGGTGCGGCCGGGCCACGGTGGCGCGCAGCCGGCCTTCCGCTCCCCGGCGCTGGGCCGCTCGCTCGACCCCTCCGGGTACGACGCCGTCCTCTACACGTTCGGCAACAGCGAGCACCACCTCACCACCTACGACCTCCTGCACCGCCATCCCGGCGTTCTCTGGCTGCACGACGTCCGCCTCAGCGGCTTCCACGCCAACTACGCCCACGAGCGCACCACCGATCCCGCACGCTGGATGCGCGACACCCTGCGCGACACCTACGCCGGGCAGATCGCCGACCTCGAGGACCGCGAGGATCTCTTCGAGCGCAGCTGGATGCACCGGAGCGGGGTCTTCCTCACCCGCTCGCTGGTGCGCGCTTCGCGCGCGGTGATCGTCAACTCGCGCTTCGCCGAACAGCTCTGCCGCCTCGACCAGGGACCCGACGGCGTGCAGCGGCCGTTGATCCGCCTGCCCTTCGCCGCGCCCGTCCCGCCCGCGCACGTCCACGGGCTGCAGCGGGACTCCGACCCGCCCCTGATCGTCAGCGCGGGCTCGGTGGACTGGATCAAGGGATCGGACCGGCTCATCGAAGCCTTCGCGCGCATCGCGGACCGGACGCCGGCGCGGCTCGTGTTCGTCGGCGTGGTGGTGCCCCCGCAGTACCAGGCGGAGCTGCAGGCGCTCGCCGACCGGCTGGGCGTCGGCTCGCGCATCGACTTCACCGGCCGATCCGACGAGGACGACTGGTGGACGTACCTCCGCCGCGCCACCGTCGCCGTGCAGCTGCGGCGGCTCACCAACGGGGAGACGTCCGGCGCGGTCGCCGACGCCCAGGCGGTCGGCACGCCGGTGATCACCAACCTGGCCAACGCGCGCATCGACTATCCCGAGGGCGCGCTGGCGGTGGTCGACACTCTCGGCGAGGGCGAGTTGGAGGAGGCGCTGCTCCGGCTGCTCACCGACCGCGAGGCGTGGACGGCGCAGAGCGCCGCCGGCCTGGCGCATGCGCGCTCGGTGCCCTTCGATCGCCTGGCGCAGCGTCTCGTCGAGCGTCTCGACGCCCTGCTCAGCGGGCGGCTGGAGGCCGCGTGATCGACGAGATCGCCCGGCCGCGCGTCGGCGTCGTGATCCCGGGCGGCGTCGACGAATGGGAGGCCGCCGTCGCCGCGCGAGTGCTGACGCTGGCTCTGCTCGACCGCCTGCCGCGGGCGCGAGTGTCGGTGCTGGTGTCGGGCGGAGCGGCGCCAGCGCCGTCGGCGCTGGACTGCGGCCGGCCCTGGCGGCGGCTGGTCGCCGCCGACCGCCGCGATCACGACGCGCTGATCGTCGCCGGAGCGGAGACCACGGTGCCCGGGAGATCCGGGTGTCCGGTGGTGCGCGTGCCGGGCGAGCTTCGCGACGTCGTGCGTGCCGCGGCGCACGCCGGCGGTGAGGAGCTTCGGCGCAACCGGCGAGAGACGCTTCGACTGCTGGGCTGGTCGGGAGAGCTGCCCGAGCACGCGGGCGTGGACGAATGGATTGCGGCGGCCGGCGATGGACAACGGGACGACTGGTCGCGCCCGGTCGTGGCCGCGATCGCAGAGGGGGCGCGCGACCCGGACGGCGGCGCGGCGTTGCGCGCCCTGGACGGCGCGGCGCGCGCCGCGCTGGACTGCTGGCGTGGTCGCGGCAGCCCCGGCGCCGCCGCCGACATGCGTGGAGCGCGGCGCACCGCCTCGCAGTACGCCGCTCTCCGCGTCGAGATCCGCATGCTGGAGCGCGAGGTCGAGGCGGCCGAGCAACGCGCCGCGGCCAGGGACGCCGAGATGCGACTGGTGCTCGGGTCACGGACCTGGCGCTACACCGAGCGGCTGCGCAGCGCGTACCACTCGACGCGCGGACGGCTGCACCGCTGATGGGCGGCATCGCCGTCCCCCGCTGCGACGCGCCCGAGCTGTCGGTGGTGCTGGTCACGTACAACGCCTGGGAGTGGACCGAGCGCGCGCTGCAGGCGCTCACCGCCACCACCGAGTCGCCATACGAGCTGGTCGTCGTCGACAACGCGTCGTCCGACGAGACGCGCACACATCTGGCGTCCCTTGCCGGCGCACGGGTCGTCTACGAGGACCTCAACCGCGGCTTCGGCGCCGCCGCCAACCTCGGGGTGATGATCTCCCGAGCGCCCCGCGTTCTCCTCCTCAACAGCGACGCCATGGTGCAGCCCGGCTGGCTGCCGCCGCTGCGCGAGGTGCTCGACGGCGAGGACGACGTCGCCGCCGTGGGCGCCCGTCTCGACAACCTCGACGGCACGCTGCAGGAGGCGGGCAGCATGGTCTGGGGCGACGGCGCCGGTGACAACTACGGCGACGGCGACGACCCGCGCCGTCCCGAGTACCGCTTCCGCCGCGACGTCGACTACCTCAGCGCCGCGTGCCTGCTGGTGCGGCGCAGCGCCTTCCTCGACGCGGGCGGCTTCGACCCCGTCTACCACCCCGCCTACTACGAGGACACCGACCTGGCGATGCGCTGGCGCTCGGTGGGGATGCGCGTCGTGTACCAGCCGCGCAGCGTGGCGGTGCACAAGCGCTGGGCGTCGTCCGGCGACCGCAGCGGGATGCTGCCGCAGCTGCTGCGCAACCGGCCCATCTTCGTGGAGCGCTGGAAGGAGCTGATCGGGTTGCGGCCGCCCCGGCCCAATCCGGATGACCCGGCGTCGTTGCTGGCGATCCGCGATGCGGAGTGTGTGGAGCGACTGCTGGTGGTGGCGTCCCGGGCGGAGGATGCGCGCGATGTGGCGGGGGCGCTGGGCACGGTCGCGCCGAGCTGGAGGATCACGCTCCTGTGCTGGGACGACGACGGCGAGGGGGACGTCGCGGAGTCGCTGCGGGCGGGCGGAGTCGAGGTGGTCGGGGCGCGCGGCGTCGACGTGGAGGCGTGGCTGCGGTTTCG